>JAISVA010000035.1 GCA_031271815.1 Prevotellaceae bacterium | reverse complement strand
ATTATTGTGTCCTATCTTTTTGGCATTTGTCCTGAAAAGCCCGTCCAACACGCTGCGATGCGCCTGCAGGTCAACATAAGCAATATCTTCTTTTCCGAGCAGGGCATTCAACACACCTATATTCACCCCAAAACCCGACGAAAAAACAAGAGCGGCTTCCTGCCCCGTGAAAGCGGCAAGCTCCTCTTCCAACTGTTTGTGTATGCTTAAATAACCGCCAATCATAGGCGAAGCGCAAGCTCCGGTGCCATACTTCAATAATCCTTCAATACCGGCAAGAATGGTTTCCGGACATTGGGACATGCCCAAATAATCGTTCGAGATAAACGAGATTACTTGCTGTGTCTTCTGAGAATATTCGTCTTTCAGTATCATTTCCGGCTTTACTGCGGTTTCTGATTCCGCCCAACAAGGGTTGATTTCCCACTGGGCAATCCATTTTTGAAACTGCTCTGCCCTGTCCAACACATCGGTTGTCAAAGCTTCCAATGAAAAATCTTTAAGTGTGTAATTTTCCATTTAATATTTTATTTATATAGTCAATAATCGTTCGTTTTTTACCTGAATTTATATACAAACAATCACTAATAAAATCATCACAAGTACAAGTATTATAAAAGTGCAAAATTAAATAAAATAACAAATAAAAAAAATATTATACAAATAATTAACAATTAAAGTAACATATTTTTTAGTTTATATCTAAAATAAATTCGGAATACGTGATGTATTTATGGTAAAATTGCTCTAATGGTAAAATAAATTAAATGCATTAAAATTCCTCAAATTCACCGAATGAATAGTTGAGCTGTCTGTAATTTGCAATAGGATAAATTAAATAATTCGTTTTAATTCATTTAATTCGCGGTCAAATATCTTTTGACACAGATTTTCCATGAAATTCATATTATTACAGGTGTAAAAATTACTTTTTATAAAAAAACGACGCCATTTTCTATTAATTTTTAATTTATTATTTGATTTTTCCGTTAAATTATCTATTTTTGCAGTCGAAAAGTAAACATTTAATGTAACGTAAAAATTATTTATCATGTCGGACAGTACTATTGTAGGCAAAAAAATCAAATCCATTCGCGAATCGAAGAATATTTCATTAGACGAACTTTCGGAACGTTCAGGTTTAACAACCGCACAAATAACCTCCATTGAAGAGAGTGAAAACCTGCCGTCATTGGCGCCGCTGATTAAAATTGCGCGCGTATTGGGCGTAAGATTAGGTACTTTCCTGGACGATAATGACGCGTTGGGCCCGGTTGTTTCACGTAAGGAAACGAAAAAAGAGAGCATCAGCTTTTCGGGCGGTGCAACAAATGCGCGTACGCACATGGAATATTTTTCACTTGCCGGGCACAAGTCGGGTCGCCACATAGAACCTTTCGTTATTGATATTTTGCCGGATAAGGAAAACAAGTTTACCCTGTCGGCACACGAAGGCGAAGAGTTTATTTACGTGTTGGAAGGCGAAGTCGAAATCAGCTACGGAAAAGATGTTTACACCTTGGCACAAGGCGACAGTATTTTCTATGATTCGATTGTTGAACACCATGTGCACGCAAAAGACGGAAAAGCAGCCAAAATCCTGGCAGTAGTTTACGCTCCGTTCTAATCACTCATCACTTTATCACTTATCACTAAAAATTATGCATTTATCAGATAGAACATTAGGAGACTGGCTCGAACACTGGGCAGAGACAACTCCCGACAAAGAATATATTGTCTATTCCGACCGCGACCTGCGCTTTACCTGGAAACAGTTCAACCGGCGGGTGGACGAGTTGGCAAAAGGCTTAATGGCAATCGGCGTAGAAAAAGGCAGCCACGTGGGTATTTGGGCGACAAACGTGCCCGACTGGCTGACATTCCTCTATGCCACTGCCAAGATCGGCGCCGTGCTTGTTACCGTAAACACAAACTATAAGCAGCACGAATTGGAGTATCTGTGCGAGAATTCGGATATGCACACGCTTTGTATCATCGACGGAACATGGGATTGCGACTATGTGGATATGACCTATACGATGTTGCCCGAATTGAAAACTTCCCAGCGCGGACACTTGAAAAGCAAGCGTTTCCCGAAAATGAAAAATGTGGTTTATATCGGTCAGGAAAAATTCCGCGGAATGTATAATACCGCCGAATTACTGCTCTTGGGAAAAAACGTCGAAGACAGCAAGCTGATTGAAGCAAAACGCAACACCAGCTGCCACGACATCGTGAATATGCAATACACCTCCGGAACTACCGGTTTTCCGAAGGGAGTAATGCTTTCGCACTATAATATTGCCAACAACGGTTTCCTTACCGGCGAAAATATGAAGTTCACGCAGGACGATAAACTGTGCGTTTGCGTGCCTTTGTTCCACTGTTTCGGCGTGGTGCTGGCAACGATGAACTGCCTTACGCACGGTTCGACACAGGTAATGGTCGAAAAATTTGACCCGCTGGTTGTGCTCGCATCCGTTCACAAGGAACGCTGCACGGCGCTTTACGGAGTACCGACGATGTTTATTGCCGAGTTGAACCACCCGATGTTCGAGATGTTCGATATGAGTTCGTTGCGTACCGGAATTATGGCCGGCGCTTTATGTCCGGTCGAACTGATGCGCGCCGTGAGCGAGAAGATGTTTATGACCATCACAAGCGTATATGGCTTGACGGAAACTTCGCCGGGAATGACGCAGACAACCATCGAAGATTCGTTCGAGTTGAGGTGCACTACCGTTGGTCGCGATTATCCGTTTACCGAAGTAAAAGTGGTCAATCCGGAAACCGGCGAAGACTGCGCACCGGGCGAGCAGGGTGAAATCTGCTGCCGCGGATACAACGTGATGAAAGGTTACTATAAAAATCCGGCTGCCACCGCCGAAGTAATCGACAAGGACGGATTCCTGCACTCCGGCGACCTGGCAATCGAAGACGAAAACGGCTATTACCGCATCACCGGACGCATCAAAGATATGATTATCCGAGGAGGAGAAAATGTCTATCCGCGCGAAATTGAGGAATTTTTATACCACATGCCCGAAATAAAAGACGTACAGGTGGCAGGAATCCCTTCAAAAAAATACGGCGAAGAGGTAGGCGCTTTCATCATCCTGAAAGAAGGTGCAACATTGACGCCTGAAGAGGTACAGGATTTCTGCCGCGGAAAAATATCCCGCCACAAAATACCGAAATACGTCTTCTTCATCGACCAGTTCCCATTGACCGGAAGCGGCAAGATTCAGAAATTCAAATTGAAAGATGTTGGTTTGGCGCTTAGCGCGGAACAGGGGATAGAGATTATTTAAAAAATAAAATAAATAATACGGAGGGCACAAAAAATACAAAGAGAAATTAAAAAAGCTTTGTATTCTTTGTGTCTTCATATTTAAAATAACCAAGAAAATGAATATTGAAATAGAACGCAAATTTTTGCTGAAAGATGATTCCTGGAAGAAAAATGCCGTCGGGACCCATTATGCACAAGGTTATTTGAATCGGCCGGGAGAAATCACCGTCCGGGTACGGATAGCGGGCGAAAAAGCTTTTTTGACGATTAAGAGCAAAACAAAGGGAATTTCCCGGCAGGAATTTGAATACGAAATTCCGAAACAGGATGCCCGGGAACTTTTGAAATTAAGTCAAACCCCGGTTGTCGAAAAAATACGCTACAAGATCGAATATGCCGGAAAATGTTGGGAAATAGACGAGTTTTCAGGCAAAAATGAAGGGTTGGTTGTAGCCGAAATAGAACTGAACGCCGAAAATGAATCGTTTGAAAAACCCGAATGGATTGGAAAAGAAGTTTCGGACGACAAGCGGTACTTTAATTCCAGTCTGGCTCGCAATCCGTTTTCGGAATGGCATTTGTCTTAAACCGTGATTTTAAGAGGAGACATTCCGTTACGAGAAAAAATCCGTGCAATACATCAATATATAATAGTGAATTGTAATTAATTTTGGCAACTTCTCCGGATTGCAAGAAACCCTTCAACAATCTTTTTTGAGTTTTTTTCTGCAGAAGGAGAGAGAGAAATATTCCATATTGCACCTAATACCGCAGTTCCGCCGAATTTGTAAGGCTTTAACAACGGCAATGTATCTGCGTCGATTCCCCCAAGTGCAATTACTTTTTCGTTGATTAAACCCGAATCGGAGGCTTTTCGAAGTTCCTCGTGGGAGAATGGAGATGTGTATCCGGTTTTGGAAATGCTGTTAAAAATGGGACTTAGAAAAACGTAATCATACCGGTCAATCTTTCCCAGTTCCGGTATCGAATGGCAGGATTTGCTGATTCTGAGGTTTTTTGTTCCGTTGTATGCCGGATTTCTCCGGTTGAGGTGTACACCGCGCACATCATATTTTTCAGCCAGTTCAAAAAAATCGTGCAGCATCATTTTTTTATGGTATTTCCGAGGAATGGAATTAAGAAGCCACTCATACTCATGCTTTGTAGCATCGGGCTTTCGTAAATGCAAAACTTCCAATCCGGCATCCAGAAGGGCAATGATGTCTTCAGCCTCGTTAGGAAGAAAAAAAGGTGAGGTTATTACTAATGGCGAATGAAAACCAATAAGCGAGGGATGAAGCGTTTTTTTCATCTTTTTATCCTCCGCATACGGCTTTGATCATTGTTACTTTCATTCCTTCCATTAAAATAAAATTCTCCCAATCGGCTTTTTTAATTACTTTCCCGTTTACGGCAAAGGCGGTTCCTAACGGATGAGTTTCCAATATTTCCAACAGATTGGACAGCGTATGCCCTTCGGGTATCTGATATGTTTTGCTGTTTATTTCTATTTCCATTTTTGCTAAGCTTGTACAAATTTATTTTGTTTCTTTTACTAACTTTTCTATTGTTTTACTAACTTATTCAGGCAGGTCAGAGATCTGATTGGCTGCAGTTTAAAATAGCGTAACAAACTACACATATTTACGAAAACCTTCGTATACATTCAGCCCGGAGGGCTGAATGTTGTATTTGCTTCGTTGTTCTACTCTCCGGGTAGTGGCTGAGAGCATCGTTCTACCCCCCGGGCTTCGCTCCGCTTGCACGGGGTTATTCACATGTAGCCCTCCGGGCTGTCTGTATACGAAGAGTATCAAGAAAATTCATAAAGATTACAACTCTATTTTAAACTGCAGCCATCTGATTTTATAACTCTTTCTTCTACAATAATTAAAACAAAGTTATTAATTCTCTTGGGAAAATGAAAAAATGTTTTGAAAAAAAGCAATTATCAAAAAAAGTTGAATTTTTAATCGTCTATAAACTTGTTTAATTTCTTAGTTTCCATCCGGTTATTCGTTTTTAAAAGAAACGGAAAAACGTTTGACAGCCAAATGAGAAAGCGTAACGGGCGGTAAGGATAACTGCTTTGTTTTTCTTTTTGCAAATCCTTCAGCATGTTTCTCACGGCAGTCGTTACTTTTTGAGTGGGAAAAGGGCGCGGCATTTTTTTGCCTCCTGCGCGGTTGAAAAATTCGGTTTCCATAGCTACCGGATAGATTGTGCAAAGGTGTGCATTGGCAGGCAATTCGTACTGCATTGAGCTTACGAAACCGTGAAGCGCATATTTTGTTCCGCAATAAAGTGCGTATCCCGGCATGTAAACACGTCCCAATCCGGAGTCGGTAACGGCATACGTGAATTCGCGCTCCTTGCAGATTTCCAGCATTTTTTCCAGTCCGAAAATAGGAGAGAGGACGTTGGTAGAAAAAATCCGCCCGGCGTGTTCCCAATCGGGCGACTTGATTTTTTCGTAATAACCAAAGCCTGCGTTGGCGATGAAAATATCAATGTTTCCAAATTTTTCAAGGGCAAAATCAAAAACACTGTCCACTCCCTTTTGCGTAGAAATATCTGCGGCAAAGGGGTAAACGCGGGGTATGGCAGGGATTTTTTCAATCGCCCGTCCTACGGCAATAATTTCCGGATGAAAGGGTTGCAGCTGCTTGATCAGCTCTAATCCTATGCCCGAAGTGGCTCCGGTGATTACAATTTTTTTGTTGTGAAAACGCATTATCTTTTAATTCATTTAAGTTGCTATTTATATATCTCAAAATAATTTCTATTTCGGACTTGAAATCAACCGGCAACTTGAATTAATTATAAGTTTAATTTCTTCCCATTTTTCGTCATCCAACTTTGTGCCGATTACTTGAATAATGTTTCCGGAAACCAGCGAACCTGTTTTTCCACATTCTTGAAGCGGTAATCCTTCAGTAAGTCCGTAAAGAAATCCGGAGGCATATAAGTCGCCCGCACCAGTCGTATCTAAACAAGTTACACCGGGAAGAGCCGCGACTTCGTGCATTTCCTCTCCCTTTTTTATATAGGAACCCTGTGCGCCGACTTTTACCACTGCTATTTCACAAATACCGGCAATCTCATCCAGCGCTTCCCTCGGCTCTTTTCCGGTAAATGCTTTCGCTTCTTCTTCGTTCGCAAAAAGAATATCTACGTAATCGCGCACAAGCTGTTTCAAAAAGTCTAAATTCTCGGACACGACGTTGTAGCTTGACAAATCCATTGAAATTTTTAATCCGCCTTTTTTTGCCATTTGCATAGCGTTCAGGATTAAATCCCGGTTTAACACCCAATAACCTTCGATGTGGCAGTAATCGTAGCCGGAAAATATCTCTTCCCGCAGGTCATCTGCCGTTATCTCGCATGCCGCGCCCAGGCAGGTTGCCATAGTTCTTTCACCGTCGGGAGAAATCAGCGAAATACAAACTCCCGAAGGAGAATCGCTTTGAATTAAATGTGATTTTACTCCGTTTTTTTCAGAGTCTGCCTGAAAAAAAGCGCCTATCTCATCGTTTCCGGTTTTTCCTGCAAATCCGACCGTAACACCCAGCTTGGCTAAGCCGTTAATTGTGTTAGAGGCCGAACCGCCGGTAACTAAAAAACGATTTCCATCTTCCAGTTCGGCGGCAATTTTCCCTGAAATATCCGAATTTACCAGCTGCATGCTTCCTTTCGGTAAAGAGAATTTTTGGAGAAATTCGTCTGATTTTAATTTAGTTAGCACATCCACAAGTGGATTGCCAAGTCCTAATATTTTTTTCATTGTAAAAAATCGATTAATTTTCTGCAAATATATTGCATATTTTAAAAAAAGCTATTACTTTTGCAATCGCATTTCAAAAAAATATTCTTCCTTAGCTCAGTCGGTTAGAGCATCTGACTGTTAATCAGAGGGTCCTTGGTTCAAGTCCAAGAGGGAGAGCCAAAACGGTTTGAGTTGCCGTTCCATAAAAACTTCAAATTCTTCCTTAGCTCAGTCGGTTAGAGCATCTGACTGTTAATCAGAGGGTCCTTGGTTCAAGTCCAAGAGGGAGAGCACAAAATAATTAAAGAGAGAATGTCTTAGTGTATCTTTTATGATGTTCTCTCTTTTTTTAGCAATATACGTGGAATTACTATAATCTACTATAGTTAAGTGAAATTTTATGAAACAAAAAATCATTGGGTTAGAAAATGATTTTTCCGCATTTGTTCAATACGGACGATTGATCCTGAATTGTACTGAGGATGAAATCAAAAAGCACTTCCCCGAAAATCAAGTAACCGATCTTCCTGGTTTAGATGAAGATATGTTGCTGGAGATAAGGCTCAATCAGAGTACGCTGACTTGCTTGATAGACAAGAAAAGTGGTGTTTGTTGTGCCGGGTTTCTCTTTTTTGATGATGAAGATTTGTTTAATGTGTATAGGGAAGTATGCAATGACCGGTGTGAAATGATCGCTCCCAAAGTTTGGAAATATGATAATTATTACATTGAGTTGAAAGAAAGCAAAGATGTTGGATTTTATTTTGCTTTTGGGTCGGAGTATAATGTACTTAACGAGTTGCCGTGTTAGAAAAATTTAAAGATTTGTATATGTTTGTATTTCTTGTTATCTTTGTGACTTTGTATGATCTGTGTAGTAATAATATTTAATAGGATGAAAGTTAAACACATAATTTCCAACGAATTTCGCCTCATTTTTTACCTTTTCTTATTGTCAGGTTTTATCTCTTGCGGTTCGACAAAAACAATTGCCTATTTGCAGGATGCGGAAAATTTTAAATATAATTCCGAGTTGGATAGTCTCTATGACGCACGGATTAAACCGAAAGATTTGTTGACTATCACGGTAACGACATTCGACAAAGAAGCATCCCTGCCTTTTAATCTCACAATGCCATTGGCGGCAACCCAAACAAATTCGCTTACCTCTCAACCCGTATTGCAGTCGTATCTCGTTGATAACGAAGGAAATATTGATTTTCCCGTACTGGGAAAAATTCAAGTAATGGGGAAAACCAAAACTCAACTGGAGGATTTGCTGAAACAGGAGTTGAAGACTTACTTAAAAGAAGAGCCTTTGGTTAACGTTCGTTTTGTGAATTATAAAATATCGGTATTGGGAGAAGTGGGCAGACCAAATACCTTTACCGTCGTAAATGAAAAAGTGAATATTCTGGAGGCGCTTGCCTTGGCCGGAGACTTGACAATATTCGGAAAGCGTGAAAATGTGAAATTGATAAGGGAGCATGCCGACGGAGGGAAGGAGATTATTATCATCAATTTGAATGATAGCGAGCTTATTCGTTCTCCTTATTTTTATTTACAACAGAATGATATTTTATATGTGGAGCCGAATAAGGCAAAAGCGCGTAATAGTCAAGTGAGTACAACAACCAGCCTATGGATATCGGCTACCGGGGTATTGGTGTCACTGGCGACTTTTATCGTTACCCTTGCGAGATAAACAGGTTCATTTTTAGTATTTTGTTAAACTCATCATAATGGAAGAAAAATATAAAGGAGAAAAAGAAGAAGACGTAATTGATGTGAGAGAAATCTTGTTTCGGTATTTAGTCCACTGGAAGTGGTTTGTTTTCTCCGGTTTTATTTGCGTTTTGCTGGCGCTGTTTTATCTTAGGGTAACTATGCCCGAATATAACATATCGTCGGTCATTATGATCAATGACGAAAAGAAAGGAGCGGGTTTGGCGAGCGAGTTGAGTTTGTTTGAAGGAATGAACCTGATGGGAGGAACCAGTACCGACAATGAAGTAGAGGTGCTAAAATCGAAATCGTTAATCAGGGATGTTATAAAGGACTTGGAATTGAACGTTAATTATGTAGAAACCGGATTTTTAGGAAGAAAAAGAAGTTTGTATAAATCATCGCCGGTATTGGCGGATATTTCTTCAATTAATTTTTCCGAACGTTTTTTTCCGGTACGGATTTCATTGAATGACTTGAATACGGATCAGGTTTCCGTTTTGGCTGAAACGACAAATTCGGATGGTGATGATGTAATTATTTCAGATACAGTGTATTCTTCTTTTCCTATCGTATTGAAAACTCCGTATGGAAAATTGCATCTTTTGCAGTCGGATATCGAGATAGATCCTGATAATGAAATCTCAGATATTGTAATTTCCATATCGTCGCCAATTAGCGTTGCCAAAGGTTATTTGGGTGCACTTTCCGTTGCTCCGGTAAATAAAAACTCTTCTGTTGTTAGATTGAATTTAAAAAATACCAACAGGCTTCGGGGAGAGGATTTTTTAAATAAATTAATCGAAAAGTACAATGCGAGTGCCGTAGAAGACAAAAATAAAATAGCCGAACGGACAGGAGAATTCATAGAAGAAAGAATCCTGCTAATCGGAAAAGAATTGGGAACAACCGAAATAGAACTTGAGAATTATAAGAGAAAAGAAGGATTGACCGAAATAAAGGTAAACTCGGAGTTGTTCCTGCGCGAAAGTACTGAGTATGAACGTAAAAGAGTGGAAAATGAAACTCAGCTTAATTTGATCCGCTTTTTAAATGAATATGTCGGCAATTCCGAAAATGCAGAGACGGTATTGCCCTCCAATATTGGAATTGCGGATGTAGGATTATTATCCCAAATCAATAAATACAATGAAGTATTGCTTGAGCGAAACCGGTTACTTCGCACAACTTCCGAAAAGAATCCGGTGGTAGTAAATCAAAACCTTTTGATCAGTTCCCTGTATGAAAACATACGGTCATTGGTTAAAAATGTGGAATCGAGTTTGTTGATTACTCGTGAAAATTTAGATAAACAGGCAGAAGATTTCAGACGGCGGATAGGTAACGTTCCGACCCAGGAACGGCAGTTTGTAGAAATTGACCGCCAGCGCCAGATTCAATCGGCTCTTTTCCTGATGTTACTCCAGAAACGCGAAGAGAATGCGCTGGCAATGGCTGCAACTACCAATAAAGCAAGAATTATTGATGAAACGTTGGCAGATTCGAATCCGGTTTCTCCACGCAGAATGATTATCCTCCTCGGAGCAATACTTATTGCGATCTTGATACCTGCCGGAATAATTTATTTGAAGGATTTGTTGAAAGTGCATTTTGACTCCCGTTCGGAAATAGAGAGAGAGAGATTGACGAAATTGCCGATATTAGGCGAAATTCCGTTGATTAATGAAGAAACGGCGGAGATAAAACGTATTTCCGACGAATATTTCAGATCGTTACGAACAAACATCGGTTTTATGCTCGACGATCCGGATAAAAAAGTAATATTGGTTACTTCGTCCGTACCGGGAGAGGGAAAAACATTTGTTTCGACTAACATTGCAAAAAGTTTCGCGCTTCTGAACAAAAAGGTGCTGCTGATTGGTATGGATATTCGTAATCCCCGGTTGAAAGATGCTTTTGCGCTTCCTTCAAGAGTAGGATTGGTTGATTATCTTGTCGGTTCGGAAAAAGAGGTAAAAAATATCACACATAAAGTACCTGGGTATGCTCATTTAGATGTTATTTTTGCCGGCATAACACCTCCGAATCCAGCTGAATTATTGTCGAAAGATTCGTTGGATAAATTAATAAAGCAGCAAAGAGCAGTTTATGACTATATTATCATCGACACAGCGCCTGTCGGGGCGATTATCGACACATTAATTTTATCACGAATTGGCGATATGACACTCTATGTTTGCCGTGCCAACTACACCAACAAAGGACTGTTCGAGATGATTAATGACATTTCGGCAGAAGATAAATTACCACGCGTTACGATGGTTGTAAATGGAGTTAAAGGCTCTGATTTGGCAGGTAAATACGGCAAATACGGCAAATACGGAACTTACGGGGAAGTAGTATAAGGTTTTAATTGAGTCTGTTTAAATTTCATTGAAGGGAATTATCAAGAAAATTAAACAGGCTTTTTTTAGTTAATTTTTTATCAAAAAAACGAACATTTTGAGAGTTGGTGTGCCGGATAAGTTTTCGACATTGGCGAAGCCTTGGAAAATACTGCGAATAAAAGATTTTGACATGTATGACGATATCAATGCTATAAAGGTTTTGACTAGACTATAAGGACATGAATGAACATGAGTAAAAAAGAACAAATAATCAATTTGCCAAAAATATTGGATAAACGGGGCAACCTCTCTTTTATCGAAAGCGAAAACCACATCCCTTTCAAGATTGAGCGTTGCCATTGGATATACGACGTTCCGGGAGGAGAAAAACGGGGCGGGCACGCATATATAAAAAATGAAGAATTTATAGTCGCTTTGTCGGGAAGCTTTGACGTGATAGTAAACGATGGGAAAGAGGAAAAAGTTTATCACTTGAACCGTTCTTATTATGGACTTTATATCCCGGCAATGAATTGGCGGCAAATGGAAAATTTTTCGACTAATTCATTGGCGCTAGTACTTTCTTCTATGAAATACGATGCGGAAGATTATATAAGAGAATTATCGTCGTTTAAAGAATTGAAAAAATGAAGAATACCACTGTATATAATTGCTCAGTAATAGAAATGGATAAGCATCATAGCGATGTTGGCAATATTACCGTGATTGAAAATAATAATAAAGATATACCTTTCGACGTACAGCGGACATATTATTTGTATGATGTGCCGGGAGGTGAAGAACGCGGTGGGCATGCACACAGAGAATTACAACAGCTGATCGTTGCCGCAAGCGGTAGTTTTGACGTTATGCTTGACGATGGAAATGTGAAACGAACTGTCACTTTAAACCGTCCTTACCAGGGATTATTGGTTGTTCCCGGACTTTGGCGGGAATTGAACAATTTTTCTTCGGGTTCGGTTTGCCTGGTTTTAGCTTCGCATAAATATAACGAGACGGATTATATAAGGAATTATGAAGATTTTTTGAGTTATAAAAGATGAAACGGATACACCATTTATCAGACGTTCAGTCAACAAAAATCGGCGATAATACTAATGTTTGGCAATTTTGCGTTGTGCTTCAAAATGCGGAAATAGGAAACAACTGCAATATCTGCGCACATTGCTTTATTGAAAACGACGTTAAGATAGGCGATAATGTAACGATCAAATGCAGTGTGCATCTTTGGGACGGCATTGAAATAGAAGACGATGTTTTTATCGGTCCTAATGTTACATTTATAAATGATAAATATCCCCGTTCAAAGCAGTATCCGGAAACTTTTTTAAAAACGAAAATAAAGAAAGGCGCATCCATTGGTGCAGGTTCTGTTATATTAGGAGGGGTTACTATTGGCGAAAAAGCAATGATAGGGGCCGGCAGCGTAGTAACAAAAAATATTCCTGACGGTGAACTTTGGCTTGGTAATCCTGCGAAATTTGTAAAAAAAATAGACAATCAACTGTGATAAATAAGATAAAATGATAAAGTTTCTTGATTTACAAAAAATAAATGCTCAATATGCCGGTGAACTTAAACAAGCAGCTGTCGAGGTAATTGATAGTGGTTGGTTTTTGCAAGGAGAACAAAATAAAAAGTTTGAATCCAAATTGGCACGTTTCGAAGGATTGCCGGAAGAAAACGTGGTTACAGTGGCTAATGGGTTAGATGCTTTGCGATTGATCTTACGGGCGTATATTGAAACGGGCGTAATGAAAGAAGGCGATGAGGTTATTGTGCCTGCAAATACTTACATAGCATCTGTTTTGGCTATTACTGACAATCGCTTAAAACCTGTTTTGGTTGAACCTTCCATTGAAACTTATAATATTGACATCGACCAAATAGAAAAAGCAATAACTTCTAAGACAAAAGCCATCATGATTGTACATCTTTATGGACGTGTGGCGTGGAGTGAAAAATTGGAAGACTTGGTAAAAAAATATAATTTAAAAATTATAGAAGACAATGCACAGGCTATTGGCGCTGTGTGGCATGGACGGAATACGGGAACATTGGGAGATGCTGCCGGATTTAGTTTTTATCCGGGTAAAAACTTGGGTGCATTGGGCGATAGTGGTGCGGTAGTTTGTCACGATGCGGAATTGGCAAAAGTTGTTCGTACATTAGCCAATTATGGTTCATCTCAAAAATATGTTTTTGATTATAGTGGTTACAATAGTCGTATGGATGAAATACAAGCCGCTTTTTTGTCTGTAAAAATTGATCATGTTTTGGACGAAAATCAACGTCGCAGGGAAATTGCCGATTATTATTGCAAAAATGTAACGAATCCGAAAATTATTTTACCGCAACAGATTGATAATCAAAGTGAACATGTGTATCATTTATTTGTAGTGCGTACAAAAGAGCGTGATGCATTTCAACAATATTTGACAAATAACGGCATTCAAACGTTGATTCACTATCCGATTCCGCCGCATAAGCAGGCGTGTTATAAGGAATGGAATAACGAATCATATCCGGTTACTGAGCAAATTCATAATGAAGTGTTGAGTTTGCCGATAAGTCCGGTAATGACGAAAGAAGAAGTAGAAAAAGTAGTGAAAACTGTTAATGTATATTAATCTGTTCGGGCGAATTAAAAATGAGTAACAAAAATTCTTCGTATCGCCAAATATTTAAAGCTACCAGTCTTTTTGGAGGCGTACAAATAGTCAATATTTTGATTAGTGTTATACGGTCAAAGTTTGTTGCTCTATTGTTGGGACCGGCAGGAATGGGGGTTGTCGGATTATTAACCGTGGCAACCGGATTGGTAACGAGTTTAACCAATTTTGGGCTAAGGACAAGTGCTGTTAAAAATGTTGCGGCAGCAGATGCTCAACATGACCGGCATAGAATAAGCGTTGTAGTTACAACGCTTATTCGAATGGTTTGGCTAACAGGGTTATTGGGCATGCTTGTTACTTTGATCTTTGCTCCATTATTAAGTGAATTGACTTTTGGGAATAAAGATTATACGTATGCTTTTATGTTTTTGTCGGTAACTTTATTGTTTTTGCAATTAAGCGCAGGACAAAATGTAATATTGCAAGGTACTCGAAAACTAAAATATTTGGCAAATGCCAATGTATTGGGCGCATTATTGGGATTAATTGTAACTGTACCGCTTTATTATCTATTTGGAGTAAAGGGGATTGTTCCGGCGCTTATTATAACCTCTATCGTAACACTTGTTTTGTCGTGGTATTTTTCTCGAAAAGTACTGGTTGATAAAATAAAGCTGTCATTCAAAGAAATATGGAAAGAAGGTAAAGATATGCTTAAAATGGGCTTTATGTTGAGTTTAAGCGGAATAATTACCTTAGTAGTGGCATATTTGACGAAAATATATATTGGACGAATCGGCGGGGTAGATGAAGTAGGATTATACAATTCTGGATTTGCCATTATTGGCACTTATGTCGGATTAATTTTTACAGCCATGTCGGCAGATTATTATCCGCGTTTGTCCGGAGTGGCGCACGATAACCAATTAGCGAAAGAAACGATTAATCAACAGGCTGAAGTAGCTATATTAATATTAGCACCGATTTTGATGGTGTTTTTTGTATTTATCTATTGGATTATAGTTATTCTTTATTCCAGCCGGTTTACGCCAATCAATGAGATGGTTCAGTGGGCGGCATTAGGAATGTTTTTTAGGGCGGCAAGTTGGGCAATTTCTTTTTTATATTTGGCAAAAAGCGCTTCAAAATTGTTTTTTATCAACGAATTATTAGCAAATATTTACATTCTAATTTTTAATGTTGTTGGCTATAAGTTTTGGGGATTAGACGGTTTGGGAATAGCATTTTTGTTAACCTACATCATATATTTGATACAAGTATTTATTATTTGCAACAGGAAATATGCGTTCAATTACGATAAGGAATTTGTTAAAATATTTATATTGCAATTGCTATGTGGAGTTGCTTGTTTTTGTGCAGTTAAATTTATTTCTAATCCTTATCAGTATGTTGTAGG
Source organism: Prevotellaceae bacterium (assembly GCA_031271815.1). Lineage (GTDB taxonomy): Bacteria > Bacteroidota > Bacteroidia > Bacteroidales > Paludibacteraceae > RGIG9379. The sequence goes on along the minus strand of JAISVA010000035.1, from coordinate 153,270 downwards.
GAGTGTGTTGATTATTGCTTCCTCTGTTTATTCTTTTAAAGAATTAGATAAGAGATTGGGGTTAAAGAATGTAATTTTGAAATTTAGAAAATAATGGAAAATAATAACTTGTTGATTTCAATAGTGGTCATAACCTACAACTCTTCAAAATATGTGCTTGAAACACTGGAAAGTGTAAAAGCACAAACGTATCGAAATATCGAATTGATAGTTTCAGACGATTGTTCTAAAGATGATACTGTAGAAATTTGTAAGGATTGGCTTGAGAAAAATAAAGATCGGTTTGTAAGGACAGAGTTGATAACGGTTGAGAGAAATACTGGAATTGCTCCAAATTGCAATAGGGGATGTAAAAAAGCAGAAGGAGAATGGGTTAAGTTGATCGCGGGAGACGATGTTTTTATGAAAACTTGTATTGAAGATAATGTTTCTTTTATACAAAAGAATAATCAAGTACAAATACTTTTTTCCAGAGGATGCTGCTTTTGGGGAAGTTTGGATGAATATAGGGCAAATGCTACACATGAAACAGAAAGGATACAACAAATACCTTTTTTCTATTTACTGTCTTCCCGGGATCAAATGTCTTATTTAATTAACAATCTTAATTTGATAGAAGCTCCGACAGGTTTTATGAAAAGAGAATTATTGGAATTGTGTGATTATTATAATGAACAATTCCCTTTTATAGAAGATTTACCTATGTGGATAAACTTGACTCAACACGGTATTAAGTTATATTTTATGCCTAAATATACAATTTTTCATAGAAAGGGAGACTCTATTACGATGTCATCTGAAAAAATGATTAATATGAATTATTATCAATCTTGGTTGAAGTTTAGGTCGAAATTAAAATACTCTATATCAGGTTATATTACTTTTTCTATTATTAAATTTCAATATTATTTGTTGATAAATATTTTTAAGAATAAGAGAAATCGTTCTTCTGAAGCGGTACAATCTTTATTTCAGCATATAATAAGAATGAAATTGAGTTTGTCAAGGCGATTTTTACGGTTAAAGAGAATGTACTAATTCCCATAAAAACTATCAAATCCAATTCGTATTGTTTCATTAAATTCATATTTTGAGAAACGGTTGAAAAAATTGACAAAATAGACATTTTTTTGATGCATTGGTCATATCCTTTTATGTAAAAAAGAACGTATAGAGAATTGGAAGACTTGTGTAAGTTTTGGAGAATTAAGCTAAATGACTAAGCAGAAATAAACCTATTGTATCACAATAAACAGAAGCAGTTTTTGAATTATTTGTTTAACGTATTGTACAGAGAATGTACGAATTTAAATGAGGATGGATTTATGGACCTTATTTGGATAGAAATAAATGTACCAATTGTGGATTGTGTGCGTACTTTCCTTATGTAGAAAATCCAACTGGGATAAAAAGTTATGCCACAAACAGTAATGATGAGTGTGTCCGGTAGAAATGTTCTTTTCGGCAGAATTGGATTTGAAATTAAACAGCAATTAAAGGGATATAAAAAGATTCGGAATTCACTATAATGCAGAAAGAGAGTATTTTTGCAAGAATAGTGCACTTATGATTCTTTTAGTTGTAGATTCATCTAATGTGTTAAAAAACAGAGAAATAACTTTAAAAATGCTTTCAAAAAATATGTATAACTACTTAGGAATAAATAACTTAGTTGTCTTTTCGACGATTCATAAAGGAATGATAAACAGCAGCTATCAAAATATTAAATCATTGATTAATTATTAATTCTTTGCAAAATCAACGTAGCAAAAAATCTATTAAGAACAATCGCAAAGAATTTATAGTCAAATTATTAATCTGTTTTTTGAGCATCAAAGGTAAGATAATTTTCTTATAGTTGGAACGTTTTTCAGACAAATGCGAACAATATTTTAGAATCAATTTCGAGAATCGATTTGATTTTCAAAATTTAACTTGACGATGATAAAAGAGCGTGTAAAAGACTGTATTGTGGCTTTTGCCCCAAGTTATATATCCAAAAGCGGAAAGAAAACTTTCGGATTGGAAATGTATTAATCCGGCTGTGCCAGACGTGAAAAATGGGGATTGGATATTTGTGGTTTCGCCGCCGTGGATATTCCAAACAACATTGCCTTTCACTTAAACGCCATTCAAACACCCAAAATCAAAGAACTTTCGCCAACGTTAACTCTTTTGCTGTATTATTGTCAAATTATCAAAGAAAATCATTTGTATTTCAAAGAATTAACTAAATATATGATTGCCGACAACTATTTAGCAAAATCGGAAGTTGTGCAAGCCTTAACTTCGTGCGGACTGCATTTTATCAGCCGTTTGCAGGATAACGCCGCTTTGTTTTACCTTTTCAAAGGCGAACAAAGTCAGACGTAGTACACCCAAAAAATACGATGGAAAAGTCAACAAAAAAGAACCGGATAGGTAGTATTTTTCCCTCGTTTTAAACTCAAAAGAACTCAAAATTTACAATGCAATCGTCTATTGCAGGATTTTTGGAAGAAATATAAATTTGTCAATAGCTGTGTTTTACAACAAAGAGAGCAAAGAAATGGCGCGGAAAATGTACTTTTCGACCAACCCCGAAATTGACGGCGTAAAACTTGTTTCATAATACCGTTCTCGCTTTCAAATTGAGTTTCTTTATCGAGATGCTAAACAACATTGCGGTTTTGAAGATGTTCGGGCGCGAAGTCAAAATAAACTCAATTTTCACTTTAACGCCACTCTTACCGTCGTCAATTTAGCCAAAATAAAATGGTTGGAAAACAGAAAAACAGAACGTGAACCGTTCTCTATGGCTAACTTTAAAACTATGTACTACAATATGTTACTATTAAAACGATTTATTCTCACTTTCGAGATTAACCCGAAAATCAAAATAAATCAACTAAAAATCAAACAACTCTGTAAATATGGCTTAATCGCTGCTTAGATTATCGCAAATTTATAACAAACTATTGTAATAAGTATCAGAAAAGAATATGCAAGTTATGATTAATGGATTAACAAAGAGTACTCATCGTAATAAAAAATGGAGCGATGTAGTTTGTCACATATTTAAATTGTACAAAACTATATGAATATTATTTTGCTTGTTATAACATTTATTTTTATACTTCTTTTGGCGTTTGATTTTACAAAAGGGATAATTTTAATGACCTCTACTGTATTTTTTCTTAATTACTTGGGGATGGGTTTTCCGGGGGTACGTATGTACCTCTTTCTGTCATTAGCTATTGTCCCTTTATATTGGATAAATGTAAAAACGGGACGCATAAAACCAACGGAAAAATATCCTAAACTACTACTACTAGCGTCTGTTTTTTTTGCATTCACTACATTTGTAAGTACTTTGGTTGTCAATCAGGCAGATGATGGAATATTTATTTTTATTGATTATTGTACGTGGTTCGTATATCCATATATTCTTTGGCATACGATTAATTCAAAAGAGAAACTATCAATATTGCTTAAATGTATCACAATTTTGTTTGTGATAGCTATTGTGTACAATTTTATAGAGTTGTTTTTGAATAAAAATATTTTTATTGATTACATTGTAGATAATAACTTTGTAGGCTCCGGTACTGTTGGAGATAAAACATTGGAGGAGGGGGAAGCGGAGTTGCGATTCGGACTTAAAAGATGTAGTTCAATTTTTGCCTATGTTTCAACTTTGGGATTTTTTGCCCTTAGTGTCTTTTATCTGTTTTATTTTTTACAGTTTTATTATGATTTTAAACCGCTTGTAAAAAAAAGATGGTGGTATATGCTGGCATTATTGCCAGTTTGTGTGTTTCTTACAGGTACTCGCAGTGTAATAATATGTTTTGTTTTTAGCGCAATTCCGTTGTTATTTTTTAAGCGTTTTTATAAGTCTTCTATTTTTGTAGCTATTATATTGCTGTTGATTGTTAGCGGAGGTGTTTTTTTTGATTATTTGTCAGAAGTAATAAATACAATTGTAAATACGGATGAGGTAGGAGGGAGCAGTTTTGATTTACGTTCCTATCAATTAAAAGTTTCATTAGATTATTGGTCGCAAACTCCGTGGTGGGGGCATGGGCGCAATTATATTCACGATTATGTCCATCCGGCAATGTCTTATGTTGGTGGTTTTGAAGGTATATGGTTTATGTTGTTGGTGGATTATGGAACAATGGGCTGTTTATCTTTTGTTTTATTAGTGCTTGCTTGCACCATAGAAGCAACAAAATACAATAAGTATTTTGTGTTTTTCCCTCTGGCTTTTTTATTAGCCAAAACGATGGCGTCTATAATTGGAGTAGATTATAGTCATTTAATCGTTTTTTTAGTATTATTGATAAAAATAGATACCTATTATCTTCCCAAAGAATCGAAATGAATTCTATTGCAAATACAAAGAACTGTTATGGCTGTGGTGTTTGTGCCGCAGTTTGCCCGTATAAGATAATTACCCTTACTTTGGATGAAGATGGTTTTTATCAGCCTGAAATTGTAATACCCGAAAAGTGTATAGGTTGCGGATTATGTCTGTCGGTTTGCGCATACGCAAACAATGATCTATCACTCGAAAAACCCGAAAAAATAGAGGCTTATGCAGCGTGGAGTAGTGATGAAGGGGTTCGGCGCAAATGTTCATCTGGCGGCATTGGGTTTGAACTTGGTAAACAATTAGTAGAAAATGGTTACAAAGCCTGCGGTGTACGTTACAACGTTGAAAAAACACAAGCCGAACATTTTATAGCATCAACGGCGGAAGAATTTATTCCAGCTATTGGCTCGAAATATATTCAAAGTTATACCCTTGACGCTTTTTTAAGGTTTAATAAGAATGAAAAATATTTGGTAACCGGTACTCCCTGCCAAATAGATTCTTTACGAAGATATTTTCGTTTGAAGAAAATGGAAGACAGCGTGGTACTGATGGATTTTTTCTGCCATAGCGTACCGTCTATGCTGATGTGGCAAAAATATTTGAAACAAGTAGAAAAAATTACAGGTAAAGTAACTTACGCCTCTTGGCGCAATAAACAAACCGGCTGGCACGACTCGTGGGCAATGGACATTGACGGCGAAAAAAATGTCTTTAATTCCCGGCTTTCACAAGACGATGAATTTTATAAAATGTTTTTAGGTGATTATTGCAGTAATCCGGCTTGTAAAGATGCCTGTAAATATAAATACAAATCCTCTTCAGCAGATATACGCATTGGCGATTTGTGGGGAAAAACCTATCAAAACGATGAAAAAGGCGTGAGTGCCTTGGTGGCTTTTACCAAAAAAGGAAACGAAATTATAAAAGCAATGATAAACTGCACGCTGATAGAACAACCCTTTGAAGTCGTAGCAGAAGGACAAATGAAACGCAATGTAAAAAAGGCTTATGTGTCTTTCGTAGTAATGAGAATGATAAAAAGCAAACGAGATTTTTCTTTTGTGTGGTGGAAAATGATTTTTAAGATAGAGGGAATATTGTGTTTGCCAATTAGAATTATAAAGAAAATACGAAAATGAAAACAGTCGGCATTATAACAATGCACAAAGTGTTAAACTATGGTTCAGTATTGCAAGCGCATGCAACGCAGCAAGCGTTGGAAAAACTTGGTGTTTCGTGTGAAATAATTGATTATATTTTTCCTAATAAATTTCATAAAAAAACGACAAAAACAACAATAGCTCATTTACGGCATTTTGCATCGGAATTATATACAGGTTTTGCACAAATCAGAAAACAAAAATATTTCAACGCTTTTTACAGAGAACATCTGAATTTGTCGAAACAAACGTATAATAGTCCTGCGGAAATTTTTACAGCCTCGCCCATTTACGATGTATATATGGTAGGAAGCGATCAAACTTGGTATGTACACGATGAGGAAGGAGACAAAGTTTTTTTCTTGTCGTTTGCTCCCAAAGGAGCGAAAAAAATCTCATATGCATCGAGTTTTGGACCTGTTTCGACCGAAAATAAACGGTTGCAAGAACTAAAAAATGAATTAAATGAGTTTTCGGCCCTTTCTGTTCGTGAACGTAACGGGCAAAAAGTCATAGCAGATCTAATACAAAAAAAAGCTGACATCTGTTTAGACCCTACGTTGCTTTTGAATAAAGAAGAATGGGGGAAATTAGCGCAGAAATCAACTTTGAAAATAAAAAAAGCTTATGTTCTGGTTTACATATTGAAATATGCTTACAATCCCTATCCTTTTGTAGTGAATTTTATAAAAAAAGTACGCGAGAAAACGGGCTTGCATATCGTTTTACTTTCTTTCGAGAAATTTCAAGAATTAGAAACAAAAGATATAACTTATCTCCATGATGGAGTAAGCCCTTGCGATTTTCTATCTTTGTTTCAAAATGCGTCGCTGATTGTTACTAATTCGTTTCATGGAACAGCATTTGCTCTAAACTTTGAACGACTGTTTTTTTCTATCATTAATGACAAAATGTCTTCCGATGACAGAATGTTTAGCCTTTTGCAAGAAGTTGACGCCGAAAATCAAGCGATAAAATGTAATTCCGAGATTTCAGATATTTCGTTGGAAATGGATTATGAGGCTGTTTCAAAAAAATTACAGGAAAAAAGAGACAGTTCAATAGAATACTTAAGAAATAATATTAAAACAATATCCTAAAAATCAATTTAATTTTATGAATCAACCTAAAATCAGTATTATCGTACCAGTTTACAATGTTTCAAAATATATAATCCGTTGTATTGATTCGGTTATTAACCAAACATATAATAATATTGAATGTATTTTAGTCGATGATTGTTCTCCCGATGACAGTATTGTATTAGTAAAACAAAGATTACAGCATTACGAGGGGAATATAGAATTCAAGATTGTACATCACGAACAGAATAAAGGATTATCGGGCGCCAGAAATACCGGTACGCGAGCATCGATCGGAGCATATTTGTATTATTTAGATAGCGATGATGAATTAACAACCGATTGCATAGAAACGTTGTATTCGCTGGTTGAAAAATATCCGGAAGTGGAAATAGTGCAAGGAAATCTGCAAAACATTCCTCAACCGCCTAAAAGCAAAGATTTTCAAAATATACGATACAAGAATTTTCCGGAATATGTGAATGACAACAATTGGATTTGTATGCACTTTTATGATCGGATGAAAAAAGATATTCCAATGAATGCTTGCAGCAAATTAATAAAGCGCAGTTTTATTGTTGAGAATGATCTTTTCTTTTACGAAGGAATTATTCATGAGGATGAAATATGGATGTTTTATGTTGTGAAAAAATTGAAAGCAATAGCATTTTCTACTAAATTTACATATCTCCGACACATAGTACCGAATTCAATAATGCAATCTACCGATAAATCTAAAAGTATCCGATCTATGTATATTATCTCGAAAAAAGTTTTTGCAGATGTAAATGATCCATATTTCGAATATATTAAAAAGAAATATATAGTAAAACTATATCATGCGATGCGTTTAATAAGTCGAAATGCTGAGCAATTGAAATTATACACAACATTGGTAAAAGATCTTTTAAAAAATAAGAAAACGAAATCCATAGTGTTATATATATTGTTATTGCCACCTTTTTTTTATAAATCATTGATAGCGAAGATTATTTTCAAATTCTATAAATGACAATTCTTTAATATATTATGAATAATCAGTATTTGGCTCCTATTTGCCTATTTGTTTATAATCGTTTAGAATTGACGAAACAAACGGTTGAATCATTGAAAAAAAATTTTTTGGCAAATGAAAGTGAATTGTTTATTTTTTCGGATGGTGCAAAATCGAAAAATGCTACTGAAAAAGTAGAACAAGTGCGCGAATATGTAAAAACGATTGAAGGCTTTAAAACTATTACAATATTAGAGTCAGAAATAAACAAAGGATTAGCTAAATCAATAATTGATGGAGTTACTGAAATCATTAACAAATATGGAAAAACAATCGTTATTGAAGATGATTTATATTTGTCGCCATCATTTTTAGCGTATATGAATCAGATGTTAGATAATTATTGTAGTTGTCAGGACGTTTTTCAAATTTCCGGCTTTGGCTTGAAAGTTCGAAAACCGGCAGATTATCATTACGATGTGTTTTTTCATAATAGACCCAATTCATGGGGCTGGGCTACTTGGTGTGATCGTTGGAATAGTGTTGATTGGGAAGTTAAAAATTGGGTTCGCTTAAAAGAAGACAAGAGAAAGCAAAAGGCATTTAACCGAGGAGGAACTGATTTATTCAAAATGTTAAAAGGATATATGGAAGGAAAGAATAATTCATGGTATGTAAGGTTCGCTTATGCTCAATTTGCTCAACATAAATATGCTATTGCTCCTATAAAGTCGTTTGTATTGAATCGTGGTTTTATAAAGGATTCAACTCATTGTGATGCGTACAATCGGTATAAAACTGATTTTCAGGATTCGAAATTTGTGCAGATACAATTTCCTCAGCAATTGTTTATTGAACGAAGATTGATTAATCAGGCTTTTCGCTATTATAGTCTTTCAGCAAGGTTCATTGCGAAGATAAGAACATTTTTTACAAAAATATTTAGATAAATGAATACCCAATGTAGTAATCGGAGACCAGATATCCCAATTTGGATTTTTAATTTGAGAAAAATAGTCAATTGGTTTAGAACGTTTATTCGTATAAAGTTATTAAGACCATGGATAAAATGTCACGGTATGTTACGGATACCTTTTTCTGTTTCGATATTTTCTCCTCATAAAGATATTACATTTGGTAATCGTGTCCAATTTGGAAAAAATTGTGTGATTGAGTGTGACGTACAGTTTGGCAGTCACATATTATGTGCAAAATCCGTAGCGTTTGTAGGTAAGGATGATCATACAATTAATCATGTTGATACAGCAATTTGGGACTCACCAAGGGGAGATTCCTATAAAACAATTGTAGAAGATGATGTTTGGATAGGTTATGGATCAATTATAATAGCAGGAGTAATTATAGGAAAAGGTTCAGTTATTGCAGCTGGATCAGTGGTAACAAAAAATATTCCTCCTTGTGAAGTATGGGGAGGGGTTCCTGCTAAAAAAATCAAGGATAGGTTTAATTCTGTAGTTGAAAAAGAGCAACATCTCAAAATTTTTGAAAGAAAAATTGAGATAGAAGTGGAGGGACTTAATTGATTATCAAAAATATACTTTCCAAAAAATTAATCAAAAAATATTACGAACAAAACATCTAATTTGCACTGATAGATTTAGCATTTTTCGTTATGTCAAAAATAAGTATAAAAACGCTGCCCCTATTAAAACAAAAATCAACTTTATCTTCATTACCTGAAGGTAAATTGCTGATAAACACCATAAACGCCCATTCGTATAACGTTTCACAAAAGGATGATGAGTTTACGATTGCATTATTGAAAGGCGATGTGTTAATTCCTGATGGTACAGGAATTGTAAAAGCCGCCAAGTTTTTGCGTGGTGAAAAAATAGAACGCATTGCAGGTTGGGATTTATTCCAATTTGAAATGGATAAATTAAATAAAAAAGGTGGAAAATGTTTTTTTTTGGGCAGTTCGGAAAGAACGTTATTACTAATTAAAGAAAAAGCAAAGGAAGTTTATCCCAATATTTTAATTGAAACGTATTCGCCACCATATAAGACGGAATTTTCAGAAGAAGAAAACAAAGCGATGGTTAATGCGGTAAATACTATAAATCCGGATTTGCTTTGGATTGGTATGACTGCTCCAAAACAGGAAAAATGGGCATATAAACATCTGAATGACTTGAATATAAATTGCCATATTGGTACTATTGGCGCAGTATTCGATTTTTTTGCAGGAACGATTAAGCGAGCGCCTATGTGGTGGCAGAAAAATAGTTTAGAATGGCTATATCGATTAATAAAGGAACCAAAGCGAATGTGGAAACGATATATTTTAGGGAATACAGAATTTATTATCTACGTATTACGAGAAAGATTGCATACATAATTTAAAAGCGGGATATCGTGCGATTACATCGCTCGGCAGTACGAGGATAAAATATAGTTATAACAACCCAATGTTCAATTATGAGTCTATATTGACAAATTGTAGTAAACAAATGAAAATATTGCGAGTTTAATTTCAGTTGCGGTTGTTGGTTTAAAACTGTGTATTCGTCATAGTCAAATAAAGGTAGAAAGTTTAAAAATGTTTATTTTATAAAGTACAAAAGAATAATTATGTTGTAAAAACATTATCTTTGTCAAACATAATTATTTAGAAGAAATATGCTGACATTTGTCAATAGAATATCAGAACAAGAGCGTTTGAAAAAGGCTTTAAGTCGTAATGTTTCCGCTTTTGTAGTGCTTTACGGACGGCGACGTTGTGGAAAATCGCGACTTATCAGACAAGTTTTAACATTTGGTGATTGCTATTTTATGGCAGACCAATCTGAAGCAACTCAACAGCGTATTTTGCTGGCAAAAACATTGGGCGCTGTAATAGAAAGTTTCGATAAAGTAACATATCCTGATTGGGAAACACTTTTTGAAACGCTGAATTTGCGTCTGAATAAACGAATAACATTGTGTTTGGATGAATTTCCATATTTAGTAAAAACGGCGCCTGAATTGGCTTCTGTTATTCAAAAATTGATGGATAAAAAGGATAGCCTGAATTTCAATCTGCTACTCTGTGGTTCTTCTCAGCAGCTGATGCATGGTTTAGTATTTGACCGTACTGCACCACTCTTTGGCAGAGCAGACGAGATAATGAAAATCAAACCAATGAAAGCGGTTTATTTGCAGGAGATTTTGAAAACCACAGCCGTAGAAACCATTGAAGAATACAGTGTTTGGGGCGGTATTCCCCGTTATTGGGAGTTGCGTTTGACTGAAAATACGCTTTTTGAAGCGCTCGAATATCATTTATTTAATTCGCAAGGAATACTTTATGACGAGCCGGTGCGCTTGTTTCTTGACGATATGCGCGATACGGTCCATTCATTTACCATTCTTTCATTGATTGCAGCGGGTTGTAACCGCCTTTCGGAAATAGCAGCCCGGCTCGAAAAACCTGCTACTCATTTATCTGCACCAATAGAAAAACTGTTGATGTTAGGTTATATAGAGCGTATTGTTCCATTTGACGAAAATCCTAAAAATAGTAAAAAAAGTCTGTACAAAATAGCCGATCCATTCTTGAATTTCTATTTTCGATTTGTTGTGCCTAACCGTTCATTTATTGAAATAGAACAGACAAACGTTATAATAAATCGTATTAAAGAGCAATTTGCCGGATATGTATCGTGGCATTGGGAAAAACTTTGCAGGGAAGCGGTTCCGTTTTTGTCAATTAATGGAGTAAATTTTAATGTCGCCTCAAATTATTGGGGAACACCTACTAAGGATAAACCTGTTGAAATTGATGTTGTTGCAGAATCGCAAGATGGTAAATATTTGTTGGTTGGCGAATGTAAATGGCAGGATAAAATGCTTGATTCACAACAACTTTTGACCGGATTGACAGAAAAAGCCACTGTTTTGCCTTTTGCAAAGAACAAGACAATTATTCCTGTGCTTTTTTTGAAAAATAAAACTCAATACAAAAACGAGAAAAATATATTTTTTCCGGATGATATTTTGAAAATGTTGAAAGAATTAGAAACAAAGCCAGGTTATTTTCTGTCAAATACCGGTGAATGTAAGGACTATACTATTTCCTGCAACGGACTTTCGTTAGAAGACATGCGATTTGAAAAGAACACTAATCGTTAAAAAGATTAATCACGATTCATGTATCCATTAAAATTCAAGAATATATTGAAAGAGATTCTCTGGGGCGGAGAAAAAATATCCGCCTTCAAAGGAATTACCCCTGTCCGGAAAAATATCGGAGAAAGTTGGGAAATTTCAACCGTTCCCAATTATATTTCCGTCGTCTCTAACGGAAAATGGAAAGGAAAGCCGTTAACCGAACTGATAGAACAATACAAAGGTAAAATTACCGGAGAAAAAATATATCAAAAATATAAAAACGAACTTCCGCTGCTGTTTAAATTTATTGACACCAAAGATCATTGCAGCGTACAGGTACATCCCAATGATGAATTGGCGCAAAAACGACACGCATGCAATGGAAAAACGGAAATTTGGTACGTCATCGATGCCGAACCGGATGCTTTTTTAGTTTCGGGTTTCTCGACACCCATTTCCATTGAAGAATATGAAAGGCGAGTACGGGAAAATACATTAGAAGAGGTATTGATGCGACACAAGGCGAAAGCAGGAGATGTATTCTTTATCCCTGCTGGACGTATTCACGCCATCGGAAAAGGTCTTTTAGTAGCCGAAATACAACAAAGTTCGGACATCACTTACCGTGTGTATGACTACGGGCGGAAAGATGCCGGTGGAATGTCGCGGGAACTCCACGTAGAAGCAGCCGTTGAAGCGTTGGATTTTGCTGTGCGTCCCGAAAATGAACTGAAACAGGAAACTTCGTTTATTAATTCGAATTCAATTGAACTCGCTGATTGTGAGTTTTTTAAGGTAAATCTTTTAAATATAAAAAAAAATACAACTAAAGATTATCATCTTTTCGACTCTTTTGTCGTTTATATGTGTGTAGAAGGTTCTTGTGAACTAATTCCGACCAACAACCGGAAAACATCCCTGATGCAAGGAGAAAGCGTTTTAATCCCGGCAGGAATGGGCGATTTTGAAATACGGCCGAATCCCAAGACCGGAGTTAAACTGATAGAAAGTTATTTGTAAAAATAGAAAAATTATATATTGTGTTAAACGAAAACATTATGTCAAAAGTTGCATTAATTACCGGAGTTACCGGTCAGGACGGCGCATATCTCGCTGAGTTTTTACTGAAAAAAGGATACATTGTTCACGGATTGAAACGCCGTTCGTCCATGTTTAATACCGATCGAATTGATCATTTATACCAGGATCCTCATATCGAAAACCGGAATTTTATCCTTCATTACGGCGATATGACCGACAGTATGAATCTTACGCGGATTATACAGGATGTGCAGCCCGACGAAATTTACAACCTGGCTGCCATGAGCCACGTGAAAGTAAGCTTTGACACGCCCGAATATACGGCTAATGCCGACGGAATCGGAACATTGCGTATTTTGGAAGCCGTGCGCCTGCTCGGCTTAACTAAGAAAACGCGTATTTATCAGGCATCAACTTCCGAACTGTACGGATTGGTACAGGAAGTTCCGCAAAAGGAAACAACGCCGTTTTATCCCCGCAGCCCGTATGCAGTGGCAAAACTGTATGGCTATTGGATAACCGTGAATTACCGCGAGGCATATGGTATTCACGCAAGCAACGGCATCCTTTTTAACCACGAATCGCCGTTGCGCGGCGAAACATTTGTTACCCGCAAAGTTACCCGCGCCGCCGCACGCATTGCACTCGGAATGCAGGACAAGGTGTTTATGGGAAATCTCAGCTCCAGGCGTGACTGGGGACATGCCAAGGATTACGTCCGCGCCATGTACCTGATTCTGCAACAGGACCAGCCGGATGATTATGTGATTGCAACCGGAATTACCACCACCATCCGCGATTTTATCAAAATGGCTTTTGCTGAAATGGGCGTTGAAATCGCTTTTTCAGGAGAAGATGCTAAAGAGGTTGGGATTATAAAATCGGTTGATAATAAGTTGTTTACTGAGAAAGCTGGCGCTGAATACCTGTCAACAATTGAAAATAGAATCGGAACCGAGGTTGTAGGCGTTGACGAACGCTATTTCCGCCCTACCGAAGTCGAATTACTTATTGGCGACCCAACCAAATCCAAAACAAAACTTGGTTGGGAACCTGAATACGACCTGACGGCATTAGTAAAAGATATGATGCAGTCTGATATAAAATTGATGAAGAAAGAAGCTTTCTTGCGTGATAACGGGTTCAAAACATTGAATTATTTTGAGTGAAATGGAGAAAAATGCTAAAATATACGTAGCAGGACATCTTGGATTAGTTGGTTCTGCTATTTGGAAGAATTTACAGTCCAAAGGTTATACAAATCTGATCGGCCGTTCGATTAATGAACTTGACCTGATGAATCAAGTGGCAGTTGCCGATTTTTTTTCAAAGGAAAAACCCGAATATGTTTTCCTGGCAGCGGCAAAAGTTGGCGGTATTGTAGCCAACAATACTTATCGGGCGCAATTTATTTACGAAAACCTGACCATTCAAAACAACATCATCCATAATGCTTATCTGAATGGAGTAAAAAAACTGCTATTTCTGGGCAGTACCTGCATTTACCCTCGCGAAGCGCCGCAACCTATGCCGGAAGATTGCCTGCTGACCTCTCCGCTTGAATATACCAACGAGCCGTATGCAATCGCTAAAATTGCCGGAATCAAAACCTGTGAAAGTTATAATTTGCAGTACGGTACCAATTTTATATCGGTTATGCCGACGAATTTGTATGGTCCGAACGATAACTTCAACCTCGAAACATCGCATGTTTTGCCTGCAATTATCCGGAAAATATACCTCGGTAAATGTTTGGAGAATAATGACTGGGAAGCTATTCGTGACGATTTAACGAAGCGTCCGGTAGAAAATGTTGGCGGCGAGGCTTCGGAAACGGAAATAGTAACCAAGTTGGCAAAATATGGCATAACGATTGAAAACGGAAAAGCACAAGTCGAAATTTGGGGAACAGGTGCTCCGTTTCGCGAATTCCTTTGGAGCGAAGAAATGGCTGATGCTTGTGTCTATGTAATGGAAAAGGTAGATTTCAAAGATACCATTCCGCAAGGCGCAACCGAAATACGCAATACGCACATCAATATCGGTACCGGCAAGGAGGTTACAATTAAGCAATTGACCGAATTGGTAAAAGCAACTGTCGGATTTAGAGGAAACCTGTATTTTAACGCCTCCAAACCGGACGGAACGATGCGTAAACTCACTGACCCGACTAAAATACACAATCTCGGTTGGCATCATAAGATTGATATTGAGGAAGGCGTGAAAAAAATGTTTGATTGGTATATAAAATAACCATATTTTTGTCAAACTTGAAATATTTAAATACGTATGAATATAGCAGTAATAGGAACGGGTTACGTCGGTTTGGTTTCGGGCGCCTGTTTCGCCGAAATGGGAGTAAATGTAACCTGTGTCGATGTTGATGAAAAGAAGATAGAAAATTTATTACAGGGAATAGTCCCCATTTATGAACCGGGATTGGACGAAATGGTGTTGCGCAATCACGAAGAAGGTCGCTTACACTTTACAACGGATATAACCCGCTATCTGAATGATGTGGAGATTGTTTTCAGCGCAGTAGGAACACCGCCGGATGAAGACGGGTCGGCTGACTTGAAGTATGTGCTGGAAGTAGCCCGCACGATAGGGCGAAATATGAATAAGTACCTGGTGCTGGTAACCAAAAGCACCGTCCCCGTCGGCACTGCCCAAAAGGTAAAAAAAGCCATTCAGGAAGAATTAGACAAAAGAGGAGTAAGCATCCCGTTTGATGTCGCATCAAATCCTGAATTTCTGAAAGAAGGAGCCGCCATAAAAGACTTTATGAGTCCGGACAGGGTAGTGATTGGTGTAGAATCGGACCGGGCAAAAGAGTTGATGACTAAACTGTATCGACCGTTTTTACTGAATAACTTCCGCGTTATTTTCACGGATATACCTTCCGCCGAAATGATCAAGTATGCTGCCAATGCAATGCTGGCCACCCGCATCAGTTTTATGAATGACATTGCCAATTTGTGCGAATTGGTAGGCGCCGATGTAAATATGGTAAGGAAAGGAATCGGTTCGGATACTCGCATCGGAAGTAAATTCCTTTACCCCGGATGCGGATACGGAGGTTCCTGTTTTCCGAAAGATGTAAAAGCCCTTATCAGGACTGCCGAAAAAAACGGTTATGAAATGCGTGTTTTAAAAGCTGTTGAAGAGGTAAATGATAATCAGAAATCATTGATATTCAATAAACTGAATAAATATTACGACGGAAATCTGAAAGGAAAGACGATTGCTGTCTGGGGACTGGCATTCAAACCCGAAACTGACGATATGCGTGAAGCTACATCGTTGGTTACTATTGATTTATTGTTAAAATCCGGTTGTAAGGTAAAAGTCTTTGACCCGGTTGCCATGGACGAATGCAAAAGGCGCATAGGCGATAAAGTAGAATACGGAATTGATATTTATGATACGGTTCTGAATGCCGATGCGCTATTGTTACTTACCGAATGGAAACAATTCAGATTGCCAAGTTGGGGCGTTATTCAAAAGTCAATGAATAACGCGTTGTTGATAGACGGACGCAACATTTACGATCACGAAGAACTTCATCAGCTGGGATTTGATTATTATTGCATCGGTAAGTGAAATTTTTTTGCGTATAATAAAAATTTTATGTACGTTTGTGATTACTGAATTTTTATATTTTAAACAATCAAAAAAGAATATTTACGCATGAAAACAAAGTTTTTATTTTTTGTAATCGCGCTTGCTTTTACTGGAATGAGCGCCAATGCTCAATGTGTTGGAAAATGTAGAGACGGAAAAGGAACTTTTACGTTTGCGCCGGGAGAGTTTTACGAAGGTACATTCAAAGACGGCAAGCAAGACGGTCAAGGGGTTTATACTTATAAGACCGGATCAAAGTATGTCGGCAGCTTTAAAGACGGTAAAAGAGATGGAAAAGGGACTTATACATACGCTACCGGCGATTCGTATACCGGCGAATTTGTAGATGGTTTCCCTGAAGGAAAAGGCGTTTATACGTTTGAAAACGGAGATGTATTTACCGGCGAATTTAAAAAAGGAAAAAGAGAAGGCGAAGGCGTTTACACGTTTGCAAGCGGAACGAAAATTACCGGAAAATTTGAAAACGGCGAGATGGTTGAACAAATCAGCGTCGAAAGAAAGAAGAGATAATCCTGTAGCGGTTATGTAGAAAAGGATTGAATGTTATGTTCAATCCTTTTTTATTTTTTGTAAAATAAGGAACTTTTTACCTATCTTTGGCAGGAGTTAACTTTTAATTAAAATATAATATGGAAAAAAGTATCAAAGGAACGCAAACAGAGAAAAATTTATTAACCTCTTTTGCCGGAGAATCTCAAGCAAGAAACAGATATACCTATTTTGCAAGTGTGGCTAAAAAAGAGGGATACGAACAAATCGCAGCCATTTTCGAAGAGACAGCCAACCAGGAAAAAGAACACGCCAAGAGGATGTTCAAGTATTTGGAAGGCGGAATGGTAGAAATTACAGCGAAATATCCTGCCGGAATCATCTCGACAACCGCAGAAAACTTGAAAGAAGCAGCTGCCGGAGAACACGATGAATGGTATGCAGAGTATCCTGATTTTGCAGATGTGGCAGAGGCTGAGGGTTTTAAAGAAATTGCCGTAATGTATCGCATGATCTGTGTCTCCGAAAAAGGACACGAAGAGCGTTATTTGACGTTATTGAAAAACCTGGAAGAAAACAAAGTTTTCGTGCGGGAAGAAAAACAAAGCTGGCAATGCCGCAATTGCGGGTATATTATGACCGGAAACAATGCCCCTAATACCTGTCCGGCGTGTTTACACCCTCAGGCGTATTTTGAAATCCAAAAGACAAATTATTAAGGAATAATATGCACGGATTGGTTATACGGAATACCGGTAGCTGGTATCAGGTCAGAACGCCGGACGGTTCGTTGATTAATTGTAAAATCAAAGGAAGTTTTCGTATCAGGGATATTAAAAGTACCAATCCGATTGCCGTAGGAGACCGGGTCGTTTTTGACGTAAACAAAGAAGGGGAGGGGTTGATTTCCGCGATCGGAGAGCGAAAAAATTACATTGTGCGCAAACCCTCCAACTTGTCTAAGCAATTGCACATTATTGCTGCCAATTTGGATCAGGTGCTGCTGGTTGTTACGATCAATTACCCCAAAACTTCGACCGTTTTCATCGACCGTTTCCTGGCAACATGCGAAGCATACCGGGTACCGGCAAAACTCATCGTGAATAAAATGGATTGTTATTCCGCAGAGGAGTTGGAATATCTGGAGGCATTTCGTCATTTGTATAAA
The DNA here is from genome assembly GCA_031271815.1 of Prevotellaceae bacterium. Classification (GTDB taxonomy): domain Bacteria; phylum Bacteroidota; class Bacteroidia; order Bacteroidales; family Paludibacteraceae; genus RGIG9379. The sequence continues at coordinate 135,221 of JAISVA010000035.1, read as the reverse complement.
CAAATAGGCTATGAATGTCTGTTCGTCTCTGCTGCAAAAGGAGAGGGAATCGAACCGGTAAAAGAAGCATTGAGCGAAAAGATTTCCTTGCTGTCCGGAAATTCGGGAGTAGGGAAATCTTCTTTGATAAACGCCATTGCACCCGGTTTATCACTTCGGACGGGTGAAATTTCGACCATACACAACAAGGGAATGCACACCACGACTTTTTCCGAAATGTTTGAGTTGGATGAAGATACCTACATGATAGATACGCCCGGCATAAAAGGTTTCGGAACGATTGATTTCCAAAAAGAAGAGGTGGGACATTTCTTTCCGGAAATATTTAACGCCTCGAAAAGCTGTAAGTTTAACAACTGCACCCACATCCACGAACCGGGTTGCGCTGTATTGAAAGCCGTTGAAGAACAGCGGATAAGCCAGTCTCGCTACCAAAGTTATTTAAGCATCCTGGATGATTGCGATGCAGGAAAGTACAGATAATTGAATCGTGAAATTTGCTGAAAATCAAAATATTATAAAATATACACTGGCGTTTATTGCTGTAATAATCGTTGTGTTTTCTATGTATTATTCCAACAGGCTTGCCGGGGATATGGCGCAGGAAGAGAGGCAGCGGATTGAACTTTGGGCGGAAGCAACGCATTCCCAATTCTTTGTACAGGATAATACCGGTTTGTCGTTTATCACGAAAGTCATAAACGAAAACACGACTATTCCGGTGATTGTAGCTGATGCGCAAGGCGACGTTGTTATAAGCCGAAATGTAGAAACTAACGGAGGAAATTCAGAAGAATATTTCCGGAAGAAAATAAATGAGTGGAAAAAAATACACGAGCCGATCGAGATCAGTTTGGATGAAGATACCAAATATTATTTTTATTACGATGATTCGACATTGCTCAAGCAGTTATCTTACTATCCCTATGTTCAATGGAGCGTGATTGCCGTTTTTTTTGTGATCCTGTTTATTGTATTTACCAATGCCAAAAAATCGGAGCAAGATCGCGTGTGGGTCGGACTTTCAAAAGAAACCGCGCATCAGCTGGGTACGCCCATTTCTTCGCTGCTTGCCTGGGTGGAGATTTTGAAAAGCCAAAACGTGGAACCGACCTTAATTCCGGAAATGGAAAAAGACGTAAACCGGCTGCGGACAATCGCTGAACGCTTCTCTAAAATAGGCTCGAAACCCGAAAAAGAGAAAGTCTCATTAAACAAGGTCCTGGACAATGCATTGGCATATATGCAAAAACGGACATCGAACAAAGTCCAAATTTCATGTGTTTATAATGTGCAGCAGCCGATATATTTATATTTAAACGTTCCGCTGTTTGAATGGGTAATTGAAAATCTCAGTAAAAACGCCATTGATGCAATGGAAGGTGAGGGAAAAATTAATATTTCAGTAACCGAAAACAACGAACGGGTATATATTGATGTGCAGGATACCGGAAAAGGCATTCCTAAATCCAAATACAAAACCGTGTTTAAACCGGGTTATACAACCAAAAAAAGAGGATGGGGACTGGGTTTATCCCTCGTAAAACGTATTATAGAAGAGTATCACGGAGGTAAAATTTTTGTAAAAAAATCGGAACAAAACAAGGGAACTACTTTCCGTATCATATTAAACGAAAAAAAATAGCCGTAGAATTAGTTTCGTATAATTAAATTTTATACTTTTGTAGCCGTTTTAAAAGTCTGTAAGTAAGTGGGAAAATTTGATGCTTATAAAATACCGTTAAAGGAATTGTCTGTCGGGACTCACACGTATGAGTTTTCGCTGGATAATAATTTTTTTAAAAACATAGACGGCCCTGAGGTGCAGAAAGGAAAAGTGAATGTGCACCTTACAGTAAAAAGGGGAGGGCAGGCTTTTGAAATGAATTTTGACATCGCCGGCGTTGTACAGGTTCCTTGTGATCGTTGTCTGGATGATATGGATCAGGAAATTGAATGTACAAATCAACTGATAGTCAAGTTCGGAAAAGATTATGACGAGGAGAGCGACAAGATTATTGTCATTCCAGAAACGGAAGGAGAGATAAATCTCGCATGGTTTTTATATGAATTTGTAGCGTTGAATATTCCGATAAGACACATTCATCCGCCGGGAAAATGCAGCAAGAGCATGACTTCCAAGCTGAAGAAACACGTTGCCACAAGCAAAGACGATGACGGTGAAGCGTGGGAAGAAGACAGTACCGTCGATTTCATTGACGATGGCGAGGAGTTGGATACCTTAAAAGGCGAAACAAACGAGAAAGAAACAGACCCGAGATGGGATGGGTTGAAAAATTTGATAGAAGATAATTAAAAGTACAATTAAAAGAATAGAAGAAAATGGCACATCCGAAGCACAGACACTCGAAAATGAGAAGCGCGACAAGAAGAACTCACTATAAAGCTGAGGCTCCAACATTAGCAGTATGCTCCAACTGTGGAGCATTGCATATCTATCACACCGTATGTGGAGAATGTGGATATTATCGCGGTATGGTTGCAGTAGAGCAAAAAGCTGCTGTATAATTTAACGGTATGAACACATTATAGATTTATAGTCCCTGAATACTTTTTTAGGGTCTATTTTTCTGTATTAGTAACCGATTAAACAAATTTTACAATGAAAAAAATGAATGCAGTAATTACCGGAATTTCCGCATATCTTCCGGATTATGTCTTGACTAACGAAGAGATAAGCCGGATGGTGGATACGACTGACGAGTGGATTATGACTCGTGTCGGAATCAAAGAACGTCGCATACTGAAAGGGGAAGGACTTGGCACCTCTTACCTTGCGTGCAAAGCAATTGAAGATTTGTTTCGAAAAACCGGAACAACCCCGGATGAAATTGACCTTGTAATTTGTGCGACATCTACCCCCGACCACGTATTTCCAGCCACTGCAGCGATTATTTGCGGTAAAATGGGAATAAAAAACGCATTTGCCTATGATATTCAAGCTGCTTGCGCCGGATTTCTGACTGCTTTTTACAATGCCGCCAATTATATCGAATCGGGACGACACAAAAAAGTACTGGTAATTGCTGCCGAGAAAATGTCTTCTATGATTGATTATACCGACCGGGCTACCAGTCCGCTGTTTGGCGACGGAGCTGGAGTTGCCCTCGTGGAACCGACTACCGAAGACGTTGGCATGATGGACACAATCCTCCGTACGGATGGTTCGGGTTTTCCGTATCTGCACATGAAAGCAGGCGGTTCGGTTTATCCGGCTACGCATGAGACTGTTGATAAACACTGGCATTATGTGTATCAGGAGGGACAGACGGTCTTTAAAAATGCCGTTGCCGATATGGCAGACGTTTCGGAAGAGATAATGAAAAGAAACAACCTGGTTGCCGACGATCTGGCGTGGTTCATTCCGCATCAGGCAAACTTGAGGATCATTGATGCCGTAGCCCGCCGGATGGGTGTCGGAAAAGAAAAAGTAATGGTTAATATTGAGAAATATGCCAATACCTCCGCGGCAACAATCCCTATTTGCTTATGGGAGTTGGAACCAACCTTGAAAAAAGGAGACAAACTGGTACTTTCCACCTTCGGAGCCGGATTTACGTATGGTTCAATGTACCTGAAATGGGGATATGATGGAAATAAATATAAATAAGAGATTATAAGATAATATTGAAAAACGTATCAGGAGAGTTTTCGGGTACGTTTTTTATTTTTTTCAAATGTGCAAATTTTTTTTGTGCGTTGTTTTTGAGACAAAAAGATTTTATCTTTGCAATGATAAAATAACTAAAAAAAGATGCTACTTATGAGAACAACAGCAAGAACACCAGAGTTTGTAAACGTAGAAACTTCAAGTATAAAAAATTCAAAAACAAAATTTCCAAAATACAGAAAACAGGGATTAGATTTAATTGGTAGTTGATAATCAAAACGATCCCACTTGCAACTATAATTATGATAACAAAAGACCGAATTTTAGATCTGACTCGAAAAAATATCAAATTAGTACAAAATTCGTATAAACGCCTGCATCAGTATCCTGAATTGGCATTTCGTGAATATGAAACATCCAAATACATTCGCGAAGAGCTGAAAGAGTTGGATATTCCGTTTAGGGAAGGTTATGCGAAAACCGGCATTTTAGGCGTTTTGCGCTGTAAGAATCCGCAAAAGCGAATCGTAGCGTTGCGGGCTGATATAGACGCGTTACCCGTAACGGAAGAAACGGATTTGCCATATAAATCACATTACGAAGGCGTGATGCATGCTTGCGGTCACGATGCACATACGGCTTCGCTGCTTGGCGTGATTCACATACTCAATTCGTTGAAGGATGAGCTGGAAGGCACTTTTTTGTTTCTTTTCCAGCCGGCGGAGGAAAAATTTCCGGGCGGAGCAAAAACAATGCTCGATGAGAACATTTTTGACGGATTTACGCCCGATTTAGTTATCGCTCAACACGTTAGCCCATTGATAGAACAGGGAAAAGTCGGTTTTCGCTCCGGATTGATTTCGGCGGCAGTCGATGAAATTTACCTGACTATTCACGGGGAAGGCGGACATGCAGCTTTGCTGAAAGACCATAATGCCGTGCTTGCTTCCGCCGTTTTATTAACCCGTCTGCAAGATATTCCGGCAAAGTTAGCTCCCGTAAAAGATGAAACAGTGCTGGTTTTCGGGCGTTTAATAGCAGAAGGCGCAATGAATGTAATTCCCCGGAAAGTAGAAATCGACGGTACGATGCGCACATTAGATACAAAATGGAGGCAAGAAGCTCTTGATTTGTTGACCGGTATGGTTGAAAAGACCGTAGCGGAATATGGCTGCACATCCGAAATAAAAATCGTTCGCAGCTATCCGAGCGTAATTAACGATGAACAACTGACTGTCCGGGCAGAAAAATACGCCGTGGATTTTTTGGGTAAAGAGAACGTAATCACATTCGAAAAGCAAATGACGGGTGAGGATTTCGCCTATTTTTCCCAGCTTTATCCTTCACTCTTTTACCGCGTTGGAACAAAAAACGACCGCATAAAAAGCGGCGGCTTGCATTCATCTGTCTTTGCCATAGATTTAGACGTACTGGAAACGACTACAGCCACCATGGCATGGCTCGCCGTCAATTTCATAGAAGAAAAATAATCACTTAATCACTCATCATTCAGTTGACACGAATATATCTGACCCGCCACGGACAAACCGAGTGGAATGTTGAAAAGCGTATGCAAGGTTGGGGCAATTCTCCTTTAACCGAATCAGGCATACAGCAGTCGAAAGCGCTGGGCGCATATCTGTCGGGAATCGAATTAAGCGCCATTTACAGCAGTTCCAGTCTCAGAGCCTTGCAGACGGCAGAATTGATTCGGGGAGAAAAGCCGCTGGAAATTATTCCCGAAGAAGATTTGCGTGAAATTAACCTCGGAAATTGGGAAGGAAGAACCTATTCCGAAATTGAAAGCCGTTACCCCGAAACGTTTGACCATTTTTGGAATCACCCTGAAAAATACATCCCGTTGAACGGCGAAACATATGAAATGCTGAAAAGCCGTATTTCCGGTAAAATGGAAGAAATTGCGAAAAAGCATCAGGGTGAAACCGTTTTAGTCGTTGCACACGGAGTAGTCATTAAAACCCTTTACACGTATTTTCGCTACCAGTCTATCCGCGATATTATCCACAACCCGCATCCCGAATCGGCGTGTGTTTGTATGGTGGAGAAAGAGAACGGAATTTGGAATGTTATGAAATGGAATGAGAAAGCGCAGGTTATAGTTGGAAATAGAATAATAGAAGGCTGCAGTTTAAAATAAAGATTACATCTCTATTTTAAACTACAGCCTAATAAAATTTAATCATTTAATTAACCAATTACTTACTCTTTTATTTTAGTAGTTACCAGTACTTTGTCTATTCTTGCACCGTCCATATCAATCACTTCAAAAGTGAATTTATTCCATTCTATTTTTTGCCCTTCTTTGGGTATATTTCCTAAAAGCTCAAGTATCAATCCGCTTATGGTATTATAGTCATTATCCGAAAATAGATATTCGGCATCAAAATTCGATAGAAAATCGTAAAAAGAATACTGACCGTCGATAAGCCAACTGCCGTCTTCCCTCCGGATAATATCCTTATTTTCGCCCTCTTCATGTATTTCGCCGACTAACGCTTCCATGATGTCTTTTAACGTAACAATGCCTTGCACCGCACCGAATTCATCAATAATTATTCCATATTTTACATGAGCGTTTTTGAAGTACATCAAAGCGTTATAAACACTCATATTTTCAGGCAAATAAACGGTTGTTTGCAATATTTTTTCCAACGAAAAGTCATCAGCGCCTGATTCGCCGAACAAATCCTTTAGATGTATTACCCCTATTATATTATCAACACTGCCCGACACTACAGGATATGTGTTGTGTATATTGTTCATTATTTTGGAACGTAACCTGTCTATTGATTTGTCGGCATCAATATCAATACAAACTAATTCGGTACGATGTGTCATGATAGAACTTATATCCCTGTCTCCAAGATTAAAAACGCGTTCGACGATATCATGCTCTATTTCCCGGATTTCGCCGTCGTCCAGGCTCTCTTTTACAATGGCCTTTACCTCCTCTTCCGTTACTTTGCTTTCGTCTATTTTGTGTAATCCCAACAGTTTCATAATAATCGCCGTGCTTTTTGCCAGCAACCATACAAAAGGGTAGGTTAAACGGGCAAGAAAAATCATCGGTTTTGCAACCGACATGGATATTCCTTCCGCTTTGTTCATTCCTAATCGCTTAGGGATCAGTTCGCCGAAAACCAGTGTAAAATAGGTTACTGCTATAACTATAACGGTTTTGGAAATTATATAAGCATACGGCGACAGGGTTGGGATACCTTGAAAAATCATTGCCAAATCTCCCGCAAAAGCTTCACCCGAATATAAGCCCGTCAGAATTCCGGTTAATGTAATTCCTATCTGAATGGTCGAAAAAAACCGGTCTGGTTCATTGGCAAGCTTCAAAGCGGCAGCGGCAGATTTGTTTCCCTTTTTTGCTTCTATCTCCAATTTTGATTTACGGGCTGAAACAAGCGCAATTTCAGACATCGAAAGCAATCCGTTAAATATTATTAGACCAGTTAATATTACTATTTCCATTTTTTAAAGTTTACTATTTTCCGGTAAGATAAATAAAACGCGTCATTCGCTACCGAATTTTGCAAAAATAATTTTTTTTGAATTAAAAACACGTATTGAAAATCAATTTATTATATTCCATTCGAGTTTACTTGTCAAAAACGGAATTTTTCCGCTATTCATGTGCATTTTTTTCGGTTACTTTCACGTTTTAATAATAGAATTCCGATATTTTCTTCTTTTTCCTTTTGAATAAACTCTTATAAAACATGGGTATAATATAGGGTTTTAGCACCCATTGGTTCCGAATTACGTCATATTCGTAAAGAGTCCCGAGTTTAATGCCCCACGTATCGTTTGCCTTATATTCCAACGCGCCGCCAAAACCTGTTTGCGGAAACATCGAAGAACCAAAAACCGATTGCATTTTATTAAATGAATATCTACCCGAAAAATCCAAAGCAAAATGGTCGGAAAGCGTTAATCTGATATTTCCGCTGATACCTGCATCGTTTTTAAAATAATCATTTACGGAGTATTTACCCGCATACATTCCGGCAGAAAGTGTCACATTATCATTCAATTTAAAGTTATATGCACCCGAAACGGTGTTTGTATAACCTAAGCCCGGATGGGTTATATCCTGGTGTGAAAGAGTAACCCAACTACGGTTATTTTGAGGAGTTTGATTGAAAATATCGTTTTTGAGATCAACTGACTGGAATTTTTTTTGTTCCGGTTGAAAATTTGAAAAATCCGAATTTACGGAAAAATCCAAATCGAATTTAAATTCAGGCAGGGAAAGATTCAATTTAGAAAATGGTGGTTCAACATTGTCAATTTCTATCTCGAAAAAATCATCTTTAAACATTTCATTATAAGATATTTGTGAATTACAAAATATGAAATGAAAATAGAAATAAAATTGCAGTTTTTTTCATTTTAACGCAAGTTTTTTAGACAATTTTTGTTCCTACTCGTCATCCTGTTAAGTCCAAAGATACAAAAGGCACAAAGTTTTAATTTTTCTTTGTACCTTTTGTATTAAGCATATTTTTACTATTTATATTGCTTGTTTTCAATAACATGAAAATCTGTGCTATTTGCGGAGCAAGATTGTTTTCTACATCTGCGAACTGCACGAATTAACGCCGGTTATTTAATTTATAAAATCGGAAATTACAGGTAATTCAGCTATTAATTTTGTGTTAATTCGTGGATAAATTTTATGTAAATCAACTATTTTCTTCCTTTTTTTCCTCTTCTTTTTCTTTTTTGTCATTGTTTTCGGCCATTAATTCGTCGGCGCGCGATGTCCATTTGCGCTTGCCGAAAATACACTCCATATCATCTGAAAAAATTACTTCTTTTTCGATTAATAATTGAGCCAGTTGAGTATGTCCTTCTTTATGTTTCTGCAAAATGCTTTTGGCTCTTTCGTATTGCGAATCAATCAGAGTTTTGACTTCAACGTCAATCAATTCGGCAGTTTCGTCGCTGTATGGTTTGGTAAAAGCATAGTCGGATGCTCCTGTTGAATCGTAGTAGCATACGTTTTTCAGCTTTTCGCTCATTCCGAAATAGGCAATCATTGCATACGCCTGTTTGGTGGTGCGCTCCAGGTCATTCAATGCGCCGGTAGAAACTCTGCCGAAAATAAGCTCCTCGGCAGCACGTCCGCCCAGAGTGGCGCACATTTCGTCCAACAGCTGTTCTTTGGTGGTCAGCTGCCGCTCTTCCGGCAAGTACCAGGCTGCGCCCAACGCTTTTCCCCTCGGCACAATGGTTACTTTAAACAGCGGGTTGGCGTATTGTAACATCCAGCTCACGGTAGCGTGACCGGCTTCATGATAAGCGATCGACTCTTTTTCCAGCCGGGTAGTAATTTTGTTTTTCTTTTCCAGACCGCCCACAATCCGGTCTACAGCATCAAGGAAATCCTGCTTTTGCACGTATTGTTTGTTGTGCCGTGCGGCAATCAATGCAGCCTCGTTACAAACATTGGCAATGTCAGCACCCGAAAATCCGGGAGTCTGACGGGCTAAAAAGTCGATGTCGATAGATTCGTCTATCTTTATCGGACGAAGATGGACTTTAAATATCTCTTTCCGTTCGTGCACATCAGGCAGGTCAACGTTGATTTGCCGGTCAAAGCGTCCCGCGCGCAGCAATGCCTTGTCCAGAATATCGGCGCGGTTAGTCGCTGCAAGGATAATGATACCGCTGTTTGTGCCAAATCCGTCCATTTCGGTAAGTAGCTGGTTGAGTGTGTTTTCACGCTCATCGTTCGCACCCATATTTACATTTCTGTTACGCGCTCTGCCTACGGCGTCAATCTCGTCGATAAAGATGATGCACGGCGCTTTTTCTTTCGCCTGGCGGAAAAGGTCTCTCACACGGGAGGCACCTACGCCGACAAACATTTCCACGAAATCGGAACCCGAAAGGGAGAAAAACGGTACATTTGCCTCGCCAGCTACGGCTTTGGCGAGCAAAGTCTTTCCGGTCCCCGGAGGTCCTACAAGCAGGGCTCCCTTAGGGATTTTACCTCCCAACTCCGTATATTTTTTCGGATTTTTCAAAAATTCTACGATCTCTTCCACTTCCTGCTTGGCTTCGCTCAATCCGGCAACGTCTTTAAAGGTTACTTTGTTGTTGTTGGCTGCTCCTTTGTCAAAAAGTTGCGCCCTTGATCTTCCTACGCTGAAAACCCCGCCGCCCATACCGGTACCGCCGGCCATTCTGCGCATAATAAAAATCCAGAAAATAATTATCAAAATAAACGGACCGAACCAAACGAGCGAATCGAAGAAATAATCTTTTTGTTCCTCAAAACGGACATTGATATTGGAATTAGCCTCCTTTTGCCAGGCATTCAACTGATCTGTAAATTTATCGGCGGAAGGGATCTGTACCTTCATTACCGGATTGCGTGCATATTTGGTCGAGTCTTTGCCAAAAACCGCAGGTACCTCATCTGGCTTGATTTTGATGAGAGCCAGATTTTTATTGGTGATTACGGTAATATCTTCGATCACACCTTTGTCGATCAACTCTTTTATTTCATTCCACCCCACCTCTTTCGTTGGCTGTGAAGTGTTTAGAAAATTCAGTCCGATAAGAAATACCGCTATTAATCCATATACCCAATAAAGATTGATTTTAATCTTCCTGGGCATTTTAGGCATTTTATTATTGTTGTCGTTATTTTTTTTTTGTTCCTCTGTCATATCTGCTTAATTTATAATAAATCAGGTATTTGCGTAGTTACAGCATCTTCCCAAAGACTTTCGAGCTTATAAAAGTCTCTGATTTCCGGCTGAAATATGTGTACTATTACGTCGCCGTAATCCATTGCAATCCATTGAGAATTGTCGTATCCGTCCGTCGCAAATGGTTTAACGCGGATTTGATCCCGTACATAATCTTTTACCGAATCGGCTATGGCACTCACGTGCGTATTCGATTTACCCTGGCATATAACAAAATAACGGCACACATAGTTTTCCAGTTTCGACATATCTATGATGGTTATTTTTTCGCCTTTTTTCTCTTGTATCCCTTCTGCAATTTTATCTAACAGCTGTTTTATTTCGTCCATATTTTTTTGTTAATTAGCGGCAAAGGTAAGTAAATTATTGATTGCATCATTCACTTGCTTGAAAGAAAATTTAGCCGTTACATTTTGCATTAACAGCGAAATTTCGTCGTTGCACAGGTTTCCGATACTGCCTTCGTGTACATGCTGTACTTTTTTATCCGGTTTAAAAACGCCGTTTTCGATGTCTGATCCTACTTTTTTGTAGGCATCCCGGAAAGGCATTCCGTTCAGCACCAAACGATTTACTTCTTCTACACTGAAAATAAGATCATATTTCGCATCGTCCAGAATCCGTTCGTTAACCTTGATTTCGCTTACGATGTAGGCTGACATTTGCAGGCAGTCGCGTAATTCCTTGAATACCGGAATGAAAACCTCTTTCAAAATTTGCAAATCGCGAAAGTATCCGGAAGGTAAATTATTGATAATCATTATAATCTGTTGCGGGATGGACTGTATTTTGTTGCATTTCGCACGAATCAGCTCAAATACGTCCGGATTTTTTTTATGCGGCATAATGCTCGAACCGGTTGTGCATTCGTCGGGCAACTTAATGAAGTCGAAATTTTGGCTTGCAAACATACACGCATCGAAAGCAAGTTTGGAAACGGTTGCCGCAATGCTTGCCAGGGCAAAGGCTACGGTACGCTCCATTTTTCCACGTCCCATTTGTGCATAGATTACGTTGTAATCCATACTGTCGAATCCGAGCAGGTTGGTGGTCATTTGGCGGTTCAGCGGAAAAGAAGATCCGTATCCGGCGGCCGATCCGAGCGGATTCCGGTTGGTAATTTTCCACGCCGCCAGCAGGAGTTCCATATCATCGACGAGGCTTTCGGCATAAGCGCCAAACCACAGTCCGAAAGAGGAAGGCATCGCTATCTGCAAATGGGTATAACCGGGCATAAGCGCCTCTTTGTGACGTTCGCTTTGCGCAATCAAGGCTGAAAAAAGAAGAGATATATCTTCGGTGATGAGTTGGATTTGCTCACGGGCGAAGAGTTTCATATCCAATAGTACCTGGTCGTTACGCGAACGTCCGCTATGGATTTTTTTCCCGACATCGCCCAGCTTGCGGGTCAGCATTAATTCCACTTGCGAATGAACGTCTTCCACTCCTTCTTCAATTTCAAATTGACCTTTTTCGGCAAGTGTATAAATATTCCTTAACCCGGCAAGCAACACCGGAAGTTCTTCTTTTTTTATTAAACCGATACTCTCAAGCATCGTGATGTGTGCCATAGAGCCAAGTACGTCGTGTTTTGCCAGGTAAATATCCATTTCGCGGTCGCGCCCAACAGTAAATCGTTCGATTTCCGCATTGACGGCTTTCCCTTTATCCCACAGTTTTTGCGCCATAATATATTATGAGTTATGAAATAATGTAATAAGAGAGGCAAATTTACGGAATTTAATTTAATTTACAATGAATGTGTAACGGACAAATTTTGCCGTAGAATGCAGTCTAAAAGAACGCAAATGACGTAAAATACGCGAATTTACACAAATAAAAATGTCAATGAGATTTTTAATATATTGATTTTTAATCAAATAAAACTTGTTCTGATTTGCGTCATTTGCGTTCTAAAAAACTTTTGAGACAGTTTCTGTGTGTTCGCCCTGTAATTTATTCGCCTGTATTGTTATGCGTTTCTCTCTGTGTTATGGGTTTGTTCTGTTTGGACGAGGTTGTGTTTTCAATTTTTGAGGATCAAAAAAATGATTCACCCCTCCATGCCCTTTCCCGTTTTCAGCATCTTTGCCGGTATAAAGCGCGTGAATAATGTAATCCTTCGACAGTACAAAGGCTTCGCGCAGCTCTTCGCCCAAGGCAAGGTAGGTGGCGAAAGCGGCGGATAGCGTGCAGCCTGTGCCGTGCGTATTTTTTGTCTCAATAAACGGCGAGCGTATTCCCTGCCCGTTTTTCCCTTTTTCAAAAAGTATGTCAACCGACTCGTTTCCGGGCAGGTGACCGCCTTTCATCAATACGGCATGGCATCCTTTTTGCAACATTACCTCTGCGGCTTTTTGCATATCTCCGTGTGATGAAATTTTTACGCCGGTAAATACTTCAGCTTCGGCAATGTTGGGAGTAACGACGGTTGCCAGCGGAAAAAGCAATCGCTGCATAGCCTCTATGGCATCGTCGGTAATTAGTTTGCTGCCGCCGGTAGAAATCATAACCGGATCCAATACGAAAAAGCGGGGGCGAAAACGCGCCAGGCATTCGCTTATGATTTCGATTGACACCTTATTATATAGCATACCCGTTTTTACGGCATCTATTGTGAGGTCATCAAAAACGGCTTCTATCTGGTCTTTCAACACCGAAGGAGAAATGCCTTGTATGGAACGGACGCCCAGCGTATTTTGAGCGGTAATGGCGGTAATGGCGCTGCAGGCATACGCGCCCAGCGAGGATATGGTCTTAATATCTGCCTGAATGCCGGCGCCTCCGCAACTGTCGGAACCGGCAATGGTTAAAACGGTTGGATAATGATTCATATTAGAAGCAAAGTTACGTGTTTTGCACGAAAAGACCAAGTGTTTGGAAGTCTGTTTGAAAATTTTAAAAATAAAGTTTCACATGTTCGCTGTTGCAGGGCTTTGCGTCTTTCCGCCTTCGCGTTTGTTTGTTGCGAGTAAGCGCATTTATAAACACGAAAAAGAATTTTTTATCTTGAGCTCACGTGAATAAAATAAACAATTTGTGTTAATTCGTGGACTTTTAAGGCAGTTCTTAATGTCACTATACTTTTCTCTTTTAGTCAATATGTCATTCCCTGCACAATGGAATAGATGAAGAATTTTCTCCCTGCTGAAAATTAATATAATACGAAAATACTTATCCGGTTCAAATTAATAAGTTTAACGCAAAACATACAAAGTTGCAAAGAAAAATGTTAATTAATTCAAGTTGCTATTTATATATCTCAAAATAATTTCTATTTCGAAGTTCGTAGGACTAACAGTTAGATAACTCCTTGCAAGCGAAGCGAAGCTCGGAGTCGAGCGAGAATAGAAACGATGTACCCTGACAATCAACCCCGTAGCAGGTTGAATTTTTTCTGAGTTGGGAAAGAGACAGCCGTTCGTTGCTCATCCCCCGAGCTTCGCTTCGCTTGCAAGGGGTTATTCACATATAGCCCTCCGGGCTGTCTGTATACGAAGGTTTTCGTAAATATGCGTAGATTACAACTCTATTTTAAACTACAGCCATTAAATATAATAATATAAATATTCTAAAGGTTATATCGTTATCAATGATTTACAGGTTGGATTCGGAAAGGTTTAATCGTTATTCTTAATAAAATCAAATGTTGATATATTTTTTAGTATATTTTTTGCTAATAATGATGAATATTTATCGTAAATAAATTATATTTGCCGAAATTTGGGTTTTTGGAGTTTTTAATGGTATGAAAACACGAATCATATTTCAATTAATAATTAATAAATAATATTCATTAGTAATGAGAAAGCTTTTATTGTCTTTATTGTTATTCAGTACGGCTTTCGGAATTATGGCTCAACAGCGGACGATCACAGGGGTGGTGTCTGCCAATGGAGAGACAATTCCGGGGGCGAGTGTGGTGGTAAAAGGTACCACCAGAGGTGCAGCAGCCGACTTCGACGGGAAGTTTGAAATTTCGGTTTCCAACGGAGAGACGTTAGTCGTTTCCTCTCTTGGAATGCAACCGCAGGAAGTTAAGATTTCTGCTAGTACCACAACTTTAAATGTGACCTTGAAAGAGGATGAAGCAGCCACAAAGCTGGAGGAGTTTGTGGTAACATCTTACGGTATAGTAAGAAAATCCGACAAGACAGGAGCGCTATCGAAGGTAAGTGAAGATCAGCTGAGAAAGGCAGGTCCGACTACTTCGATTGACCAGGCGTTGCAAGGTCGTGTATCCGGGGTACAGGTAAATGCAAGTTCGGGACAACCCGGATCGGCAACTTCCGTACGTATTCGCGGAACGAGTTCTTTCGGAAACAACCAGCCTTTGTATGTAGTAGACGGTATGCCCGTCGGTAACGGTGAGCAAGGAGGTGGTTCTAACCCGTTAGCGTCAATCAACCCGGCAGACATCGTTTCTATGGAAATTTTGAAAGATGCATCGGCAACGGCTATCTATGGTTCCCGCGCATCCAACGGGGTAGTAATGATTACAACCCGTAAAGGAAATGATTCCGGAATTTCAAAGATTTCTTATGAAGGTGGTTTTATGGTTTCGCAAGTAGCTAAAAAGATGGATATGATGAATCTCCGAGAGTATGCCGCTTACGTAACAGATCCTTTTGCAGGTCCGGGACTCAATGTGGGGCAGAATGATATGGCTGAGTTACGTGTTGACCCTTCGTTATTAGGTAAAGGCAGTGACTGGCAAGATGCTTTGTTGCGTATAGCTACCGGGCATAGCCATCAATTATCCGTTACCGGAGGAAACAAAGAGACACAGTTTGCTATCTCATTAGGGTATCAAGATCAAAATGGGGTAATGATTGGCACTGATTTTCAGCGTTTTAGTGGACGTGTAAACGTGGAAAATCAAACAAAATCGTGGTTGAAAACAGGTATTAATCTTGCCTATACACGCATTTTACAATCCAAGCAACCCGGTTTTGATGATCTCAATTCAAACGCAGCCAGAACTATTACTGTAAATCTGGACGAATCGCCGTTGATGCAGGCTTTGCTTACTACACCTAACACTCAGATACATGATGTAAACGGAGGATATTATGAAGCAAAACCCGCCGAAGCGTCAGCTGTTAAATACAATGCGATTATGCGTGTGAAAGACTCACCTATTTATGTAACTAATAACAACGTGTCCGGAAGTATGTTTGCCAATATCGAATTTATCAAGAATTTGAATTGGCGGAATGAATTTGGGGTGGACTATACAGGTTCGGAGGACAAAAAATACCTTCCGTTAAGTCCTGCAACACCTACAAACAAGTTAGATGGATGGAGCAGAAATAATTTCTATTGGAGATATGCTTCTACGTTGAATTACTTCAAACAAATTAAGAAAAATGCCATTACGGCAATGGTCGGTTTCGAAGCTTGGGAAAGTTCTTGGGAAGGTCTTCATACCGTAAAATCAAACTACCCAACTGATGTTGCTATTGATCCGGATTATCAAAACTGGAACTTGGGAGGATCGCCTGAAATTGGCGGATACAAAGGTAGCCAGGCGATGCTCTCTTACTTAGGTCGTTTGAACTATAGCTACGACAACCGTTATTTGTTAACTGCTACCGGTCGTTTCGACGGTTCATCAAACTTTGCTCCGGAAAAGCGTTGGGGATTCTTCCCTTCATTCGCATTTGCCTGGACTGTTGACCAGGAAAGCTTTATCAAGGACAATGAAAAAGCGAGCAATTTGATTTCTCAATTAAGATTAAGATTAGGCTATGGTGAAACAGGTAATGCAGGAAATGTAATGGCTTACCGTTCTACGTTTAGACCTTATGCTACGTTTGAGGGAGAGGGTGCAAGTGCGCTTTTGGATAGGTGGACTAATGAAGATTTGATTTGGGAAACTAACTGGCAGGCGAATGTCGGATTGGATTATGGAATGTTAAACAGCCGGATTACATTGACCGTTGATGGATTTTACAAACAAAATGATAATTTGCTCGTATTAGCTAATCCGGGTCTTTCTCTGGCAACCGATAAGGATGGTTTATACACCACTCCTCCTCAAATTAACTTGGGTAGCATTCGGAATACCGGTTTCGAAATCTCTTTAAATACAGTTAATATAGATAATCAGGATCGTAAGTTTCAGTGGACAACCGACTTTTCATTCTCGTATGTTCGTAACAAAGTGGTTAAGTTAGACGAGGATAGAATCGGTTATAGAAATTTTAGATCCGGAAGTCGCGCAATCTCAAGAACTGCCGAAGGACACGCTCCGGGGATGTTTTGGGGGTATAAAGTCAATGGTGTAATTGAAGAAGAATGGCAGTTAGATCCGGAAAGAGGAGGAGCTAAGAGAGAAAATGGAGCGCAAGTTGGCGACTTTAATTTCGTGGATATAAACCAAGACGGAGTGATTGATGCGAACGATAAAACCTGGATTGGAGACCCGAATCCTGATTTTACGGGAGGTCTTGGAAATACGTTCACTTACGGCAATTGGTCGTTGACTGTCTTCTTGATGGGTTCTTATGGAAACGATGTATATAACTTACTTCGTTCCAAGTTGGAAGGGCAGGAAAGCGCCAACATAAACCAGTTAACTTCCGTAAAAGATTTTGCAAGAGTAGATACTCGAATAGTAGGACAAGATGCCGATGGAAAAGACATAACCGAGAAATTTGTAGTGAATTCCGGTACTAAGATTCCACGTCCGAATACGAGTGGTGTTATCAACTTAAACGAGGCTTCCGACCACTTTGTTGAAGACGGTTCTTTCCTTCGTATCCAAAACATTTCGCTTTCCTATCTTTTCCCAAAACGCTGGACAGAAAAGATTTCAATCAACGATTTGCGTTTGTCGGCAAACGTACAAAATGTTTACACATTCAGTAAATATACCGGATACAATCCGGAAGTAGCTAATTCGGATGTAACCATACAGGGAATTGATGCGGGCAGTTATCCTGTGCCGCGTACCTATACGATGAATTTAAGTTTTAATTTTTAACTCGAAATAGACGATATTATGAATTTAAGAACAATAAAATATAAAGCAATTGCTTTCGGTTTGGCAACAACGCTTTTTGCCTCCGGATGTAAAGATTTTTTAGATCGGGATTTGGAAGATCAATTCAGTACCGAAAGCATTCAAACGATGGATCAATACGTGAATTTGACAGGAGCATTGTATGGAGGTAAAATATGGGGAGATTATATCGGCAAATTCAGTTGGGTAATCAATGAAGGATTATCAGGGAATCTGTACAATATTTATGACCAGGAGGGAGAATTTTTCAGAGGCAATATATCTCCTTCCAATGATATGTTGAAAGAAGGATATACCTCTTTATACAGTGGCGTGATTTCGGCAGCGAATTTCCTTATCAACAAAGACAAGTCAACTTTGTCGGAAGAGGATGCCTTAAAGATAGAGGCAGAGGCAAGAATGTTCAGAGGAATAGCCTACTTTCTGGCTACTGAATTCTGGGGTGAAGTACCTTTGGTTTTGAATAACGAGTACGACATTGTAAACAGAGTAAAATTGCCGAAAGCCGACCGGGAAACGATTTATAAAGTGATTGAGACGGATTGGGAATTTGCTGCAAACTATTTACCTTCCGAAATGAACTGGGGACCTCTAGGCGGACGTGTAAGCAAATGGGGAGCCAAAGGAATGTTGGCTAAACTTTATTTG
The DNA here is from genome assembly GCA_031271815.1 of Prevotellaceae bacterium. Classification (GTDB taxonomy): domain Bacteria; phylum Bacteroidota; class Bacteroidia; order Bacteroidales; family Paludibacteraceae; genus RGIG9379. The sequence continues at coordinate 117,163 of JAISVA010000035.1, read as the reverse complement.
ACTATGGCATCTTGTCAAACTCCCGGTCTTAACCATCCATACGTTTGTCCGGACCCGGAAGGATATTATCAAAAAGCGATTACGCTTGCTTCCGAAGTAATTGAGAATTCCGGAGCGGGGTTGACTGCTTATGCCGAAATTTTCGGATGGAACAATATGAGAAAAAATAGCGAATCGCTTTTTGCACTTCACTTTGAAGATTATGGATATGCTATCGGTTCTCCTTATCAGGCTCAAATGGCAAAAGATGCGTTTTGGGGGCCTTCTGCTGCATGGGGTGGAGGAAAAGGTATTGCACACACCTTGTTGCGTTCATACAAGCTTGGGGATGCACGTAAGAAAGAAGTAAGCATGTATTATGGTGAAAAATTCTTCAATTACCGTGGCGAAGAGGCAGCTCCTTTTGGAAGATCGGCTTTGCAGGGGATTGAAGTTTTGAACAACATTAAAAAATTTGTTTATGGATACGAGTCCACGCGGCACGAGATGAGTTGTAATATGCGTCTTGACTTTCTTCGTTTGGCTGATGTTTACATGATGCGTATAGAGGCAAAGATGGCGTTGGAGAATATGAGTGTCGATGCTGAAACAAGTCCTGCTGCTTGGAGAGAGGATTTGAGAAAAGTACTCGCTGCTCACGCCGGATCAAACATTGCCAATCAGTTGGATTCAATACCTTTAATGGCGTTTTACAAATCGCCGGGAACCGAGGAAATATCTTACGAGTTTAATGGTGAAGACCAGGATGGAAATACAGCCAATAGACGTGTATCTATGCTGGTTCCCAGGGAGAGAACGGACTTTATCCAGGAACGTAGAAAGGAATTTGCGATGGAAGGTCAAACATGGTTAGACATCAAACGTCTTTACTACCGGAATCCGCAAGCTGCGAAGAATTTCTTGAAAGAACAGGATCGCGGATGGTCTTTCCAGGCAAAATTTAATATTGACACTGACAATCCGGGCGCTTTGGAAACACCCGATGGGTATGTGCGAATTGAGTTGTTTAATAAATTGATGGCTACGTATCCAAGGCTGCACGATGGATCATTTTCCGCGTCGGAAGAAGGAGGAGTAGGAGGAATTAATCCGGCGTTGAAGAATGGTAATTTTGATAATTGGTTTCTCCCGCTTCCGGCAGAAGTGGTTCCTCAAATTGCATCCGGCCCAGGTCAGCGTTTTGTGGAAGACTTGCTAAATGGGTCTTATCCATATTAATTAAAAAGTAAGAAAAATAAAAAGTAATTATATTTATGAAAACATTAAAAAAGATATTTCCGTTTTTCGCGCTTTTGAGCTTTTGCGTGGGGGTATTTTCTTCGTGTGAAGATGATGATTGCGGTTGCAATCCGGTAATCAGTCACATCCTTCCGTCGAAAGCGGTATCAAAAGACTCGATCATTGTTGGCGCTAACGCCGAAGAATATATTGTTATTGTTGGAGAAAACCTGGCTGCAGTAACGCAGGTGCTTTTTGACAATGAGCCGGCTACGCTTAATTCGTCTTTTATTACTGATAACCACATTGTGTTGCAGATTCCTGCAATTACTTCTTCTACTACGCGAATCAGGTTGATTACCGCACAAGGACGTCAAGTGGAGAGTGCTTTTGCAATCAATATTCCACCTCCGGTTATTAAGAGTTTTTATTGCGAGTTTGTTCCTGAAGGAGGAATCTTGCGTGTAAAGGGAGATTGGTTTCTCAATCCGAACGTTTTTTTCTACGGAGAAAATGATGTGTTGATCCCTGCCGAAGTAAAAGTAGATGGTCGTACTGAGCTTTTTGTTAAAGTACCGGCCGGAGTTGTTCATTCCAAGCCGATTATAGTAGAAACCGCTTCCGGTCAAAAGAGTTCATTCCCTCTTTTATTCCGTGACAAAACCAACTTGATTATTGACTTTGATGAATTTAGAGCAACTGTGTCCGGAACGATGGAACCAGGCGGTACTGGAGGAGATAATCCATTGCCAAAATGGAAAGATACTCCTGATATGCTGGCATTGGTACCTGACGGGTTTGATATTAATAATGACCTTCCGGAAGGATGCGATGGACTTTATGACCAGGTAGGATGGAAAGAGGCAGGCGCCCTCCACGATGGTTGTTATATTGCCTATCATGTCGAAAACGGAGGAAGAGATCAAAAACCGCTTGCAGGGATATATTCATCCGTAAATGTTATGAACTTAGTCTTAAAGTTCGAAGTGTATGTTCCTTCTGAGTTTCCGATTAACGGTATATATGCTGACCTTTGTTTTCCGAAAAAAGGAAATAACGGAGCCGGTACGGAAGGGCGAGACATCTCTAACAGTGAAGATCCGGCAGTTAGTATTCCGGGTGGATGGTGGTGCCCTTTCGAGGCCGGTCTAAACACGGGTGAACCGAGCGGATGGTTGTGGGAAATCGGCGTAAAAGTGAAAACACCTTTTTCTACCGATTGGAGTAAGTTGGAATATGAAGGTAAATGGATGACTGTTTCTGTCCCTCTTGAAACTTTCAGGTGGAATCTTCAAGCGAAAGGTATTAATTCTATCATGGAGCAGAAATTTGCTGTTGGTGCAGGTTATCCTTACGAAGCGGTAACTTATCCGTTGAGTACGGACTGGACCAAGTCTATGGGAGATTTTACCTTTATGTGGGAACCATGGGGAGCCAGCGGACAAGTAGGAAGCCTCCTATGTTTCGTGGATAACTTCCGTGTAGTGCCGGAAGATGGTAGCGGTGTTCGGCACGGTAAGATAGGTCAACGTGGAAATGACGGAAATCGAGATCTTTATACCGGAGGAAGACCTTATTGATATTTATAATTTATAATTTATAATAAAAATGAGAGTAATAAGTAAATCATATAAAGCAGTGACAGTGGTATTATTGTGCCTGCTGACGGCTGGATTGGTTTTTCAATCCTGCAAAAAAGAAGATGAAGGATTTCGTTTGGATGCTTTTGGTCCTGCAGGGATAGAACGCGGCGGCGAAATCTTTTTCGTGGGATCGGGATTGGATCAGGTAGAGTCAATCAAATTGCCCGATGGTAGTGTTTATAGCAGAGATCAATTCACGCTTGAAGAAGGAAGAATTACTTTGTTGATTTCTCCGAATTATCCATTGTGTCCGTTAGGACAGATTGAAATGGGCTTATCAAACGGTACTACATTCACGACAACAAGCAGGTTCGAGGTCTTGTACACGCCTTCGGTTACGGATGTTGCACCTGTTGGAAGTCCGGAAAATCCGCTTATACCGGATCAATCGGTGATAACTGTTAAGGGAAAAGTACTTGGAGCTGTTGACTCGATTGTTTTTAACAATGGTTTTAAATTGGATGTTGAACCACAGAATGATAGCGTCTTTACTTTTATCCTTCCTAAAGAAGCATCAAGTGGAGCATTCTCGTTGCTGGTAAAACCTCGTTGCGAAGGGGGAGTGGTTACTTCTGCGGAAGGTCGTGGAATTTTTGTACTTGAACCGATTATTAGCAGCATTGAGGTCAATTGCGACTGTAATTGCGATGGAAGCAGCGCGTCGGTAGGTTCTGAAATTGTTATAAAAGGAAAAGATTTCTGGCGTATAGATAATCCGGATAATGCTCTTGTCTTTTTGAATTTAACAGAAGCAACCGGAAAAGTAAATGTAGAGGCAAATGAATTAAGAGTAACACTTCCTTACCAGACAAGAGTCGGAGAATCTACAAGTGTATCTGTTATGTCAAATGGTAAAACAATATCGGCGCCTGACGTTACTTTTACTGTCGCTCCTCCAAAAATTGATGATGTTGACCTGAACGGTAATGTCTTAGTTGTAAAGGGATGTGGACTACTTGCTGTGGATACGGATATGCCTCTTCAACAAAAAATAAGGTTGGAACGCATCCGGAATGGCGTTAAGGATACGACATTTGCTACACGCCTCAATGTTCTGCCACCAACTGCAGGAGAGATACAGTTCCGTTTCGGAAATGTGACCGGAGCTAAAACACTGATGTTAGGTTTGAGAAGCGGACAAACAGTTACGTATGAATTTCCGGAATAATTATTGAAATTTATTTCCGGTAGTTGTCGAAAGATAACAGAGCAATAACCAGTAAATCGGACAGGCAGTGTTTTTACATTTGTTTGTCCGGTTTTGTTTTATTCAACCTTTGGTTGTAAGAAAAATATTATTTGAGAGTTGAAGGAGGAAATTGACTGAAAAAGGTAAAAGAATTATTTTCCATTAACAAAAAAAAAATAATAAAACATTTGTTTCTTCATTCTCCTTTTTCTATCTTTGCCCGATATGTAGTTTACAAATAAAAGAAATTATATTATTAACTTTAAATTATTTAGTATGAAGAAAATTTTATTTTTAGCAAGCGCCCTGTTTTTAGGTTGGGCAAGTAATGCACAAGAATTTGCAGATCCGGAAAATCCCATCTTGTTTGAAGAAGGTGTAGGAGGGCAACCTATTTCCCATCTTTCTGCACCAGCTGTGGATGAAGATGGAAATCCCATAATACAGATAGAAGTTTTGGAAGAAACTGCAGCGGGGATAACTTTTAAAATTACCTGGGAATATAGAGCAGGAGGATGGGCTTTTGACAATGTAGATTTGTATGCGATGGGTTATCGTGAAATTCAAGTTGAAGTTAATCAGCCGGAAGTTCAGGCTGCTAATCAAATCTCTCTTACGGTAGGATATTATGTAGGAGAAGGTATGGGTGATTATAATGGCAATAGTCTTAATGAGCAGAACTCACCTGCAGGAGCATCAAGCATTATCAGCCTTCCAATTAAGCAATCCATAACAAGAACACCGGTAGGAAATACCAACGGTTATGCAGAGGAAACACTTACAAGTGCAGGTATCTCTTATATACGTGTTGAAAATGGATATGGCAGTACGATGGCAACTCCTGACAATCCGTTTTATTTAACGATAACATCGGCTAAACTTATCAAAGATGCTCTTGCTGGACCTGAAAATGTAACCACAAAGATTGATTTTGAAGATTTTAGTGCAGGTTATGAATTTGGAGCAGGAAAACCTTATTTTGGAATGCATAATTTTGGCTGGCCTAACAACTCCAATGCTATGGTTGTTGAAGACCCTGCCGGAATCAATGGAAAATCATTAAAACTTGCACCGACAGAATTTGGTATGCATGCAATGTTTGAGAATTTAATCATACCTGAAGGACATACCGTTAATGATATTAAGAAAATTGCTTTTGATGTTTACTGGGAATCCTACGCTACGGCAGATGGAGCTGTTGAAGAAGGTGGTGAAATTTTAGAAACACCGATTTTATTATACATTGGTAAACAAGGCATTCCTTATGGAAAAGAACCTACTATTACTTTTGCAAACGCAGATGCAATGTCGTTTGAAGGTCGTCACGTAGGTGAAGATTCGGAAGATCTTCCTGTGGGTGTAATTGGCGAATGGGTTACAAACAGTGTAAATTATATTGATTTTGAAGATTCAGATATTAATACCGGTTTGATTGATGATGCGGCTAACGTTGGTGTATTGGGTTATGAGGTAGTCTCTTCTTTGAACGAATTTACGTTCGGTATCGGATTTAATACAGATAACGGTGTATTCTACATTGATAATATCCTTTTCTTGGATGAAAACGGTTACGTTGTGAATGTACAAAAAGTAGAAGCTGCAGCATCTGCTAATGTATATGCAATCGAAGGCGGTTTAGCTATCGCTGGAGGCGAAAGCGCAACCATCTACGGTATCGACGGTCGTGTAGTTGCAACTACTGCTGCTTCTACCATCGCTCTTCCTAAAGGTGTTTACATCGTAAAAGTAGGAAGCGAAGTAGTAAAAGCTATCGTTAAATAATTGATTCGGAATATTTAGTTTTTAAGTACAATTTTGGAAAGATTCCAAGTGGGCTTGTCTCACTTGGAATCTTTTTTGTTGGGATGGTAGATAAAGATTAATAGAGATTGTCTCAAAAATCTTTTTTGAACACAGATAACACAGGTTAACGCTGATTATTTGCTGATAATTAGCTATATAAAATCCTTATTCATTTTGTTATCTGTGAAAATTCGTGTTATCTGCGTTATCCGTGTTCTTTTGGGACTGCCTTTTGTAAATCCGTAATATTATTTACCGAGTAACGAGAAGGCAAGAAGCAACGGGATTGGGAGAATAATAAGAGCAAATACATTATCCATCCGCATTGAGACTTGTAAATCCCAAAGGAATGATAATTATACAGCGTAAGATGTAAATCTCACGTATTATGTAACTAAGTAACCAATTATTTAACGTCTTACCGTTTCGCCTCCTTCGCCCAACTGTCCTTTAAGGCAACCGTGCGATTAAACACCGGTTTTTCGGCTGTAGAATCCGGATCGACGTTGAAATAGCCGATTCGTTGGAATTGGAAATTCTGTAACGCTTTTGCATCTTTCAGCCAAGGTTCCACATAAGCGGTAATTATTTTTAATGAGTTGGGATTCAACAATTCGGGTAGATCTTTTTCTTTCTCATCGCCCGGATTTTCGACGTTAAACAGGCGGTCATACAGACGCACTTCGGCAGTGATGGCGTGTTGAGTCGTTACCCAATGAATCGTTCCTTTTACCTTGCGGTTGCTTTCCGACATTCCACTTTTTGTTTGCGGGTCATATTCTGCATATACTTCAACAATATTTCCGGCTTCATCTTTTTTAAAACCAGTACATTTGACAATATAGGCGCTTTTTAATCGAACTTCCTGCCCCGGTGTCATACGGAAATATTTTTTAGGAGCATCTTCCATAAAGTCTTCCCGCTCGATATAAAGCTCTTTTGAGAACGGAATTTCGCGCGCGCCCATTGAAAGATCTTCGGGATTATTGACCGTTTCCAACATCTCAACTTGTCCTTCGGGATAGTTGGTAATGATCAATTTCACAGGGTCGAGAACGGCGCTTACACGAATTGCCTTCTCGTTCAAATCTTCCCGGATGGAATGTTCCAGCAAGGAGATATCAATCATGCCGTCAAACTTCGTATAGCCTATTTTGCTGATGAATTTGTGAATAGATGCCGGCGTATAACCGCGGCGGCGCAATCCGCTGAGGGTAGACATACGCGGGTCGTCCCAGCCGTTCACCAGCCCTTCCTGCACCAATCGCAGCATTTTCCGCTTGCTCATTACCATATAGGTAATGTTCAGACGGTTGAATTCGATTTGTCGAGGAGCATAATTATCTGTTGCAAACTGCTCGATGTACCAGTTATACAGCGGACGGTGAACTTCGAACTCCAATGTACAAAGCGAGTGGGTTACTCCCTCGAAATAATCGGATTGTCCGTGTGCAAAATCATACATCGGGTAAACTTTCCAATCGTATCCCGTGCGGTGGTGCGGGTGCGAAGTGATGATGCGATACATAATCGGGTCGCGGAAGTGCATATTTGGCGATGCCATATCTATTTTAGAACGCAAAGTCATTGCTCCTTCTGCCACTTCGCCTGCACTCATTTTTTCAAACAGACGCAAGTTTTCTTCTACCGGCCGGTCGCGATACGGGCTATTTGTACCCGGAACAGTTGGCGTTCCCTTTTGTCTGGCAACTTCTTCTGCCGACTGTTCGTCCACGTATGCCTTTCCTTCTTTGATAAGACGGACGGCTAAATCCCATAACTGCTGAAAATAATCGGAGGCATAATAGATGTTTCCCCACTGAAAGCCAAGCCATTGAATATCCTGTTTAATCGAATCTACGTATTCCACATCTTCCTTTACGGGGTTCGTGTCGTCAAACCGGAGGTTGCACGTTCCGCCGTAATTTTGTGCAATGCCGAAATCCATGCAAATCGCCTTTGCATGTCCGATATGCAAATATCCGTTTGGTTCGGGCGGGAAACGTGTTTGAATACGATCCCCGTTTTTACCCTCTTTCAAATCTTCTTCAACAAGAACTTCGATGAAATTCAGGCTTTTTTTTGCCTCTTCTTCTTTTATATTTTCAACCATTTTCTTAATATGCATTATATTTATAACCGGCAAAGGTAGCTTATTTCGGACTAAAAATAATCGTTTTTGTCCAAAATTTTTGGGTTTGCGGCTGGTATGATTTGCGGTGTCAGTTTTTGTTTACCCAATTTGTGCTTTGGAACCGTCTTTCAGCGTTATCTTCATCAGTAACATACCGATAAGCAGCCAGAACAGCTCGCGGATACGAGTAATCAAACTGATGGCGACTCCCCATACGGAAGAGAGTCCCAATATCTCGAATATACTTAAAAAAGCGAGTTCCCTCGTCCCGATTTGCATGGGTGAGAAAAAGAGTAAATTACCCATCAGGGAAACAAATGCGACGATAAGGATACTGTATATATAAGCATAACTGCCCGTATAACCGAAGGCAAGGAGTAAAAAATAAATTTCGGCACAACTTACGATGCGTCCGAAAAGCTCATTTCCCAGCGAAGCGTAAAATTTCACTTTGTTCTCACCGTGCAGCGAGGCAATTTGAGTATCAATCGTTGTTATCTGTTTATGATTTTTCAAAATAAACGCCCGCGTTCTTTTCGTGAGAAAATGAAATTTTTTCAAAATATTTAATGTGTTCATTATCATTCCTTTCCGGTAACCTTTAAAAAAGACGAGCATCAATAGAAGACAAGCTGTAAGCGTAGCGATTAAGGCGATTGTCCAGCCTTCGCGTATCGGTAAAATGATTATTACAAGCAGAACGGAAAGGATCCAAAAGATAAAATGCGAAACAATGTGCATCATCGTAAACAGAATGACGGAAGAAGTTGCCTTGGTGATGCCCAAATAGGGTTTCAGTTCCATTACCTTATACGGTTCGCCGCCAATTAATCCGACAGGAGTTGCCGCATTTATGGCAAATGCCGTTAATGTGATTTTGTAAAGCGTTCCGAATTTTACGTTTTTCGACTCTGGCGAACCGTCCCGGATAATCAACATTGAAGAAAACGTGTTCAATGCATACACGATTGCCCATAGTGCAATGACCGGAATAAACCACCAGCCGGTCTCTTTAATATTGTCAATAATACGGATAAAGCCGAGCTTGTAAACCATCACACCGAGCGCAATTATCCCGATAATCAGAAATATATTTTGTACTGCTTTTTGTGAGTTTATTTTTGGCATTTCTATTTTTCAGTTTTAGCTTTACTTTTCGAGACACGAAAATACGATAAATTCTTAATTTTTTGTATCTTTACTTCCTATTTTTTTAAAGACAATTTATGTACCCGGAAGATATAGAGGAAAATATAGAAAATCAAGAGTTCGCCGAACCGGAAGAAACGCAAAATGAGGATGTACCGCAAGGGCATTCGTCTTACAAAATACCGTCCAAAGACAGCGAAGATGTGAAATATCACCTTTCGGGAATGTACCAAAGCTGGTTTCTCGATTACGCGTCTTACGTTATTCTGGAGCGTGCGGTGCCGCATCTGGATGATGGGCTGAAGCCGGTTCAGCGGCGTATCCTCCATTCAATGAAGCGGCTGGACGATGGGCGTTACAATAAAGTTGCCAATATCGTTGGACATACGATGCAGTTTCACCCGCACGGTGATGCGTCTATCGGCGATGCGCTGGTACAGTTGGGACAAAAGGAACTGTTGATCGACTGTCAGGGAAACTGGGGAAATATTCTTACCGGAGATAGCGCCGCCGCGCCTCGTTACATTGAAGCGCGGCTGTCAAAATTTGCCCTGGATGTCGTATTTAACCCGAAGACAACCGAGTGGAAAGCCTCTTATGACGGACGAAATAAAGAGCCGGTTACGTTGCCTGTCAAGTATCCGCTGCTCTTGGCGCAGGGTGTGGAAGGTATTGCGGTTGGACTTTCGTCGAAAGTGCTCCCTCATAATTTCAACGAATTATTAGATGCCGCCGTTTCTTATCTGAAGGGGGAAGATTTCGCCCTTTATCCCGACTTCCTGACAGGCGGGTCGATTGATGTATCCCGCTACAACGACGGAGAACGGGGCGGAAATATCCGCGTGCGTGCGAAAATCAACAAGCTGGATAATAAAACGCTCGTGATTGCAGACCTTCCTTTCGGAAAAACAACCGGATCACTCATTGAATCCATCCTGAAAGCCAACGAAAAAGGGAAAATCAACATCAAAAAAGTGGAGGACAATACTTCGGCCAACGTGGAGATATTGATTCATTTGGAAAGTAAAACTTCGTCCGACAAAACGATTGATGCGCTTTATGCCTTTACCGATTGTGAAGTCAGCATTTCGCCCAACTGCTGTGTCATTACCGATAACAAGCCGCGTTTTACCAACGTAAGCGAAATATTGAAAATCTCGACCGACCGGACAATGTACCTGCTCGGCGAGGAACTTCGGATTCAAAAAGCAGAACTGCTGGAACAGCTGCACTTCTATTCGCTGGAAAAAATATTTATTGAAGAGCGTATTTACAAGGATAAAAAATTTGAGGACAGTAAATCCATTGACGATGCAATTCATCATATTGATGTGCGCTTAACCCCGTTCAAAGAAAGATTTATTCGGGAAATAACCCGCGAAGATATTGTTAAGTTGCTGGAAATCAAAATGGGACGCATTCTGAAATTTAATTCCGATAAATCCGAAGAGCTGCTTGCTTCCCTTCGTCAGCAGATAGAAGATGTTGATTATCATTTGAATCACTTGATTCCATATACGATTGCCTGGTTTCAATCGTTGAAGCATAAGTACGGAAGCCTTCACCCGCGAATGACCGAAATCCGGAATTTTGAAACCATCCAGGCGGCAAAAGTAGTTGAGGCAAACGAAAAGCTGTATGTTAATTGGGAAGAAGGTTTTGTAGGAACCGGATTGAAAAAGGATGAATTTGTCTGCAACTGTTCGGATATTGATGATGTGATTTTATTCTACAGGGATGGAAAATATAAAGTAGTAAAAGTTGCCGACAAACTCTATGTCGGTAAAAACCTGCTTTATGTAAATGTATTCAAAAAGAACGATAAACGAACGGTTTACAACGTTGCCTACCGCGATGGGAAAGCCGGATTCTCGTACTTGAAACGCTTTGCCGTAACGGGCGTAACGAGAGACAAGGAATATGACATCACGCAAGGCACGCCGGGCTCGCGCATACTTTATTTCTCGGCCAATCCGAATGCAGAAGGCGAAGTGATACGGGTATCCCTGAAACCGAAATTAAGGTTGAAAGTAAATTCCTTTGAAAAGGATTTCAGCGAGATTGCGATTAAAGGTCGTCAATCAATGGGAAATATCCTGACGAAAAACGAAGTTTTGAAAGTTACCTTGAAGCAAAAAGGAACCTCAACACTCGGCGGTCGAGCCGTTTGGTTTGACCGCGATGTGCTGCGCTTGAATTACGATAACCGCGGCGAATACCTCGGCGAATTTCAACCCGAAGACTTGCTGCTGGTTATAACTAAAAAGGGTGAATATTATACTACCTCGTTCGACGAAAGCAACCATTTTGCCGATGGAGTAATACTGGTCGAAAAATTTGACCGGAATAAAATCTGGTCTGTCGCACTGTTTGATGCCGATGCGGGCTTTGACTATTTGAAGCGTTTTCAATTTGAACCTTCGCAGAAGCACGTCAACTTCCTGAGTGATAATCCGAAATCAGAGTTGTTATTGATAACCGACGCTGTATATCCGAGAATTAAAGTGACATTTGGAGGAGCCGATAAGCGGCGCGAACCGGTGGAGATCGATGTCGAAGAATTTATCGGAGTGAAAGGAATAAAAGCCAAGGGAAAACGCATCCATACGTGGGAACGCCTAACGATTGAGGAATTGGAACCGCTACGTTTTCCGGAATCAGAAGAGAATCGGGAGATTATATCATCAGTCGATGAAACTTCGGATTCGATAGAAACGGAAGAGGACGAAAACGGTCAGATGAAGTTGTTTTAAAAGTCTGCGAATTACACGACCTTGCACGAAATTAATAGCTGAATGATCTGTAATTTATGGTTTTATCAACTAAATAATAGCGTTAATTTGTGAAATTCGCGGATAAATATCTTTTTAAATAGCCTCGAAATCAATAGAATCGGACATCTCCCTGTTTCAAAGTTTGAAAAAGCAACATTTATAAATTGATTTTAAATATGGCAATAAAAAAAAATAATCAAATTTTTTTCCCGGAAAAGTTCAAAAGACTTTTCTTGTCCCTGTTTTTTCTTCCATTCACCGCAGGAACATTATTTGCCCAATTTGAAAATTTATTGGAATTTGAATATTTGTATCCCGACTGTGTTGATAATGGCGCAGGCGCTACGATTTATGGCGGCACCTATCCCGATCCCTGGCCCAAAGGGCTCACGCTTCCCGAGTTCCCGGGTGGCGGCGAGGTGCAATTTACGCGGTTTGTCTATGCAAGTACACAATATCCGGATGTGATGGCAGATGATAGTACGCGCCTGAAGGGAGTTGTGTATGTCGAAATCGTAATAGACCGTTGCGGAAAGGCGATCAAGCAAAAAGTATTGGAATCGGTTGCGCCTGAATACGATGATGAAGCCCTCCGGATTATGCGCGAATTACCGGTATTCAAACCCGGTTCGTTGAACGGTGTGCGCGAGCAGGTGGCGTTAATTATTCCTGTTTATTTTACGCGTAATAATTTACCGAAAAAGAAAAACGAGGACGAATATTATTACGATGATTACAATTATGATTATTAAGAAGGTCAAAAAATAGAAAAGATGACGCGAATTTTTTTAGTCGGCTACATGGGTTGCGGAAAGACCACTACCGGCAAACGGTTATCTAAAAAATACGGACTTGATTTCGTCGATTTGGATCATTATATTGAAAGTCGCTATTTCAAAACCGTGTCCCAGCTGTTTAAAGAAAAAGGCGAAAACGGTTTCCGGGAAATTGAGCGCGATTTACTTCGCGAAGTTGCCGATTTTGAAAACGTAATTATCTCAACCGGAGGCGGAACAGCGTGTTTTTTTGACAATATGGAATTTATGAATCAAAAAGGCGAAACCGTCTATCTTAAAGCGACGGCTGCCGATCTGACTGATTATTTGCGTACAGCAAGCAAAGACCGTCCGCTCTTAGCTAAAAAAAGCGAAAAGGAATTGTTTGATTTTATTTCCGGAATGTTGAAAAAAAGAGAGCCTTTTTACTCACAGGCAAAATATATGATTGAGGCAAGAGATATGTCGGATGTGCTATTTGATAATTTGGTAAAAAATACTCTCCACATTCCCTGAAGAGACCGGATTGTTAAGTTGTTTTGTAAGTATCTGAAAATCATTCCGTAGAAATGGAACTTTCGATAGAAAACAGATTAGAAAACAACTGGCATACCGTCTGGTATGTCTCCAAAATCAGGTCACAAACCTACGGCATTCGTTAAACCTTCTAAAACTGCATTTCTACCGAGCGTAAATCCCAGCGGATTAAATGCAGTTATTTGTGAACGGTAGAATTTAATAAATAATTTACCACCCTGTCAGTTAGGCGATTTAGGTGAGTAATCTGCTAAATACTGATATGAATCAAGAGGTTTGACTGTGTGTGAATGATTCGTGATTAATTTTTCTGGTCAAACAAATACGGAAAAGATAAATCTTTCAGCAAAAAAATCTCCTTTTTCAGCTTGTCTGTAAAAATATTTGAATCTAATTCGTCCGATATTTGACTTGCTGTCCAGGGTTTGATATTTGATAAATCCGCCTTTTGCATCATCTTATCATTGACGTGCATATAATTCAAAAAAACCTGCTGGTATTCATTGTCGTTTTCGTAAGTATATTTCAATAAATGGCGGGTATTATTTTCGTTAATATTAAATTTACTCTTCAATAGCCTGCTGATGCAACTTTCGAATGTTTCCCCATACAGTAAGTGCCCGGAAATGGATATATCCCACTTGCCCGGATAATAAAAATCGGAAGAATCATATTTTTTCAAAAGAAGTTTATTATCAAAGATCAAAAGAATCCGTATTACCGGATGAATGTTCTTGGAAGATTGCGCCGTGTTTTTCTTTGAAATATAAACGTGTTCTTTAGACTCATATCCGATTGCGTTTCCTTTTTCATTGAGAATGGGCCAATACTCCTCTTCCGATAAATAATTTTTTAAAAAATAGACTTTCAGCGTGATGTATGACCATAAAATAAGGAATAATATCAATTTTCCTATTCCGAAAAAACGATTCGGAATGCCGGAATACCTTTCAATAAAAAAGCTGATGATGTAAACAACCAGAATAAGACTGGTCAACCCCAGCGCAGTAAAAAGCAAGTTTAAATTTACATGTACTCTTATGGCGTATTTTCTGTAATTTGAAACGATAAGGTTGGTAAAGCACTTTCGAAAAAGAAAAATAATAAACGTTAGGAATAGTATGATAGCGTCCGGCAAAATAAGATTAAAATTGCCAATGTCCACGAATTTCAGTATGAATGAGGCGATTACAATGGCGAAAATAACATAAATCATATTCCACCAGTTCATCACTTCCTTTTTTCTGCATTCGCGGCAATAGGAAGAAATAAGAAATACAGTAGCCAGCGTAAGCGAAACTGTAGTGGCGACTTTTACATTATAAAAATTTTCCAAGACAATAAACAGAAACACCGGCAACAGTATGTTTGCCGGATTATTTAATTTCCATTTTACTTTTTCTCCGTTCATACTCAGAGTACTAAAGTTAATCTTTGAAAGAGATTATTCGACTGATATATTTCCCTATGATATCAAACTCTATATTTACAACACTTCCTTTGGAAATTTGTTTAAAGTTGGTATGTTCCAACGTGTAGGGAATGATAGCAACCGAAAATTGATCTTTTTGGGCATTTACGACCGTAAGACTTACGCCGTTTACGGTTACCGAACCTTTTTCGACCGTCATATAGCCTTGCTGTGCCATTTTTTTGTCAAAATCGTATTGGAACGTAAAGTAAAAACTTCCTTCCGACGGGCGTTTTTCAATGCATTTTGCTGTCTGGTCAACGTGTCCCTGTACAATATGACCGTCCAACCGCCCGTTCATCGGCATACTTCGTTCCAAATTGACCGGATCGCCGATTTGTAAAAGTCCTAAGTTGCTCTTTTCTAACGTCTCTTTGATTGCAGTTACGGTGTAGGTCTTGTCCGTGATGTCAACCACAGTCAAGCAAACGCCGTTATGTGCAATACTTTGATCTATTTCAAGCTCGTTTATAAAAGGGCAAGTCATTGTGATGTGCAAATTGCCTTCCTCTTGCCTCAATTCAACAACCTGAGCGGTTGTTTCTACTATTCCGGAAAACATACTGTATAAATTAGATAACCTATTTGTGAAACGCACAAAGATATAGTATTAGTATGAGAAATAGCCTTTATTTTCGGCTAAATATTCATATATTTGCAAAAAAAATAGCAAATATGAACGAAGATGTAATTAAAATTATCGTCAGTATCTTTTTTTTGATTATTGTATATCCGGTTATCCGGTTGATTGTATATAAGCTGATAGACAAGGTGGCGAAACTTAACCTGTATGATACAGGTCGTTCAAAAATGATTAAGAAAATTATTAATGTGCTGATTATGTTTTTTATTGTAATGATTTTAATCAGTATATGGGGCGTTGATACAAAAAATTTACTGTTGGCGCTGTCTTCCGTGTTTGCTATTATCGGGGTCGCTTTTTTTGCACAATGGTCTATTTTAAGTAACATAACGGCGGGAATTGTTATCTTTTTTTCGTCGCAGTTCAGGATTGGCGATAAAATAAAGATTCACGACAAGGATTTCCCGATAACAGCAACGTTGAAAGATATAAAAGCCTTTTATCTTTATTTGGAGACCGATGAGGGCGAGAAAATAAATTATCCGAATAACTTAATTTTACAGAAGGGGATATCGGTGATTGAGGGAGAAAACTGCGGATAAATGGCACGAAAGCACGAATTAGTCCTTGTGTATTTCCATTCGCGCCTTCGTGCTTTCGCGCTTTATTCATAGTATTCGAATTGCCGTTCGAGAACAAAAGTCGGTTTTTCGCCGATGAATTCAACCCTTTGCGTCCAATTTCCATGTTCGTCAAATTCATATTCATAGCGTACCGGCAGAAATGTTTCGCCGTTTTCATCAGTGCCTTCCTGCTGAATGAGGTTCCCTTTCTTGTCGTATTTGAACGAAATATTCATCAATATACTTTCTTCGGGCGAGAAAACGGTTAAAGCATTTCGCAAACCGCTTTTCTCAAACGTCTCTTTTCGATGGTTAATCACGTTTTTCTCGCCGTCGTAGATTTTGGTTTCGACCGGAAATTTGTTTTTATTCAGTTGGCGAACCTCTTTTCTCAACAGCTTTCCCTGTGAATTGTAAGTATCCTCCGTAACAGTATGCGCATTTTCGTCGTAATCAATCAGCACCGAACCGCTTATTCCGCCGCTGCTGTTGATCATTGCCACTTCGTAAATCCGCCCCTTCTCATCGTAAGTACGCATCACTTTATCGCTGAAACCGCCTTCGGCATCGTAAGTTAATATTTCGACAAGCTGCTTTTGTTCGTTATACAGATAATCTGTGTGTCCGACCTCATTTCCCGATATATCAATGTGCGTGATTTTGGAAAAATAACCTTGCTCGTCGAAATCCATAATTAAATCCCAGCCTTCTTGACGATACAGGTCGCCTTTCACTACTTTCCCGAATTTTTCTACAGCCAGGTATTGCCATTCGGTTATTTGCTTAACTTTTCCTTGAACGGACATCTCCTGTAAATCCGATTTCTTTTTTGCTGTGCATCCCGACAGGGCGATTAAAAGGAGGATTGAAAAAAATCCTCCTATGTATCTTTTGCGACTCATATCTGATAAGTTTGTAAGTTATATTTTCTTTGCGTCTCCGCGCCTTAGTGTCCTTCGTGTTAAAATTTGCGCTTGCGCTCTTTTCTTTTTTTAACGCAAAGGGTATAAAGACGCGAAGTTTTTTTATTTCTTCTCAATCAACTCAAAATCCAGCTGTTTTTTCTCCAAATTTGTTTTTGCAATCCGGACAACTACTTCTTCGCCAAGCTGGTACGTTTTGTGAAAACGTCGTCCTACAAGCCGGTAATTTTTTTCGTCAAACGTGTAATAATCATCATCCAGATCGCGCATCGGAATCATTCCTTCGCATTTATTCTCAATCAGTTCAACGTAAATGCCCCACTCCTGTATGCCCGAAATGACGCCGTCGTAAATCCGTCCGATTTTATCGCTCATAAATTCCACCTGCTTGTATTTGATGGAAGCTCTTTCGGCGCTTGCCGCTACCTGCTCCATATCCGAACTGTGCTTGCAAAGTTCCTCATATTTTCCTTGATCAGCGCTTCGACCGCCTTCGGCGTAACGGTCTAACAAGCGGTGTACCATCATATCGGGGTAACGGCGGATCGGCGAGGTGAAATGTGAATAAAAATCAAACGCAAGCCCGTAATGTCCTACGTTAATCGTCGTATAAATAGCTTTTGCCATTGATCGGATGGCGATGGTTTCAATCAGGTTCTGTTCTTTTTTTCCCTGTACCTGATCCAACAGCCGGTTGATTGAAGAAGAAACCTCCGTGTTACTTCCGGTCGTTTTTAATTTATATCCGAATCGTCCGATAAACTGGGAAAGGTTCGTCAGTTTCTCCGGATCCGGTACGTCGTGCACACGATAGACAAATGTTTTGGCTTTCGACCGTTTATCTTTTGGCTTACCGATATGTGTCGCTACCGTTTTATTGGCAAGCAGCATAAATTCTTCGATTAATTTATTGGAATCCTTCGCTTCTTTGAAGTAAACGCTCAGCGGCTTTCCTTTTTCATCTATTTCAAAGCGTACTTCGGTGCGCTCGAATGCTATCGCTCCGTTATCGAAGCGACGTTGCCGCAGTTTTTTAGCCAAACTGTTGAGCGCCAGGATTTCTTCGGAAAAATCGCCGTTCCCTGTTTCGATAATCTCTTGCGCCTCCTCGTAGGTAAAACGGCGGTCGGATTTAATGACGGTGTGCACAATATTATAATGAAGGATATTCGCATCCTTGTCCATTTCAAAAATCACCGAATAGCAAAGTTTTTCCTCATTCGGGCGAAGGGAACAAAGTCCGTTGGACAACCGTTCGGGCAACATCGGAATCGTGCGGTCAACCAGGTAAATGGAAGTTGCCCGTTTTTCCGCCTCATTGTCAATTATATCGCTCTCCTTGACGTAATGCGTTACATCGGCAATGTGAACGCCGACTTCCCAATGCCCGTTTTCCAATTTCCGCAGCGAAAGGGCATCGTCAAAGTCTTTTGCATCTTTCGGGTCAATCGTAAAGGTGGTGACGGTACGGAAATCCAGCCTGCGGGCAATTTCCTCACCGGGAATTTTATCCGGAATTTTACCTGCTGCTTCTTCCACTGCTTCCGGATAGGTATAAGGCAAGCCGAATTCTGCCAGAATAGCGTTCATTTCCGTATTATTATTTCCGGAACTGCCGAGAATATCGATTACTTCGCCCACCGGATTGCGATCCCACTCTTTCCACTCAACGATTTTTGCGATTGCTTTATCGCCTGTTTTTCCTCTTTTGAGTTTATCTTTCGGAATAAAAATATCGTTGCTTAAATACTTGTTATCCACCGTAAGGAATGCATAATCCTGCGACACGCGCAGTTTTCCGACAAAGGTATTTTGCATCCGTTTCAGCACTTCAAGCACTTCGCCCTCTTGCAGGCGGTCTTTCCGGCGGGCAAAGAGTTGCACGCGGACAATATCGCCGACGATGGCTTTGTTCATATTTTTCTCAACGATGAAAATCTCCTCGCCGCCATCTTCGGGAATAAGGAAAATTTTTCCGCCGCTTTTGCGTTCCAATTTCCCTTCCACGAGACCGCCGCGCTCGTTCATTTTATATTTCCCGCGTGATGGTTCCTGTAAGTAGCCTTCCAGCACCAAGTCCGACAAAATATTGACTAACTGCTGCTTTTGAGGCATTGCGGTTAGTCCGATCTTTGCCGCTATCTGCTTGTAATTAACCGAACTGTTGGGGTCATTACGGAAAAAGGAGATGACGTGTTGCGTCATTTCCGACTTTTTCATTCGTTTGGCTGCTTTTGCGATCGCAGGTATCTTATTTTTTTTCTTCTTCATTTTAAACTAATTAAACATACAACGAAAAAAATCGAAGTATTAATATGCAAAATTAAAATTAAATCCTTACCTTCGCGTCGATTTTATTAAAAAAACAAACAAATTTTTTATTATGTATTTATCGACAGACAAAAAACAAGAAATCTTCGGGAAGTACGGAAAGTCTAATACCGATACCGGGTCTCCAGAGTCCCAGATAGCGCTATTCTCATACCGTATCTCGCATTTGACCGAACACATGAAGTCAAATAAAAAAGATTATAACACGGAAAGATCCCTGAAAATGTTAGTAGGTAAACGTCGCCGTTTGCTCGATTACCTGAAAGACATCGATATCGAAAGATACCGTTCTATCATCAAGGAATTGGGAATCAGAAAGTAATCTTTCCGTAAAAAAACGAAAAAAGCATCTTCTATATTAGAGGATGCTTTTTTATTTTAAAATGAAATATTTTAAGATATTAGAGCCTGTTGAAATTTTATGTAAAAAATTTAATGAGTTGCAAATAGAAAAAGTATAACAGTTTGCACCTTATTTTATTAACAAAATAATCTGAGTGGCAGTAGTAATTTATAAATGAACTAATTGTATTTTTGGTATTGTAAATTTATATAAATAATTCAAAAATTATATTTTTTAATATATTGTATAAATATTTATTTTGTATAATTGCAGAATATTTATTAGAGAAACTTGGCGTGAGAAGAATGATTTTATTATTGGCTCTTGCATTTTGCGGCAGTGTTTTCGCTGAAACAAAAACTGTAACATTCAAACTGGGTGCTGCTATTGGTAAAGATGCCTGCATTATCACCGGTTTTGGTTGTATTCGCAAAGGGAAAACTACGAAATTTGAAGATATGAACTTTGGAGACGAGACCGAACCTGAAGCAATGGATTGGGCTATTAATACAATCAGATGTTCGGAATCGTTACATCGTGCATTGTTGACGTTTGATGAATTGTCAACTATTCCACAAAATACTGTAATCGGGCGAAGGCATCAAATTGAGTGAAGTGTTGATTAAGAATTGAAACCAGTAAGCTCGATTAATTTCATAGGATTTACATCCGACATATATCCATCATTCTTACCGAAATTCCCAGGTTCAATCGGAATGATATTTATTATATAAGATGTAAATTCTTATTTTAATTGACGGGGCGGCGCAAAGTCACCCCGTCAATATTGTATCAGGAAAGTTCCAAACAGAATAGCGTCAATAGAACGTAAAATGTAAATCCTGTATTTTTTATTTCAGGTATTTTTCAACCAACCTTTCCCTTCAAAAACTTCCCTGTAAAAGATTCCTCACAGGTTATCAGCTCTTCGGGCGTACCTGTAAAAACAAGATTTCCCCCTTTTTCTCCGCCTTCTGGACCAATATCAATAATATGATCGGCGCATTTTATCACGTCCGGATTGTGTTCGATAATAATGACCGTGTGACCGGAAGCGATGAGCGCATTGAAAGCTTTCATCAGCGTTTTTATGTCGTGGAAATGAAGTCCGGTGGTCGGCTCGTCAAAAATAAATATGGAAGGTTCCGGTTTTTCGTTGCTTAGAATGGCTGCCAGTTTTACGCGCTGGCTTTCGCCGCCGGAGAGCGTACTCGATGACTGACCGAGTTTGATATAACCCAACCCGACATCTTGCAGCGGCTTCAATCGCTTGACAATTCTTTTCCCGGTAGAACCGGTTCCCTGTGAGAAAAATTCAATCGCCTGATTAACGGTCATTTCCAATACATCGTAAATAGTTGCTCCGCGGTAAGTCACATCCAGAATATCCTGTTTGAAACGTTTTCCGTGACATGCTTCGCACGTCAGCACCAAGTCTGCCATAAACTGCA
Organism: Prevotellaceae bacterium; assembly: GCA_031271815.1. GTDB lineage: Bacteria > Bacteroidota > Bacteroidia > Bacteroidales > Paludibacteraceae > RGIG9379. The sequence goes on along the minus strand of JAISVA010000035.1, from coordinate 96,215 downwards.
TTTCTACGGTAATCGTTCCTTCGCCCTGACATTCCTCGCAGCGCCCGCCGTCCACGTTGAATGAAAAATAGGCGGCAGTATATCCCATTTGCTTTGAGAGCGGCTGGTCGGCAAACAGCTTCCGGATTTCATCATACGCCTTAATGTAAGTCACCGGATTGGAGCGCGAAGATTTGCCAATCGGATTTTGATCTACAAACTCAACATCTTTTACCAGGTGAAAACTTCCCTGCAATGATTCATACAAGCCGGTCTTTTCGGCAACTCCACCCAACTGTTTTTTCAGCGCCGAATAAAACACATCACGTACCAGCGACGATTTTCCCGAACCGCTCACGCCTGTTACTGCCGTGATGACATTCAACGGAAATTTCACGTTGATGCCTTTCAAATTGTTTTGACGTGCACCCAACACTTCTATATAGTTGCTCCATTTCCGGCGGACAGATGGAACTTCTATCTGTTCTTTCCCGGTGAGATAATCAAATGTATGGCTGTTGGCAGGCACGTTTTTTCCTTGCAGCAGCTCTTCGGTCAATGCACCCTGAAAAATAACCTGGCCACCCAGTCTGCCGGCTTCCGGTCCGATGTCGATAAGGTAGTCTGCCGCACGCATAATCTCTTCGTCGTGTTCTACCACCACCACCGTATTGCCAAGCGCTTGCAATTGCCGTAATACTTTAATCAGCAGGTTCGTATCCCGCGGGTGCAAGCCGATGCTCGGTTCGTCCAGGATGTAGAGCGAACCAACCAGACTGCTTCCCAGCGAGGTTGCCAGATTGATACGCTGGCTTTCACCTCCCGAAAGAGTATTTGATAACCGGTTCAGTGTCAGATAACTTAACCCGACGTCCATAAGAAATTGTATTCTGTTGGTAATTTCAATCAACAGCCGGCGGGCTATTTGCTGCTCGTGCGTGCTGAGTTTCAGAGAAGAGAAAAAAAGTTTTAACTCGCTGATTGGCAGTAAAACCAATTCGGAAATTGTTTTTCCGCCGACTTTTACATACGAGGCTTCCGGTCGCAAGCGCGTTCCGTGGCACATCGGACAAACGGTTTTTCCACGGTACCTCGAAAGCATTACGCGGTACTGTATTTTGTACTGATTTTCTTCTACAAACTTGAAAAAATCATCTATTCCGAGAAAATACGGCGTACCTTTCCACAGCATTTTCCGCTCGTTTTCCGTCAGGTCAAAATAGGGTTTATGGATGGGGAATTTTGCCTTGCCGGCATTCATAATCAGTTGTTCGCGCCATTCCGACATTTTCTCGCCGCGCCAGCAGACAACGGCTTCATCTAATACCGAAAGCGACTTGTTCGGAACGACCAGATCTTCATCAATACCCATTACTTTCCCGAAGCCTTCGCAGACCGGACAGGCTCCGTAAGGATTGTTAAAGCTGAACATTAAATCGGACGGTTCGTCAAACGTCATTCCGTCTGCTTCAAATTTATTGGTAAAAGTGACCTGTTTTACCGTTCCGTCTTCATTGAAAATTTTCAACATACATAATCCCTTGCTTTCGAGAAAAGCCGTTTGAACGGAATCAGTCAGCCGACTGCGCATATCTTCGTCCTGCTGAACGGAAAAACGGTCAATCACTAATAAAATGCCGTCAATTTGTTGTTTTTCAGCCATATCATCGGTAATATCCTCTAAGCGAACAATCTTTCCGTTAAATTCAATACGGCTGAAACCCTGCATTTTCAGTACTTCCAGCTGTTCCCGGAAAGTTCTTCCTTCGGGCAGCGTCATTGGCGAAAGAATGATGCCTCGCGTATCTTCCGGCAAAGCAAGAATATAATCAATGACATCGCTCACCTGATGCTTTTTCACCCTTTCGCCCGAAACAGGAGAGTAGGTTTTTCCGATGCGCGCAAAAAGAAGTTTCAGGTATTCGTAAATCTCGGTCGAAGTGCCGACTGTTGAGCGCGGATTGCGGGTATTTACCTTTTGCTCGATAGCAATCGCAGGCGGAATCCCCTTGATGTAATCCACCTCCGGTTTGCTCATTCGCCCCAGAAACTGGCGGGCATAAGCCGAAAGACTCTCCACATACCGCCGCTGCCCTTCGGCATAAAGCGTATCGAAAGCGAGTGATGATTTACCCGAACCCGAAAGTCCGGTTATTACGACTAATTTACTTCTTGGGATAGTAACGTCAATGTCCTTCAAATTATGGACATGCGCCCTTTTTATGGTTATTTCTCCGTGGTCTGACATAAAATGGTCTGATATATAATCTGATATATAAAATGCAAAGATACGACTATTGCCTTTCTTTATCCTGCTAATTTTTACAAAAAATGATATAACTTCCAATTTATTCCATTTTAATCATAAAAAAAAGCTACCTTTGCATAACTAAAAAATGGAGATAAATGATTAGTACCGAAGAACAGTTTGACCGGATAATAGCCGTTTGCAGAGATATATTTGCCAAAAAATTGCACGATTACAGTGCGGCATGGCGCATTATGCGTCCTTCTTCGGTAACCGACCAGCTCTTTATCAAAGCCAACCGGATACGAAGTATTGAGATAAAAGGAGAAGCCAGGATTGACGAAGGAATCCGTTCGGAATTAATCGGAATTGTCAACTATTCCATCATCGGGCTTATTCAGCTGGAGCTCGGTTTTGCCGATGAGGCGGATATGGACGCCAGGGAAGCGCTGAAGCGTTACGACCATTATATGGATATAACCAAAAAACTGATGATTGCCAAAAACCACGATTACGACGAGGCATGGCGTAATATGCGCAGCAGTTCATACGTGGATTTGATCCTGATGAAACTGTATCGCACCAAACAGATAGAAGACAATCAAAATCAAACACTTATCTCGGAAGGAATTGATGCCAACTATATGGATATGATTAATTATGCCATATTCGGGCTGATAAAAATTGATTTTGAAAAGTCCGCAAATTAGCACGAAATTAATGTAATTAATTATATGTATTTTTAAATTAAGAATCTGTTTAAATTCCATTCAATAATAATTGTATCATATTTTTTCCTGTTAAGAAAACCTTATTTTTCAACAAAACAACCTCAGTAAGAAATCGGATTTATACTTCTTTTCGTTTCCTGATCTTTCCCTGTTTCAATAAAAATTTAAACCAACTCTAAATAATTTCGTGCTAATTCGTATAATTTGTGGGTAAATATTTTTGTGGATAATTTATTCATCCCAGCAGGGAATAAAACGCGCTTATCGTATCGAATAGATTACTTTCGCTTAATTTCACCTCAATATTGGCACGGTGGTTTTTTACGGTGTTCGGGCTGATATCAAGTTCTTTGGCTATTGTTTCCGTATCATATCCCCGCAGGATTAATAACGAAACTTCTTTTTCGCGCTTAGTCAATTCCGGAGGACGATAAGGAAACCTCTTTTTCTTTTGGAAATCGTAGGTATAATATTCCGTTTTATCCTTTCTTGCGAAAATCATATTCCCGGCTTTTTTGCGGGATGAGTGACCAACTAAACAAATAACCAGCCACGGATTGCCGTCTTTCGTGAGAAAAAAGGGAGCGGATTTTTGATTAACCAGCGTTTTCAGTCCGTTTTTATGTTTTAAGTAAATATCGTATGACAGCGCGCCATTGCCTTCCTCCTCAATAGTTTCGTAGAAAAATTGCCAGCCCGACCGGGCTATTTCAGTGAGCATTTCCTGACTTTCGGGTGCAATTACCTCTTCTAAAAAATCGAATCCCATTTCCATTGCCTCATCAACCGTATGTCCGCATAAAAACAGCGGATGAGGCGACAGGTAAAGGAATCCCTGCGTAGAGTAGTCGAGAATAAAAATGCTTTGGTTACACATGCCGGACAACATATCAAGCGTTTTTTTGAACAGCTCAATCTTATCGTATTCGGATTTTTCTATTACCGGTAGTTTTACATTTGCCAAAAGCCGTTGTTTCATCTCTCCCATCTTGTTGTTTTTTAATTACCAAAACTACAAATATACGAGTAAAATATATGAATAAAAATAGTGAAAAAGGACTATTGACTTGCCTGTTTTTACCGGTTAACTTTGCAATTTTTTTTAAGGATGTTTAAATTAACGTGAATTTGATAAATCAGTGTTTCTGTTTGTTTCTTTGTTACATTTGCATACTTGCTCTTTTTCATTTAAGTACATTTTTGGTCGCACTTAATATAAGGCTTATAGGGAGAAGAGCAAGTTTTTTTGTAGTAGCGAAAAAGTTTAAATGAGTTTTGAGAAAAAAAATCGTTTATCTTTGTGGGTGTTAAAAATAAAAAATGAGTGTTAAAAATTAAATTTGAAGATTTTTATCTATAGTTATAGTTGAAGAGTTTAAAAACAGGAGGCAGGATTATGAAACAAGCGATGATAAAAATACAGATATTATTGTTATTAACGATAGCAATGACTGGATGCGAAATGTTTGGTCATTGGCCTGTTGACGATGATAATGCTCCGGTAGTTGTCTATCGAACAAATAATGATTATTCGCAGAATGTAAGAGTTACTATATCCTCAGGCAAGGTTAGTAGTGATGTTTGGTGGCATTATAATGTTACACTTATTAACGGATATTATGCAGAAATGATAAATGTGAGTACCAATATTGCTTATTTATCTTTTATCATATCCGAAATAGAAGAAAGGCGTAATAACGGAGAACGAGAATTTACTCGCGAAGAATTAGAGCAATATATTATTGATAGCGATCCATTTATAGATTACTATGAAGAAAAGTCAGATTATTATGGTCAATTTAAACTCAAAAACGGGATTATTGATGTCGCTAAGCTCAATAATATTATAGAAAACGGGGAGTTAGAAAAATATTTTTATAAAGTAAAATAACAAGAAAATGAAAAAAATTGTATCAATACTACTATTGAATAGTTTTTTATTAATCCCTATTTTGTCTCAAAGTTTTAGCTATATACCCGGAGATTCTAAAATAAAATTCAAAATTTTCATTATGACAAAAATTTTAAAATATTGCTTACCATTCACATTCAGTTTGATTTCTTTGGTAGTAATTTCTTGCAATAACAAAAAAGAAAATTCAACCATAGAAGAAAGTGTAATAATCAATGGAGTGTGTTGGGCTACTTGTAATGTTGATGCTCCCTGTTCTTTTGCAGACACTCCTGAATCTGTTGGAATGTTTTATCAATGGAATCGAAAGATTGGTTGGAGTGCAACCGACCCAATAATAAATTCAATCGGAGGGACAACCTGGGATTTGACTATGTCTTGGGATTCAACTATGTCCACAAGTGCAACCTGGGAAAAAGTTAACGATCCAAGTCCTAAGGGCTATCGAATACCTACAGCAGAAGAAGTTGACAAACTATTAGAAACAGACAAAGTAACCAGAGAAAGTATAACTACCGAAAATGGTATAGATGGCGTTAAATTTACTGATATTGCTACTGGTAATTCTCTTTTTTTGCCTATGGGTTGTCGGAACTTTGATGGTTCGCATGATTGTCCAGTAGGTGGTGGTTATTGGTGTAATAAACCATATAATGGTTACACTAACTATGGTTTCTTTGTCCGTAGTGTATTAGAATAAGTAAAAGGCGTCAACGCCAGCGTACAATGGGCGTGCCTCTTGCGTAACTAAAAAATGACAACAATTTTGTCAAAATTTACCAAAGTTCCCAAAACCGGCTCCTCTGTGGCACTTCTGAGCCGGTACCCAAAGGAACCAAACCGGCATCCACCTTCAAGAAGGTAATCCATACCTTATTTTCCCAACAGTTCCGGACAAAGAAAAACTTCTGTTGATTGTACCGATTGATAAGAGTTTTTTATACCTTTGTATTTTTATTTTTAAGACCAAATCAGTTTAAACTCAAAAAATATGTCGAATTTTCTAAAAAACACAGCATTTAGAACCACTGTCGTGGTTATTTTCCGCATATTAATCGGTTGCGTATTTATTTTTTCCGGGTTTGTGAAGGTGATCGATCCTTTCGGAGGATTTTACAAAGTGGAAGATTATTTGCTTGCCTTTGGTTGGGATTTCTTTATTCCGCTCGCTTTTGTAGGATCCGTATTGCTCTCTACAGCGGAGTTCTTGCTCGGTATTTGTCTTTTATTCGGGGCAAACATACGTACTACTTCGTTACTGACAATGCTGTTTATGGGAGTGATGCTGCCGCTAACTCTTTACATTGCCGTTTTCAATCCGGTAACCGACTGCGGTTGTTTTGGCGATGCGTTGATTATCAGTAATTGGGCTACGTTTTGGAAAAACGTTGTCTTCTCGTTTATGGTTGTTGTCATTTTCTTATGGCGCGATTACAGTCCGCAACTTTTTACACAGCGAACCGATTGGTTAATAGCCATCTATGCCGGTTTTTTTGCATTAGCTCTTGCCTTTTACAGCTATCAGAATTTACCGGTTATAGACTTTCGTCCATACAAAATCGGAACCGATATTCAGAAGTCAATGGAAATTCCGGAGAATGAGCCGAGAGACGAATATGAAACTGTACTGATTTATGAAAAAAACGGTGTAGCACAGGAATTTACCCTCGAAAATTATCCACAAGATTCTTCGTGGACGTTCGTCGATTCAAAAAGCAAGTTAATCAAAAAAGGATATGAGCCGCCGATCCACGATTTCACGATTGAAAATCCCGAAATGGGCGATATTACCGAAGATATCATTGAGAATGACGGCTACACTTTCTTGCTTGTAATGCCGAAAGTAGAAAAAGCAAGTACTTCCAAGCGAAACGAAATAAACGCCGTGTATGACTTTACACGCAAGCACGGTTATAATTTCTACGCTCTAACTGCTACCGGTTTGGGAAGTAAAGAGTTAGAAGAGTTTGTTGTAGAATCCGGCGGCGCTGAATATCCATTTATGAACACGGACGAAATAACGTTGAAAACGATTATCCGCTCTAATCCGGGACTGGTTTTGGTAAAAGACGGCATAATCATCAATAAGTGGAGTTACCCGAATATACCGGCTTTCGATCGTCCGTTGGAAGAGTCGGAATGGGGACAGTTACAACTGCGGAACAATACAAGAACAATCGTTTGCGCCGCCATTGCCTTTATCGTTCCGCTTCTTGTCCTTTTGGGACTGGATCATTCGATCGGCTTGATACAGCGGAAACGAAGGAAAAATAAATAGAATCGTTAATTAACCATATAAAATTATTTTAAGATGAGAAAAAACATTATCGCAGGAAACTGGAAAATGAACAAGACCCTGCAAGAAGGGCTGGAATTGGCAAAAGGATTGGAAGCTGCCTTAAAAGATCGAAGCTATGCTTGCGGAATAATCATTGGAACGCCGTTTATTCATCTGGCAAGTTTGCCGGCTGTTATCGACACTAAAAAAATTGCTGTTGCGGCTCAAAACTGCGCAGATAAAGAATCGGGAGCTTATACCGGCGAAGTTTCGGCTGCTATGGTAAAATCAACCGGAGCAGAGTACGTAATTTTAGGTCATTCCGAACGTCGTTCTTACTATGGAGAAACATTTGAAGTTCTGAAGGAAAAAACATTGTTAGCTCTTAAAAATGGCTTAAAACCAATTTTCTGCATCGGTGAGGTAAAGGCAGAACGCGAAGCAAACAAGCAAAATGAAGTAGTTAAGGCACAGTTGGAAGGCTCGGTATTCAACTTGCCGGCCGAAGAATTTTCTAAGCTCGTGATTGCTTACGAACCGGTTTGGGCTATCGGAACAGGCTTAACCGCCACTCCCGAACAAGCACAGGAAATACACGCGTACATCCGTAGTTTGATCGCCGATAAATATGGAAAAGAAGTTGCCGACAACACAACGATCCTTTACGGCGGAAGCTGCAACGCTCAAAATGCAAAGGGCTTATTTGTAAATCCGGATATCGACGGCGGCTTGATCGGCGGCGCATCGTTGAAAGTAGAAGATTTCGTTGCTATTATTGATGCAATAGGTTGAGATATTTTCTTTTTAATATAAAATAAAAAGAGACTGTCCGAAAAGAACGCAGATGACGCAGATAATACGGTTTTTTACAGATAACAAATGACAGGATTTTATATATAGCTAATTATCAACTATATAAAAATCATCGTTCATCTGTGTTATCCGTGTAATCTGCGTTCAAAAAGACTTTTGAGACAGTCCCTTTTTGATTATTATTTTTTCTTTAATCCTTTATAAATCAAAAATCCGACAACGAAAACAGCTAACCCGATAAAAATAAGGGACAGCTCGGAACTGTATTCGCTCACTTTATCCATCAGTTGATCTTGCGGGACAAACGAGTGCAGGTAATATCCGATAGCAGCCAGGATTGCGTTCCAAATGCCGGCGCCAATTACGGTATAAATCAAAAAGAGGTGAAATTTCATTTTAGCCAAACCGGCAGGAATGGAGATTAACTGACGAACAGCCGGTACTAATCTTCCTATCAGCGTAGAAATAACCCCGTGCTCTCTAAAATAGCGTTCCGCCTTTTCTACTTTTTGCTGATCCAACAGGCACATATGTCCTAAACGGCTGTTGGCAAATTTATATACGATCGGGCGACCGAGGTAATAAGCTAACACATAATTAATTATTGCGCCAAATGCGGCGCCTAACGTCGAGAAAAACAATACCAGGAATATATTCAATTCGCCGGCTGCAGCCTTATATCCCGCGGGTGGTACAACCACTTCGGACGGAAAAGGAATGAAAGAACTTTCGATGGTCATTAAAAGGGTAATTGTCCAATAATTGAGATTATCTAAACACCACTGAATAAAGGATACTGATTCCATAAATAAATTATTTTTTTCGATTCCAAAGGTAAATATTTAACAGACAAAAGAAAAGTTAAATTTATTTATTTACAATAAATAAAGATTCTCGTCGTTCCATAATTAAGTTTATTTCATAAAATGGAAGAAGATTTAAAGAATGCCTTAAAAGTACTGAAAAGTGGGGGAGTGATACTCTATCCCACCGATACGATTTGGGGACTTGGATGCGATGCAACTAACGAGGAAGCAGTCAGGCGAATTTTTCAAATCAAACAGCGTGAAGACTCCAAGTCAATGCTTGTACTAACAGATAATGAGGCAAAAATAGAGCGGTTAGTAGAAAAAGCGCCCGATGTGGCATGGGATTTGATTAATCTGAGCGAAACTCCACTTACCATCATCTATTCAGGTGCGCGAAATCTGGCAAAAAATCTGATCGCCCATGACGGTAGTATCGGCATCCGTGTTACGAAAGAGGAATTTTCACGTAAGTTATGCGAACGTTTCAGGTCGCCCATCGTTTCTACCTCTGCCAATGTGAGCGGTCAGCCGTCGCCCCAACATTTTGATGAAATAAGCGATGAGATAAAAAATGCGGTGGACTACACCGTTTCCTATCGTCAAAAAGACAAGACAACAGCAACACCCTCTTCCATCATCAAATTGGAACCCAATGGAGTAGTTACAATTATCCGAAAATGAATAAAAAAGCGATACAGAGGCTGAAATATATTCTGATGGACATTTTTTCCGTGCTGCTTGCGTGGATATTGTTCCTCATTTTCCGGAGGATAGAAATCGAATATCCGATTATGCAAAATTTATTCTATCCGGTTTATAATTTTTGGACGGTAATATGCTTAATTCCTGTATTTTGGCTGTTCGTCTTTTGGATTTCCGGTTATTACAATCAGCCGTTTCGAAAATCCCGCTTGTCGGAACTGGTGCAGACGTTTGTCAGCGTACTGCTTGGTTCGATCATTCTTTTCTTTGTGCTACTGCTTGATGATCAGGTAGTTTCCTATACCGATTATTATCTTTCTTTTTTCGTGCTGTTCCTGATTTATTTCTTTGTGGTCTATTTTTGCCGTTATGCACTAACGCGGGTAACCACTCACCAAGTACACAATAGAATACTGGGATTCAATACGTTAATTATAGGGACAGGTAAAAATGCCAGGAAAATTTATGACCAGTTAGGAAGGTTGAAAAAATCGACCGGAAACCTGATCTGCGGATTTGTTTCGGAAAATAAAAAGAGAATTTCCGTAGATAAATCACTGATACTTGGCGAGATGACTGATTTGAGCCGGATTATCAAGGAAAATGAGATTGAAGAAGTAATCGTAGCCATAGATAGCGAAAAGAGTGATGATTTGTTTGGCATCATTAACCAACTCTATTCCTACAACGTAGATATTCGTTTTACGCCCCGCTTGTATGATTTTTTGGTGGGAGGAATCCGGCTTTCCACGATTTACGGCACGCCTCTGGTAAATGTATTAGACAATAAAATGCCCGACTGGCAGCAGAATGTAAAGCGTTTTTTGGATATTTTTGTCTCTGCTTTGGTATTGCTGCTTTCATCGCCGCTTTTATGTTATTTGGCAATTAGGGTGAAATTATCGTCCAAAGGTTCTGTCTTTTACCTGCAAGAGCGAATCGGACTGTGCGGAAAATCATTTTCAATCATTAAATTTCGTACGATGTATGAAAATTCCGAGGGAGAAAAACCGCAGCTTTCGAGCAAAGATGATGCACGTATAACTCCCTTTGGGAAAACATTGCGTAAATACCATTTAGACGAATTACCTCAATTTGTGAACGTGATAAAAGGAGATATGTCGATTGTCGGTCCGCGTCCCGAACGTAAATATTTTATCGACCAGATAATCGAAAAAGCACCTTATTACAGTTTGATACACAAGATTCGTCCCGGAGTTACCTCGTGGGGAATGGTTAAATACGGCTATGCCAATAACGTCGATAAAATGGTTGACCGTCTGAATTATGATATTATCTATTTGGAAAATATGTCATTGACTATTGATTTTAAAATATTGATATATACTGTTTTGACGATTATTTCCGGGAAAGGGATCTGAAAAACAAAATGATTATCCGCTATCATGCCGCTAACGAAAAATAACAAGTGGCAATCTTATCTGCGAATTACCCGAATTAAGACAAAATTATTAGCTGAATTATCTGTAATTTACAATCCGGCAAATTAAATCAATTCGTGTAAATTCGTGTAATTTTGAAAACGGGAATAAAAAACACCCTTAGCAGCACGTAAGGTAAACCCATAAAACGCACACCTGCAGAGTGTAATTTTTTATTCTGCTGAGAAAAAATAATAATGAAGAAAGAAAAACACAAAAACTAAAAATAAATGAGCAACAATAAGGTTTTACTCGGAATGAGCGGCGGCACCGACAGTTCGGTTGCCGTTTTGTTGTTGCAGGATGCCGGTTATGAAGTGACCGGAGTCACTTTCCGTTTTTGGGAAGAAGAAGGTAAAAACGAATATTTAAAGGATGCCGAAGAGTTGGCTGCTAAAACCGGAATCCGGCATTATGCGCTCGATGTACGGGATGATTTTCAACGCGAGATAATTTCTTATTTTACAGATGAATATTTGCAGGGGCGAACGCCTGTCCCTTGTGTGCGGTGCAATAACCTTTTCAAATGGAGGCTGCTTTATGAAGAAGCTCAACGTTTGCAAATCGAACACATTGGTACCGGACACTATGCGATTGTCAAGAAACACAATGATTTATACTATATACATTCCGGTACGGATCCGGACAAAGACCAGTCTTTTTTCTTGTGGGGACTCGAACAGCACGTATTACAAAAAATGGTATTGCCGTTGGGCGAATATACCAAAAAGCAAGTGCGGGAGATCGCCGCAAAAAGAGGATTTCAGAAAGTTGCCGCCAGGAAAGACAGTATGGGCGTTTGCTTTTGCCCTGGAGATTATCGATCTTTTTTGCTGAAAATGTTACCGCAGAATCAGGAAATCATACGTCCCGGAAATTTTGTAGATGACAACGGATTATTTGTTGGCAGACATAGAGGTTACCCGTTTTACACCGTCGGGCAACGGCGAAAATTGGATATTCAATTCAATTATCCCGTTTTCGTGAAAGAAATTATTCCGGAAAAAAATCAGGTAGTGTTGGCAAAGGAAGAAAATATGTACCTCCAAACGATGTTTTTGAAAGATTGGGTATTGCAAAACTCGGAAGAAGTGATTGAGAAGCCGAATATAATTGTGAAAATACGCTACAAAAAACAGCATAATTACGGAATGATTACCTATTCGGAAAATAACCTGCTGAAAGTCGTTTTCGACCAACCCGTAGCTGCTATTGCACCGGGACAGGCAGCTTGTTTTTATATTAGCGACCGGGTAGCAGGAGGAGGAATTATTGTATAGAAACGAACAGATAATTCCTGGCCAGTTTAAATTTTTATTGAAAAAAGTTAGGGGGTAGGAAGCAACCGATATAACCCCGTGCAAGCGGAGCGAAGCCCGGGGGAAGAACGATGCTCTCAGCCACTATCCGGAGGGTAGAACAACGAAGCAAATACGGCGTTCAGCCCTCCGGGCTGTGAAAAAAGAAGTTCGCTATGTGCCCCGGGCTTCGCTCCGCTTGCACGGGGTTATTCACATGTAGCCCTCCGGGCTGTCTGTATACGAAGGTTTTCGTAAATATGTGTAGATGGCAACTCTATTTTAAACTACAGCCTTTATAAAAAATAAGATAATGAGGTTTAGAATATTATTTTAATCATTTCTATTGAGGTTTTTTGTTAAAAAATGAGGTTTTCTTAATCCTGAATAGATATTCTAATAATTATTGTTGAATGAAATTTAAACAATCTCTTAATTATTTATACATTTTTGCTGCTATTCTACTTGATCTGTAAAATGCTTAAAAACGAACAATTTAAAATAGAAAATGTTATGATTTAAAAAAAAGCATATAAATTTTTTATCAAAATCTTCACCAGATGGAAGCGACAATAAAATCAGGACGAGCAATGTTAAATGTATTGGAAAGTTGGGGTGTAAAACACATTTACGGCATTCCCGGCGGTTCCATTAATTCGGTAATGGATGCCCTGTATGAAGAGCAAAGCAGGATTCAATACATACAGGTCAGGCACGAAGAAGTCGGAGCTATTGCCGCTTCCGCACATGCTAAACTGACCGGAAAAATCGGAGTCTGTTACGGTTCCGCCGGTCCGGGAGCTACCCACCTGTTCAATGGGTTATATGATGCACAAATGGATCATGTTCCTGTACTGGCATTGATAGGACAAGTTTCTTCGAAAGCGATGAACCGGAATGCTTTTCAGGAAATGAATGAAAATCCGATGTTTGCCGATGTCAGCGTTTACAACCGGACGGTGATGAATCCGGAAAGCCTTCCTTTTGTCGTGGATGATGCCATTCGTAAGGCATACGAACTGAAAGGAGTTGCTGTAGTAACCATTCCCGTCGATTTTGGATTTGTTGATATCCCCGATATAAACGTTTCATCTGCTAAAAACCACCGGACCGGCATTCCGAAATATGATTTGAAAGATATTGAAGCCGCAGTAGAATTGATGAAAACAGCCGAAAAACCGGTTCTATATGTCGGACAGGGAGCACGTGGAGCCGGAAATGAAGTCATTGCTTTGTCCGGGCATTTTTCGATGCCGGTTGTTTTGTCCGTATTGGCGAAAGGAATTCTTCCCGACAGTACGCCCAACTTTATGGGAATGTCCGGACGATTGTCCACCAAACCCGCAAATGAAGCGCTTGCCGTTGCCGATTTAGTTGTTTTTATTGGCAGTGATTTCCCGTTTGCCGCTTTCTTTTTTCCGGCAAATGCAAAATTTGTACAGGTGGATACAGACTCTTCCAAACTGGGAAAACGGCACAGGACGGATGTTGCCATTTTGGGTGATGCCAAAGAAGTTATGCAGCAAATGATGCGTTTAGCTCCGCCGAAACCGCTGTCTAAATTTTTGGAAGCCTGTCGCCAAAACCGTCAGAATTGGCAGAAATGGCTTCGCAGCTTCGATAACCGGGACGATATTCCTATGCGAGCCGAGCCTGTTTTTAAGGAAATAAACCGTATTGCCGATGAAGATGCTGTTTTTGTTACCGATGTGGGAAACACCACCATCCACGCCATCCGCTGTTTGGATATGAATGGAGACAAACAGGTATTTACTACCTCAGGCCTGTTTGCAACAATGGGTTACGGCATCCCGGGAGGAATAGCGGCTAAGTTGAATTTTCCCGACCGGCAGGTTTTTACTTTAAGCGGCGACGGAGCTTTTGCTATGGTTATGCAAGATATTATTACACAGGTAAAATATAAGCTGCCCATTATCAACATTGTCTTTTCAAATAATTCTTTGGGATTTATAGAGGCAGAGCAGGAAGACACGAAACAGCCTAAGTACGGAGTAGATTTGGCGCCTGCCGACTACGCAAAGATAGGCGAAGCCATGGGAGCCAAAGGATTTACCGTGATGCGGAGAGACCAGTTAAAGCAGGTTTTCGATGAAGCTCAAAAGAGCAGCATTCCTGTGGTGATTGATGTGAAAATTGAAAACAAGCGCCCTTTCCCCGCCGAAGCCATGGCGCTCGATCCGGATAAATATGGAAAAGAAGCCGTTGAAGCATTTACAAAACGTTATGAGGTAAAAGATATGCCTTTGCTGAAAGAGCTTTTAGCTTGATTTTTATTTATTTACCAATAATTTCTTTACCGGCAGGAAGATGCGCTCCAATAACCGTAAATCCTCGGTGATGATTTCTACATTGGCAGTCATTTCCTGCGAAAAAGGCAGCGTTTTCTTGTAGGTAGTCCGTAATCCGTCCGGCAGAGCGATTTCGAGCGTATAATGGTTATTGACCGGAACGAGCGAGATGTCATTAACTACTCCTTTTACGATTCCGAATTCTTCGTCCGGATAATTGGCGAGGTAAATATTTGCTTTTTGCCCCTTTTTTACTTTTCCTGAGCGGGCTACCGGCAGCAGCGCCTTGCCCATTACATTTTCTTCCTTTCCGGAAATAATGGAAAAAATAGTTGCTCCTGCCGTAATATTTTGATTTTCTGTCCAATAGTTTGTAAAAGTAACCTGTCCTTCAAAAGGAGCGACAAGTACATAATTCATTTCCCACGTATTGATTTCATTTGTTAGCAGGGTGATATTTGTATTTAGTTCGGACTCCAGCCTGCTTTTCTGGTCTAAATACTGTTGCTGATTGTCTAAAATCATCTCTTGCAGTTCCGATATTCTGATTTGTAGGTTTTCCATCTCAATATGAGAATTTTCTACTGTAAGACGGCTTTGCAGGTGTTGGGTTTGGCTGTTTTCCAGCTCCTGCTGCGAAAGGTATTCTTTTTGCAGAAGCAAGGAATCGCGCCGGTACTTGTAGCCTGCGATTTGATGTTGTTGTTCGGTGATTTCCTGTTTCCGCTGCAATCCTAAGTAATATTGCCGGTAACTGTCAAGCCGCTTTTGCAGGGTGGTTATTTTCTGCGGGTAATAATTCAGTTCAATGAATTTTTGATAATCGAGTAACGAGCGGACAAAAGAGGAGTAAAGTCCTTGTACGTTGCCAAGCTGTAACTCTTTATCCGGTTGAAAAAAGAGAATGCTGTCCGGTTGCCGCTGCAACTGTTGCAAGTTGTTTTTAAGTGTCAGCATAGCTTCGGTCGAAGCGGGATTTTCGATAACAGCCAGATACGCACCGGTTTTTATCAGGCATTTGTCACAGATGTACAACTCTTTTAGCCGCCCGGTGTTTTTTGCTACAAGCGAAGCAGGAGGTGCGGCGCTTGTCAACGTCATAGTAGCGGAAATGGTATCGGGGTATTTGAAAAACCAACTGCCGGCAAACAGAATGAATACAATTACCGAAATGATAAAAATACCCCAGCGCAATATCCAGTGCGGTACATCGCCCAGCACTTCCTGTACTTCTTCGCTTCTGAGTTCTATTTCTTTTGTATGAACCATGATTTTGATAATATTTAAGAAGTTGTTTGAGTTAATACATAGTGCACCAGTAAGTCCGGAGGACTGACACTTGGATAACCCCTTGCAAGCAAAGCGCAGCTCGGGGGATGAGCAATGGCTGTCTCTTTCCCAACACCGAAAAAGTTCAACCCGCTACGGGGTTGATTGGCGGTGTACGTCGTTTCTGTTCTCGCTCTACCCCGAGCTTCGCTTCGCTTGCAAGGGGTTATCCAAGTGTCAGTCCTCCGGACTTGGGTGTACGCTTAACATTCGTATTTGGTATTATTAAGGATAATCATTTAATATGACTAAGACTAAGACTGTCAAGATTATCTGTTACATAATTCATTGATTTTGATCATGTTAATCTTAAAAATCCTATAAATCATGGTTCAGACATTTTTTTAACTTCCCAACTCCAACTGATTCTTAATCAACTGATAATAAATCCCTTTCTGTTGAATTAACTCGCTATGCGTCCCCTGCTCGGCTATTTTCCCCTTATCCAGCACAATGATGTTATCCGCATTTTGCACGGTGCTAAGGCGGTGAGCTACCACTACAACCGTTCTCCCCCTGTAAAAAGCTTGCAGATTGTCCATTATTATCCGCTCATTCTTAGCATCCAGGGCGTTGGTCGCTTCGTCGAAAAAGAGGAAATCGGGATTTTTATATACGGTGCGGGCAATTAATATCCGCTGGCGCTGCCCCTGGCTGATACCGTTTCCTTCCATACCGATTTTAGTGTTGTAGCTTAACGGCAGACTTTCGATGAAATCGCGGATACTAGCCGTTTTAACAGCTTGTAAAAGGCGTTCCTTGTCAATCGTTTCTTCGCCCACGGCAATATTATTGGCAATTGTGTCCGAGAAGATAAATCCTTCCTGCATTACCGCTCCGCACCGTTGCCGCCAAAGATGCGGATTGATGTTTTTCAATGGAGTTTCGTTTATCAGAATTTCGCCTTTATTGGGGCTGTAAAAACCAAGCATCAGCTTGACAAGCGTCGTCTTTCCGCTTCCACTGGCGCCTACAATAGCGGTTGTTTGGTTGTGCGGAATCTCCAAATTCATATTTTCCAGCACATAATCCCTGTCAGCCCCATCATAGCTGAACCAGAGGTTTTTCATCCGGATAGTCCGTTTTTCAGGCAGAACAGAGAGTGTTGCTCCGGAAGTTATCTCCTCATCCTCCCTGTTGTGGATTTCGCCAATGCGTTCCAGGCTGATTTTAGCATCCTGCAAGGATTGGATAAACCCGATAAACTGCTCAATCGGAGCCGAAAGCTGCCCGATGATGTAGGTCAGCGCCATCATCATACCCAGCGTCAGGTCGCCTTTGACGACTGCATTAGCTGCAAAAAAGGTGATGAGAATGCCGGTTGTCTGACTGAAAAAGACAGAACCTAACTGCTGGTACTGCCCTATTGCCAACCCTTTTATACTGACGTTAAACAGTTTTACCTGAATCCGTTCCCACTGCCAGCGTTTTTGCTTTTCGCAGTTGTTAAGCTTAATTTCCTGCATACCGGTAACCAATTGATAAAGGTTGCTTTGCTCGCCCGATGCCAATGTGAAACGCTTGTGATCCAACTCCCTGCGGTATTTCATAAAAATCAGTACCCACAGGACGTAAAGCAGGTTGCCTGTCAGGAAAATAGCCAAAATTGCAAGGTTATAATAACCCAATATGCACCCGAAAATAATAAAATTGACAAACGAAAAGAGCGTATTAAGCGATGAGCCTGTGAGGAAACTTTCAATCCGGCTGTGGTCGCCGATGCGCTGCATAATGTCGCCTACCATTTTGGTATCGAAGTAACCAACCGGCAAACGCATCAATTTTGCCAGAAAGTCTGAAATCAAGGTAATATTGATGCGAACACTGATATGAAGCAGTATCCAGCTGCGGATAAAATCGACCGACATTCGGGAAATAAACAATACCAACTGAGCAATCAATACCATTTTGATAAAACTCAGGTTGCCGACACGAATGCCTTTATCTACAATGGCTTGTGTAAGGAATGGGAAAATCAGTTGTAAAAGGCTGCCGATCAGCATACCCAACGCCAATTGAAAAAATTGTTTTTTGTAAGGTATCAGGTATCGGGTAAAGTAGTGTAAACCACGGTGGGCTTTTTGATTTTCGTCTTCTGTTTCGTAAAATGTAGGCGTAGGTTGCAGCATCAATGCCGTACCGGTATCCTGTCCGTTTGCTTTGGAAGAAAGCCAGCAACGGAGAAATTCGCTTTGGGTCATATCTAATTTTCCACGTGCAGGGTCGGCTATAGATATAGCATATTCTTTTTCTGCCTCTTTCTTTCCGAAAAAGCCATTTCGTTTTTCCTTTATGTCGTAGCAGACCACAAAGTGGTTTTGGTTCCAATGCAAAATACACGGCAAAGCCGCATTTTCGACCAATTGTTCAAAGGTAATCTTTACGCCCATGGTACGAAAACCAATGTTCTCGGCAGCATCGCTGATACCCAACATAGAGACCCCCTCGCGTGTAATAAACGACTTGTCCCGCAAGGTTTGTAGCGTGTAGCTGCGTCCGTAATGTTTGGCAATCATACGGAGACAGGTAGGACCGCAATCCATTGCGTCGAGTTGAAAGTAATGAGGGAAAGTTTGGAACATATCTACCTTTAATTGTCTATACCACGATTTTTACAAGATTAAGATTATCAAAGATAAGGAACAAACTTAACTTTGATAATCTTGTAAATTAAGATTCAGACAAGATTGTCATTTTCTGTTGAATTTGAGGATTTGAAAAATAATAACTCATCAAACATTCCCTTTGCTGGGAATAAGAGAGAGTCGGATAACTTTCTTTCAATAATTTTGAAAAATAGTGATGGACTTCAAATGTTATCTCTTCTATTTGCCTTGACAATTCATTCATAAAGAAGAAAAGTCCGAATATTTTCATATAAATGCTTCCGGCAACTTCTGTTTTATTTTCTTTTTTCAATTTTCTGGCAATCTTATTCAGCTCTTTGGCTACGATAAATAATGACTTCATGCGAAATGCTTTGTTATTGGAATTCATCAATGAACCATTACGTTGAAAATAGTTATAATAACAAAAGTCAATCAAGGAGACTTTTGTTGCGCTCAACATCGCTTTTACACACCACAATTCATCTTCATGTATAACACCTTCTTTGAAGAAAATCTTATGTTTGAAAATCAACTCTCGTTTCATAAAGAATAGATAGACCAATGGAGGAAACATTTTATCTTCCATTAGTTTAAAATAACATTCTTCTCCAGAGATGCAGGTTTGATTATATATTTCCTCTTTTCGTTTAAATAGAATTGATCGCTCTCCGTTTGCCCGAATATAAATCACATTACCAATTAAAAGATCGTTTTGGTTTTTAATAGCTCGACGATAAAGAGATTCTACGGTATTTGGCAAAATGGCATCATCACTGTCAATAAATAGAAAATATTCACCCGAAGCTGCGCGAAGACCTCTATTTCTTGCTGCCGAAACACCGCTATTAACTTGAGTAATGATTTTTATCCGGTCGTCCTGTTCTGCAAACATTCTCATTATATCCGGTGAACGGTCAGAGGATCCATCATCAATCAAAATGATTTCCATATCTTGAAAAGTTTGGTTTACAACCGATTGGAGACATTCTTCCAAATAAGATTCAACATTGTAAACAGGAATAATGATTGATACTTTTTTCTTCATTTGTCGTTCTATTTTAAACTAATTTCCACCATGCAGGCAATGAATTATCAGCCAATGATAAGGATGCCAATCCCTTAAATATCAAATCAGACGAGGTTGTTGCAATGGTTTCCAGCAATGATTGGATTTTTTGTTGATTGCCTATTATTTCCGCTTCCCGCAAATCTTGTAAAACTGAATATTCGGGACAATTGCTACGAAGCACTTTCTTAAACTCAACTTTCCGAATGGCGTGATCTAATAACTTTTTTTGAGGAATTGGGATATTCATTTTTTCTAATTTAAGGAAGAAAATCTTTACGTCTCGTAATACTTCAGAAGGAAATAAAAATACAGATTCTATCGGATGTTTAGGGTGTCCTTTAACCCGCAGTCCGCTATAAAGATGCTTAATTGTTATGTCTAATGCTTCTTCTTGATTTTCTCTGTTTAAGAAAAGATCGCAAAGCCCAGTAATTCCGTAACAAAAGCTAAAATCAGTTCCCACATCCAGTTTCATACGAAGTATTAGAGATTCTTCAAAATACCCAGCAAATTCATCATCCTCAACTTCAAAAAACTTTTCATTGGACAAAAAGTTAATTGTTCGTCCTATATCGGTAAATTCGTGGGCAAAGTCATAAGAATTATTTTTAGGTATATACTTTAATATCCTTTCTAATAATCCATTAGCTATTTCTTCATATCTTTCATCTCTTGAGAAACGAGCATAGAAAAAAAAGTACAAAGCAATACCTGTCAATCCTTTTCTTAATCCTAATTGAAGAGTGTTAGATGCAAGTATTTCTAAATTCTTTGATATATCTTTAATATTTTCATTCATAAACTACTTCTACTAATTCCATTGTAAAATATCTTTCTGAGTTAAGAGAATTGCATTATCAATCAATATCTGTTCTATTTTGTTTTTTTCAATTTCATTTGAATCGTCCAAATTAAGTTCACTATACATTTGTTCACTCATTTCTAATAAACTCATTTTTTCTTCAGCTCCCATTATGATTATTTGTTGGATGTAAGGTAAGTTGGCTTCTATTTCTTGAATATGGTCAGTTTTTATCAATGGGATACTTTCCAATTTAATAATAGATTTCAATACCGGAACTATATCATATCTAAGTACTACAGTACGTTGAGTGTTTAATTCCAACTCTTGAGTTCTTAAGAATTTATCTAAGACATTCTTTTTAGACGTGAGTTTATCTATGTAGTTTTTATCCGGAAGCCAGTAAATGTTTATTTTTTGAAATATCTTCTGCATCTCCTGCGTAAACATTGAGAAATCTGTATTCTTTACATATATTTCTTTCATCTCTTCTATAATCTTATCGGTGACCGATGAACCTACTCTAATTTCAAATGGTCGAAATGCAAAATATACATTTCCTTTAAATTGCGGTAAAGCCATAAAATAGAGTAAATTGGCAAAATCTTCATCGGACTCTCCCGGTAATCCATAAATAATGTTTGCAACAGGTAAAATACCTAACTCAATACAATCTTCTAATACTTGCTTCGCTTTTTCAAACGAAGAGTGTTTACTCATCTCTTTTAGTATCTTTGTACTGATATGTTCTATACCTAAAGTTAATCGCGCACATCCCGATTGTCGCACCTTCTTAAGTATTTCATAATCCAGATTTTGCACTGAAGCAAAAGAATACCATTGTATATCAAGTTGTTCTTCAATAATTTTTTCACAAAATTCATTTAGCCATTTTATATTACCATTTATTAGGCTGTCATGAAAGAAAAAAGCTTTTGCGTTATATTTATCAATTCCACTTTTAATTTCTTGAATTACATTATCTACGCTTCGTTGTCTAAACTTGCGCCAATATTGGGTTTCGGAACAGTAAGCACATTGGTTAATACATCCTCGTGATGAGACGATTGGCAATATTATATATTCCTTATTTACAGGATAATATAGGGTAAGATCGTATGAGGAAAAATCAGGGAATGGTAATGTATCCAAATCCGAAACGATAGGAACTGCTATTTCATTATCTTTCAAAGATGAAGGAGCTATATTGGCAGAATAAATTGTATTATAGTGAAGAGAAGCACCGTATTCTTTTAAATTTTGAATTAAATGCAAAATAGGATTTTCACCTTCTCCAACAACTATGAAATCTACAATTTTCATAGATAAAAGAAACTCTCTGATAGGAGAATAAGCCGTAGAGCTTCCTCCAAAAAAAGTAATAATATCAGAATTTTTTTCTTTGAGTCTTTTTGATAAAATGCAAGAATAGGCAATATTGCTTATATAGGTTGAAAAACCAACATATTTGGCATTTGATTTTATGATTTGGTCGGCTCTATACTCAATTTCTGTTTCTAATTGCTCTGCAAACAATTTTTCATCATCATCCATACAATATTGAGCTTTCTCATTTCTTTCTAATATAGATAGTAGTAATGGAAAATTATAAATCGTATCAATATTCTTAATAGTTTCAACGTCAACCGGATATTCATAAAATGATGATGGATTTGCAAAGTAATGATTGATTTTATTACTTAACTCTGCATTTTCAATATTTATCGATTTATTTATATCTAATACAGAAGATTCAATTTTATTTTCCTTTAAATATGAAGCCAACGATGAAATGGCTAATGGGGGATGATTCGGAGTTCCTTTAGATGGACAAAATAATAATAAAACCATGATGAAAAATTTATTTTACATTTAAGACAAAAATAGATGCCATATAATATTTATATAATTTCTATTCCATTGTTAATGAATTGATTTAGTTTAAATTTGATTGATTTTTTTTCCGGAATACATCCTTTATCCTTGATATAATGGTTACCTTGTCCCAATGGACATTTTCCATAACAAATAGGCAAGACTTTACAATTTCGACATTCATCCATCGTTATTGGACTGTAAGACAAACAATTTTTTATATATTCATCATCAGATATTTCAATTTTAGAAAAACTATTAATTTTTCCTACTTCTTTGCTTTTCAGACCAACATCAAGAGCACATTTATATAAAGAAAGGTCTGGGTCTATGACAAACGAATTGGTCTGATGAAATAAACATCTTACATCATTACGGAAATTAGGGTGCATTGAATACTTAAATCCTTTTTTCTCGGCTATACTACATAATTTTAGTTCTTGTTCAAAAAATTCTTTATCATCCAGTAAACCACAAGAACAAGAGGAATCTTGCTTGGAAAGGATTGGTTTGACAAATATTTCAATATTTTCATTGTTAACATTCCTTTTTTCTAACTCATCTAAAAAGTTAGGAAAAGAATTTTTATTCTCTTGATAAACGTTAAACCGAATTCTGATCGGCATTATTTTAGATGCAATTTTTATTCCGTCAATAATTTTGGAATAGGTATCTTTATCCGTTGCTGTGAATCTGATTTTGTTATGTTCTGCCTGTGTTCCGTCTATTGTTATTTGCAGATCGCTGAAATGAAGGTCATAAAGTTCGTTTGCTACAATTTCATTCAAATAATATCCATTTGTAGCCATACTAAAATTATATTGAAGATGCTGTGCATTTTCCAAAATAGCAGTGGTTAATAATTTTATTTTTTTCCACACCAATAATGGTTCACCTCCGCTCCATCGAATTTTTAACTCCCTAAGGCTTTCTGCTTGAGTAGAAAGAAATTTTTTCAATATCTCTGTATTGTTATCATCTAACTGGCTTTTTTTATTCGTTTCAAAACAGTAATGGCAATCAAAATTGCAAAGTAATGTTGGATAAATAATATATGAAGCAGCATCTTGAGCGAATTTCGCTCGATTGTATTGATAATCAATAATAGATAATTCATTATCTTGAGAAATAATATTATATTCTACTAATTTGTTGAATACATTTCCCAATTCATTTACGGTGAAATCGTTGTTTGTTTTTAGATAATTATATAAATCTTCATTTACTTGTATAAAACTTCTAGACAATAAATTATATATGATATTTTGATTTAGAAATATATCATATTTTGATTTTTTATATTTTACACCCATATAGAGAATTGTTAAAATTTACGAAATAATATAGCAATAAGAAATAAATTAAGGTCGTACGAAATGTAATTTTCATACAACCTTAACCGGCGTTAATTACGACAAATTGTCGCATCCATTGCCACAGCAATATCCGCCTCTGACTCGGTTCATAAATCCTTCATTGAGGATTTCGAATTTCATTTTTTCCGAATCCAATTTTAATTTTCTTAAACTTTTCATTTGAAAAAATTTTAATAATGACACCTACTCTATTCAAGCTTTTCGGTAACCGCTGTTCTGTTCAAAATAGAATTTGCAAGTAACTACATTCTCTTTTGTTCTTCTTCAATGATATTCTGTTTTTTTACATTTTTATTTTCCCCTTTTCCAAATTTCCACAGAGCCGAAAGCCAGAATTGTCTTGAGTCGAATCTGTTTCTTATGTCCATACGAATGCCATCGGAATAGCCTATGGAACGGCGTTTATCGGAGTTTAACAAATCATTTATTTTGAATGATAAGGTTAGATTTCGCTTTTCCCCAAACGTTTTTGCGGCATTAAAATTGAGAGAGTAAAATGATCGACGTTCATAGAATCCGGCTATTTCCGGACTTTGTGCATAACCAGAAAGTTCGAGTTTGATTTCTTTGGGCAAGAAAAACTGGCTGGAGATGGATGTGGAAGCCTGAAGCTGTTCTTTTCGTTCCGGTTGTCCCATTATGAGAAAATCGGTATAGGTGTAATAAGCCGTTACTTGAGCATAAATGCCCCACCATTTCAGCAGTTGTTTGTATCCTCCGGTAAAAAATCCCCACTCGTGGCTCTCTCCAATATTGTCGTAAAAATTAATAGTAGTGTTCAGGTCTGTTTCTGAACGTTTGACTACTTGTGCAATCACGTCTTTGTTGTATATGTAAAATAAATTGGTAGTCAAGAAATTATTGTAAACATGTCCCAATTCTATGTTATGAGTAATGGAAGGGAAAAGATTGGGAGAACCTGCTATGACGGAGATTTGAGATATGTAATATTCGAATGGGTTCAACATCCGGTAAGAAGGACGGCTAATCCGCTTGTTATAAGCAAGTTTGAAAATATGTTTGTCGGTAAGTGAATACATCAGAAAAACAGAAGGAAAAAGTTCAATATAAGAGGTGTCTATAATACCGGAAGTGGTTTCGGAATCGGCAGTGGTTCGCGTAAATTCTCCCCGTATCCCTATTTTATAACTGAATTTATCTCCCAACTTATCAGACCAAGCAGCATATAATGCGTGGTTTTGTTCGGCATAATCGAAAGTACTGGTACGGGAACGTTGATTGTTATTCTGCGTAAAAAGGTAACTTCCATTATAATCAATCGTTACAAGGCTGCTTTTCATCCCAGCATCCAATTGTCCCGTTTTTCTCATTTTTCGATCATAGTCTGCTCGAAAAGCCCATACGTTGGTTTCGGCTTGTGATGGATTTGTCAACGACCAATCACTTAACAAATTTTGTGCATCATCATACGTTTTTCCATTGTAATTCCCTTTTTCTTCAAACCAATTATACAGATAATCGAAATTAGCTTTCAATGTGCTTTTTTTATCAAAAGTATGTTTGTAGTATATGTTAGAGTGTATGTTATTTGATTTAGACGGACTACTGTATTCATTTTTGATCAAGGAGTCAAGTTTAGATTGGGTCAAGATTTTACTTTCAGCATTTCCCGTATATGTATTATTCGGGTTAAAATATCCGTCTATTGCCCAACCTATGTCGTTCTTGTTGTTTATATTGTAATCTATTCCTGTCCGGTAAGTAAAAGCAGGATTATTCCTTTCTCTTTCTATTAACGAGACGGTTTCTTGATTGTCCCAAGAGAAGTAGTCGCTTGATTGTTGATGCCATTTTTCATTCACATAATTCACACCGCCATAAAGCGCTATTTTCTTTTCGGAATAATAAATATTGGCACCTTCTCGATACTTCCAAAATTGGCTGTACCCTAAACTTGATGATAACGAACCATTGAATCCTTCATTTTTTGCTCTTTTCATTTTTATGTTAATGACCCCTCCTTTTCCTTCGGCTTCGTATTGTGCAGGCGGAGTAGTCATCAAATCCAATGTAACGATATTTTCGGCAGACATTGTTTCAAGCATAGCCAACAGGTCACTAGTAGCTATTTTAGAATCGCGCCCGTCAATTAGGATTAAAACTTCTTTTCCCATTAGTTTTACATTCCCGCCTTGACGGTCTACTGTTACTCCGGGGGCTCGCTGTAAAACATCTAATGCGGAACTGCCTGTATTAAGGATGTCACTGTTTACCGCCACCTCAATACGGTCTGCGTGTTGCTTAATAATTGGTCTGCGGGCTGTAACCTCTACTTCGTTCAGCACCACGTTTCCGGTTAAAGAGATATCTTGAATATATGTTGTTTCCTCTCTCTCAATCTTCACCGGAACTTGGTAGTCTTTTACACCAAGATAAGAGATTTTTAGATAATATAAGTCTGGTGATAAATCACAATTTATACTGTAATTTCCTGCTGTATCTGAAATTGCTACCTGTAAAACAGAGTCTTTTTTATTGGTTAACAAAAGCGTAGCAAAGGGAAGAATTTCTCCACTTTTGTCTGTTACCTTTCCATATATACTGATTCCCTCTGCAGAAACACAACAGATGAACACCTGCATAAGCCCCAATAGGCTGATTTTCTTAATAAAACACTTTCTCTTTCTCATAACATTTTTCAATAAATATCCTTTTGTTTTTTCTTTTTGAATGGCAAAACTACAAAATTAAGGAGTATTAGGATTATGTATCCATATGAAAAGATTTGCTAATTTATTTTGATCAGGTGTGTTTTTAATATATTCACTTTCTATTCTTTTACTCAATTTTAGACTGTCCAACAAAAAACAAGTGCTTTTTATTTTACATTTTTCACAATTAAAGCAGGTAGAATGATGCATCTGTTTAATAAAATTGCCATCATTAGCAAATTCCAACACTTCATTTACCATTGTCTGTGGATAGATGATGGATAATATTTCCGCTTTATCCGCTTTTTCATATATCAATGAATCTCTATAACAACAAAAAAATGTATATGTAGCGTCTTTTTCGCTTTTATTCAAATATTCATTGATATAATAAACTGCTTTGTTTTTCTCTCCAATATGATTAAAAATAAGAGAGTATAATAAATCGGGGTCATAAAAATTCCACAAGTCATGTGTGTTGTAGAATTTCTTTAGAGGTATGTAAGACAATAAGTAATCCAAAAGGAATCGTAAATTTTTTGTATCATTCACATCCACATTTCGGGCAATTTTATGCAGTTTTTCACTATGTCTCATTAATTTATTAAAATGTTTATTAGTAAATACATTTTGACACTCACTAATATTTGGTACATGTATGAAATAACTGGGAAAACCTAAGAAAGACACGTCCCGTATGTAGACATCAGATTCGAGTTTTTTAAATATATCAATCATCATTTTTACATCACTTTCATCAGATATACCCCAAGCGGGATCTACTCCCTTAAATTCGTAACACGCATATTGGCTTAGCAAGCTAATAGGATGATATCCCATATTCATATTAACAGATTCAAAAAATTCAAATTCCTTTAACTCGTCATCTGTAAGTAGTTGTGTTTGAATCTGAATATCAATAGGCATTAGAGCTATTTCTGTAGAATGCTGATATAATTCAGTTAAACTGCGTTCTAAGGCAGTAATAGGAGAAGGATCTGCTCCCAAATGAAATTTATACTTTTGATTTACTTCGTCTACAATCAGAATACCAATAACAGGCAAGCCAAGTTCACAAGAACAATCTTTTACTTCAATTCGCCAATTATGTTTTTTCTCAATTAATTTTATGATAGTATGTATTTCCGTATTTTTAAAATATTCTATTGGAATACTTGGAAACGTGAGATTGTTTTTATAAATAAGTTTAACTACATATCGTTCCAGAATTTCGGACAAACCGTGTAAAATGGCTTCAATAGGTGTATTTCCTGCACCCATACCATTCGGATAAGTAGTAAACTGAATTATTTCAATAGGAAGATTAACTACTTTTTCTTCAAATACACTATAAAAAGGTAATAATGTTAAAGGTTTACCGGCATAATAATCTTCAATTTCATGAATATCATAGGGATGTATGTATTTCCTGATTAAATCGAATTCTTTGGAAAATACAACAATTTGTTCATCTGGTGCATATTTATATTTGTGTAATAAGTCATTGTTTTTTAGTTGCGTATTGAATTCCGAAGTGTCTGTTTCTTCCCAATTTGAAATATGGGCAAGTTTTCGATTCTCAGTCAGTTTTAAATTTTGCAGACGCTCCATGAATTCGCCGTATGCGCTTGCTAAAGAATATTCAAATTGTATCCCTTTTCCGCTTGTTCCAATATCAAAAGGGAGTAAGTTATTATTTTCAATAACTACTCTACTTGAATGCAATCCGTCTGCTACTTGTAATGAAGTTTCTTTAAGTTGTATGTCTAATTTATTGAGAATATTGCGAATGTTTGAAATCGTATTTTCGGGTGTATCTGCTTTGTAAGGTTTTTTTCTTTTTGGTATCATTTTTGTATTATCCATATTATTTATCATTTCAGTATTTTATACAATAAGTTATTTTTTACGCGTTACGATAGTATTAGTGATGGTTATTATTTCGTACAAAAATAATTTTGCGAATGTACTTATAAAAAATTGCAATATTTATTCATAAAATAATAAAACTAAGTTAAAAACGAATAAAACTTATTTAAAAAACTACCTTTGTGCCATATTCAACATGTGTATTATGAATAAAATAGGTATCAAAATACGGAAATTGAGAGAAAATTGTTTAATGTCACAGAATGATCTGGCAGAACAATTAGGTATTTCGCAGACCACGCTTCACAATATGGAATGTGGTCGTTCTCAAAAAATAGGTTTTTTGTTAATGAACAAAGTTAGTAGCATATTTGAAAAAGACCTTGATTACTTTCTTGAAAACAATACCGTAAACAATCATGTAAAAGAAAACAAAGGGCAAGTTAGTTGCGATAATTTTACTATTAATAACAATTATCCAGAAATGCTTTTGGAAGAATTGAAAAAACTGATTGCTGCCAAAGATGAGCAAATAGCGTTGTTAAAAGGTTTACTGAAAAGACCGCTTAGAACAACCTCGTTTGCCGTAACATATAAAACTTGCATTACGAACGTTCGACAAAGCGTCTGTCGCTTCTTCGCGTTAAAACAAATGTTCCAGCATTTGATGTGTTGCAAATTAGAAATTTGTTTTTAACTTAGACATGGCGACAGACGCTATGCCTAACGGCACACTTTTCATCTTTTATATGCTACTCCGAACAAGAGGATGTGGTTAAGTTAAATTTGAAAAATAGGATTGTACAACTATTGGAAGAAGCTGTCCCAAAAGTTTTTTAGAACGCAAATGACGCAAAAAACGCCAATCAGCACAAATTTTATTTGATTAAAAATCAGCATATTAAAAATTTCATTGACATTTTTAGTTGCGTAAATTCGCGTATTTTGCGTCACTTGCGTTCTTTTGAGATACTCCCTTGTAAAATAAAAAGCTTTGTGTTTTTTCCCGATTTAGTTTGATTGTTTTCAGCCTTATCGCGCAGAGGAGTTGACTCGGTTTTGTACTTATAACTGATATTTGTTTACTTTTTGCGTTTTATCCCTGCCAGGGATTAACCGGAGGGAGTAGTCCGTAAGGGAGACACCGTTGCAACAAAATCATTCTAATACAAAAATCCAAACAGCCACAGCGGAATTTTATTGCCAAAGCCGTATTCTATATTATCGGAAATGATAAATGAATTTTTTACGTTTTTGATTTGTTCGTTCGTTTTGCCTTTGCCGCCTACTTCAAAAGTAAATGTGTTATTGGCGATAAAATCGCCGTTATTCACATACTCAATTTTATTTTTATACGACAACTGATTTAGAAAAAATGTTTCACGAATATTCCCAATATCGGTGTTTGCAGAAACTAACGCATAACTCAAATTGGTGTTTTCCAAATATATTTTATCCGGTTTTTGCAATTTGTTTATTCCGTCTGCATCTACATATAAATGTTTTGAAAGTCCTGCTTCGGCAAGATAATAAAGATAATTTAAAAATGTAATTCGTTCAACGCCAATTCGTTGACTTAATTTGCTGACATTTGGAATAAAGGGAACCGACTCTGCAATAATCTGTAAAAGCTGTTTGATTTTGGGAATGTATGCCACTTCAACTCCCCGTAACATGGGCAACTCAACTTCCAAAATCATATTGATAATTTCTTCAACCCGGTGATAATATAAAGTCGGCGATTCGTTGTAAAAAGGATAATAGCCGTGCTGTAAATATCCCGTAAAATGCTCTAATGGCTTGATTTTACTCAGTATCGAAGACGCCAATTCGCGCTGTTTTGTTAGAATATCCACTAAATTAAGCGTTTCAAAACCGGTTTGAAAATTCATATTCAGAAATTCCCTGTACGAAAGCCCTTGCATATAATACACTACTGCCCTGCGGCTTAAATCTGCTTTTGAATTAAGAATTTCGAGCATTGAAGACCCTGTAAAAACCACTTTCAAGGTTGGAAAATCGTCGTAAATATTTTTCAGTTCCTGCGACCAGTTCGGATATTTGTGAATTTCATCAAGAAAAAGATATTTTCCGCCCCGTTTTGAAAATGTATCGGCTAATTCTACCAATTTATGTTCTGAAAACCAGATATTATCAGCGCTGACATATAAAGCATGTTCGTCATTAGGATAATTTTGCTTTATGTATTGCAACAAAAGCGTGGTTTTCCCGATACCTCTCGAACCAATAATACCAATAAAACGATAACTCCATTCTATCTCTTTCATTATACTGCGCACGAAGTTAAGCGAAGTTTGTGCTACTCTTTCGGCTGATTTTTGTAATAATGTTTCCATAAAACCAATTTTTTGTATAGTCGACTATGCAAAAATATAAAAAAAATGATTATCGCATAATACAATTTTTGTTTTATAAAAATTATTTTTTATTTTCTTGATATTTCCATTTTTTTACACTGATTCATTCAAAAAACTCCGAATATAAATATGCTTTAAGGCTGAAAACCTTTAATCAATAGCGTAAGGCATCGCTCTATGAATTGTGATCTTCCTCCTCATTAGCCCTGAAATTGCGAAATCCTGATAACGGGAATCATTCTGCCGATTTCGACGATTTACCTTGATTTGCGGGAAGGTGAACAGGCAGAGGAAATTCCAAGTCCGACTGACATTTTGATAACCCCTTGCAAGCGAAGCGCAGCCTGGGGTGGCAAACTCCGTAGGAGTTCAATTATCCACCCAAAACCATTTTTCGTCCAGGTCAATACCTTGCTCCCAGAAAAACCGCCTGACTTCATCACTAAAATTCTCTTGCTTGTGATGCTCCTGCTGATTTTTAATGTAGTTGATAATTATATCCCGCTCGTTATATGAATAAGTTAAGACGCAATATTTTATTCCCTCGTTTGCCATAACGTATAAAACTTGCATTACGAACGTTCGACAAAGCGTCTTTCGCTTCGTCGCGTTAAAACAAATGCTCCAGCATTTGATATGTTGCAACTTGGAAATTTGCTTTTAACTTAGACATAGAGACAAGCGCTAATGTCTAACGGGTAAAAGATATGCCTTTGCTGAAAGAGCTTTTACAAGGATAAGATGACGGAGCCTTATTCAAACTGAATTTTCGTTTGCGTATCCAGCAGCGTAAACGACATACGGTGATATTCCGTAGCCCCATGCTGTTCAATGGCTTTACGGTGCTCTTTGGTTGGATATCCCTTGTTTTTATACCATAAATAGGCGGGAAAACGTACGTTCAACTCATTCATATAATCGTCGCGGTAAGTTTTTGCCAGAACCGAAGCTGCTGCGATTGAGAGATATTTTCCGTCGCCTTTTACCACGCATTGATGAGGCGTTTCCATGTATTTTTTGAAACGATTGCCGTCTATAATCAGGTGTTCGGGACGAACGGATAGTTGATCAATTGCCCGGTGCATCGCAAGGAACGAGGCGTTTAGAATGTTTATCCGGTCGATCTCTTTCGGCGAAACAACCCCGACAGCCCACGCGATTGCTTTTTCCTCGATAACCGGACGTAGCGCGTACCGCTGTTTTTCGCTCAACTTTTTCGAATCATTTAATTCCTCACATTCAAAATCAGGCGGCAAAATAACCGCCGCTGCGAATACCGCGCCGGCAAGACATCCTCTACCGGCTTCATCGCAACCGGCTTCAATCACATTTTCTTTTAGAAAAGGAAGCAGCATTTCTGTTGTTTTTTATTCCGAATAAATCACTTTCATTACCGTTTTTCCCACCATTTCAAGCGTATGCAGGTCGATGTTTTCAGGCGTATCATTGACCGTATGCCACGTTTCCGGAAATCCGCGTTCATTACTGAAATCGATAATGTCGATGGTCGGTATTCCTGTCAGTGCGTTGATATACAAGTGATCGTCGGTGATGGCGCCCCCTTGCTTGTTTTGGAAAAAATCGCCGTAACCAAGTCCGCTTGCCGCTGCCCATACTTTTGAAAGTACATCCGGAGCCATTCGCAGGGATACTTCATCCATCTTGAAAACGGGATTCCGACCGCCCACCATATCAAGCAGAATTCCGTATTCCGGCTTGATCGTATAGTGCGGGTTTCTACCCCAATATTGCGCACCAAGGCACCAGGTATCCTGTTTGTTTGACGATTCAAACGAAGGTGTTCCATAATCTTCCGCATCGAGGAAAACGATGTCAATGCCGGTTTCAGGCTCGTGCTGTTGCAGTTGCCGGGCAATTTCCAACAAAACTGCCACTCCGCTCGCGCCATCGTTTGCTCCCATAACCGGTTGCCGGTGATTGGCAGGATTAGCGTCGTTATCGGCAAACGGACGGCTGTCCCAATGCGCGAAAAAAATAACCCGGTCTGTTTTTTCAGGATAAAAGACGCCAATGATATTTTTTGCTTTTAAAACAGTTCCGTTGTATGCAATCAAGTTGGCATCCTGCTCGATTACCCTGGCGCCGAAACGTTTCAGTTCGCCTGCGAGATAACCGGCTGTTGCCTTATGTGCCGCAGTGTTTGGTACGCGCGGACCGAAATCGCACTGTTTTTTCAAAAACGAGAAAGCAGAATCGCGGTTAAATGCCGGAATATACACCTCTTTTTCCGGAGCTTCCGAAACATTTTTTCCGTTGTTTGCCGCCTGATTGTTTCTGTTTGAATTACAGGCAAACAGTCCAGCGAGAACGAAGAATGATATGATTGTCTTATACATAAAATCAACTGTTTGTTTTACAAGGTATAAAGGTCGTAAAAAGGATTCACAGAACGGTTATTTTTGCTTTTTTCTTTTGAAATTTTAAGGAAAATCAATTCTTTCTCACAGAAAATACACATCCGCAATAATCCTGCCGGTAAAGTTCATATTCTTTTGCCAGTTGAGTGGAACGCAAATATCCGCCCTTTTTCTTGAAGTCGGATGGAAGGTGTTTTATATGGTATTTTTCACCCGACTTTTCGCCTATTTCGTTTATTTTCAATGCGTTTTTCAACGGACTAATAGACAATGTGGTGGCGAAATAATCAAAACTGCCAACTTGCGCCATCCTGGCAGCCTCTTCCAGCCGCAGTTCATAGCAGGCAAAGCAGCGACGACCGCCTTCGGGCTCTTTCTCCATTCCTTTTGTAAGCGTGTAAAAACGGGCAGTGTCATATTTCCCCGTTAAAAATGTGACGGGATGCTTTGTGTGCAACCGGGAAATAAATTTTTCCTGCTCGGCTACTCGTTTGTCGTACTCTTCTTCCGGGTAAATATTCGGATTATAGAAAAATAGCGTAATCCGGAAATATTGCGACAAATATTCCAGCACATAGCTGCTGCACGGCGCACAACAGCTATGGAGAAAAAGAGTCGGGACTTTTTCCTCTCCTCGAATGTGCTGAATCAACTGTTCAAGTTCGCGCTGATAGTTTCTTGCCGTCATATTTCTTGTGCTTAAAGGGATTGTCTTCCGAAACACCTTTCAAAATTCTCATTCACTGTCTTAATCAATTTATTGACAGACAAGCCTTTCACTTCCGCCACGAGCGTATAAATCTTTTCTATTTCAATATCCGCATCATCCGTTTCCAAAAAAATGCGGTCGATCGGTGTTTGTTTTAGACTTTCTTCATTAAAAAGATTCCCGAAGGAAAGATAGAAGCCGGCATTTGTTAATTCCTTTGCCAGTTGGGGTTTTCCTCTGAAACCGTGAAACAGGACGGGAACGTTTGTTTTCGCTTCTTTCAACACCTGCTGCACTTCATTATACGCTTTTACGCAATGGATAATGAGCGGTTTTTGAACTGTCCCGGCAATGGAAATTTGAGCGTTGAAAGCCCTTTTCTGTAAATCAAAATCTGTTTTGCAAATTTTGTCCAAGCCTGTTTCTCCGATAGCCAAAACGGCAGGATTGGAAGCTATCTGTTTCAATATATTGATTTTATCTTCAAGAGTTGTGTCGATATACCAAGGGTGTATTCCGGCTGAAAAGCAGTTATTTTCGTATCCTGGCTGTTGAATAAATTTTTCCGGACTGATGTTTTGCAGCGAAAGAATGTTTTCATTATTCTTTTTTCTATGTGTATGAATATCAATGTATTTCATAAAGTATGCTTATGCTTGAATTTAAAACGCAAAAGACTCAAAGAAAAATTTAAAACGTTGCGCTTTTGCGTCTTTGTGTTTAATAAAAAAGTGAAATTCGTACAAAAATAAGTATCTTTGTCCGAAATTTGAATGAAATGACAAAAATAAATTTAATCAAACTGGCACTTCAAAAATTAGGCATAACGGCATTGAATGAAATGCAGCAAACCGCCTTGGAAGCGAGTGAAAAAAACAGGGATATTATTCTCCTTTCTCCGACCGGTTCGGGAAAAACGCTGGCGTTTTTATTGCCGCTTTTGGAGCAGTTGCACCCTGACAGAAAGGAAATTCAAGCATTAATATTGACGCCATCGCGTGAGTTGGCTTTACAGATTGAACAGGTTTTCAGATCGTTGGGAAGCGGCTATTCGGTGGGTTGCTGCTACGGCGGACATTCGGTTTTGACGGAAAGGAAAATGTTGGAAAATTGTCCGGCACTGCTTATCGGTACGCCCGGACGCATCGTCGATCATATCCGGCAGGAAAGTTTTTCGACCGCCGGAATCCACACATTGATATTGGATGAATTTGATAAATCGCTCGAATTTGGCTTCACGGAAGAAATGTCCTTCATCATTTCCGAACTGAAGGGACTGAAAAAACGCGTGCTGCTTTCGGCAACTGAACCGGACGAGATTCCGGCTTTTACAGGAATCATCCGTCCCTTGCGCCTGGATTTTCTGACCGAAAAAAAGGTGATAGAAGGCTTGAAAATCCGGAAGGTTGTTTCACCGGAAAAAGACAAGTTGAACACGCTGTTCCGGCTTATCTGTCACATTGGAAGTCATTCAACGCTAGTCTTTTGCAATCACCGTGAATCGGTCGAAAGGGTAGGAGAGTTCCTGCAAAAAAAAGGACTTGCCTGCGAATTGTTTCATGGAGGAATGGAGCAGCCCGACCGCGAAAAATCGCTTTTTATGTTCCGGAACGGAAGTTGCTATTTGCTGGTTTCTACCGATTTGGCTTCCAGGGGGTTGGATATTCCCGAAATTGAAAACGTGGTTCATTATCATCTGCCGGCGAACGAAGAGGCATTTGTTCATCGAAACGGACGCACGGCGCGTATGTTTGCCGGCGGCACTTCGTTTGTCATTTTACACGAGGAGGATAAAATCCCCGATTTTTTACCTGCCGATTATCCGGAAGAACGCTTGCCCGAAAGAAATAAAATCCCCGACAAGCCTTCGTGGGCTACGCTCTATATCGGAAAGGGGAAAAAGGAAAAGCTCAGTAAAGGAGATATTGCCGGATTCCTGATGCAAAAAGGCGGATTGCAAAAAGATGAATTGGGATGTATCGAAGTCAAGGAACACTTCTCCTATGCTGCCGTCAAGGAGACGAAAATAAACGAACTGATCGTCCGGATAAAAAACGAGAAGATAAAGGGAATAAAGACGCGCTTTGAGAGGGCGAGGTAGGGTTTAGATGAATTTTAAACATAAAGTTTAGTTTTTTTATTTTCGTTGCGTTTATTATTTTTTACACTTATCCGCATTATTACCACTAATGTAAAAATACACGAATTACTACGAATTATTTAATTTGCGAAACTACGCATGATTTAACTTTATTTCGTGTTAATTCGTGTAATTTGCGGATAAGTTTTTTTAGACTGCTCTCGTCAATAACACCAGGAAGACAGCAATCAGAAGAGAGGCAGCGTTTTTTGCATGGAAAATCGGAAATCTATGCAAAAAATATTAATTTTACGAGCATCTTTCTTTTCTCGTTGCCACACTCGCAAAAGCCATTTTTCTCTGTCCTGGTGGGACGGAATGTTGGTAACTGAACCGAATTTTTATAATCCAAACAGGAAATGCCGATGACTCACCAAGCAACCCTCAAAATATACAAAGCCTCTGCCGGTTCGGGAAAAACATTCCGGCTGGCGGTCGAATACCTTAAATTGGTTATTGAAAATCCGGCATCCTACATCCATATCCTTGCCGTTACGTTTACCAATAAGGCAACCGCCGAAATGAAGAGCCGCATCCTGACGGAATTATTCGGAATTGCCAAAGGATTGGACGAATCGAAAATCTATCTGGAAACTATTTTAGCGGAACTGACAGAAAAGGATCCGGATTGGAATGTTCATAAAATCAGGAAGCAAGCGCAGGAATCACTTAATTTGCTGCTGCACGATTATAGCCGGTTTCATATCGAGACCATCGACCGTTTTTTTCAATCCATCCTGCGGAATTTGGCAAAAGAGCTCGGGCTGGGAGCGTATATGAACATCGAATTAAACGCCAATTCCGTTTTAAGCGAGGCAATAAGGATTATCTTCGGAAAAATAAAAGAAGATAGCGACCTGCTGCAATGGATCAGTGATTATATCGACGAAAAAGTTTCGGAGGGAAATAACTGGAAGTTGAATAAAGAGCTTGAAAGTTTTGGAGAAAACATTTTCCGGGAGGATTTTAAAAACAAGGAAAAAGAGCTGAAATTCGTATTACAGGATAAAAAATTTCTGAAAAATTTCCGGAAACGCCTATCCGGTTTGAAGGAGGAAAAAACAGGGGAAGTTGTTCGCGTAGCTCTTGCTTTCCGGACGGAAACGGAAAAATATTCGATAAAAACAGAAGATTTCGCCTACGGAGCAAAAGGTGCAGGAGCCTATTTTGACCGGATCATTGACCAAAAGGAAATACAAAAAGGACCAAATTCATATGTGGAAAAATGCTTCGAAAGTCCGGAAAACTGGGCAACTAAAAAATCTCCGCGAAAAGATGAGATTACCTCATTGGCCGAAAGCGCGCTGATGCCGATTTTGCACGAAACGGAAGAAATACGCCGGAAGAACGTGCAGGAGGTGAATACCTGTAACCTGATTCTCCGTCATATCAATAACATCGGATTACTGTATGACATTGCGGATACGGTGCGCGAATTAAACTCGGAAAATAACCGTTTTATGCTTGCCGACACGCCCAACCTGCTGCAAGAACTGATTGACGGTAACGATGCTCCGTTCGTTTACGAAAAAATCGGAGCCTCGCTGCAACACATCATGATCGACGAGTTTCAGGATACAAGCCGCATACAATGGGAAAATTTCAAACCATTGCTGTTTGAAGGGCTGGCGCAAAATGCCGATAGCCTGATTGTAGGCGACCAGAAACAATCCATTTACCGCTGGCGAAACGGTGATTGGCGGATACTCGGAAAGCTGAAAAATGAACTTTCGAACATAAACACGGAAGAAATATCGCTGGATACCAACTGGCGAAGCGAATATGAGATTGTCAATTTCAATAACCATATTTTCAAAGCCGCCGTGCCGCTTTTTCAACCGGATAGAGAAAAAGGCAATAGCGATATGCAGCAGGCATACGCAGACGTTGCGCAAAAATGTTCCAAAAAGCAGCGCGAAGGATACGTCAAAGCCGACTTTCTCTACGAACCCGACAGCGAAGCCTATAATACCGCCACGTTGGAAAAGCTCATCGAAAACATCGAAGAGTTGCAGGAGAAGGGAGTTGCCGCCGAGGAGATCACAATTTTGATCCGGAAAAACAAAACAATTCCGATGATTGCCGAATATCTGGCGAACTATCAGAAGGAACATCCGGAAAAGCCGTACAATTACGATGTGATTTCCGACCAGGCGTATCAGTTACAGGCATCGCTCTGCATACACATCCTGATTGAGGCGCTACGCTATATCTCGGAGCCGGCGAATCCAGTGTACAAGACACAACTGCTGCTTTCCTATCAAACGGAAATTATGTGTAAGAACATTGACGATCTGGTAACAGATATTCATTTGACCCGCTCCGGGGAGATAAAATCATTGGAAGAAAAATTGCAACATGCCTCTTTACTTCCTTTATACGAACTGATTGAGGAGTTGTACCAACTCCTGGAACTTCACAAACTGAAAGACCAGGAAAGCTATCTGTATTCTTTCCTGGATGGAGTAACCGATTTTTTAACCCAAAAATCGGCAGATCTCAACGCCTTTTTGAACTATTGGGACGAAACGCTGAAAAATAAAACCATTCCATTCAGCAGCGAAATCGAAGGAATGCGCATTATGTCCATCCATAAATCCAAAGGGTTGGAATTTCACACGGTTATTATTCCGTTTTGCGACTGGACACTCACACACGAGGCTGGATTGAACCCGTTGCTCTGGTGCAACTCCGAAACGAAACCGTTTCACGAACTTCCTCTTTTTCCCGTCAAATATGGGAAAGAGATGCAGAACTCAATTTTTAACGAAGAATTTGCCGATGAAACGGCGCAATTATGGGTGGATAATCTCAACCTGCTGTATGTTGCCCTTACACGGGCAGAGAAAAACCTGATTCTAATCGGGAAGGATAAAAACCCGGAAGGTCAGGAAAAAAAGAATGGAAAAAACGATTCGCCGGTTCCTGCCAATATTTCCGAATTACTGATTAATATATTTGAATCGCCTCAAAACGAAGAATTATATAAACACTGGAATGCCGGAACAAGACAGTATTCCTCCGGTTCCCTGTGTTCTCAAAAGGAAAAGAAAAGAACATCTTCCAATAGGCTGAATCAAAAACCGGCAGTGCTGAGTTTTCCCTATTTTTCGCATACGCAAAAGGCTGCCTTCAAACAATCTAACCGCTCGAAGGATTTTATCGGGGAAAAAGAACATCCGGAAAGCAGCGACACCAATCCCTACATCAATCGCGGAAAACTGCTGCACTATCTTTTCTCCAACATTCACACAACGGAAGATATTCCGGAAGCCGTTGACCGCCTGTTTTTTGAAGGATTGATTCACAGCGATGCGGAAAAAGAAGGCTTGATTACCTACCTCACCGACGCCATACAACTACCCGAAGTGGCAGAATGGTTTCGCCCGGGTGTAAAACTATTCAACGAATGCACGGTTATTTACCGGGATGAAACGGGCAGTTTGCAAAACAAGCGTCCCGACCGGGTAATTCAGGACAACGATAAAATGACGGTCGTCGATTTTAAATTCGGAAAAGAGCGAAAGCTGCATACCTTGCAAGTCAAAGAATATGTGTCTCTTTTGCGGGAAATGGGATACTCAAACGTGGACGGATATCTTTGGTATGTAGAAGCAGGCAGAATAGATCCGGTTCGATAACATAACAGATTGCCGCATCATCGAAATGACAAAACGGAAATCCTGCGTTCATCTAATATTTCATTAGCAACTTCCTGCAACTGTTCCGCGGTAATTGCTTCTATGCGCTTATGTACTTCCGGCAACGATTCAAATCGATTGAAATAGAGGAAACTTTTTCCCAGGCTCAAACTCAAACTCTCTTTATTCTCTTGGGAAATAGCCGATTGTCCTAACAGCTGTTTCTTGGCTTTTGTAAGCTGCACAGGCGTAAGCTTTTGATTTCGAAGCTTTTTCAATTCTGCAAAAACCAAATTGCGGCATTTATCTTCATTCTTGCTATCGGTTCCAAAATAAATAGAAAGCAAGCCGGTATCGGAATAAGAAGTGTAGGAAGATTCTACGTTGTAAGCCAATCCGTTACGTTCGCGCAGCGCCAAATTCAGCCGGCTATTCATACCCGGACCGCCCAGCAGGTTATTCAGTAAATGAAGTGTCAAGCGTTTTTCATCCGGCAAACTGTATGCCCGATTTCCCAACATAACATGGGCTTGGTGTGTATCTTTTTTTACTGTTTTCTGTTGAGGAATGTAAATTTCCGGTACCGTACGTTTGGTCTGCAAAAGACGTTCGGGAACCTCTCCCAGGTATTTTTCCGCCCACCGTTTAATTTTTTTGAATGAAACATCACTCAACGAAAAAAAGACGATTTGGTCGGTACAATAGTTTCGATGGACAAAATCTAATGCATTCTGTGTAGTATAGGTTTGCAAACGCTCTATGTCGCCCAAAATATTTCTCCCGATCGAATAATTTTCGAACAGTATATTTTCAAAATCATCAAATATCAATTCGGACGGCGAATCGTTGTAAGAGTTAATTTCGTCAATAATCACATCAACTTCCTTGTCGATTTCATTTTGCGGGAAAGTAGAATGAAACACCACATCGGCACACAGCTCCATCGCTCGCTCAAAATCAGGAGATAGAACTGTGGCATACACAAATGTTTCTTCCTTGGTCGTGTAAGCATTTAATTCTCCGCCGACATCTTCCAAACGGTTCAGAATGTGCCACGCCTTCCGCCTGGTTGTCCCTTTAAAAAGCAAATGTTCAACGAAATGCGCCATTCCCGATTCACATTCTTCCTCATCACGCGTACCTGCATTAATAGCAATGCCGCAATAAGAAACCGGCGAATGATCCGGCTTATGGACTATGCGGATTCCGTTTTTCAGCGTATAACTTTCTATTTCCCCCATCACTTATCACTCAATAGCTCATCACTCTTCAAAAGTTCTTCCGCTGCCGTTTCCAGCTGATCATACCATTCCTTCCCGAAACGGCGAATGAGCGGCTCTTTCAGAAACCGGTAAACCGGCATACCTGTTTTTTTACCTAATTCCCAAGCGGCGTGACAAATGCTCCACTTATGATAATTTACAGCCGTAAAATTCCTGTATTTTTCCAGGCGAATGGGGTATAAATGGCAGGAAATCGGTTTGTAGAAATCAATCTTACCTGCTTTGTATGCTTTTTCTATGGCACATTTACAAGCGCCGCTTTCATCAAAACAGGTAAAAACACACTCACAGCCATTAACGATGGAGGTAACAAAATCGCCGTCTTCATCGACATACGAAACGCCTTGTTGCTTGATCACCTCTTTTGAAGCATCGGATAAATCATCCCAGACAACAGGAAGCGCCTCCTCTAAAAGAGCGATTTCCTCTTCTTCTAACGGCGCGCCTGACTCTCCTTCCACGCAACACTCGCCCCGGCATGCCGGAAGATGACATAGAAATCGCTTTTCAATTACGTCTAAACTGACAATTGTATCGTCTATTTGCAACATAAACCGCTAACTTTCAATTTTCAATAACTTTCTCCCGCAATAACGCAAAATCCAGTACTTCTTTAATATCATCCACGTAATGGAATTTAAGTCCTTTCACGTAGGAATCTTTTATCTCGTCAATGTCTTTTTTATTTTCACTGCACAGGATAACGTCCTTTATGCCGGCTCTTTTAGCTGCAAGGATTTTTTCTTTGATGCCGCCCACCGGAAGCACTTTTCCCCGCAAGGTCATTTCACCGGTCATTGCCAAATTCGCTCTTACTTTACGTTTTGTAAATGCCGATGCAAGCGAAGTAACCATCGTGATACCTGCCGAAGGTCCGTCTTTCGGAATGGCTCCTTCCGGAACGTGAACATGTACGCTGTACTCTTCAAACATACTTTCGGGAATATTCCAATGCGAAGCGTGCGACCTTAAATATTCCAATGCCAAAACGGCTGACTCTTTCATCACATCACCCAAATTTCCGGTCAAGGTCAGCTTCGGCGTTTTTGCCTTGCTAAGACTCGTTTCCACAAAAAGAATATCGCCTCCGGCAGCCGTCCAAGCCAATCCGGTAACAACGCCTGCATACTCATTTCCCTGGTATTTATCCCTCGAATAGCGTTCTGCTCCGAGATATTCTTTCAACTGTCCGGGATTGATTACCGCATCGAAATTTTCTTTCATCGCGATTTTCCGAGCCACTTTACGCATTATTTTCGTGATTTGCTTGTCCAATTCGCGCACACCGGATTCACGCGTATAAGCGTCGATGATTTTTATAATGGTCTCTTTCGGCAGCTTGATTTGTTCTTTCACGATGCCGTGATTTTCCAATTCTTTCGGAATTAAATGGCGGATGGCAATTTCTACCTTTTCTTCCAAAATATAACCACTTACGTCGATTAACTCCATACGGTCAAGCAACGGCTGGGAAATGGTTGCCAAATTATTGGCGGTAGCAATAAACATCACGCGCGACAGGTCGTAATCGATGTCTAAGAAGTTATCGTGAAACGTATTGTTTTGCTCAGGA
Source organism: Prevotellaceae bacterium (assembly GCA_031271815.1). Taxonomy (GTDB): domain Bacteria; phylum Bacteroidota; class Bacteroidia; order Bacteroidales; family Paludibacteraceae; genus RGIG9379. Next base: position 53,991 of record JAISVA010000035.1, on the reverse strand, counting down.
TCAAGCACTTCAAGCAAGGCTGATGCAGGGTCTCCTTTGAAATCGGTGTTGACTTTATCTATTTCGTCCAAAATGAATACGGGATTGGAAGTGCCGGCTTTTTGAAGGCTTTGAATAATACGTCCAGGCATTGCACCGATGTAAGTGCGGCGGTGCCCGCGAATTTCCGCCTCGTCGTGCAAACCACCCAATGAGATGCGCACATATTTTCGTCTTAATGCTTCGGCAACCGATTTACCGAGTGAGGTTTTCCCTACGCCGGGAGGTCCGTACAGGCAAATAATTGGCGACTTCATATCATTTTTCAGCTTCAATACCGCCAAATGCTCAATAATTCGCTCTTTTACCTTTTCTAATCCGAAATGGTCCTTATTCAACAATTTTTGAGCATTTCTTAAATTGAAATTATCCTTTGAATAAACACCCCACGGCAAACCGATGATTGTTTCCAGGTAGTTGATTTGCACACCGTAATCGGACGAGTGTATTGAAATTCGCTCTAATTTATCCAGCTCTTTTTCAAAAATTTCCTTTATTTCAGGGTTCCATTTCTTATGAGCTGCTTTTTCTTTCAGCGTCTGAACATCTTGCATTTGCGAGTCGCCCAACTCATCTTGAATTGCCTTAATTTGCTGGTGCAGGTAATATTCGCGCTGCTGCTGCTCGATTCCCTCTTGTGTTTTGGATTGAATGGCGAGCTTGAGCTCCACCATTTGCAATTCTTTATTCAGCAATCCGAGCAGCGTATAGCCGCGCTCTTTCACCTCATCGGTTTCGAGCAGCGCCTGTTTATCTGTCAGTTTGAAATTGAAGTTAGCGCAAATAAAATTGATCAGCGAATTGGCGCTTTCGATATTTTTTACCGCAAAAGTTGCCTCCATCGGCATTAAACCCGAACTGCGGATTATCTTGATTGTCGCATCTTTCAGCGTTTCGAGCAACGCGCTAAACTCTTTTTTATCCCTGGCTGGCGGATTTATATCCTCCAATACTTTGACGGAACCGCGCATAAACGGCTCTTCCGTCACTATCTCGTTCAGAAAAATGCGTTTCTTTCCCTGTAATATGGCGGAAGTGGATCCGTCGGGCATTTCCAGAATCTTGATTACCTGCGCAACCGTCCCGGTATGGTATAAATCGTTGATTTTCGGATTTTCTTCGTTCGACTCCTTTTGGGTAAAAACAGCGATTAACGCCTTCTTTTTATACGCATCTTTTACCGATACCAACGATTTTTTACGCCCTAACGAAACCGGCATAATCACTCCGGGAAACATCACCATATTTCTTAGCGCCAAAATGACTATATTTTCGTTTTCTCCCTTTTTAAACTCAAATTTATCGTCGCCATCGGTTATCAACGGAATAAAATCCGTTACCTCATCTTCCGTATCCTCGTTTAAAAATACCTCTTCTATTACTGTCGTCATATCACAATATGTTTATTCGAAAAACGTGCAAAGATACACAATAAAAATGAGTTAATATGTGCTTGCATTGAAAAATCAGGGCGACTGCATCAAAATGTTACCTGTAATACGGATTAAGGAAAAAAAGCGCCGTCGGGCAATTGCGGCTCAATGAGGAATGAATCGTGCTCGCTATTCCTTTTTTTCCAGTAAAAACAACGAATGATTCGTATTCCGGTACACATTGTATATTAAAATCTTTTCCATTTTTTCCGGTTTTCCGTTTGGAAGCAAGGCTGACGGTATTTCTTGTCTTTTCAATATGTTGGCGGCACACCAGAGACCGAACGAAGAGGCGGTCTGATATTCCCCGCACAACTGTTTGAAGGTAGCGGAAGGCGTTTTGCCGAAAAATCCCTGTTTCAGAATTTCAAACGGTGCATCCTGCTTCGCGTCGCCGCTGTTTCCGAGCAGAATCAAATCAATTTCTTGCGGCATTGTGTTGTTTTTCTCCAGAAACAGCCTGATTTCAGTTTTTGCATACGGTTGATTTTCAGGAAGTAAAAATGCGGAAACTGCTTTTAATACTGCAAAGTCTTTTTCGGAAGGTGCGGACGAGAGCATAAAAAACTGGGCTCCTTCTCCCATTTTTGCGCCGTTTCGCCAGAAACCCATACGCTTCATTACACGGAAAGAGGTCGGCGTTATTTCGTCCACCGCGCCTGCCAGTACGTTTTGTGCTTCGCCCTCGTCAAGCTGCATCATCGCGTCCAATATCGCCGATTCGAACGAAAAGCCGCGATGCACGTAAGTGAAGTTGTAATTGTGATTTTTCAGAATCAGTGCAATCTGCGCTCCGATTGTGTTGAAGGTGGATTGAATAAACGAAGTAGGATTAAGTAACTGCTCATCATTTGCTGCGAGGGTGTGCAGAAACTTTTCAGTATCCGTCAGGCAGCCCAGTCCGGTGGCGGTTATGATGGCATCCGGATTTTTTACAGGCGAGTTTTTCAGGCAATCCAGTGCTGCGGCAACGCCCATTTTTACAATCCGGCTCATCCGGCGGCGCATACCGGCATCGGTTACGTAATCCTTGTAGTTGGGTTCGATTGCCGGGAGATATTCCGGGTTTTCCGCATAGTCCGTTACTTGCGACAGAAACTCGTCCGTTTCAAATGTGTGTTGCGGACTGATTGAACTGATGCTTTGTATGTAATGTTTCATTTTTTTAAGTAAACGAGTGATGAGTAAACGAGAGTTAAGGGCTTTTTGAGTTAATTATGTGAATCAACGTGCATTATTTATTCCTGTTAGAAAAAAATATCCGAATGATGCCTGCATTCCGGAATGCAACCCTGAATCCCGTATATTGGTCGCTTTCCTAACGGAATGCAAGGGTGTTGGCGGCGTTTTTCTACCGAGCTTGAATCCCTGACGGGATTTTTTGTCTATCATTACTTTTTGCAAAAAAATAATAACTCAAACAGCTTCTAAGTAAATGAGTAAATGCGAATTAAGTAAACGGATACGAACAAATAACTGTTAACTTCCTGTTTACTCGTTTACTTTTTTCCGAAAACTACCGACGAAACGTTTCCGCCGAATCCGAAAGAGTTGGACAAAACGGTTCTTACTCCGGCATTTTCAATGTATTCCGTTTCGGGCGACAAATTTAAATCCGCGATAGGCGTTTTAAAATTGAATGTCGGAAAAATCACATTGTTTGCGATGGATAGAACCGAATAAACCGCTTCAATGCTTCCGGCTGCTCCTAATGTATGACCGGTATATACTTTCGTGGAACTGAACTTAGGCGCCTTATCTCCAAATAATCGTCTTATCGCTTTTCCTTCCGAATGGTCATTGTTTTCCGTTCCGGTGCCGTGAACGTTGATGTAATCCACCTCGCCGGGCGTTATTCCGCTTTTTTCCAGCGCTTTGCTCATGGCTAAGAAAGGGCCGTCGCCGTCGGGCGAAGTTGCCGTCTGGTGGTAGGCATCGTTGGCATTAGCATAGCCTTTCACGAGGCAATATGGATTTTTTTTCAGCGTATCTTCGCGTTGCAGCACGAGAAATCCGGCGCCTTCGCCCAGATTAAGTCCCGTGCGCGACTCGTCAAACGGACGGCAACGCTCCTTATCCAGGATCATCAGCGAGCTGAATCCGTTTACGGTAAATTTGCAAAGCGGATCGGTACCGCCGACCACTGCCACGTCCAGCAATCCGTGGCGCAACATTCTATCGCCAAGCATAATTGCATTGGCCGACGATGAACAAGCCGTACTGATGGTAGTTACAAAACCGGTAATGCCTGCATATTTCGCAATTTTTTCGGTACTGTCTCCGCAATCGTGCGAGGCGACATCGCGCAGCCTGCCTCCGTTCGGTTTTGCAAGGCTTTCTTTATAAAAGCCTTCGCTCAAATCCATTCCGCCGGCTGAAGTAGAAGAAATCAGACCGACGCGCAACCCGTTCAAGTCAGACAGGTGAGCGTCCGCCAGCGCTTCTTTGACTGCCATCATTCCCAGTAACGTAGCGCGTGAATAGCGTTTATTTGCCGGAAGTCCCAAACGAAGCTGCAATTGTTCGTTGGTCAGTTTTACTTCTGCTACCGGTATTTTATGATTGGTTTCAAATAGTGTAACCGGAGCAATTCCCGCTTTTTTTTGTTTCAATGCGCAAAAATTCTCCTCCACATTGTTGCCGATGGCTGAAATTACACCGATACCGGTAACAAAACTTCCTCTATCACTCATCACTTTATCGCTTATCACTGTTTATAAACTCCGCCAGCGTTTTAACCGAATAAAAAATATCCTTTCCCGCCTTCGGGTCGGAAATGCGTATTCCGTAATGTTTTTCGAGAAGGAGGATAATCTCCAGTGCGTCAATTGAATCCAAGCCCAAACCTTCGGATCCGAACAATGGAGCGTCCGCATCAATATCTTCCGGAGTAACCTCTTCGAGATTAAGCTCTTCGATCAGTTGTTCTTTTAAGTTTTGTATCAATTCGTCCATATTGTATCTAAAATTAAATTTTTTCTACTAAAAACAGTTTCGCATCATATTTACCGTTCAGGTAATCAGCCCAGCCTGCAATACAAGCCTTCGTTTTGCTCGAAGAAAAAAGCAGTTCAACCTGTTCCATCAGCTGTTTTTCATCCTTTTTCGCAGAAATAAGAAACAGGTTTTCGCCCTGGAATTTATGGCGGATGCAGATTTCGCCCATCACGATATTTGCCAAGGTATAAACAAATACGGCGGGACTTGGTTGATAAGGATCTTTTATATTGATTATCCGCTGATGCGTGATGTCGGTATCCAGCGAAGAATAGCGGTTTTCAAGCAGCATTGCAATTTCCCGCCGTTCGTATTTTTCCGTGATGTCAGTTCCCTGCAATAAAAATTCAGCCGCCGTTAATCCCAATTTGCAGAGGTCGTCCATTTTTGAAAATTTCATGTAGGGATCGGAAACGGATTTAAAAGCAGCCCGTATAAATGAAGCGAAATCCCCGTATTGCGCGCCGTCAAATGCCACGCTTCCATTTATGATCACTTGCCGGTTTTCAATCAAACATTCTTTTGAAATCCTGATTTTTGGTGTTTGCTTGTAAGAAATTCCTGCTGTTTCGGAAGAAAAGATAACTGCTGCATTGCATCCTCCAAAGCCGGAAGCGGTTTTGAGTACGTTCCGGATGTCGCCTTTTTTTATTTCTGTTGTTACGTTAACCGGAACGGGCACGCCTGTTTCGGTAAATCCTTTTGTCTGAAAGATTGTTTGGCGGCGGATGGATTCGAGGCAGATAATGGATTCGATTAATCCCGCCGCGCCCAGAGTGTGACCGATGTAACCCTTCAGCGCCATTAACGGACAACCGGAAAGGGAGGCCAGTCCGATGGCTTTTGATTCCATCTCGTCGTTGAACGGAGTGGCTGTTCCGTGCGGATTGATCAAGTCTAAGACTGATGCCGGTATTCCGGCAGCTTCCAGCGCATCTCTTATGGCGTAGAAAAGTCCGTCGCCGGTACGCGAAGGGCCGGAGATGTGGTTGGCATCATTGCTGCTCGAGCCGCCGGCGACCATCACCGGGATGCTGTCCGTTACTGTTTTTTTATCCGAAGAAAGTACCAGCGTGGCAATTCCTTCGCCCATCGACAAGCCGTCCCTGTCTTTGTCGAAAGGCTTGCACGGATTGGGGCTGACGGATTTAAATGACTGAAAACCGGAAACGGCAAATTCGGTAGAAAGGTCGCCGCCAATCAAAACGGCATGGTCATACTTTCCCGACTTGATCAGTCTTTCGGCTAGTACAACTGCCAGTACGCCCGAAATGCAGGCGTTTGAAATAACCAGCGGATCGGTTGGCGAACCCCAAAAAACGGCAATGCGCTTTGCCATTTCCCATAATTCGACATCCTGATTTAATTCATTGCCGGCTGTCAGCAGATCAATGTTTCCTTTGGTGGTGGAAAATATAAAAACGGTTTGCGGAGAAGCCGGGTCAACCGCGCAACGTTTCAGCGCATCGACCGATGAAAGCAGCATTAACTGCTCCAACGGATGAAACCCGTCAAGGTTGCCTGAAAAATTGGTGGTGAGTAAAGCTGAAGCTTTCTCGCGGTCTATCAGCGAGGCGAGGAAAGGTTCCGGGTATAAGGTCTTGTTTGTGACGGGAGCAATTCCGGTTTTTGCCTCCAATATATGTGCGATATTTTCTCCGGTGGTAAATCCCAGTGAAGAAATAATGTTGTCGCTTACTGCGTAAACTACCCGATTATGTTCCATTGCTTTTTCCATTCAATAAAAAAATCGGGACTGGTCAATTCTAACTCAAAATCCTTGTTTAAGAAAACCTGCATGCTGCGTCCGGTAGCGGCTAACATATTGTCGGACTCGCGAAAAACCGAGTATTCGAAAATAATCTTGGCGGCGTCGCTGTTTATAAACCGCGTCTCTACAATTGCCCGGTCGTCCACTTTCAGCGGCGATTTGTATTGGCAATTGAGCTCTACCATTGGAATTGTATAGCCTGAGTTGAATACATCCATATACGAAATGCCGAAATGCCTGCCGAAGGATTCCCTGCCGTCTTCAAAATAGCGGACATACTCGCCGTGCCAGACAATCCGCATCGAGTCAACCTCACTGAAACGAACCTGTATCGCCGTACGGTCAATTAATACAACTTCTTCACTTTTTTTTATTCTCATTTGATTTTTTTAAAAGTGCAAAGTTAGTATAAAAAGGCGAATATCCGGTTCTTTACGTTTTTTTGTTCAATTTCATTAGTCGTTTTCTCGCAATGGCATAATCAAAATAAATTTTGCTTCTGCTCATTGCTTATCGAAAACGTTCTTATTTTTTGAAAGGAAACGGTAGCGTTTCAGGCAAAATCCGAACGAGAGCAGCAAAAGGAACGGTATACCGTCGCCTATCCCGACAACTTCCCGTGTGACTCCTCCCAATTCCATTTCATCGTCTAAATTGTATGCCAGGAAATCTGCCAAAATTGCTCTTTCCTGAAAAGCCTGGAACTGGTATTCTTCCTCGAAAGGCTGTTGCGTATCGTCGATGTGTAACCAATCGTCATACGTCAACATCTGCGGTTTATACTCTTGTCCGTATGCAGCAGAAAAGAGGCAGACAAGTTCGATAATTATCAATTTTAGCGTTTTCATACGTTAACTGTTTTATTTTTTATTATTATGGTTGTATGAAACCCGCAGGAATTTTCATTCTCTTTGTTGAACGTCGGTTCATGCGGGTTTCATAATTTTTACCATTTGATTTTTTGTACTTTACTTTCCTTGCCGGCGTTGACTCTGATCAGGTAAACGCCTTGTTCCAATCCCGGATTCCATAAATAGGAGTACCCTTTTATGTTTACATCCTTGAAAAGTATGCGTCCGGAAACATCATATACTTCAAAGCCATCAATTGCAACCAAGGGCGAATAGACACGGACAGCATCATTTTCTCGTATGATTGAGATGGCTCCGTCCTCGTTGCCGGCAGGGTTTTCGATCGTGGTTTCTATGCCACCTTCCATATTGCTCAGCAGAATGTAGAAGCGTCCTTCGAGATTTTCGGCTGCCGTTTTGCTGAACGTGAAGGCGGTTTGGTTTTTCAAGTCATAATCCGTATTCTCCAGCGCGTCGCGGAGCCGGACATATTGATACGCAGTAAAGTTGCCGGCACCTTCTACGCTGATTTCAAGCTGTCCGGTTTGACTGGTTTTAACGCCGAGCGGAATGAGCTTTTGCTCGCCTTCCTGGCTTACTGCGTTGATTTCAATGGCTGTTTTGTCGGAAACGGTGTAAATTTCGGGCGTTACGCTATTGTAGGAGAACAGTTTGTAAACATCCTCGTTAGCGTTGTAACTGTCTGTTGCCCCAGGTAAAGAAGCTAAGAGCGCAACTGTTTCCACTCCTTTCATTTTCAAACGCAGGCGAAGCAGGTTTTCGTTTCCAACGCCTTTAGCGCGTAACCGGATATTTACCGTATCAACCGAAGTCGAAGGTACGGCGGTGGACATGGTTGTATCAAAATTCAACGATAGATCAGCTCCATTCGCCAATTTGTTTGTTACATCTACAAAAAATGCCTGCATCGGCGGTATATACTTTGTTGCACTTTGGTTTGTACCGGTCGAAAGTGTATCTATGTCTCTCCAGGCATCAGCATTGGGGGTACCATAAGTATGGAAAACAGTACCATCCCAAATACGATAATAAGGCTGAATGGATGAGGCGTTTGCCGCATTTTCCTTTGAAAATTTATCGAAATCCAAGTGCGACATCAGCGGGTTGCCCACGATGCGGGTATTGCCGGTGCCGGAAAGCTTAACCGTAAATGTACCGGCATCTTTAACATAGTTGTATGCAGCATCTTCATAAATAAAGCGGAACCGGCTGTCTTCGCCTGCTAAAGGATTTTTTTGAAATGGCGAGAAGTAATTAACCGAACTGCTATCTGTAAGATTAAACTGTGACTTGGAAGGATATGTATATTGAACGATGGCCGAATCACTGTAAAAATAAGTGTCCCAAGTCGAGTTGCGCGTTTTCTGTATCGGCGTACCCCGTCCTAATGTAAATGGTTTGAGTGAGTCGGCGGGAGCAGTGGCGTCGGTAATCCACTCTCCATTATCTTTCCAGTGATACGAAAAGTTTACTTCGTTCGGCGCTGAGGTCGAATCCTGACCATTATCAAAAGGCTGAGCATTTCCGTAAGGCACATAACGAGGAAAATAGAAAGACGAATTTCCTGTTGAACCAACGAAAGTAGTATCACTGCCGGATAAAACTACATTGGATGCAAAGCCGAAGCCGGCTGTCAGTTTTTCTTTCAAGTTGGCAAACGGACGGGAAAAACTGCCGAAAGAGGTACCCGGTATACCATCAGGATTCGCAGCATTGTTTTGTGAATAAGCCACGTCAAAATAGCTCATATAGGATTTAATATTCGTAAATGCGCTGGCGCCCCAACTCGGGTCGGGTTGGAAATCGGCGGAATAGACGTATTTGAGCGGCACGGTAATCATTGTCCATTTATTGGTGTAATTTGCCGTATCGGTTATCATTGGCGGCTGGTATTGCACAAAAGCGGCGCGGTAGGTCAGGTTTTGTATCAGCCCGACGCTTGCACCCGACTCGAATACAATGTCCCGGCAGGCATCGCCTTCTTTTATTATTGGAAAGTTACCTAACACTACATCTTTTTTAGTGTTGGTTGTATCGGTAATAGTCCTTACCGGACCGGGAATGGTTACGTCGGTACACCAGATAGGATAGGAGCCCAGCCCCTCTGAATACCAGTTGCTGTTTTCCTTCCAGACGTTCGAAACGGCGCCGTTCCAGCTGGCTGTCCCCGGACAAACCTGCACGACAAATTTGCTGCGGATAGGATCTGTCTGAGGATTGGGAATTGCATACGGTTCTTTTTTATGCAGTTCAAAACACAGCAATCCGGGCGTGTGCGCTTTAAATTCAAATATTACCTCGCCGCCGTCGGCTGAGGTGTCTGTGCGCGCAGCATAAATTTTAATATCGGAAAAGCCGTTTGCTGTGATACTGTCTAAAATTGTTCTGTCCGAGATTTCTGCTTTGGTATTTGCATTGACCAGGTAATAGCGAGTGGCAAGTACATCGTTTATATTTTTTGGATATGCCGGACTAAAATCGATGGTGGTATGCGGACCTTTTCCACTTTCAAGAGTATCATACGGAGCCGGGTATGGCATGCCGTCGTTAAATCTAAAGTTGGACGTATAAGGGGTTGCTTTAAAAATAACTCTTATCGGATACCCCACGCAGGAAGCTGCCACATCATACGCCAAATCTGCCAAAAAAATGTAGGAGGCTGCCGAAGAGGTAGCTCCGTTTTGGCTATTCACAATCGTATAGTCAAAGCTGATTGATTCGCCATTTGTAGCTACTTTATAATCAGGAGCTTCCTGAAAAGTTACGGTGCCGTCCGATTGGACGGTAAGTAAGCCGATAGTTTGTCCTGTACTGGTTTTGGTAATAACTATCGGAGTTCCGGGTGTAAAAGTGCCCGACGGTCCGTAATCTCCTGCTCCTCCTTCAATACTTGGTATGGTAAAACTTACGATTTGCAGGTTTGCCTGCTGGCAATTGTGTGTAGATGCCGTATCCGAATTACAGTCTGCTCCCTGTATTAAGCCATTAGGCAGGTTATCTGTTCCTATTCCGGTTATTATATTGTGCGTTACGGTTGCCCCCGGATTGACTTGTATTAAATCATAATTTGCTTCGATTATGTTTTCTTTTGCACAAATATCGCTCGGACCGGCAATTGTTATCACGGGAGAGTATACCGGACAACCGGCTGTAGCGGTTGTAGAAAGTGTATAGTAGTAATCGCCTGCGCCCGGAACAATAAGTGTGTCTGTTGACGATGATAGCGGTCTGGAAGCACGCAGTATTTCATCATTTGCTATATTCGGAGCATCCGGATTTGTTGTTTTATACCAGGCGACAGAATAAGAACTTTGAGCTTGCGAGTCAATTTCAATTATTGCATTCAGGTTAATCTTGGCACATTCACCTGAAGAACCGTTGCTTGGCTCTAAAACGGTTGTCGTAATTTGCGGAAGGATTTCTTTCAAACTTAAATTGTCTAATGCCAGGTCGTTTCCGTTACCTCCGCTAACAGCATTGGAGAATGCAACCCAAATATCTTCTTCAGATGCCGGTGTTGCTGTGCAGGGAGCCACATAATCAAAAGAATAGGTATTCCATATTCCTACGTTTTGCATAGCGCCTGTTTTTAACATAAGACCTGTTGAAGGGCTTGGTGCGGAAGTTGTATTTATACTTTTTAATGTGGTTTCGTCGGTAGCGTCATTGCCTGAGGAAGGAATAATAATAAAAGCCACGTCCGGATTGGTGCCTCCCGTATTCAGACGGGCAACATCAGCATACATCCGATAGATATGCCCCGGTTTAACCGATACTTTCTGCTTGTAAAAAACCTTCGTGGGGTCTGCATCCGCGTTCACTATCATGAAATAATTGCTTGGACTTACGGTATTTACTTCATATCTGTCGTACACAATATCCCATGCAGCCGAGTTTGCCGCCAGGGTAGGCGCGTTGTACATTCCCTGCGTGGAAGTTGCAATCACGTAATAGCCGTTGTTGGGAGCCATTGGGATCTGTATATTGGAGTTTACGGGAGTAGCGGCATTGGGGTCTGTGGCAAAGGTAAAGTAACTGCTAAACCATGTTTCATTAAATCCGAAAATATAAGAGGTTTGCGAGGCGGGCAGCGGTGGCGCAATGGTTACCGTCGGGTTGATAGAAACATTGCTTATCTGTGTGGCACCCCAATTATAAAAAGCCCTGGTAGGCGGTTGATAATAGTTGTTTTTTATTGCATTTACAGTACCAGTGTTTCCGGTTAAAGCCGGATAGAGTGTCGAGCCTGCTCCAACTCTGTTTATTCCGGTTACACCATCAGTAGTTGTTCCGAAATTGTTGTGAGTTAACAGCTCGTTTCCGAAATTTTGCGCATATATTCCATAGCAGGAATAAATCAGAAAGAAAATAAGAAAAAATGCATTTTTTGTTTTCATAAAAAATAATTTTATGGATTTTAAGGTAATTTTTTTATAGAACATCCCGAATTGAAAAAAAGTTTGTCGCGATAACCAAAAGCCTGTTTATCAATTAACAGTTTGTGGATTATATTTAATGTCAATATAATCAATTAATTAGGTATATGTTTAAACAAGTTTTTGTTTTTTTGTTTTTTTATTTGGCATTTCATTAATAATAATTAACTTTACCCGCTCATTTTATAAGGTCTTTTATTTGTTATATGTAAAATTTAGTACGAAACCATTTATTATTTCACTTATGAAAAGAAAATTATATTTATTAGTTATTGCGTTAGTTGTCGTTTCGACAACTGGATTTGTTTCGGCACAGGAAAGACGACAGGTAACAGAGCGTTTTGAAACAGCCGGAGGGCGTCAGATATCCGATAATCTTGTCAGGAGAACAACTCCGGTGCGGCAAATGGCCGGCCAGGAAAACAGTGTACTGGGAGGTCCTATCCTTTTTTATACGTTGGATCGTGATAAGGAGTTTGCACACTGGTCGGCAGGAGTCGGTGTCGGAGGTAGTCTGTTTGATGGCGACATCTATGAATCCGCTAAACGGGTGCTTCCGACTGCCCGCCTGGATTGGGGTTTTAACGGGTTTATAGAACGTTCGTTCAATCCGATTTGGGGATTAGGTTTGGAATATACCGCCATACCTTATTATGCGAATACGGATATCGATCATCTGAACGGGTTTTCAAATGAACTGGACATTTATTTATCTATTAACCTGTTGAATCTGTTTTATAAAACCAGACCGCAAAAGTGGGGAATATTCTTCAATATCGGTATGGGTATGTCCAGATATAATGCAAAAATGACAAACAGGAACAACGGGGATGAAATACGTGATGCGTATGGAAAACCAATGGATTTGAAAGGCGGAAATGCCTGGGTCTGGCCTTTTGCAGGGTTGCTTGAGTATAATTTCAGCAAGCATTTTGCAGTCGGGCTTAAAGCAGAGTATCGCATGCATGATAAGGATAATTTTGAAGGATACGTTGAAAATATAAGAGAAGGAAACTGGAATGATGCCTTTGAACTTCTTACTTTAACATTACGTTACAAACCTCACTTCGGTAAAGAAGTTCATGTGCGTAACTACAGCTACGGCGATCCGGACACAAGAGAGCTTGAAGAACGGTTAGCGCTGATGGAACTGCTTGTTGCTGAAATGGCTCTGCAGGATACATGCTGCATCAATAACACCGAAAAAATTGCGTGGCTGGAAGCCGAATTGGCAAAAAAACCGGATACCGTTGTAGTTGAGAAAGAAACAGTAAAAACTATTAGCGAAGAACGTATCAGACAGGTATTTAACGAAGCCTTGCATGGTATTCACTTTGAAACAAACAAAGCAGATATAAAACCGGTTTCCTATCCGATTTTGGATAATGTTGTAACTATTATGAAGGAAAATCCGGGATACATGCTGGAAATCATCGGACATACGGATAATGTGGGTGCAGCCGCATTCAATTTGGATTTGTCACGCAGAAGAGCTCTTTCCGTGCGTAACTATTTGATCCGTTACGGAGTGTCGGAATACAGGCTTACCTATGAAGGTAAAGGCTTGACCGAACCTATTGCAACTAACAGTACTGCCGAAGGAAGAGCGCTTAACAGACGTGTTGAGTTTATCGTTCGACAAGACGGTAAAGTTGTTCTTAAATCAGAATAACGCTGGTGAGGATATAAAGAATGTTAAATAGAAAACAGCTGTTCGATTCACGTCGGGCGGCTGTTTTTTCAACATAAATAATAAAAGGATTTAATATTGAGTCGAAAATCCTTATTGGGATTAGAGCTTTGCAGAAGAAAATGAAAACAGTGCTATACCACAGGTTTGCAACACAAACTATCTTATAATGAGAAAAAAAGTATTAATCACATATAATCTTTTCCGCGAAGGATTTGTAGAACTGGAAAAGGAGTTTGATTTAATTTTCCCGCCGGAAAAAGTTTTTACCCAAGAGGAGCTATCGATGCAAATCGGGGATTGCGATGCGCTGTTGCCGATGTTTAATCTGACGGTAAACAGGAAGTTGATTGATGCCGGTAAAAAGCTGAAAATCATTGCAAATTATGGTGTAGGATATAATAATATAGATGTCGGTTACGCTACTCAAAAAGGTATTGCCGTAACAAACACGCCCGATCCGGTAATTGAACCGACCGCCGAACTTGCATTCTCGCTAATGGCTGCCGTGGCGCGCCGAATTCCGGAGTGTGACCGGAAATTGCGCGAAGGCGCCATAAAATGGGGCGTATTGGAAAACCTTGGAACGGGACTTTACGGGAAAACCCTTGGGATAATCGGAATGGGACGAATCGGGCAGGCTATAGCGCGCCGCGCCGTCGCTTCCGGAATGAAGGTTACTTACCATAACCGGAATCGCCTGGATGCGCAGACGGAACAACGATATGATTCTACTTATCTTTCTTTCAATGATTTATTACAAACTTCCGATTACATCTCTCTCAATATGCCGCTGACCGAAGATACTTTTCACTTGATTGGCGAAAACGAGTTGAACCGAATGAAAAAAAGTGCTATTCTCATTAATACCGCCCGAGGAGCAGTGATTGATGAAAAGGCGCTTGTCCGGAGTTTAGCGTCGGGACATCTTGGCGGAGCGGGATTGGATGTCTATGAACACGAGCCGGATATTACACCGCAACTGCTCACGATGGACAATGTTGTCCTTTCGCCGCACAACGGCACGGCAACCATTGACGGAAGAAATGCGATGAGCCGGTATGCAGCGGAGAATATCACCCGGTTTTTTCGCGGAGAAAAGCTGTTAAGCAGGATAAATTGAGGCAATGTCCAAGATTCTGATAAGAATTAGTATTATTCCGGAAAGTATATTGCCAATTATAATTATATTGGAAACAGGCTTGTTGAAATGCTCCTTTTTTTTATAATAATTTTATGTACTAAAAATGGAATAAAACCGGTTATTCCTATTAAAATAGGAAGAATTCCTCTTGCTTGAGGATACATAATAATGCCGTAAAACCATAGAAAAAATGAATATGATGGGAATATGAAGGAGTAAAAATCCGGTTATTCTTCCGGGTAAGCGCAGAATTTCCCATTCTTTTTCATAGCCTGATTCTATTTCGTGTAAAATTAGAAGAGTAACATGCAATATGTAAATAAATTCCAGCATAGAATTTCATATTAACGTTTTAATTCAACCTGTTTCCTGTATTCGCACAAATGTAAATTTTTTTAGATAGATTTCTTATAACACAAATAGAATTTTATTCGATATATTTGCCAATCTTTTGATTTTAACGGAAAGCGACGGAACAGTTATGGCAGAAATGAAAAAATTGGCTAAGGAAACGGCTATTTACGGACTTAGCAGCATTGTGGGGAAATTTTTAAATTGGGGTTTGGTGCCGCTTTATACGTATGTGCTGGCAAGTTCGGCTGAATACGGTGTGATTACCAACCTTTATGCGTGGACAGCGCTGCTGCTCGTGATTCTCACATACGGAATGGAAACCGGTTTTTTCCGCTTCATGAACAAGCAGAAGGGAGACGGAACAGAGGTTTACAGCACCTCTTTGCTCTGTATTGCCTCTACCTCGCTGCTGTTTATGATTTCGTGCGTGCTGCTGAGGCAACCTGTTGCCGATTTGCTCGGTTACCATCTTCATTCCGAATATATTGCAATTATGTGCGTCATTGTTGCGTTGGATGCTTTCAGCGCTATTCCGTTTGCCTGCCTTCGTTTTCAAAACAGGGCTTTCCGGTTTGCCGGACTGAAATTGGTTGCCATATTTGTAAACATCTTTTTTAATCTCTTTTTCTTAGTTGCCTGTCCGAAATTGCAGGAAGTAGCGCCTTCGCTGGTTGACTGGTTCTATAACCCCGCTTATGGTGTCGGCTATGTGCTGATTGCCAACTTTTTTTCTACCATTGTCACCATACTGCTGCTTATTCCGGAGATAAGGAAAGCAAGTTTTCGCGTGGATTTCAGCCTGCTCAAAGAAATGCTGCAATATTCGCTGCCGCTGCTGGTGCTTGGAATTGCAGGGATAATGAACCAGACTGTGGACAAAATCATCTTTCCATATTTGTTGCCCGACCGTGAAATCGCCAATGCGCAACTCGGGATTTACGGCGCCTGTTTCAAAGTGGCAATGGTGATGATGGTTTTCACGCAAGCATTCCGGTATGCTTACGAGCCGTTTATTTTTGCTCAAAATAAAGGGAGCGACAAGCGTGGAGAATACGCCGATGCAATGAAGTTTTTCATCATTTTTTCGCTGCTTATTTTCCTGGGAATGATGTTTTACCTGGATATTTTGAAGTACATTATCCGGGATGATTACTGGGAAGGGTTGAAAATTGTCCCGATTATTCTGCTCTCTTACCTTTTTCAAGGCATTTTTTTCAATCTTTCGTTGTGGTACAAGCTGATAGACAAAACGCAATATGGAGCTTATTTTTCAGTAGTCGGATTAGTTATTACGCTGGCAGTGAATATTTTATTCGTTCCGCACTTCGGTTATGTCGCATCGGCAGCCGCTTCTTTTGTCTGCTACCTGGCGGTGATGCTGATTTCCTATTATTACGGACAAAAATATTATCCGGTGGCGTATGATTTGAAATCTATCGGGCTTTATACCGTTACTGCAATGGGACTGTTTGCCGTCAGTTATTTCTCGCCTGCGGAAGGATGGCTCAAATATGTGCAAAATACCGGTTTGTTACTATTGTATTTAGGATTGATTGTGAAAAGAGATTTGCCGTTGAACGCCATTCCGGTGGTGAATAAATTTGTCTAAATCTTGTGAAAACACGGTTCAAGAAAATCACTCAAACTTAATCGACTTTGCCGGACTGATTTTAGTAATTATATACGAAGGTCCTGTCAACATCAGAATAGAAGCAATAAGCGTTCCTGCGTTGATAATCAGGATGCTTGGAATAGTAAGGTATATCGGAACGGTATCCACATAGTACGTATTCGGGTCAAGATGAATAATGCCGAAACGGTTTTGCACGTAACAAATCAACAACCCGATCAGGTTTCCGATAATCATTCCTTTTCCGACCAGAAAGTAGGAATGATACAGGAATATTTTGCGGATACTCCAATTATCAGCTCCCAGCGCTTTCAGTATGCCGATCATATTTGTACGTTCCAGAATCAGAATTAAAAGCCCGGAAATCATTGTAAAACCTGCCACTAACGTCATCAAACCGAGAATGATTACTACATTAATGTCTAACAAATCCAACCAGCCGAATATTTGTGGATTTATTTGTTTGATTGTACGCAGCACATAAGAAGAGCCGTGCTCGTCAAACCGGTTGCCGGCAATGTCGAATACCTGCCTGTATGCGTTATCCAGGTCGTCATAATCGTTGATTAATATTTCAATCCCGCCGACTTGATTTTCTTCCCAATTATTTAACCGGCGAATATGCTTGATGTCGCCGATGATGAAAAGCTTGTCGTATTCATTAAATCCGGTGGAATAGATACCCTGCACGGTAAAAGGGCGAACGCGCACTTTACCGTCAATGATAAAATAGGTCAGGAAATCATCTCCGACATGAAGCTGAAGTAAATTTGATATTTTTTGCGAAATAATCACGCTCTTTTCCGAGACGGAATCAACGACCTGAAAAGTATTCCCTGCTACTAAGTTGGATTGAAAAAAATCCCAGTCAAAGTCTTTATCAACGCCTTTCAGTACAATTCCCTGGAAATTTTCATCCGTTTTGATAATTCCGGGCTGGGTAGCAAATTGTTGAACATGTTTGACTTGAGGAATGGCAGCGATTTTCTCTATCAGTGAACTGTCTGCAACCAACGGTTCTGTTTCGTAAGTTTGATTATTAAACGACGCGCTTATTTGAATGTGCGACCCGAAACCAATAAGTTTATTTCTAACTTCCTGCTTGAATCCGATTACAATCGCCACTGCCAGAATCATTACGGCAAGTCCGGTCGCAATGCCGCCTATCGCGATACGCACAGCGGGTCGGGAGACCATTTTTCCTCCTTTTTTACTGAAATGGATACGTTTGGCGATGAATAGCTCGAAGTTCATTTTGCAAAATTAATTGTTTTTTATAATGTTTTCAACTGTCTGATTTCCAATTAATTTATTCTAATTCCGGGCTGTCTCAAAAGAACGCGGATGACACGGATCTTCATAGATAACACACGAATAGGAATTTTATATATAACTAATTATCAATGATTTAAAAAATCCGCGTTCATCCGTGTCATCTGCGTTCAAAAAGACTTTTGAGACAGCCTCATCAGTTTTCTATTGATTCGTTCTTCCCGGATAAACCTCCAACGCCTTTTGAAGTACAAGCAGTGCGCTCGAAAGCTCATTTTTATCCAACACGTAGGCAATGCGCACTTCGTTTTTTCCCAATTTGTTCGAGGTGTAGAAACCGGAGGCAGGAGCCATCATTACGGTTTGTCCTTCGTATTCGAAGTCGGAGAGCAGCCATGCGCAAAACTTATCCGCATCGTCAATCGGCAGCCGTGCAACGGTATAAAACGCGCCCATCGGGATAGGGGAGTAAACGCCCGGAATGCGGTTTAGCCCGTCAATCAGGAATTTTCGCCGTCCGACGTATTCGTTATACATTTCCAGCATATACTCATCCGGCGTATCCATAGAGGCTTCGGCTGCGATTTGTCCGAGTAGCGGCGGACTTAACCGTGCCTGACAAAATTTCATCACATTGTTATACACCTCCCTGTTTTTGGTTACCAGTGCGCCGACGCGGATACCACATTCGCTGTATCGCTTGGAAACGGAATCGAACAGCACCACGTTTCCTTCGATTCCCTTTAAATGGAAAGCCGAAATGTAAGGCGCGCCGGTGTAGCAGAATTCGCGATATACCTCGTCCGAAAAAAGGTAAAGGTCGTATTTTTTGATTAAATCGCGAATTTGGTTCATTTCGTCCCGCGTGTAGAGATAGCCGGTCGGATTATTTGGGTTGCAAATGAGGATCCCTTTGGTGCGTGGAGTAATCAGTTCCTCAAATTTTTCGACCGGCGGCAGGGCAAATCCCTCTTCGATAGTCGAAATAACCGGTTTTATGATGGCTCCGGCGGCAATAGCAAAGGCCGTGTAATTGGCATACGCCGGTTCGGGAACAATAATCTCATCGCCCGGATCAAGACATGCCATAAAGGCAAAATTTACCGCTTCGGAACCGCCCGTAGTGATGATAATCTCTTTTTCCGTAACGTTAATGTTGAATTTTTTGTAATATTCGGCTAACTTCAAGCGCAGGCTTTTGATGCCGTCACTCGGACTGTATTCCAGTATTTTACGATCTATCCTTCGGATTGTTTCCAGGGCAATGGCAGGCGTTTTAAGGTCGGGCTGACCAATATTCAAATGATACACTTTAATTCCCCGTTCTTTTGCTTTGTCCGACAGCGGAACCAGTTTCCGGATCGGCGATTCCGGCATTATTTGCCCGCGATGAGAGGTTTGTGGCATATTTTATTATTCTATGATTTTTTACTCTGAAATTTAACATACAAATTTATTAAGAAGAATTGAAACGACAAAAAATGAGTCGTAAAAAAACGTACCTGAATAAGTTGAGGGAAGAATTTTTAATGTATATCGTGTTTATTCTTCTTTCTATCAACTTTTTGTAACAATGCAGCTTGCAATACTGTTTTTTTATTGTCGTATTTTAATTATATGAACCGATTTAAATAAAGTAATAAAACTTATTTTTTTAGATAAAATAAATTTATAAATATATGATTAAAAAATTAAATAAAATTAATTTATTTTGTTATGTTTTTTTAAAAGTCTGATTTTTAGTTATTTTAGATGATTTTTTGAAATTTATATATTGTTTTTTTAACCTATTGTCTATTATCTTAATTTTGGTTATTGTATAAATATTATTTAATTTTACTCAAAATTTAATATAAAATATAATTACATGAGAAATTGTTTATGCATTATTTCCTTTTACGTTGTATGTCAAAGTGAAGCTCATTCGTCTTATAATTGAAAATGTATTTTAACTATGATTAAATACTATTGCAATTATTACTTGTGAATTACGATTCTTTTTGGTTTCAGTTTACCGGTTATTTCAGAAGAGTTTGCCTGATCAGCCGACCGTGCGAAAGCAGGCAAATTCGGGAGGAATCCTGGGAAGATAATTCTGAATGGAAGTGAATCCGGCGTTGCCTGTAAAGGTACATTGCCGGTCCAAACCTGGATCTAAACACAAGTGGAAGCGATACGTTGACGCTTGTTTTTTGCCTTAAGCAGGTGCGGATTTTTCCGCACCCTGCTTGATAAAATAGCATCTCAAAAAAGGAATTAACCGAGAAATAACAATTTTTTCTATCTTTGTAGCCTGATAAAAAACTCATAACAAAATAAAATAATGGCAGACGATAAGAAAATTATTTTCTCGATGGTGGGAGTGAGCAAGACATTTAACTCTCAGAAAAAAGTGTTGAATAATATTTATTTATCCTTCTTTTACGGTGCAAAAATAGGAATCATCGGTTTGAACGGTTCCGGAAAATCAACGTTATTGAAAATTATTGCAGGAATTGATAAATCCTACCAGGGGGAAGTGGTCTTTTCTCCCGGTTATACCGTAGGATATTTGGAACAGGAACCGCAGTTGGATGATACTAAAACGGTGAAGGAAATCGTGCAGGAAGGTGTGGCGGATATCGTAAACCTGTTGAAAGAGTTTGAAGAGATCAACGAGAAATTTGCCGACCCCGATGCCGACTTTGACAAACTGATTGCCCGGCAGGCTGAAGTACAGGAAAAATTGGATAATGCCGATGCCTGGAATTTGGACAATAAGCTGGAGAGAGCGATGGATGCTCTCCGTTGTCCGCCGGAAGATGCACTAGTCAAAAATCTTTCCGGAGGAGAACGGCGCCGGGTTGCCCTTTGCCGCCTGTTGCTGCAGCAGCCTGACGTCCTTTTATTGGATGA
The DNA here is from genome assembly GCA_031271815.1 of Prevotellaceae bacterium. Taxonomy (GTDB): domain Bacteria; phylum Bacteroidota; class Bacteroidia; order Bacteroidales; family Paludibacteraceae; genus RGIG9379. The sequence goes on along the minus strand of JAISVA010000035.1, from coordinate 33,458 downwards.
GCCGACTAACCACCTGGATGCCGGATCTATTGACTGGCTCGAACAGCATCTTCAACAGTATCAGGGAACGGTTATTGCCATCACGCACGACCGTTATTTCTTAGATAATGTTGCAGGCTGGATTTTGGAACTGGACAGGGGAGAAGGCATTCCTTGGAAAGGCAACTATACTTCCTGGCTGGAACAGAAAACCAAACGAATGGAGCAGGAAGAAAAACAGGCAAGCAAACGCCGGAAGACGCTCGAACGCGAATTGGAATGGGTGCGTATGGCTCCCAAAGCCCGTCAAGCCAAAGGAAAAGCGCGCCTGAGTGCTTACGACCAGCTATTGAACGAAGATCAAAAAGAACGCGAAGACAAGTTGGAACTTTTTATTCCTAACGGTCCGCGTTTAGGAAACAAGGTCATTGAAGCAATCGGCGTTTCCAAAGCATTTGGCGACCGGGTGCTGTTTGACAATCTTAACTTTATGCTTCCGCCGAACGGCATTGTCGGTATTATCGGACCGAACGGAGCCGGAAAAACCACTCTTTTCCGTATGATTATGGGAACCGAAACAATCGATAAAGGTTCTTTCGACGTGGGCGAAACCGTTCATGTGGGATACGCCGACCAAAGCCATAAGGATATTGACCCTGAAAAAACCGTTTATCAGGTTATCTCGCAAGGATCGGAATTTGTCCGTGTTGGCGGAAAGGATGTGAACGCGCGAGCCTACCTTTCCCGCTTTAACTTCGCCGGCGGCGACCAGGAGAAGAAGTGCGGAGTCCTTTCCGGCGGAGAGCGCAACCGCCTGCATCTGGCATTGACTTTGAAATCGGAAGCAAATGTGCTGTTGCTTGATGAGCCGACCAATGATATTGACGTAAATACCCTTCGCGCCTTGGAAGAAGGATTGGAGAATTTTGCCGGGTGCGCTGTTGTCATTTCGCACGATCGCTGGTTCCTCGACCGTATCTGTACCCATATTTTGGCTTATGAAGGCGATTCAAGCGTCTTTTTCTTCGAAGGCTCTTATTCCGAATATGAAGAGAATAAAAAAATGCGCTTGGGCGATGAAGGACCAAAACGGATCCGGTATAAGAAGCTGATGGCGTAATGTTCTGAACCGGGATTTTTACAAGATTATCAAGATTTATGTTTTTCATCTTGGCAATCTTTTAAATCTTGTAAAAATCCCGGTTCAGGACAAAAATATCTCCGTCAACCGCGAAACCGCATAATCTCCGGTTTTTGACTCATCAATTTCCAGAAAAACGGAATTTTCCGGTTTTCGATAATTCGCCTCCGCCTCAATGAAGCAGGCGTAAATATGTTGATGACTTAATATATGCTTAATAGTAGGATGTACTTTTTTTAGTTGTAAGTTTTCAAATTCCGTTTCGAGCGGTTGAAAAGCGAATTTTTCCTGTATTTCCTCTTCCGAAAGTTCGCGTTCCGTTTCAATTAGCGGCAATTCGTAGAGATTCTTCCAAATATCGTTTTTCTCCCTTTTATGTAAATACGTTTTTCCGTTTTTTCCGGTAATATGGAAATAGTAAAAATAGCGGTTACGCTGTTTCGTTTTTTGCTTTTTGACTGGAAAATTCGTCCACGACCGGTTGGCAAAGGCATAACAGCCGTCTTGCAGCGGACATTCATTGCAGGTAGGAGAGGAGGGCGTACAAACTGTTGCTCCCAAATCCATCATTGCCTGATTGTGCAGCCCCGGACGTTTTTTATCCAGCAGTTCCTGCGCAAGTTCCGAAAATACCTTCTTTCCCCCGTTGCTGTCTATCGGCGTTTCAATTCCGAAAAAACGCGAGAGGACGCGGTAAACATTTCCGTCAACCGCCGCATACGGCAGCCCGTAAGCAAAAGAACAAACAGCGGCAGCCGTATATTCGCCGATTCCTTTCAGTTTTAAAACCGATTGATAGTCGGTCGGAAAAATGCCGTTGTACGCCGAAGTTATCGTGTGAGCGGCAGCGTGCAGATTCCGGGCGCGACTGTAATAGCCAAGTCCTTGCCAGTATTTTAACACCTCATCTTCATCGGCATCGCTCAGTGCGGCGACGTCCGGAAAACGCCGGATAAATCTTTCGTAATAACTCAATCCTTGATTTACTCGAGTTTGTTGCAGAATAATTTCCGAAATCCATATTTTGTAAGGATCGGAAGTGCCTCTCCAGGGAAGTTCCCTTTTATTTAAAAGGTACCAGTTTATAAGCTGTTCGCTGAAATTCATTAAGTAAGTGATGACATAATTGGATGATAAGCGATGAGGTAAAGGCATCATTTATCACACAATAACTCATCACTAAATTTTGCGCTATAAATGTACCGGTTTATTTTTTTATAAAAAAACACCTTATTGTTTTTTAAAACAGAGAAAATATTTATATTTGCAGACTGATTTTAAGACTAATATAATTAAGTGTAATTAAATATTTATTGAGATGACAAAAGCTGACATCGTTAATGAGATTTCAAAATCGACGGGCATTGATAAACTTGATGTGTTGAAGACCGTTGAATCCTTTATGGAAGAAGTAAAAAAATCGCTGGAGAAAGGTGATAATGTGTATTTGAGAGGATTTGGTTCTTTTGTTGTTAAGAAAAGAGCGCAAAAAACAGCTCGTAATATCTCTCAAAACACTACCATTATCATTCCGGAACACAACATTCCTGCCTTTAAACCGGCAAAAACATTTGTAATGGATGTGAAGAAATAAAAAGACGGAAAAATTTAGAATTAATATATAATTGAATTAAAATTTAGAAAAAATGCCAAGCGGAAAGAAAAGAAAAAGACATAAAATGTCAACTCATAAACGCAAAAAAAGATTGAAAAAAAATCGTCATAAAAAGAAAAAATAATGTGACGGCGTTAATTTTATGTTGATTAAAAAACAATAAGAGCAAACTTAGAGTCAATCTTTAGGTTTGTTCTTTGTTTTAAATAGTAAAGATTTAATTTTTAGAAAAAGTGAATAGCGAATTAGTAATTGATGTCCAAGCATCGCAAATATCAATTGCCCTGTTGGAAGAAAAAAAGCTGGTGGAGTTTCATAGAGAAAACCGTACCGGAGCTTTTTCGGTAGGCGACATATTTCTTGCGAACGTGCGAAAAATGATGCCCGGACTGAATGCCGCATTCGTTGACGTAGGATATGACAAGGGAGCTTTTCTGCACTATCAGGATTTAGGCCCGCAATTCAGTTCATTAGCGGTTTTTACCAAAGAACTGGTCAATAATGCCAAAAACAACAAGAAAACTCCTTCCATATCAAAAGTACAGCTTCAAAAAAACATCAGCAAAACGGGTTCCATTTCTGACGTGCTTACTCAGGGACAGGAAGTGCTTGTTCAGGTATCGAAAGAGCCGATTTCAACCAAAGGTCCCCGATTAACATCCGAACTTTCCATTGCCGGTCGCTTTCTTGTGCTTATGCCGCTTTCGGACAAGATATATGTATCGCAGAAGATTAAATCATCCGAAGAGCGAAATCGAATCAGGCAGCTGATCAAAAGCATCAAACCCAAGAATTTTGGCGTTATTGTGCGAACGGTAGCGGAAGGAAAAAAGGTTGCCGAATTGGACGGTGAATTGAAAACTCTTCTGAAACGGTGGGAAGACGGGCTCGCCAAGGTCGGAAAAAAAACAAAGCTCCCGATACTGCTGTATGAAGAAATAGGTCGTATGGTCGGGATATTGAGGGATATTTTCAATCCTTCGTTCGAAAGTATCCATGTAAACGACAGGGCTGTTTATGACGAAATATGCGACTATGTGCGTGAGATCGCTCCCGAAAGGGTTGGAATTGTCAAATTGTATGAAGGCGAACTGCCGATATTTGACCATTTTGCAATTACCAAACAGCTTAAATCCGCTTTCGGGAGAACCGTTTCCGTTAAAAACGGAGCATATCTTATCGTTGAGCATACGGAAGCAATGCACGTGATAGACGTGAACAGCGGGAACAAAACCAAAGCGGCAAACGATCAGGAAACAAATGCGCTTGAAGTAAACTTGCTCGCCGCCGATGAAGTCGCACGACAGTTGCGACTGCGAAATATGGGCGGCATCATTGTGATCGATTTCATAGATATGAAAAGTGCGGAAAATCGCCAGAAAGTGTTCGAAAGAATGCAGGAAAATATGCTTTTGGACAGGGCGAAACACAATATTCTGCAACTGAGTAAATTCGGATTGATGCAGATCACACGTCAACGAGTACGTCCGGAGGTACATATCAATACCGAAGAAGTGTGTCCGACGTGCTATGGGAAAGGATTTTCCCAACCCTCTATTTTATTTGTCGATTCGTTGGAAAATAAAATAGATTATTTGGTAAATGAATTGAAAATCAAAAAGTTTAAGCTTTTTGTCAATCCGTATGTTGCGGCATTTATCAATCAAGGCTTACCATTTTTCTCGTTAAAATGGAAATGGAAACGAAAATACGGTTTTGGGTTTTCCATTATACCGTCTCAAGAATTAGCTTTTCTGCAATACCGGTTTATCGACGAGTCGGGTAATGAAATGGATTTGCAGGAGGAGATCGAAACAATATCCGTAGCGAGAAAAAAAATGTAAACAAGAAGTTTTCGAACGCGGATAATACCTGAAAAATCTCAATCTATTCTAAAAGAAATGATTGGGATTTTTTATTGATTTATCAGTCGGTAAACAATTAACTAAATCTACATTATCCACATTCCGGATCACGTTACCTTCACTCCGAAAATATATCCTACCGCTGCAGAAATAAACATTGCCACAGTTCCCCAGAAACAAATCCGAAATACGGATTTTCTTATGCTGCAACCTCCCAATTTTGCTGTTACGGCACCCGATATTGCCAGAAAAACAATAGCAAATCCATATTGAAAAAATACCATCCGTTCAACCGGAGTAAATATAGTTACCAAAAAAGGCAACAAACCGCCCGAAATAAACGAAATCGCAGAAGCAAATGCAGCTTGTAAAGGGCGGGGCTTTGTTGTGTCATTAATTCCCAATTCTTCTTTGGCGTGAGTTCCCAGCGCATTTTTTTTAGTAAGTTGTATGGCAACCTGCAGGGCTAACTCTTTATCCAATCCCCTTTTTTCGTAAATGCCGGTTAACTCTTTCAATTCTCCTTTCGGATTGCTTTCAAGTTCTCCTTTTTCCCGCATTAAGTCGGTATTCTCAATATCCGTTTGAGAACTGACAGAAACATATTCACCGGCAGCCATTGAACACGCTCCGGCTACAAGACCGGCTAAAGCCGTTAGAACGATCGACTCGCGTGTAACATTGGCGGCGGCAACTCCAATCACTAAACTTGTTGTTGATATAATACCGTCGTTTGCTCCCAATACGGCGGCTCGCAGCCAATTTGTCCTGTTTACGTAATGTTTTACCAGCATAAGTTATCCCTTATTTGATCAAAAGATAAACAAAGAATGAACAGTTTTGTTTCATTTCCTTTCAATATCGTAATAAATTTTGTATATTTGCGTTTAACGTGCATTTAACGACAATGTAATCTAATGAAACAGGCATATATTTTTATTCTATCTTTTCTTTTTTTGCAATTTCCATCCGTGAAAGCGCAAGTTATTATCAATGAATTGATGCCCCGTAACATTTCTTATTTGATAAACGAGGATTTCAACTTTGAAGGTTGGGTCGAATTATATAATTCGGGCACACAAAGCGCAGATATTTCAAACTACTATTTTTCGGACGATTCGAATAACCTGTTAAAATGGCGGATAAAAACGGATCGCTTGTTGGATCCGGAACAATTTGTTGTCATTTATTTTGACGAATTAGACAGGGAAAATCATGCAAGTTTTAAGCTTCAACCGGAAGGCGGATCATTGTTTTTGTCCGACCGCAATAAAAATCTCGTAAGCGAAATTCGTTATCCGATTTCCTCCCGAAATATTTCTTACGGAAGAAAAACCGATGGAGGAGCAAACGTTAGCCTGGGATATTTTCTGAACGCAACACCCGGAAAAAGCAACAACGGAGCAGTAACGGCTACCGGCAGGGCAGATGCACCGGTTTTTAGTTTACCTGCCGGTTTTTATTCTTCAGACCAACAGGTAACCATTCAAACACCGACCGCAGGAGCCCGAATTTATTATACCACAGATGGTTCCGAACCGGTAATTGACGACGCATTTCTCTACACAGCGCCGGTTTCGATTACAAGAAATACACCTCTTCGCGCTATCGCGGTCGTAAATGGAGCCTTACCGAGTGAACTTGCAACAGCTTCCTATTTCATAAATTCGGGAAGTAATGCATTGCCGGTTGTCTCTCTGGTGACAGATTCGGTTATGTTTTTCAGCGATGAAACCGGCATGCTGGTAGCAGGAAAGAACGGGTCGGAAGTGCCGTATTATTGCAGCGGTCCCGACCTGAAAGCCAACTATTGGAACGATTGGGATCGTCCGTGCAATTTCGAGTTTTTCGATGCAAACGGCCGGCAACAACTCAATCAGGAAGTAAAAGTGGGTAATTTCGGCAACTGCTCACGTACCAAATTTGTAAAATCAATCAAGATAAATACCACCAAAGCGCATGGAGGCGAAAAGGGTAGCCGGTTGAATTATGCTATTTTCAAAGAAAAGCCAAATCTGCAATGGAAGAGTGTTGTGCTTCGAAATTCAGGAAATGACTTTGGACATTCCTTTTTGCGTGATGCATTTATGCAGCAAATCGTGGCTGAGAAAATGGATGTTGATTACCAGGCATATCAGCCTTCAGTTGTCTTTGTGAACGGGAAATATTACGGAATGTTGAATATCCGCGAACGGACGAATAAAGATTTTATTTATTCAAATTACGGACTGGATGAAGGCGAGTTTGATTTGGTAGAGTATGCTGAAGGCGACGGAAGCAGCGATGAGTATTGGCAGCTCGTAGAGTTTTCGAGAAAGGGTGATATGAACGCGCCGGATGCATATGAATACATTGATTCACAAATAGATATTAATGAGTTTCTAAGCTATTTCATTGCACAAATCTATTATGCCAATACCGATTGGCCCGGCGGAAATATCAAGGCGTGGAAACGGAAAGAAAACGGAAAATGGCGCTGGATTCTTTATGACACGGATTTTGGTTTTTCGCTCTATCGCACAGAGTATGCCACAAATACCATTACCCAGGCAGCTCAACATCCGTTTTTTGCAGGATTTTTGAAAAACGACAAAATCAGGGAACGGTTTATTACCAAATTTCTTATCCATTTGCAGACTACTTTCGACGAAAACCGGGTAATTAATCTCTTAAATGAAATGGCGAGCCATATCGAACCGGATGCTCTTGTGTATGATGCTTACCTTCGTGAAAAGAAGAAAATAGAAACATCTTCGTGGGAAGGAGATCTTGAGGCGATGAGGGTTTTTGCCCAACAGCGCCCGGATAATATTTACAAACATTTGGCAACTTATTTTAAATTGGGTGCAGCGGATTCTTTTCATATTCATTCAAACATCGAAAATGTTACCTATCTGATGAATGATGAAAAAGCCGATATTTCCGATTTCAAAGGAATTTATTACAAAGGCTTGGATTTTCGAGCTGCACCGGTGATTCCCGACGGATTTCGCTTCAAGCACTGGGAAATTCTGAAACCGAACAACTGGGTGAATTTTGACGATACATGGAAATACTATGATCAGGGAGAAATCACATCCACACAATGGAAAGAGTCAGGTTTTGACGATGCCGGGTGGAGTTCGGGACAGGCTCCTTTGGGATACGGAATGAGTAATTTTGTCAAAACGACTGTTAAGTATGGAAGCGTAAGCAGCAGAAATATAACCACTTACTTTCGAAAAGAGATCAATGTGAACGAGTCATCGCAGGCGGGTAAACTCTATTTTACGCTGCAAGTAAACGATGGTGCAGTGGTTTATCTCAACGGATCCGAAATTTACCGGACGAATCTTCCCGAATCGGAAGAAATTCTATATGCTACTGCCGCCGTAAAAAACTTAGGTTCTTCGTATGCCGAATCAACTTTTGAAATTGCCCCGGATTTATTGGTCGAGGGGAAAAATGTGTTAGCAGTAGAAGTGCATCAGGTGAGTAAAACAAACGGCACGCTTGGCTTTGCTTTGAGTCTGGCGGAAGAAAATACTAAAACGTTACGGTTTACCGATACAAATCAGGTCTATAAAGAAACCTTCACGGGAGGCGATTACAAAGCTGTTTTTGAACCGGATCCCGGATGGCAGGAGTCGTTGCTGCCCCAATTGTATCTCAATGAAATATGCGTAACCAATAGCCAGTATGTCGATGAATTTTTTGAAAAAGATGACTGGATTGAACTTTATAATGACGGGAATGTGCCGGTGAATATCGGCGGAATGTACATTTCGAATTCAAGAAAAGACCTGAAAAAATACAGGATACCGGACGACAATCCGCTTGAAACAACTGTTCCGGCAAAAAGTTATGCGGTGCTTTGGGCTGACAGTCAGCCGCAACAGGGTACGTTGCATCTCGGTTTTTCGCTTTCCGCGACCGACACGGAAACGGTTTCTTTGTCGCAGGAAATAGACGGCGAATTGCACGTGATAGATGCAGTCGGTTACAAATCGCATGTGAAAGGGGAAACCTTTGCTCGCTTTTCTGTCGCACTTACAGAAGATTGGATGCTGACTTCCCGACCGACTTTCGCTGCACCGAATGTATATGCGGTTCCGACCATCCATCCATCGACAGATATAACATCTGTGTTTTCCGACGGAGAACATATTGCGCGGATATACCCGAATCCGGTTTCTGAAACGCTTTGGTTTTCTCAGGCAAAGGAACAGCCTGTCATCCTGACGATTATGAATCTGACCGGTGTTCATTTATTCGAACGTGAAGTCTCAAACGGCGATGGAATAAACGTATCTTTCTTACCGTCCGGATTGTATTTTGCTGTTATTCACAGTTCGGCAGGAAAACAGGTTGTAAAATTTATTAAGAGATAAATAAAGTATTATTACGACTGTTTTTAACAATAAGTAATGCTTATTAACATTAATCTGTTTTTGATTTTTGTACCTTTGGAAAATTCGCAAAAAATTAATACAAACGAAATATTAATAAAAATAAAATATGAGTAAGTTATATTTAGGGACAATTACACTTTTTGGAGCATTAAGCTTATGTTCACTGCGAGCCGCTATTATTTTAAATGAAATAATGCCGTGCAATATATCAACAGTGATGAACGGATTTCAAAACTATACCGGTTGGGCGGAAATTTATAACAACGGGCAAAGTTCGGTAAATCTCAAAGGGTACACGTTTGAGAATGTATATAAAAATACGGAAACCGGAAAAAATGATACGTTAAGATGGACGGTCAAAGGCGATGTAAATGTCTCTGCCGACGGATATAAATTAATATTTTTTGATGATAATGCGAATGAAGCAGTTGATCACGCTCCCTTTAAAATGGAGACCGAAGGCGGGCTTTTAAGATTATTGGACAATACACAAACAAAAGTAGATGAGTTGGGATACCAGCGGATGGTTGCCCATGTTTCCTGGGGAAAATACGGCGCCGAACAGGGATATCTGGTAAATCCGACTCCGAAAAAAGCAAATGCTCCATCACTCGGCACAACTTTGAGAAGGGTACAGAAACCGGCTTTCGGAAGACCTCCGGGTTTCTACGATGGCGCTATTACCGTTTCTTTACAGTCCGAATCGAATGCCGTTATTTATTATACCACCGACGGTTCGGAACCTACAAAGGAATCAACCCCATATACTCAACCTGTATCTGTTTCCAAAACAACAGTAATCCGCGCACGCGCTTATATGGATAACCGCATATTGAGCGATATTGCCGCCGGAACTTATATTTTTGCCGAAGATGCCGAAGGAAATAATTACCACTTGTCGTGCAATGGATTCACCGTTCCGGTAGTTTCTATTTCTACCGATCCGGATAATTTCTTTGGAGATCAAATGGGAATATATGTAAAAGGCACAAATGGTATTGCCGGCCCAAGTTGTGATCCCTCGCCTGCAAATTACCGGCAGGATTGGAAAAGACCGATACACTTTGAATATTTTTTAGGTAAACAACAGGTAATCAGTCAAGAACTTGATGCGGCTGTGATGGGTGGCTGTTCGCGCCAATATGAACAGAAATCATTGAAAATTACGGCGTCCAATAAATTGGGTAACAACAAAATAGCAGGAATAGATGGCGTTTCTTTTGATTTTTTCCCGGAGAAAAAAACGGAAAAAGATTATAAAGGCATTATGTTGCGTAATGGAGGTAATGACTATTACGGAACGCGGACAAGAGATGCTTTTATGCAATCGCTCATCGAGGGACGAATGAATGTGGATTACCAGGCATTCCAACCGGTTGCATTTTACATTAACGGAGAGTACTGGGGGCACATGACACTGATGGAAAGACACAATAAGGATTTCGTTTATACTAATTTCGGATTGAAGGACGAAGAAATTGATGTGCTCGAAATTTCCTCCGACGGAGTAAACGTTACGGAAGGTGATAAGGAGGCTTACGACCGGATGATAGCCGAATCCGGAAATAATCCGACTGCAGAAGACTACTATGGAAGAATGAACCGGTTGATAGATATAGACGAATATGTTGACTATCAAATCTTTGAACAGTTCATCGGAAATACAGACTGGCCAAGCAACAATATGAAACTCTGGAGAGAAAAAAATACCGGACGCTTCCGCTGGATTGCACTGGATACCGATTTCGGTTTCGGACTTTATGACGCCGGTTATCCGAATTATTGCGATGTGAATTTGAATATGATTGACTACTGTTTGAGACAGGGGTCCCAGGTTCCGCCGAATCATTGGGGAATTAAAGATGCTAAAGATAAAGATGGAAATATCATACACAATCCGGTGGAATTATTTTCAAATTTGATGAAAAACGATACATTCCGTAAACGGTTTTTGAACAGGTACATTCTACATTTGGGAACTACTTTTGTTCCGGAACGGATGATAGGTATTCTGGAAAAAGTAAGAGAAGATGCCAAAAATGAAATATGCGCTCACTGGGAAAGGTTTTACGGAGATCCGTATGCAATTCCGAATAATTCAATGACAACATTTGCGAATGAACGACCGGAAAAAGTGTATGGTCATCTGAGTAACTATTTCAAGTTGGGAAGTTTGGTTAACCTTCAAATTTCGTCAAATATCTCCGATGCCGATTTTATTATCAACGGAGAACGGTTGAATACATCCGAATATGAAGGTAAATACTATAAAGATCTGGATCTGAATGTACAGCCGGTAGCTCCTGCCGGATACAAGTTTGTTTCGTGGAACCAGTCTTTCGGCATTAAAATGCTTGATTCAAACTCCGAATGGAAATATTATTACAGCGGAAATCAGCCCGAAGGAAACTGGTATGCCAATTCTTACGATGATTCGGAATGGGATGCGGGAAAAGGTAAATTCGGTTATGCGGATGATCGTACTTATGATGTTAAACTGGGTTTTGGCGAAGATCCGCGTAATAAATACCTCACAGCTTATTTCCGTACATCTTTTGAGATTGACAACTTATCGGCGATTAATGAAATTCAAGCGGATATGATATATGATGATGCGTTTGTTTTATATATAAACGGAAAGGAATTTAAAAGAGATAATATGCCCGAAGGCGATGTTTCTTATGAAACATTGGCTTTAGAATATTCGAATGATAAAGAAATTTCATTTACAATTGATAAGTCGTATTTGCAAAACGGTAAAAATGTAATCGCAGTTGAGATACACCAAAATGAACCTACAAGTTCGGATTTGACTTTCAAATTGAGTGTGGATGCAAAATCAAACAATACCGGTTCCTCTTCCAATCAAGCATATAACGCAAAAATGACCGGAAATATGAACCTCATAGCAACATTTGAAAAAACACCTTATGAAAAACCGGCGCTGTTCATAAACGAATTGTGTGCGTCAAATGGTCCGAAATCCGGTTATCACGACGGATATGGCACATTTGGCGACTGGATCGAAATTTACAATGCCGGAGATGTAGCCGTAGATTTGGCAGGAATGTATTTGGAAGAAAATAAAAAGAAGATAACCTATCAATTCCCATCCTACAATCCGTTTGAAACGACTGTTCCGGCAGGAGGTTATAAGATTGTTTGGGCAAGCAAACTGATGGCACAGGGCTCATTGCATGCAAACTTCAAACTGACGGCAGGAGAAGCCTCAACACTTGTATTATATCAAATGGTGAACGGCGAAAGAAAGGAGATTGATGATGTAAGCTATCCGAAAGAAGTCGGATCAAGAAATGAATCTTACGGACGGTTTACGGACGGTTCTTCGGATTGGGTATTCTTTAACTTCTGCGAAGATGAGCAAAAATACCTTGCAACTCCGGAAAAGGCTAATGGAACTGAAGAATGCGTCCCTCGGGTTTCTGTTAAAGAGCTTACTTCCGACACAAAAGTTGCAATGAAGCTATATCCGAATCCGGCGAAAACATTCTTAAACGTTGATATAAACACACACGATGCTTACGCGCTTCAAGTATATGACGACAAAGGACGTTTGATTGAACATCTTACCGTAAATGAAGATATTGTAACGTTGAATTTACAGCAGTATCCTCCGGGTGTTTATATTGTGAAAGCTGTAACAGGCGAAGCCGTCCTGCAGCAAAAATTCATAAAATATTAAAATTACGTGGAATCCGCAGGCGTTAATATTCTCTCGTTAAGAGTGAAAATGCCTGCGGTTTTTTGCGGATTCATCATCTGAAAAATTAAAACAAATATAAGTATGAAATCAAAGTTACAATTTTTGGCAATAAGCTTATTGTTGATGGCGACTCTCAGCATGTCTGCTCAAAATATTCAAAAATTTTTAGGAGAATATGAAATAAAGGCAACTTGCAGGATGGAAATAGAAGGGTATCCGTGGGGAGAAGAAACCGTTGACTATTACAAAATTAAAATTGAAGAAAGCCTCGAAGAAGATGCAGATATCCAATTTACTGTTCCGAGTTTTGTCGCTGTAGCAAAAGCCAATGTTTTGACAGAGCAGGAATTTGAAATTTTGCAGGATCAATCCACTGTTGGAGCCGGAGGTAGAAGCTATTACCTGAATGGCGGCGGTGTGATCAGGATTGATTCCATTTTCATGTCCTATCAAGTTCTTGATGAAAGCGATACGGAGTTTATATGTGATTGTAAAGGAAAGCGATCAGGTTCATCCGATATTTTTTCCTTGAAGTCAGATAAATACAAAGTATATATAAATGCCGCACAGCAAATTGTACTTGATGAGGCGTTGCAAAACCAAACCTTACTTGTTGAATTAATAAGCCTGCAAGGAGCTACTATGCTGAAAAAAATGAATGATGGCGAACCGGTCAGCATCGCAAATTTTCCCAAGGGAGTATATTTACTCCGAATTTTCCAGGACGGCCAGCCTGTTTATTCGGATAAAATACTTAAATAAACCTACGGAATAGAAAAAGAATTGTTTTTTTATGAGATTATCCGCTATATTACCGCTAAAACTCTACATACTTCCAATCCGCAGGATTGAAAATGAATAACCGCCAGCGAAGCGATTGGCGGTATAGCTGAAAATGAACAGACATCGCTCTGTGCAAGGACATTACCTTCGTTCGGCGAAGTTTCTAACTTCGTCGTGTTAAAACAAATGCTTCTGCATTTGATGTGTTGCCAATTAGAAATTTGCTTTTAACTTAGACATAGCAAGATGCTAAGCCGAACGAAGGTTGTGATGTTGATGTTTCTTTTACCGCCAATCGCTTCGCTGGCGGTTATTCATTTTCAATCAATCCTGCTGATTGGAATTAGTGGTAAGATTGCGGATAATCTTATTTTTTAATCTATTTGTAATATCTATAAACTATAAATGCAACATCCATCCCTTATTTTTGCATTGTAATTAATTGTAAAGATTTATGGTTGTGCAGAAATTATCAAAAAATGGATTATTATTTTCATCAGTTTTTTTGTTTTTCGCTCTTTTCTTTTTCTGTTTAGATGATGAGAACGGAAAAAGAGACGAAAAAGCACAAATAACGGTATCAGGAAATGTTTCGGAATGTACGTTTGTAAACGAATTAATATCAGTCGGATTCTCCGAAAGTGAAGCGTTACAAAACATACACTCCTGCAAAGACCGTGCGTGTCCTTTTCATCACTCCAAGTCGCACATCAATATTGCATTTGTAAATTAACCCCCGCGGCTTACGAGCCAATGCGTCAACAATTTTCATATCATAACTAAATGAACATCCTATCAAGAACTCTTTCGTCCCTAACTTGAATATCTACGCTGTTTTTTTAATTAAGCGCAAAAGCACAGGGAGGGATTCTCTGTGTTTTTATGTATATTTGTACCTGGTTTTGACGAATTTTCTTAACAAAAAAGAATGGAAATATATTATTTAGTAGCAGGGATCCTGCTCGGATCCGTTATCGGTTGGCTATTTGCCTCGCGAAAATCGGTAGCCGGAAAATCATCCGAAATCCTTTCATTGACGGGAAAGTTAGCTTCTGCCGAAACTGCACTGCAAGGTAAAGCCGATTTGTTGAAAAAGACTGAAGATCAACTGATATTGTTACAAAAAGAGATGCAGAAGAAGCAACAGGAGATGGAATTGACCGCAGCAGGTATCGTCCGGGTAAAAGCAGAAAACACCTCTTTGCTGGAAAAAATGGCAACGCAGAAACTGGAGATTGAAAAACTGCACGAAAAATTCAAATTGGAGTTTCAAAATATGGCAAACTCCATTTTTGAAGAAAAAACGCAAAAATTCAACGAGATCAGTTCCCAGAAATTAGGGGGTATTTTACAGCCGTTAAATGCTAACTTGGAAGCATTCAGGAAGCGGGTAGAAGAGGTTTACGATACGGAAAATAAAGAGCGTTCGTCTCTGTTTGGACAAATCAAGAGCCTGATGGATTTGAATCAAAAAATCAGTAACGAGGCAAATAACCTGACCCGCGCGCTCAAAGGCGATTCGAAGGTGCAGGGCGATTGGGGCGAGATGATTTTGGAGACGATTTTAGAACGCTCAGGTCTGCGCGAAGGAGAGGCTTTTTTCAGGCAGGAGGAAACCGCCTGTGAAGACGGTACGAAAATCCGTCCCGATGTTATTGTCCGTTATCCCGGCAACCGTGAAGTTATTATCGACTCAAAAGTCTCATTGACAGCATACGGTAATTACATGATGAGCGAAGATGACGCAGAGAAAAAACGCTATATGAAAGAACACTTGCAGTCTGTCAAAAGACACGTTGACGAACTGAGCGGTAAAGATTATTCCCGCTACAAAAGCAATTCACTGGAATTTGTGATGATGTTTATTCCCAACGAGCCTTCCTACCTTCTGACACTGCAAAGCGACCCCAAGTTGTGGGATTATGCCTACAGCCGTAAGGTAGTGCTGATGAGCCCGACCAACCTGATTGCTGCATTAAGAATGGCGTTAGACTTGTGGAATCGTGAATACCAGGCACAAAACATTCGCTCAATTGTTAAACAGGGAAATTCGCTTTATGATAAATTTGTCGGCTTCTCAAAAAATTTCATTCAGGTAGGACGTGAGTTAAAGAGTGCGCAAAATGCCTACGAATCGGCATTCGGTCAGCTTTCCGAAGGAAAAGGAAACCTTGTTTCCCAGGTAGAAAGACTGCGTGAACTCGGATTAACGCCTAAAAATAAAATTCCGGCAGAATTGACAATGAATGATGAAATGATAAACGACGGTGAGACAAGCGACTAAATGAAAAAGTGACAGGTAATTTCTATTACATGTCACTTATCCAATTCATTAATTCGAAAAAAAAGTTGCGGGAGCCCGACTCGAACGAACGACCTTTGGGTTATGAGCCCAACGAGCTACCACTGCTCCATCCCGCGATATATTCAATTTAGGAGATAAATCCTCCGTTCAATTGCGTTACAAAGGTAAGGACTATTTTTTTAATAAACAAATTAATTAATGTGAATTTTTAAAAAAAGCATCGCGATTTCAATGCAATATTGTGAAAAAAAGGATAAAATTTTGTTATACTGTTGTTTTTCAATTAAAAACAGTCTATATTGCAGACAATCAATTCAAAATAATAACAACTAATAGGAAACCGGTAAATGAAGGAAAAATTTGAATTAGAATATGTGCTAAACAATGTCTCGGTAAGTATTCTCTGGAGCAGTATCAGTACGCTTCAGGGACTGTCCGAATGGTTTGCCGACAAAGTTTCGGTGGAAGGCAATATCTATACTTTCCAGTGGGGGAAATCATCACAGCAAGCGGAGTTAAAGCATAGTCGGACAGGAAGTTATTTGCAATTCCGCTGGCTGGATGATGAAGAAGAGCAAACATACTTCGAATTTCGCATTTCGGTAAATGAGCTGACCGGCGATGTCGTATTAACCATTACCGATTTTGCCTGTCCCGACGAAAAAGAAGAGCTGGTAGCGCTTTGGAATAAAGAAGTAGGAAAATTGAGGAAAGCCTACGGATTGTAGTTCATCTGTTGTTTACAAATAATTTTTTACCGGTTAAAAATACGCTTAACCGTGAGTCCTCCGTAAAATTTTCTACGTTGGCAGTCTTTTCCTGTGAAAAAGTAATTTCGTGTCGATAATATTTGTACTTTTGTTTCATTGAGCAGTTAAATATTACTTAATCAGGGCTGCTTTTCCGGGATTACTGAAAAAACCTGCTGTGAGAATAAAAAATAATAGCAGTAAAAACCCAGTAAATTGGAAACTTTGCGGAATTTAATTGATTTATATGAAAAAGATATTTTTCCTTTTTTCCCTTTTTGCTTTTGTGTTCCCATTGCCGGCGCAAAACATAAGCGATTTTTTTTTCTATTTGCCCAACGATTATTTGAGCCAGCTCAATCAGGCTCAACGTATGGAATTATTGACTAATCAAGACAAGAGTGACAGTGTAGTTATCAACAATTACGGCGGAAAGGCTCGACTGCTTACTCTTGATAACGAGCGAAATTACATCAAGATACAAACCTCCGAACAGGGATTTTTTGAAGCGAAAAAATGGACATTGAAAGATTCTTCCTCATTGTTTGCGATGAGTTTTTGGGTCTGCAGTCCGGCTTGCGACGGAGGTATCAGTTTTTTCAAAAATAATTATACGCCATTGATGTTCGACAAGAACCAATTCCCAAGCGTAGAGATTTCCGACTTTTTCGATCGCGATAGTCTTGCCGCAAAAGAAATATCCGAAGCGGATTTCAAAAACAGGTTCGACATATTTTTTGTCCGGTTTGAATTGCAGCCAAACAGTTGCGACATTCTCGTAATCAACGATAATCGCACTTATATGAATCAGGAAGATTACCAAAAACTGAAGCCTTTCTTAAAAGGCGATTGTCTGACGTTGATATGGAAAGAAGGACGTTTTGAAAAGGGGAAAGTTTATTTTCTGGAAAAAATAAAATGATTATCCGCCCCATATTACCGCTAATGAAAATAATTGAAAACTGTCTCAAAAAATATTTATCCACGAATTAATACAAACTAAATAATTCATGTAATTCGTGGACTTTTAAATGAGTCAAATTTCAAGAAAAGTAATTGTTTTTTGTAACCTCTATAATATCAGCATAACAGCAGCAAAGCCACTGTTCCTCTACCATAAAGGATTTCCCAACAATTTGATTGTACCTTTGAGATTGATAAAAGAGCCGTCGGCAGCGCTGATGTTCGTATAAGCTGTTCCCGATCCGAAGTCTTCCACGTGGACTACACGGCTTTTGTTCACAGGTTCGGACCAATATACCATATATACTTTCGGAGCTACTTCTATTGCTGTATATTCTACATGGTCGGCAGATCCTTTCAGGCTGCCTGTAGTGCCGACAAAAGACATGTGACGTTCATCCTCAAAGTTTAATTCAAAGATATAATCCCCTCCAAAGTTTACTTCAGCTTTTCTGCCGATAGCAGGAAATGCGCTGGCTGTTTTCCACGGGATTTCGCCTTTTAATACCTTTGCCGTCATTTCCAGAGTCGATACACCGTCCAGATCCGGATATCGCGCTTTCATTTTTTGTATAACTTCCGTGCTGTTTATTGAGCTATCCAGTACCTTTTCAAGTGCGCTTAAATAGTGTTTTGTGAATAGAATAGGGGCATCTCCTTTTAGGTTCGATTTTCCGGCAGTAAAGTGCGAAGGTATAGCATAATCCGGTCTAAGCGCTTCCATCGTTTCTAATCCTTCCATCCATTTAATGCGGTCTTCTTTGGTTTGCGAATCGGCTACCCAGAGGTGTGCCGCATCGTTCAGGTAAATTCCGCCCAGTATAACGCGGGCAGACGGAATCCAAAGAAAGGAGTGCTGCTCGTCGTCGTAGATCTGTTTTATTTCTATTCTTTTATCTTCAAGCATGAAATGGTCGGCATTGATTGCATTAGGGACGATGATTTTTTCCGGTGCGTTATTTCCTAATTTGGGCGACCAGATTGCCATTTTCTCATCTTTAGTGGCATTGATGAGGTAAACTGTTTGAGCCGTAGCATATATTTTCGCCCTTGGAAACTGCTTGGCTATATAGTCCAGACCAAAGTAAAAATCGGGATCCGAATAACTGATAAAAATTGTTGTCAATTCTTTTCCCGTGGCTCTTATCATATCCGCAACACGCTGCGCGTCTTCTTTACTGAATTGCGCATCTATCAGTGCAACTTCATTTTTTCCTTCAAGTAAAACCGAAGTAACTTCGAAGAACACGGGGCGGGAAGTGAAGACATGTATCTTTATTCCGTCTTTTTGAATTACATTATCCGATTGTGCCATAACCTGTTGATTTAAAAATAATGCAGTGATTATTACTGCAACTAATGAGTTGATTTTCTTCATTTTTTTAATATTAATCTTGTTTTTAATATAAACAATCAAGGTTATGGAATGTTTATTTTCTTCAACAATAATTAGAGGGCATCCTTTTGCAGGATAAAAAAACCTCATTACTCCATTTTTGTAAAAATAATTACAATGAAGTAATGAGGCTCGTGTAGATTATAACCTGTTGCTACAGTGTTTTTTGCTATTTTTGTCCGATTTAATTCCCCATTTCCGATAGAAACTTGATGCGCACTAAGCGTATCTCTTCTTCGGTGAAATCGTTTTCGCCTAACTCTTTCAAGGCGGTTTCAATGTTGTCCGATTCGGCTTCATCTTTGAAATATGAGAATATTTCTTCGATTCGTTCCTCATCCATAATCTGTGAGAGGAAGTAATTGATGTTGATTTTGGTTCCGGAATAAACAATTGCTTCTATCTCGTCCAGCAATTCATTAAAGTCCAACCCTTTGGATTCGGCAATATCATCTAAGGCAATTTTGCGGTCAATGGCTTGTATGATAGAGACTTTCAGTTTTGACTTGTTGGCTACCGAGCGGACGCGTAAATCTTCCGGACGCTCGATTTCATTTTCCTGTACGTGGCGGCGTATCAGTTTGACAAATTCTTCGCCGAAACGTTTTGCCTTACCGGATCCGACTCCCGGAATGTTTTGCAATTCGTCAATCGAAATCGGGTAAGTCGTAGCCATTGCCTCAAGCGATGGATCCTGAAAGATGACAAACGGAGGCAATTCCAATTTTTTGGCGAGCTTTTTCCGTAAATCCTTCAGCATGGAGAACAGCTCAGGGTCAACGGCGCACGAACCGCCGCCTTTCAAAGGCACATCATCCACCTCTTCCTCTTCTTCGCCATCTACCGTTATCATAAAGGATTTCGGTTTGTTTAAAAAATCTTTTCCGTCTTTTGTTATTTTCAACAATCCGTAATTTTCAATGTCTTTTGAAATGTAACCGGCAATCATTGCTTGCTGGATGACGGTTTGCCACGTCTTTTCGCTTTCATCTTTTCCCTCGCCGAAAGTTTCTATTTCTTCGTTGTGATTGTAGGATGTAATTTCGGAAGTTTCCTTTCCCATAATCACATCAATCACGTATTCTGCTTTAAATTTTTCTTTTAATGCCAGGACCGTTTCTAAAACGGTGCATAGCAACTCTTTTCCTTCCACCTGTTTCTTCGGATTTAAACAATTATCACAATTACCACAATTTTCTTCTTTGCTTTCTTCGCCGAAATAGTGCAGCAAAACTTTTCGCCGGCAGACAAAAGTCTCTGCATATCCGGCAGTTTCGAGCAAAAGCTGCTTTCCTATTTCCTGTTCTGCAATCGGTTTTCCCTGCATAAATTTTTCCAGTTTTTGCAGGTCTTTATTTGAATAGAAAGTTATACATTGTCCTTCGCCGCCATCTCGTCCGGCGCGCCCCGTTTCCTGGTAGTAGCCTTCCAGGCTTTTGGGTATGTCATAATGGATCACATACCGCACATCCGGCTTGTCAATCCCCATTCCGAAGGCAATGGTTGCAACAATTACCTCAACCTTTTCCATCAAAAAACTATCCTGATTACCCGAACGGGTTGAACTGTCCATTCCTGCGTGGTATGCCAGTGCGTTAATTCCGTTTACGCTCAGCATTTCGGCAAGTTCTTCCACTTTCTTCCGGCTCAGGCAGTAGATGATTCCTGATTTTCCGGTTTGGGATTTGATGTATTTTATAATCTCTTTTTCGACATCTTCTCTTTTTGGGCGAACTTCATAATAAAGGTTTGCACGGTTAAAGGACGATTTGAAGACCTTCGCCTCAATCATTCCGAGGTTTTTCTGAATGTCGTGCTGTACTTTCGGGGTAGCGGTTGCGGTCAAGGCGATGAGCGGGGCTCGCTGACCGATTTCGGCGATAATCGGGCGGATTCGCCGGTATTCCGGACGGAAATCATGTCCCCACTCCGAAATACAGTGAGCCTCATCTACGGCATAAAAGGAGATTTTTATCTGCCTGAGAAAATCGACATTTTCTTCCTTTGTTAATGATTCGGGCGCTACATATAACAGTTTCGTTTTACCGGACAGTATGTCTGATTTTACATTTTCAATCGCCACCTTCGTCAACGAAGAATTGATAAAATGTGCGATTCCGTCTTCCTCGCTGAAATTCCGCATCGCATCCACCTGATTTTTCATCAAGGCAATCAATGGAGAAATAATGACGGCTGTGCCCTCCATCAGCAGGGAAGGTAATTGGTAGCACAAGGATTTTCCTCCACCGGTAGGCATCAGCACGAATGTATCTTTTCCGTCCAACACATTATAGATAATAGCCTGCTGATTTCCTTTGAAGGAATCAAACCCAAAATGTAACTTTAATTGTCCTATTAGTTCGTTTTCTTTCATCATACGTTTCCTTTAACCGATAAAAAAATTCGATCAAAGCAGCATTCCAATTGCGGAGACAAAAATATATACTTCTTTTGCTTTCACAAATTTTTCCGGAAAAATATGTGAAAAATATTTTTATGCTGCCTTTAATTTTTCAATATTCATGTTTTGGAACTTGTTTTTCACATATTCCAGCGTGATGTGCAGTTCTTTTTCGCCGGATGAAGGCATTTCAAACATAATGTCTATCATAACGGTTTCGACGATAGAACGCAGACCTCTTGCTCCGAGCTTAAACTCAACTGCTTTGTCCACAATAAATTCAAATACAGCTTCTTCGAATGTCAGATTTATATGATCCATTGCGAAAAGCTTCACGTATTGCTTGATGATGGAATTTTTCGGTTCCGTCAGAATCTGGCGCAATGCGTCCCTGTCCAGCTCGTTCAGGTAGCAGAGCATCGGCAGCCGACCGATAATTTCCGGAATCAGTCCGAATGATTTCAAGTCCTGCGGAGAGATGTATTGCAACAGATTATCCGCATCCACTTTGTCTTTTATTTTTGCCGCCGCATATCCTACAACTCTTGTATTCAACCGGTTGGCTATTTTTCGTTCAATGCCGTCAAAAGCTCCTCCGCAGATGAAGAGGATGTTTTTGGTATCGACCGGAATCATTTTCTGGTCGGGGTGCTTGCGTCCTCCCTGCGGAGGAACGTTTATCACCGAGCCTTCCAGCAGTTTCAGCAATCCCTGTTGAACACCTTCGCCGCTCACGTCGCGCGTGATGGACGGATTGTCGCTTTTACGCGCGATTTTATCTATTTCGTCAATAAAAACAATTCCTCTTTCAGCTGCTTTTACATCATACTCAGACACTTGCAATAAACGTGTAAGAATACTCTCGATGTCTTCGCCCACGTAACCGGCTTCGGTCAGCACCGTGGCATCGACAATCGTAAACGGTACGTGCAACAGTCGCGCAATGGTTTTTGCCAGCAACGTTTTCCCCGTACCTGTGGAACCAACCATAATGATGTTCGACTTTTCAATCTCCACATCGTCGTCATCCATATTTTGGAGCAATCGCTTGTAATGGTTGTACACGGCAACGGACAGCGTTTTTTTTGCATTGTCCTGCCCGATTACGTACTGGTCTAAGAATTTTTTTATTTCTACGGGCTTCGGCAGATCTTTTTTATTCATCCCCAAACCGTTCGGCGAACTTTTTTTTGCGCTTTCACGTGTAATTTCGCAGGCTTGTTCTACACAGAAATTACAGATGTTGGCATCCAACCCTGTGATTAGCAAGTCAACTTCTTTTTTCGACCTTCCGCAAAAGCTACATTTTTCGCTTATTTTTGCCATAACTTTATCATATTGTTATTGTGTATTTGCAAAATTTAATACCATGTTAAACACGAAGATGCAAAGTTCGCAAAGCCGCAAAGAAATATTAAAACTTTGCAACTTCGCGTCTGTGGTATAAATTATTTTTTAACGCATACTTATCCTGAATTTATTTTGATTTATTGCGAACCAGCACTTCGTCTATCATCCCATATTCCAATGCTTCGGCAGAAGTCATCCAATAGTCCCTGTCCGAATCCTTTTCGATGCGCTCGAAAGGATTTCCCGAATGGTCGGCAATAATATGGTACAGTTCTTTTTTCAGTTTTTGAATTTCGCGTGCGGTAATTTCAATATCGGACGCTTGTCCCTGCGCTCCGCCCATCGGCTGGTGAATCATTACCCGTGCATGTTTCAGCGCCGAGCGTTTTCCTTTTGTTCCGGCAACAAGTAGCACAGCTCCCATCGAGGCTGCCATTCCGGTACAAATGGTTGCTACATCGCAACTGATATACTGCATCGTGTCATAGATACCCAAGCCGGCGTAAACCGAACCGCCCGGCGTGTTCAGATAGATGGAAATATCTTTTCCCGCATCGGCCGAATCGAGATATAAAAGCTGGGCTTGAATCACATTTGCCGAATAATCGTCCACCTGCGTACCCAAAAATATGATGCGATCCATCATCAATCTTGAAAAAACATCCATTTGAGTTACATTCAACTGACGTTCTTCCAAAATGCTCGGCGATATGTAATTGCCTGTAACACTCATGTATTGATCCAGCGCAAGCCCGTTCATTCCCAGATGCCCTGTGGCAAACTTTCTAAAATCGTTATTCATTTTCTTATTTTTTATTTTTAATACAAACTTACGGAAATAAGTTTTTAAAATGGAAACTCTAAGGTATAAAACTTTTTATAAAACAACAATTCTTTTTGATTTTTTTAATGAAAGGATGAAATATGTGTTGATTGGATGGTTATATGCTTAATTATCAGGAGTTATTTTAGTGTATTTTTTACAAACATTCTTCAAAATCGCATTCTTCGTTTGGCATTTCGAATTCTATTGTGGCGTGCTGTATTTTTTCTTCTTTCAAAACAGACCGGATTTGCTTTTTTAGTTCCGTCAACTTTTCCACCGGCAATGCTTTGTTGAGGATAACGTGAACGGTCAGCACATTATATTCTTCGTCCAGCGACCAGATATGCAAATCGTGCACGTTCATAATGTTTTTTATCCTTTTTAATTTTTGAATTAGCTGTTCCCGGTCAATTTCGGTGGGCGTACCCTGCAATAAGATGGGCAACACAATCCGGATGTTTTCAAAAACATTAAACAGCACAAAACAGGCAATTCCGAGCGAAAGGACCGGGTCGATGATTGTCCAGCCCGTAAAATGTATCACCGCCGAGCCAACCAGAACTGCTGCCCAGCCTAACACATCCTCCAGTAAATGCAGCGAAACAACGCGCTCGTTAACCGACTTTCCTTTGCGGGTACGCAATACGGCAATGCCATTAACGGCAATGCCCAGGATTGCCAGCAGGAACATTCCTCCGGCGTTTGTTTCCTGCGGCGCAAACAGGCGCGGTATGGCTTTCGAAAAAACATATATGCTTCCGGCAACAAGGACAATGCAATTTATCATTGCTCCTAAAAGCGAAAAGCGCTTGTATCCGTACGAATAATGTTCCGTGCTGCCTTTCTTCGACAGTTTTTGGAAATACCACGCAAGCGCAAGCGATAAACTGTCGCCGAAATCATGGACGGCATCAGAAATAATGGCTATGCTATTGGTTAAAAAGCCGCCAATCAACTCAATGACGGTAAACGATAAGTTGAGGAAAAAAGCAAGGCCAATGTTGCTTTTTCCATCGTATGAATAATCGTCGTGTGAATGATTGTGTGACATAGAATCAATTTAAAAATGAACGTATAACCTTAAAATGCCAAATAAAATATTTACTATACGTACAAATTTATTTCCTCTTTTTTTTCGGGTTTTCGGGAAACCAGCCTTTTTTTACGCGTTCTTCCTGCTCAAAAAGCTCTTTGATTGTCCAAAAAGAGGAGAAGGCGAAAACGCCGCAAAGGGCTGAAATAAAGATATTTGCAGTAATAATGGAAACAACGGCGCCGGCAATTCCCAAAAGCAGGAATATCCACCAGCAGCGGGTTCCCCAGTAATATTCGGCTTTAACGACAACCGGGTGGAAAAGTCCGATAATCAGAAAAGTAGCAATGCCGGCGGCTAATCCCAACAGGTGATAATTTTCAAGAAATTGCGTCATACAAAAAATAGTTAGAATAAGTTGTTGTACCGATTCATCCGGCGAAACCGGATTTTTAAACCTTGAAATTTGTAACACTTCGTATCAGTACTGCTAATATTAAAGGCAATGAATTTTTATAAACACAAAGACGAAGGACACAAAGTGATGTTTCTTTTTGTTTTCCAAAGATTCTTAGTGTTCTTCGCGCCTTCATGTTTCCTTTTTTCGGGTAGTAGTAATACCGCGGATATTCACAAATGTATTGTATGTGATTGTTCCTGTTTTCATACGTAAATATTTTCTTTTTCCCGACTGCAAATATACGATTTTTCAAGAAAGGCACATCAGAAAAAATACGCATTTACGCTTAATCCCACTGTCAGATTGTGTGTGTCAAACTTATTTGATCTTCCTTCCTCACCAACACTTCTCATATCAAGAGGAACGTCCAGCCCTTTTTTAAAAGTAATTTTTGCATCACTGAAAAGATAGTCTGCAAAAAAACTGACTCCAAGATTGCGATTTAACAGAAAGGTTGCGGAAACTCCGGTCTCCAACGACCAGCTTATATCTTTATCGTTGCTTAAGGCATTAACCTGCTGTCCGGCCGGATATTCAGCCGTCGGGTTCAATTTCAACACTAAATTGGATGACGAAGTACCGGTTATTCCGCCCAGCAGCTTGGATCCAAGCGTAAATCTGTTGGACAGGGGATAAGCAAAATAACCTCCGATATTACCTGAGTATATTCCGGCAAAATCTTCATTTATCTTAATGCGTGTCATGTCATCCTTGTGTTCCTTATGGTGTATCAAATAGTTGTCCTGATCAAAAGCATAATCGATTGTATTTGAAGTGAAATTACCTCCGAAACCCAGGTAAGGATTTATAAACCAAGCCCCTTCTACCGAAATGCCGTATCCGCCTTTACCTTTAAAATGAATATCTTCCGTCAGTTCAATTCCGTTGCCGGTAACATATCCCATACTCAGGTTAATAAAACTCGGCTTACTCTCTTTCAGGTCAACAAACATTCTTTTTGCATGCGGTATTTTTATTCCTTTATCCTTAAATATCAGGTCGCTAATCCAGTATCCGACCTCCACGCCCAGGTATCCCACGCCTGCGCCGAAGAGCACGTCCGAATACCAGTGCTTGTTTCTCAACTGACGGGTAACGCCGACTATTGTGGCTACACTGTATCCGGCAATACTGTAAAACGGACTGCGGGTCAACCCATATTCCTTATGCAGCCAGGATGCCATCATGAAAGCGGTTGCCGTATGTCCGGACGGGAATGAATTTAAGTTCGAAGTGTTCGGTCGCTCCTTGTCAACAAGGTATTTAATTCCGCTAAACAGTCCTACAGTAACTACACCGGAAACGGAGGTTTCGGTCAGTAACCGTCCCCAATCGCTGTACCCATCCACACCCGCTATTTTCAACGCAAACACGGCTATTCCGGGAGTAAACTGCAAGTAATCATCATAAGAGTAATTAAAATCCGGAATCTGATAATCGCGAACTTCTCTCATATAATGCTCGATCGGATAAGCAAGTCCGCTCAACAGGAAAAACGTAACCGGCACTTTCCCCATCTGGTACAGGCGATAATCCGTTATTTTTTTCTTTTTGGGAAACTGTTCATAGGAATCCAATAAAAGCAAAACCGTATCCCCGGAAGCTGTTTCAGCCACTTCTTTAACAACAATTTCCTCTTGTGCCGGAGTCGTAAAGGAAAAAGCTCCAAGCAAAAAAGCGCATAAAGTCACTTTTTTCATCTCTATATTCTTTTATATTATAACTTTTACATATTCGAAGTAAACTGCGCCATGCCTGAATGATTTGGCACAATAACGAAATATTCCGAAAAAACAGAATGAAACAAGGACCCCGGCTTTAACCGGAAAATTCGAAACAGTGAAACTTTATCAGAAAATCAGAACACCAACAGAAATTTCCAAATTCTTATTTTTGGCTTTTACGTCATATATACCGCCGTATATGTTTTTGAGCCCCCACTGGTAGCTAAGGCTTACTTGTAGCCGGTCGAACATCTCAACGCCCAGCGTAGCTCCTATTCCGACGTCGGAATTATTATAACCGGATTTTTCCCAGTCGGAAAAACTATCCGTTCCTGTCACTTCCTTATTGAGCGGAAAGGCAAAATAAGGACCTATTCCCGCGTATGGCTTCACAAGCGGAAGAGCTAAATTCCAGCGTAAATAAACGGGAATGTCCAAATAATCGAAATGATTCTTTATTCGCGAATTACCCGAAGAGTAATGACTTCCTTTTTGTGAATAAAGCACTTCAGCCTGTATACCCAAAAAGAGCGGAAGATCAAGCTTATAGAATATTCCAGCATGAAAACCCGTATATGAAGACGTATTAATGCCGCTGCCGTTAAACTTGATGGATTGGTCGGAAAAGTTGATCCCTCCCTTGATTCCAAAGTTGTTTGATCTGGCTTGAACTGTTTGTGCCGAAACAAGTGAAAGAAATAAGCATAAAGTAAAAACCTGTAATTTCATAATATAAATATTTTATTGTTTTTTCTTACAAAGAAAACAATTTATAATGAAAAAAGTTGAATATAATAACCCATTTAGTTATACCTTTGTACAAAATAGTTAGAATTTATGTTAGTTAGAATTTATCCGGAAAATCCGAATCCGAGAGAAATAGAAAAAGTGGCGCAATTCCTTCGCGACGGAGGGTTGATTGTGTATCCGACCGATACGATTTACGGCCTTGGCTGTGATATTTTCAATACAAAAGGGATTGAAAAAATATGCCGTTACAAAAATATGGACAGCAAAAAAGCCGATCTCTCGTTCGTATGCTATGATTTGAGCAACGTGAGCGAGTATGCCAAAGTTGATAATGCCACATTTAAGCTGATGAAAAAAAACCTGCCGGGCGCTTTTACATTTATCTTAAAAGGGAACAATAACCTGCCGAAATTTTTCAGAAATAAAAAAACGGTGGGTATCCGCGTGCCCGATAATAACATTGCGCGGGAACTTGTCCGTGAACTCGGAAATCCGATTCTATCAGCCTCGGTTAGAGATAAGGACGATGAGATTTTGGAATATTTTACCGATCCCGAACTAATCCACGAGCGGTGCGGGCACATTGCCGATGTGGTCATTGATGCCGGCTACGGAATGCTCGACCCTTCAACCGTTGTCGATTGTACGGGCGATGAACCGGTTGTTGTGCGGCAGGGAAAGGGCGTTTTGGAATGGTAAATAAATACGGTAAATAAATACGGTAAATAAAAATAGGGAAATAAAATGGACTTTTAAGACAACCCCATGTACGATGGATGTCATCGATTTTAGTTTTAAATTATGTGGATTATTTTAGCTCTTGTTTCAGCATTTTTTTTGGGCATATATGATATTTTCAAAAAAGTATCGTTGAAAGGCAACGCCGTTATTCCGGTACTGGCTTGTTCGATTTTCATTTCGGCAGTTTGCTTTCTTCCGGTTATCTCATTTTCTTATATCGACCCGCAAAGGGCGCAATCACTGTTTATTTATGTACCTGAAGTCGATTGGAAGACGCACCTTTTTATTTTGCTGAAAGCGGTTATTGTGTTGGGTTCGTGGATTTCCGCCTATTTCGGGATGAAGCATATACCCATTACCCTGTTTTCGCCCATTCGCGCTACGCAACCGGTTTGGACGGTAGTAGGCGCTTTTTTTATTTTTTCCGAACGGCTTTCGCCCCTCCAGTTTGTGGGTGTTGCGATTACGATTTTTTCCTTTTACCTGTTTTCGCTTGTCGGACTGAAAGAAGGCATTTCGTGGAAAAGCAACCGGTGGATATGGCTGATTATCCTGGCAACGCTTCTCGGAGCGGCAAGCGGCTTGTATGATAAACACCTGATGTTGCAGTATGACCGGATGGCAGTACAGGTTTACAGTACCATGTATCAGGCAGTTATCATGCTCGTCATCACTCTGCTTTTGTGGTTTCCGACACGTGCGAAGACTACGCCGTTTCAATGGCGCTGGACGATTGCCGGCATTTCCCTGTTTTTGATGCTTGCCGATTTTGTCTATTTTTGGGCGCTATCGACCGGCGGCGCGTTGATTTCCGTTGTTTCCACCATTCGCCGTTCGGGAGCGGTTGTTCCGTTTCTTTACGGGGTCGTCTTCTTGCGCGAAAAAAATCTGAAAACGAAAGCCATGCTGCTGGGCGGCGTTTTACTTGGGGTGATTTTGCTTTATGTTGGCCGGTAAAACCTTGGCAGGGTACATTGTTTCTATTCTCGCTCTACCCCGAGCTGCGCATCGCTTGCAAGGGGTTATCTAACAGTTAGTCCTCCGGACTTCGAAATAGAAATTATTTTGAGATATATAAATAGCAACTTAAATGAATTAATATCTTTATCCCCAAACAAATTTTTTTATTGTATGGATCAAAAAATCTTCAAAGAAATACAATCGTTCAAACGGCGGATTTTGCCGAATAAATTTTTTCAAAAATCCGTTCGGCGAAGTTTCTAATTTCGTCGCGTTAAAACAAATGCTCCTGCATTTGGTATGCTGCAAATTAGAAATCTGCTTTTAGCTTAGACATAGCAAAATGCCTAACGGCTCACACGTCATCTTTTATACACTATTCCGAACTGAGGAATTAAATGTCTTGTATTGCTCGCAAATGCTAAAAATAAAATCAAAATTAATCCGATTGCTTCAGTCGAATCCTCAACTTCACCTTCCGTTCCGTAGTCGTCCATTGGGGGCCGTATTCCAATAATTCGATGAGCTCTTCCTCCAATTCGTCGCAGGTGCTTTTTATGACGTTGAAATCGGTTGGCGTTCCCGTTTTATCCACATAAAAACGCAGGCTGATGCTTGCTTTTTCTCCGGAACAAATAGTTGTTGACCGGTTTTCCTCAAAAAAGGCTTTAAACTCTTTTTCTCCGAATCTTTCCTTTTTCGATCTGCGCTTTGACGCAACTTGCTTTTTACTTATTGAACTCATTGATCCGGTTACATCCGATTTTTTTTGAACGCCGTATCCTACCACCACAAATTCATCCAGTTCTATATTATCCTCCTTCAAGCTGATGTTCATTGTGCGCGGGCTTTTTTTAGAAACAGCTACTTCCTGCGCCAAAAGTCCAATCGACGAAAAGACCAGCGTGTCTCCCGCTTTTGCCGCGATGGAATAATTTCCGTCCAAATCGGTCGAAGCTCCTTTGGTTGTTCCTTTTATTTGTACGCTTGCGCCCGGAACTTCGCCGTAAGAATCCGATATTTTACCTTTTATGATAAGATTATCAATCGCTCGCTGTATTTTTTCAGGTTCGGAAACGGGAGTTTGTTTTTGCTCCGGCGTTTTTGCTTCGGCAATTGCCGGGGATGCATCCGGTATTGTTGGAGTGATGGGAGGGGGTATAACCGTCGTATCAATAGCCACAAAATCAGCCGGTTTATGATTCCGGATGAAAAACAGACTGCCCAATCCGATGACGAATACAATAGAAGCTGCGATTCCAATCCACCATAAACGGCGGCGATTCTCTTTCGACTCTATTCTTTTCTCCAACTCTTTCTCCAGCGCATTAAGTGCATACAAATGATTGCCGCCGACAGCATCAAAACCGTCGATAGCCTCTTGCAGGAAAGGGTCGTTTAACGCTTTGCGTTCCAAACGGTTTGCTTCCTTTCCGCGCTTTTTACCCTGTATGTAATCTTTTAATTCCACTTTTTTATCCGGTTCAAAATACAGCTTTTCAAATTACGTTTTCCATTTTGAATATAACTTTTCACTTTATTCAACGCATAACCCGTCAGTTCGACAATGTCGGCGTACGATTTTTCTTCCATGTAAAAATAGCGAATGCTCGTTTGCTGCTCTTCCGCCAGCGTGCCGATGCAGAAAACCAGCGCTTCCGTCTCTTCTTCCGTCTGCGGCTTTTCTATTAGAGTAAAATCATCCGGATTTTCCACAACATTTTCTTCTATATTAACAAAAATTATCCGGTTTTCTTTTCTCAAAACCTGCAAACAGTGATTTTTTGCCACGCTATAAAGCCAGGTATGAAAATTTTTCACCTCATAATGAGGCAGTTTTTCCATGATATTTTCAAAAATGTCCATGACTGCATCGTGCGCAGCTTCCTTATTTTCCAGGTATTTCAGGCATAATCCGTAGACAAGCGGCAAATACCGGCGGTAAAGTTCCCCGAAAACAGCGGTTTCCCCTGTTTGCAGAAAATTTTCCAACAATTCTTCGTTTGAAAAATTCGATATTTTATTTTTGATTTTCAATATATTGCCTCTATGCTGAAAATTATTTTATTGCAAAAGTAAAAAAATACCTCCTTAGTTTATGGAATTTTCAAAAAAATGTATCTAAAGGATAAAATGAAAAACTAAAATGTAATTTTTAACACAACTTAAAAAAATGAACAGTATGAAAACAAGGAGAATTTTTTTGACGGTTTGCCTGCTTGGCATATTTTCGGTTTCCGCTTTTGCGCAAAGCAGAACCATATCCGGCGTAGTTTCCGATCGGCAAGGTCCGTTGCCGGGCGCAACCGTTGCAGTGAAAGGAACAAAAAAAAGCGTAGTAACCAATTTGGATGGAAAGTATTCTATTTCCGTCAAAGTGGGTAATACCCTGGTTTTTTCGTCCGTAGGTTTCCCATCTAAGGAGATAAAGATAACAAAGAAAACCCCTGATACGGTTAATGTATTGCTGAAAGAGTTGCATGTGGAATTGGATGAATTTGTGGTGGTAGGATACGGCGTTCAAAAAAAATCGGATGTAACCGGATCTATGAGCAGTATAGCCGGTTCTGAAAAAACTTCGCGGAGAATGAGAAGAGCTTCCCGAGCGAAAGTGCGGCCGGTTTATGAGGCGCAGGACTATTATGTTAACAGTGAAGAATATTCCAATCATGCTGAAAACCGCTTTTTACCGGCAGCCGACCAGCCGCTTTCTACCTTTTCTCTGGATGTGGATGCTGCTTCGTACGGCAACATGCGCCGCATGGTCAATCAAGGGCAGCTGCCACCGAAAGACGCTGTGCGCGTGGAGGAGCTAATTAACTATTTCAGCTATGATTATCAGCAGCCAACAGATGGGCATCCGGTAAAAATTGTGACCGAAACCGCCGTTTGCCCGTGGAACGCGAAACATAAACTGCTGCGAATCGGTGTCAAGGCAAAGGAAATTCCTTCCGAAAAGCTGCCTGCTGCCAACTTTGTATTCCTGATTGACGTTTCCGGCTCCATGGAAGGAGCGACGCGGCTGGAGCTGGTTAAATCATCGCTTAAGCTTTTGGTCAATAACTTGCGCGATAACGATCGTGTGGCAATTGTGGTGTATGCAGGAGCCGCCGGCGAAGCGCTTTCTTCGACAGCAGGAACAGACCGCCAGAAGATTATTGACGCAATCGGAAACCTGACCGCCGGCGGTTCTACTGCAGGCGGGGCTGGTATTCAACTGGCTTATAAGATTGCAGAAAAGAATTTCATTCCCAACGGCAACAACCGGATTATTCTATGTACCGATGGCGATTTTAACGTAGGCGTTTCGAGCAATTCGGAGTTGGAAGAACTGATTGAATCGAAAAGAAAAACCGGCGTATTCCTTACCGTATTGGGTTATGGAATGGGAAATTACAAGGATAGCAAGCTGCAGACGCTTGCACAGAAAGGAAACGGAAATCACGCCTATATTGATAATATACAGGAGGCAAACAAGGTGCTGGTCAACGAGTTTGGAAGCACGATGTATACGGTCGCCAAAGATGTAAAGATACAGGTTGAATTCAATCCGGATCACGTAAACAGCTACCGCCTGGTAGGCTACGAAAGCCGCCTGCTGAATAAGGAAGATTTTAATGACGACACAAAAGATGCAGGCGAGCTTGGATCCGGACACACGGTTACAGCCCTTTATGAAATTATTCCGGTAGGAGTTGAGAACACGTATGGAGGAGTTGACAAGCTGAAATACCGGAAAAATAATAAACCTGAACTGGCATCGACTGACTATTCGTCGGAACTGCTCACCGTAAAATTGCGCTATAAAAAGCCGGATAAGAGCAAAAGCCGTAAAATGGAAATTCCCGTTGCGGTCAATGATGATAAAAAGCTTTCGTCCGAAGATTTCAATTTTGCTATGGCGGTGGCCATGTTCGGACAGCTGTTGAAAGATTCCGATTTTAAGGGAGATGCGACTTACCCAAAAGTGATTGACCTCGCCCGTAAAGGCATAGGGGAGGATAAGTATGGTTACCGGAAAGAGTTTATCCGGCTGGCGGAAGCGGTTAACCAGTTGACGAAATAAATGGATGACGATAGCGCGAAGGAAGCCATGGAGGAGCTACTTTGCGCTATTTTTTTAATCTAAACGATTAAGGAGCAGATGCAACTCAAAATTCATGTAATATGTAATAGCCACTTTTTATATGTAACGTATCGATAGATTCGCTACACATTTAATCTCATTTGTTTCGTTAAAAACCATTATCTTTCGAGCATGAAAGATAGAGAAAGACAAATAAGAGCACGCAAAAACTGGCT
>JAISVA010000012.1 GCA_031271815.1 Prevotellaceae bacterium | reverse complement strand
TGTGAACGGAACTATTCACGCCCGTGAGTTACTGCTTGACCTTCAGGCGGGAGCCGACTTTGTCTTTGAAGAAAACTACTCCCTGCGCCCGCTCAGCGAAGTGTCCGACTTCATACAGGTAAACAAGCATCTGCCCGAAATTCCTCCGGCTGCCGATATGGTCAATGCAGGAGTGGATATGGGCGAATTCCAGATAAAACTGCTGCAGAAGATTGAGGAATTGACTTTGTACATCCTTGAACAGGATAAACGAATCAAGGAACTGGAAAGTATCGTAAAATAGTCAGACTATGAAAAAAATTATCATTTTCCCAATAATCATTTGTTTGTGCTCGACACTTCCGGCACAGACAGTTCGTTTCCTCTATGATGCTGCAGGCAACCGTGTTGAGCGATATATTGATATGACGGCACCCGGATTGAGGTCGGCGACAATAGCAGCAGAAGAGGAAACAGAAGAAACGAGTGAGAATACCCCCCTGAAAGAACTGCAAGACCTTTCATTGGCTAACCCTATCCATATTTACCCTAATCCGACGGACGGATTGCTGAAAGTTCAAATTGACAACCTGCAGGAAAATCAGAAAGCATCTGTTATCTTAATGAATATGCAGGGTCAAACTGTTTTATCCCGGTCTGCCGTACGGGATATTGTCGAGTTGGATATGTCTACGAGTGCGCAGGGAATTTACATTATGCGCATCAGCATTGATGAAAAAAACACAGAATGGAAAATTATTAAGAAATAAACACAGGCAGAATGAAAAAATATATACTTATCAGCAGTCTTCTATTTGGACTGTTCGCTCCTATTTACGGGCAAAAATCATATACGCTGAATACGCCCGACACAGAAAGTAAGGAATACGTTGCACGGGATTTTATCCGCTTTTTACCCGGATATTCGTTTACAGCCGGAGAAGGAAAAAGTCTGGTAGCAAGAATTGACAACACAATGCTTTCCATTCCTTCCGAAGATACCTATTTAAAACCGGACGGTACAACGACAAGCGACCCGTCACAGGGCGCAGCAGTCGGCTCAATAACCGGCACAATGAATGTAAGCCCCACAGGCGCGGCAATTTATCAAATTCCTATTGAAATTCCAGCCGGGATAAACGGCGTACAGCCAAACGTGCAGTTAATGTATAATTCACAGGCAGGCAACGGTGTCGCGGGCATGGGATTTACTGTTTCAGGAACTTCAACCATCACACGAACCGGCAGTAATCTTTATAATGACGGTAAAATGGACGGCATACGGCTGACAAATGAAGACAATTTGATATTAGACGGGAAAAGACTTGTTTTAGTTGCCGGAAGCAATCTGGAGAACGGTGCAAAATACCGGACACAGGAAGAAACATACAGTGATATTACTTATAAGAACATCAACGGCTTTTTATGCTTTGAAGTAGTAACACAGGCAGGAATAACGATGACTTACGGAGCCTCCGCCGATTCGTATATTGAAGCGCAGGGGATATCCGTACCGTTAACCTGGGCGTTGACAAAAACAGTAGATTCCAACGGGAATTTCATAACTTATGAGTATGGCGAAAACAATGAAAACGGCGAGTTCTGGCTCTCAAAAATCCGTTACACCGGCAATGCTTCTGCCAGTACGGAACCGATGCACGAAATTGAATTTACCTATAATTCCGACCGGCCGGATGCTCAACTGTCATACGTGTCGGGAACGAAAACGATGTTGACCAAATTGCTGGAAACCATCAAAGTCAAAACAAACGGACAGACGTTGAAAGAATATGCATGTTCATACGATTTTGACGGATTCTACTCAAAACTCTCAGCCATTCACCTGACAAACAGCGAGGGCGAAAAATACAGCCCGACCGTATTGAACTGGAATAAATTAAATGAAGAAAATCCGCCGGTCAACGCAATCGTAAGCCATGCCTCAATTCCGCAGGATGACTGTTATGAATACACCGCACTGGTAGATGATTTCAATAATGACGGCATTTCCGATTTTATAAAAACCTGTACCAACATGGCAACCGGTGGTTCCTCCATAGGCGGACATATATCCGACTGGAAATTATATCTTTCCAACAAAACAGATGGCAATATTTCATACAGTATGAGCCAGGAAACGTCGCTTGGGTATTATGGTGTATGTACATTACTGTCGCTTGATTTAAACAGTGACGGAACGAAAGATTTGGTTGAAATTAAAAATTATACAGGAAATAATCCTTATTATAAAATTGATTTTTTGCTCAATGACGGTTCCGGAGTGTTAGATAGACAATATTTTGAAACTTATTTCGAAACTTCATCATCTTCTCTGTACCACGATAGAACAATTCAATTTGAATGCAATGATTTCAATGGCGACGGCAATATTGAAATGCTCGCTATACACGGAGACAATGTTAAAATGTACCGTATAAACTTTGAGACGAAAGAGTTAACGGAATTAAGCTCTACGGTAAATGAATCCTTCTATTCCAATGCCGGCTACAACCACTCCATAACCGACGTAAACGGCAACGGACTTCTTGAAATCTACAACCGCACTGGAGGCGAAATTTTTGAATACAACAGTAGTACCAACTCTTTTGAACAGATCAATTTTTCAAATGCGGCATTTTACCTGGATAACATGCATGGAAGCGGTGATTTTGTCGATATTAATGGAGACGGTAAAACCGATTTGATAGTATATTATTCTGCATACCAAGTACAAACACCAACCTGGTACATCAAACTTTCTACCGGCACTTCATTCATTGATATACCGTGCCCGTTAACCAGAACAAGAACAATGACTTATGATGGTGACGAATTTACCGACAACTATTTCTATGCTGACTACAACAATGACGGCAAAACCGATATACTGGAAATGTCTTCGGACGGGATTACCCTTTACTGCTACACCGGCAACAGGTTTGTCTCGAAAAGCTATGCTGCGGATGAAATTCCAACTTCTTTAAATAACAGTTTGTATTACAATAAACTCATTCCCTATCATGATATGACCGGCGATGGAAAATGTGACTTACTCTCCCTTTCCGACGACGGTATTTATGTCCACTCATTCACGACCCCGGAAACCGAGAAACAGCTTGCCTCCGTTACGGACGGATTGGGCAGAACAACCACTATTACCTATAAACCCCTTTCCGACGGGACGGTGTATGAAGGAGGAAGTCCCGAAGTTTCCAGCCAGGTAGCACAGTTTTGCGTACCGTTTCCGGTTGTTGCCCAAGTAAATTTCTCCGCAGGAGACTTTACGAACACAACCAATTACTCGTATAAGGGGTTAAGATGTCATTTGAAAGGGAAAGGCATGCTGGGGTTCGAAGAATTTATAGAAGACAACATCACGCACAACAGGAAAAAGATAACTAAATTTGGCTACGATACGAATTTTTTTAATATTTATCCGGTAGAAGAAAAAGTACTTACCTCCAATGAAAATAATCCTATAGTAACCAATACCTATGAAGCCGGCATCGAAAAATTGGGCTTGGACATTCATAAAAGATATTTCCCGTACACAAGTAAAAAAACAATAACCGACCACCTGACCGGACAGACTATCATCATTGAAACTTCCGGCTATGAAGACGGGAATCCACTGTTAATAACCACAACTCAGGGTGATATAGTCGAAACCAAAACGATGCAGTACATACAAAAAGGTTCCTGGTGTAAAAACAGATTAAGCGATATAATTACTACAAAAACGGTTAATGGTGAAACTTATGTCCGGCAAATCTCCTCCACGTACGACAATAAAGGAAATTTAACAAAGGAAACAATAGACCCCGGAGATGAAAATGAATTTATTACCGAATATAAAAATTTCGACCTCTTCGGGCAAGCCCGGTTAGTAGAGCGAAAAGCAAATGGTATAACTCGCAGTTCGTCATACACATATAGCCCGTCAGGGCGGTTTATGACAGGTAAAACCGATGAGCTTGGACAAACAACTACCTACGAGTGGAACGAAAATTCAGGATTGCTGGACAGTAAAACGGACAGGTTGGGAACAGTTCAGTTTTCCTATAACGGATTTGGCGAATTGATTGAAACCCAATATGCCGACGGAATCAGGAAAGCAGAAGTCTTAAGGTGGGCAAATCCCAATAATACGCTTGGCGCCAAATATTACAGCTATGTCGAAAAATCAGGCTCTTCGCCGGTAATAACATGGTTTAACGCATTTGGCAAAGAAATTCTTAAAGAAACTTTCGGATTGAATGAGCAAAAAGTCAGCGTATTTACCGAATACTATCCGGACGGAAACAAAAAAAGAATTTCGGAACCAACATTCACGTCTTCTCCCGAAAGTTGGGCTGCCACTTACACCTATGACAAATATGGCAGACCCGAAACCCTGACAACGCCAATGGGGGTTACAAGTACAGAGTATGGGACTGTAACTGCTACAATAACTTCCCCCGAAGGCACAAAAACAACTACTTATAATTCCTCGGGGCAGGTTGTCAGTGTAGAAACGAATGGAAAATCTGTAAACTACCTTTACTATCCTTCAGGGCAAATAAAAACAACAACGCCCGAAGGCGGAGTGGCTATCAGGCTGGAATATGACTTGCAAGGCAGGCGTACTAAATTGATAGACCCTGATGGAGGCACTGTGGAATCAAAATACAATGGTTTTGGCGAACTGTTATGGGAAAAGCAAAAAGTACACAACGAAAACGAATTTGTAACCACCACAAATAATTATGCCGGCAACGGACTATTGCAAAGTACTGAGCAAAACGGTAAAACTACCGTCTATACTTACGACAGCGACAATCGTATCCTCAGCATCGAAATTGCCGGCAAACACAAGCAAACCTATACCTATGATGCGTTCGACCGGGTAACCAGCCTGAAAGAAGAATTTGACGGGAAAGAATACAGTAAAGACAAGGAATATGATAATTACGGAAGGGTCAAAAAGGAAATCTACCCGTCGGGATACTATGTACTGAACCGCTACGACAGCTACGGATATTT
The DNA here is from genome assembly GCA_031271815.1 of Prevotellaceae bacterium. Taxonomy (GTDB): domain Bacteria; phylum Bacteroidota; class Bacteroidia; order Bacteroidales; family Paludibacteraceae; genus RGIG9379. Next base: position 14,700 of record JAISVA010000012.1, on the reverse strand, counting down.
GGTAGAAGTAAGCGACCGGTACGGACATTCCATTTGGAAAATACTGGAAGAAAACGCTCGCGGACAAGCCACCCGCATACAGAAAGGGAATAAAGAAACTGTCTATGAATACGATGAACGGGGATTAACTACCGCTATTGCAGCAGATGGAGTTGTAGATATGTCGTACACGTTTGACGCAAGAGGCAATCTGGATTCACGTACCGATAATCTTACAAGCCAGCAGGAGAGGTTCGAATACGATGTGATGAACCGCCTGACAAACTGGGATATTTACAAAAACGGTATGCTGGCAGGCGAAAACAGCATCCGTTTTGACAGCAACGGAAACATAACGCAAAAAACCGATTTGGGCGATTGCCTGCTTAATTATGGAGAGAACAACAAACCGCATGCACTGACCTCCATCAATGGAACAGTAAATGATATACCCGCTTCGACGCTGAATATTACCTACACCGACTTCAAAAAAGTAGCAAGTTTAGCGGAAGATGATAAACACTACTCTTTGTTTTATGGCGTAGATAATCAACGGCGAAAATCGGTTTATTCCGTTAACGGGCAAGTACGGCAAACCCGCTATTATTTGGGAAATTACGAAGAAGAAATAGACAGTGACGGCAATGTAAGAAAAATTCACTACCTTGCGGGCGGAAGTCTGTTTATTCAAAACAACGGCAACGACAGCCTGCTGTATGCTTACCACAACTTTCAGGGTTCTTTGATAGCGTTGACTGATGAAGACGGTACGGTACTTGAAAAGTATGCCTACGACCCGTGGGGTGTGCGCCGTAATCCCGATGACTGGAAAGAGCGAGATGACCGCACTTCGTGGCTGATAAACCGCGGCTACACCGGACATGAGCATATTGATGCTTTTGGCATTATTAATATGAACGGCAGGGTATTCGACCCGTTTACCGCCTCATTCCTCTCTCCCGACCCGTATATACAGGCGCCTGACCAATGGATGAACTACAACCGCTATGCCTATGCGATGAACAATCCTTTTATGTACACCGACCCCAGTGGCTATTCCTGGTTAAGTCAGTTTGGCGAATGGATTGCGAGTAACTGGAAAACTGTTGTTGTTGTCGCAGCAGCCGTTGTTGTTGGTGTGGTAGTTACGGTTTGTACTGCCGGTACGGCAACGCCATTGCTTGTCGGTATTTATGCCGGTGCGGCGGCAGGGTTTACCGGAGGAGTAGTCGGTACGGCTCTTAATGGAGGCAGTTTTATGGATTGTCTGGGGGCTGGAATTATGGGAGGCATGGTTGGAGGCATATTTGGCGGCGTAGGCGCTTATGCAGCTACATTGGCGCCTGCAGGAGCATTATGGGGAAGTCTTTATGGAGCCGGCACCGGTGGTGTATTAGGAGGCGCTCAAAGCGCTTTAACCGGCGGTTCTTTCTGGGACGGCGTGAAAATGGGAGCCGCTTTTGGTTTCGTCGGAGGTGGTGCACAGGGATTTTCCTCTGCAAAACAGCAGGGACTGAATCCCTGGACAGGTACAAAACTGCCGGAAACGACGGTGAATACGCCGGTTGCTCCGGCGGCGGTGCAGAATGCGGCGAATGAACCTGCCAATACAAACACGGCTCCGGTGGAAACACCGACGGTAACAGAACCACAAGTACCCTCTCCCAAAGTACAAGAAGCACTTGATGCTTTAAATGAAATTAAAGCAGATGGGGGAATTGTTGCACCTCCGAAAAGTGGATTAAAACCAAGCCAAGAAGTAAACATAATTGTAAAATACAAGGGAGATATGTTAAAAATACGAGTAGAGACCCATCCACTTAAACCGATCTATGGCGGGGATTATGTAACACCTATGAGACACTTAAATCTTGATTTGACGCCAACACCTGCAACGCCTTTGCCTAATGGTGGACATATTATATTACCTTCTTTAAAATAAGGATATGACAATAACACAAGATTTTTTTATAGATGTACTTTGTTCAATAGATAGCTCTTTTGCAGGGCATCTTATGACGTCGGATAGAGGATTAATTAATACTATTCAACAATTAAACGATGTAAGAATGTATGATTATTATTCATATATTCCTCTGAATACAGCAAACAGAAATGCACTTATTATACAGGTGCGTGAATTTAATTCGGAAAAGCATATTTCTCTTTTTGAAATATTTAAAGATAATCATCTTGTTTTTATATCGTGCGATGGTTTTGAAAAAGGAGTAATATCATCAATTATCCCGTTATCTGAAAATTTTATCACCAAGTTTGTTAAAACTAAGATATGTAGAGTATCAGATAAGATGACAATAACACAAGATTTTTTTATAAGTGTGCTATATGCGGTTGATAATAATCTTTTGTGTTCTCTTGAAACATCGGATGAAGAGTTAATTAATACCATTCAACAATTAAACAATATAAAGATATATGATTCTTATTCTGCTGATATTTTATTAAATAAAGAAAACAAAGATGCACTTATTTCACACATACTTGCGTCTAACACCGTAGAATATATTTCTTACTTTGAGATAAAAAAAGAGAATCTCACTCTTTTTGTAGCATATGATGGTTTTGAAATAGGCATAATATCATCAAGTGTTTCATTATCGGAAAATTTTATTGCCAAATTTGTTGATACGAAACTGTGTGGAATAAGAGATATACTCTGTTAATGGGCAAGTATGTCAAACGTGCTATTATTTGGGCAATTACGAAGGAATATTCAGTAAATGAATAACCTGTTGATAGTAACTTTGTTACAAGTAATCATTTCTCAGTTCGGAGTAGTGTATAAAAGATGACGTGTGAGCCGTTAGGCCCTGTTTGCCGTAGCGTGTAACTGATGATTAGTGAGCCGTTCGGCGAAGTTTGTAACTTCGTCGAGTTAAAAGCAACTATTATCCAATTTTGTCCGGGCAAGGTTGCCCTATAATTACAAAAGACGCAGGCAAAGCCATACGCCCAACGGCGCACACTATACGGGTAACAGGCTTGACGGAGAATGGATTAGTATACCTCTTAAAGGAAGTAAGAATTATCATTTATATCTTGACAATGTTTTACAAAAATATGGATTTTGATTATGACTGAAAAAGAAAAAAAAATCGTAGAAGAAAATCATAAAAATAAAAAACATAAAACTGAAATGTTTTTAAATGTGATCAAGAGTGTTCCTAACGGTACTTTTTGGGGATTGCAAGAACTTTATCCAGAAATTTGGGATATTTGGTACAAATTAAAACCATTTATAGTTGAAAGTCATTGGAAATATGAATGGTATGATCCTGATGTTTACTTTGAAATTAACGATAAATCCCGTGAAGTTTTTCAATCAGTTTTATTAGACAATCCATTAACTATAGGTTATTTTTGGCACAATATTTTTTTTAAAGATGAAATTATTTATGCTGAAATAATAGAGGGAGATGAACAAATGTCTATAAATAAAGATTTAAACATAGATATTAGCGGACATGAGGATTGGGTAGATTATTTATGACATTGTTCGGCGTAGATGGAAGTGCTACTCGGCTACCGCGCGATTGATCACGCCGCTACATTGGCGCCGGCACTGGTGGTGTATTAGGAGGCGCTCAAAGCGCTTTAACCGGCGGTTCTTTCTGGGACGGTGTGAAAATGGGAGCCGCGTTTGGTTTCGTCGGAGGTGGTGCACAGGGATTTTCCTCTGCAAAACAGCAGGGCTTGAACCCCTGGACAGGTACAAAACTGCCGGAAACGACGGTGAATACGCCGGTTGCTCCGGCGGCGGTGCAGAATACAGCTAATAAACCTGCCAATACAACTCCTAAAGAAACACCGACAGTAGGAGGTGAAAACTCAGCAACTATTACTCCAACTTACGATTTTACTCCAGATCCACTTGGAGATAATGTAACATTGTATAGAGGAACAACAGGAACGGAAAACAATCCTAGATTTCCTTTGTATATGACTGATGATGCAAATTATGCAGGAAGTTATGTGTCAAATGGTGGACAAGTTGTTCAAACAACTATTCCAAGAAGTACAATATTTGATATGAGAATGAATAATGTTTTAGAAGTTACTTCTAATCCTCAATTGCATATTAATGGTACATCGGGGATCGAATACAAGTTTAGTCCATCGGTTAAAAGTCAAATAATTATTCGTTTTTAAATAATCATACTAAATATGTTTAATAAGAAAGAAAAAAATAAATACTGCTGTCTTTGGTTTTCAATGTATCATCAACAACCAAAAACAAGTAATTGTATAAGAGTTTTTAAACTTGCTTCTTGTCGCTCTTATTTTCCTTTGCAAATCAGTTATGCACCGTATGATAGCGGAAAAGAAAGATTTGTTGAAAATTCGGAGATACCTTATCGGTTTTTCCTTATGGAACCATTAGATCCATCCTTGATGAAATATGATAAATTATTTGGTGGATATATGTTGCTATATTGTCCCCAATGTGGAGCAAATTTGTTTACGTTTTACGCCAAAGAGAGAAATATTGAGGATTATGTAAATGAGATTGAGGGAGAAACATTTTAATTCCAGGTTGACTCAAGCTCGGCGTAGGCTCTGCTCAGTTCTGAGTAGTGTGTAAAGATGAAGAGCGAGCCGTTAGGCATAGCATCTTGCTATGTCTAAGTTAAAAGCAAATTTCTAATTTGCAGCATAATCAAATGCAGGAGCATTTGTTTTAACGCGACGAAGTTAGAAACTTCGTCGAGTTAAAAGCGAGTTTTTAACTTGTCACATAAATAAGAAAGAATGAAAGTATGCATATATGGAACAACTATTGTCTAATTTTTCCGGGCAAGGATGCCCTACAATTATAAAAGACACAGGCAAAGCCATACGCCTAACGGGGCACACTATGGGTAACAGGGCAAGATAAATCTACTTCCATTTCCACGCAGTTGGACAGTATTATTCCGGCAAGCAAAATTTCAAATCTTACGCAAGGAATGTTTGTCGGGGCGGTTTCGGATAATTTTGATGAGCGGATTGAACAGAAGATTTTTCACGCAGAAATTGTGGTTGATAATGCTGCCGTTGCTGCCGAAACGAAAGCATACAAGAAAATCCCCGATATTTTGGATTTTCGGGACGAAGACGGTAATGATACGATGCAATCGGAAATTGAACGGAATTATAACCAAATCAAACTTGATGTGAAAGAGATTGTTAGTGATGAGTTAAAACGGATTGAAAATGATGAGAATTTGAAGCATTTGTTAAAGTAGGAATGAGAAAAATAAAACTTTCCCAGTTTATTTTGAGAACAGGAAAAGTTTAATCACATAAAAACAATTTGAATATCAATACATTACAAAGAAAAAGAAAAGTTCAATCACATAAAACTACGCATAATATGGTACATAGCTGGCAAGTTTGCGTGATTCGTTTTCGGGTATCGCCACTTTAATTAAACCTGCAGCTACTGTATCTCCTATAATGCGCGATGCAGTGGAATAATTCCTTTTATCAATCTCAAACCGTTCCCGAACCGATTGGTTAGTCATTTCCTTGTTGTTTTCGTGAAGCAGGCAACAATGCTGGTAACAAGCCCGGATTTTATCCTGTTTACTCATTGCCGACAATTTCTGTGCGCCATAAATAAACACCCGTGTAAAAAATTCACCTTTGGTAAATTTTGGCGGCGGGAGTAATTCTTCTTCCAACGCTTCAATAGCTCTATCTACACCACTGCCCCTGCGTTCGCAAATATTCAGCAGCAGTAATGATTGTGCCAAATCTTCGTTGCGCGAATGTGGCGGCAGGTCAATAAAACGATTTACATCATTCAGCGGGGAACCGGGGTTGGTTATCACTACCCTGTCGGTAAAAATCTCAACCATTACCTGATTGCCTGTAACGGAAAAATCCTGATGCACAAGCGAATTGGCTAAAAATTCTCGAATCGTCCTGCGCGGATATTCCGTTTTGTTTTTCCGTAACGCCTCTTTTATAATTTCCTGTTGCGGGAGATTTTTCATTATGTAATCAACCATATCTTCAAATCCGGCAGCATAACCATTCACAAAGGTATATTCCTTATCCAAAACTTGATTGTTTGTACCTGTGTAGCGTAAAATCCGAACGGTTTTTCCTTTTAAGTGTGGAAATTTCCGGATGTCGTTTGCCAGCAATATTGCACCGAGATTGGTAATACTTAATTTTTCACTTTGTAGAATAAAATCGTATTCTGCAAGCATTGAAATAATACTGTCGGTCGATTTAGGTACATTTTTGTCCAAACGCTCGTAAAACCGTTTGTAATCCAACAGGCTTAAAACTTCGTCCACTGAAAGTTCGGACATAGCTATTTGAGATTCAAAGAAAATACCGTGCGAAGCGGAAATCATAAATTTTACTGCTTCTTTTGACATCTTCACCGTTTGCCCTGCCGAACGATAATAACTGTCGTAAATCGTTTTTCCCCGCAGATAAACAGGTTTTTCCGTTTGTTCGGGAATGTAGATGAACAGTAAGGCATTGCCGTCGTATTCTGTCGTCTTGTGCTGAATTTGTACGGATTGGGATAAATTATTCAAAGCAATATTTCCCAGCGTCCTGATTATTTCGTCCGCCTGTTCCTTTGTGACGGAAAACATAGTTGCATCGTTATTCACGCCGAAAACAAGGAAACCGCCGCCTTCCTGATTGGAAAAAGCACACAAGTGTTGCGCCAGCCGTTCTGTTTTAGAGGATAGACCGCTTTTCCAATCTATTTCGTTCAATTCGGTAGGGATAGGATACAAACTGTCTTTCAGACATTTAATTGCTTTTTCTTTCCAGCTCATAGAGTTTCTCTTTTCTTGCCGCAAAGGTATAATAAAAATATTTCCCGAATAATATTCTCAACCTAAAAACTGTTTAACAGTGCGAATTTGTGATTTAATTATTGCATTTATAAAATCACTTTCCTACTAATATTACCCACACGCACAATATACTTCCCTGCCGGAAGCGAGAAAGTTTCGTAAGCATTTGCATTTAAAGCAGATGCACAACAAATACCTGTCAAATTATAAATGCGAACAGGCATCTGCGCTGCATTTTCTACTGTAATAATTCCATTATCAGCAGTTATTCGAATATCATCTGTCTGTAAATTATTTACAGAAGTCTGTCCGTTTCCGTCTTCAATAATATTTCCAAATTCTTTCCAGACAGGTGCGTTTTGATAATCGTTGAGTGTTCCTTTCGGTACTACTAATGTACACCCGGCCAGGTTTACGCCTCCGGAAAAAACAGTCGTCGAAACGGCTAACGGAGTTTCCCATTCGACTGTAACTTCTTTCAATCCGGTACAGTGGTTAAACGCATACTCTTCGACGTTTGTTACGCTGCCCGGAATGGCAATGGATGCAAGGTTGGAACATTCATCAAAAGCGTGCGTCCCAATATTCGTTACCCTTTCGGGAATATCGAAAGAGACCAGGTTGGAGCAGCGGCTAAAAGCCATTTCGGGAATGCCGGTTATGTTTTTCGGAAAAGTTACGGAAGCAAGATTGGTACAATCTGCAAATACGCCGCTTCCTATGTTTGTTACACTTTCGGGTATATGGATGGAGGTTAATTGGGTGCAGTCCAAAAAGGCATCCTGACCTATGCTCTGTAAATTTTCCGGCAGTTCAATCGAGGTAAAAGAGCAGTATCTGAAAGCGCTTCTGCCGATAGCCGTTACGCTTTGAGGAATATTCACTTCGCTAAGAGCCATACAGCGCAGGAAAGTAAAATCTGCAATCATTGTCATTCCATCGGGAATGGTAACGGAAGTCAGTTTTTGGCAGTTATCAAAAGCATACTGGGCAATCGCATCTACGCTGTTGGGAATATCTATGGATAAAAGTGCGGTACAGTTTTGAAAAGCCTGATTCCCAATGCTTATAAGACCTTCCGGCAAAGAAACGGATGTAAGACTGCTGCAATCTTGGAAGGTACTGAATTCAATCGCCGTTACTTTGTCCGGAACAGTAATCGAAGCAAGTCCGCTGCATCCGTAAAAAACACTGCTTCCAATACTTGTTACGCTTTCGGGGATTTTGATGGAAGTAAGGGAATAATTCTCGCTGAAAGCGCCGTCTTCAATCGTTGTTACCGTTTCGGGTATCTCAAAAGAATGTATGCTCAAGGTTCCCCGGAATGCACCGCTGCCAATGGTTTCAATGCCATCGGGTAAAATAACTTCACTTATATGGTTCCAGTCGGTAAAAGCATTGGAATTTAACCGTTTGCCGTTTGTAACGGTTACTTTCGTTAAAGAAGCAGGCTCCGATTGAAACAGGCTTCGTAAGTTCCCTCCCGATGTATAACCATCCGGCTCTTGAAAATTACCCACGAAAGGGAGCGTAAGTTCGGTTAAGTTGTTACAGCCTGCAAAAGCGGAACCGCCAATCGAAATCACATTAGACGGTACGGTAAAAGATGTGAACGCTTTGCAATCCTGGAAAGAAAAATTTCCGATTGTCTTTAACGAATTGGGAAGAGAAATGGTGTTAAGCAACTCGCAGCCGCGAAAAGCGTGGTCGTCAATCGCAGTTACTCCTTCGGATAATACGACTGATTGAAGATTTTTACAGTTAAGAAAAGTATTCTTTCCGGTATTGCTCCAACCACTTGGAACAGTAACGGAAATAAGCCCCGAATTTTCAAAAACATTTACTCCCAGCGTAATATTTTCCGGCAAATCGACAGAAGTAAGCGCGATGCAATTGGAAAAAGCGTTATTATCAATTTGGGTTATATGCTGCAAATCAACGGATGTAAGGTTTGCACAATCGGAAAATGTACCTCCTGCAATGGTTGTTATTCCACTTGGCAGGTTGATGGAAGTAAGTCCAGATTTGTAAAAAGCGCTTCCTCCTATTTCTGTTATACTTTCAGGAAGTTGGACAGAAAAGGCATCCGGCTTATTTTGAAACGCTTCGGAAGCAATTTTTGTAATTCCGTCTTTAATTGTAACAGTTACATTGGGAGGGATGCTTCCGCAGTAACTGTAACATATATCTCCGAAATAAAGAAGTCCGGAAGGCAAATTAGTAAACCAGGGCGTATCGGTAAAAACACCGCTCCCGATGTCGGTTATCGTGCCCGGAACAGAAACAGATATGAGCGAAGAACAATTAGCAAAAGCCTGATGACCAATATAAGTTACACCTTCTGGAATAACCACCGATGTTACACCCTGACAGAGCGCAAAAGCTATATCGCCGATACTCGTAACCTGATAGGTAACCTGGTTGTAAGTAACTGTTTGAGGTATTACGACATCTCCGCTGTACGAATTTGCACGTATATTTGTCGCATCTTTGCTGACTACTTCTACCGTATTTGCTCCCGTGATGTCGTAGAAAATCTCTGTACCGGAGACACTGTCGCTGAAATCGTATGCCCACAGTTGAAGGGGAAACAGATACAGCAATAAAATAATATGTTTACGTGTGGGGTTCATAGTGATAATTTTTTAATGGAATAGAAAAAAGAGGCTGTCTTCAAAAGGTTTTTGAGACAGCCTCAATACCGCCGATTCATCGCTTCGCAATAATTCCAAACTCTTTCCATTGCTCTTTTGGCGTGTCCAGCTTCACAACCTTGACAGCTTCAGTCATTATTCCGTTAAGGTCGGTCATCAACGCTTCCAGTGCTGCTGTGGCAGCTTTGAGGTTGGCTTTGAGTTTTTCCTGCTCATTGTTTTTTTCAATAACATTAGATAATGTCCTGTTGAGCGAGGTAATAAATTCGTCCGTTATACCTCTTTTTCTCAATGATTCGATGTGCGACTTCAACCCGGCACACATTACCTGTGCGTCACTGATTTGTGTTGCATACGATTTCGATTTTGCACTCATACTTTTATATTTTTTGATTTATTTTAACGGCTCAAATATAAGAAATGTTTCTTAAATAAAACAACTGTTCGGGCTTATATCCCAGTCACTGGGAAATGTTATTTTCATATTGGGGAGAGTTCCCAAACTTTGGGAAATGTTCCCAATTTTTGGGAAAACGCGCCGTATGTCGAGGGAAATTCCCCGCATTTCCGGGAGACTTCCCCAAAGTGCGGCGAAACATTCCAATGTTTGGGAAAGTCTGCCGCAGTTACGGGAACGTTTCCCAAAGTTTGGGAGATTGTGTCGAAAGTTCCAACTAAATTTCTTCTATGCAATTATATTATTTCAAAGAAAATATTTACTTTTGTCGTGCCAAATTTACATCATATTATAGCTAAGGTTGTTCCAGAATAAATTCATTTAAGATATGGGCAGGCTTACGGGTGCAAGTCCCGAGACTTTATTAAAGCTTAGCTTTGATGTAGGTTTGGCGAGACCTGCCTTTTTTATTTAATTTTAAATTAACTTTTTTATGCCAAACCTAAAAAGTCAATCAAAAACCAAAGCCACCGAACCGGCTTCAACCTTTAAAAAGGTAATCCAAAAACAAACTGAAGAAGAAGCCGTAATCTTACGCGCCGAAGAGCCGAAAGTGCGCTACCTGAAACTGCAACCCTTTTACCGGGAATCACCGACTTTCTGCAGTCCTGCAAAAATAGTCCCCGAACTTCGCCTCTGCGGAAACTGGCTGCAGGCGGCGGGATTTCTGCCAAAAGAATATGTAAGCGTAACCGTTATGGAAGGACTTCTGGTTATTCGTTCCACTGCGCCGGTTGAATTGAACGAATAAAAAACTCGTTACAAGTTTTATGAAACAGGAAACTGCAAGAAAACAAAACTTGCAGTTTTTTATTGTGGAATTGATTTTCCCGATAAGAAAACAGGGTCGCCGTTTTTTGGGCGGATTTGATATTTAGAATCCTGTATTTTAATTATTGATTGCTAATTTATCCCTGTTCGCCTTTTCGAATTGCTCTTTGATAAAGTGTTGAACGTCGGAGTCTAAATAGTAAGTTTTCCGCTTGATTTGCTTAAACGGCAACTCGTTCGAACTTGTAAAATATGTTTGCCAACATTCAGCATAAAAATCAAAAACATTTAATTAAATTTGCCTCTCTAAAAATAACCCAAATGACACTCGACGACCTGCACAAAATCCTTTCCCGTGGCGAAAATACCCACATCGAATTTAAAGAAACGGAAAAGAAAGTTCCGGTTTCATTTTACGATACCGTTGTGTCTTTTCTCAATCGTGAAGGAGGAATCATCGTGCTGGGTGCAAACGATATGGGAGTTGTTACAGGTATTGAACCCGAAGCCGTTGAGCAAATAAAGAAAGATATTGTAACCGCGCTCAACAACAGAGATGTTATTAATCCGCCCGTCAACTTTCCCATTTACCGGTTGAATGACAATGGAAAAATCGTATTATGCGTAAAAATTCCGGTCAGCTCGCAGGTACACGACCACGCAGGCATCATCTTCGACAGGGAAAACGACAGCGATATTCGAATCGAAGACGATACCCGTATTTCGGAACTCTATTTCCGAAAACGAAGCCATTTTACCGAAAACGAGATTTTCCCTTACCTCACAATCGACGGTTTGGACGAAAGTCTGTTTGATAAAACCCGCGCCTTTGTGCGAGCCGTCAATTTGCGCCACCCCTGGCTTACGGCAAGCAATATGGATATTTTGCGTTCCTGCGGTTTCTATCGCCGCGATGAACGCACGGGCGAAGAAGGTATGACTTTGGCTGCTGCCGTTGTTTTCGGCAAAGACATAACTATTCAAAATATACTTCCTGCCTATAAATTCGATATTTTAGTGCGAATTAAAGACCTCGACCGCTACGACGACAAACTGATTTTGCGCACAAACCTGATAGACACTTATTTGCAGGCAATGGAATTTATAACCACTCGCGCACACCTGCCCGATAAATTCTATTTGGAAGGCGACCGGCGTTTGGATTTGCGGGAGTTAATTTTCCGGGAAATTGTGGCAAACACCATCGTACACCGCGAATACACAAGCGCTTTTCCCACACAGATTATCATTTACAGTAACCGGGTAGAAGTTACCAATCCGAATAAGCCGCTGTTTAGAGGAATTTTATCACTGGATGCGTTCAATCCATACGCTAAAAATCCCAATATCCGTAAATTCTTTTCGGAATTTCTTTGGACAGACGAAATCGGTTCAGGCGTACGCAATGTGTATAAATACCTCAATATTTATGTCGCCGGCGCAAAACCTTTATTTATTGAAGACGATAAATTCAAAACCATTATCCCGTTGCTTGGCTCTGTATTAGGCGAAGAAAAAGCAACCGCTTTTATTGAATTAGTCGGTTTAGATAAATCCAAACTCAACACCGAAACCGTTGAGGCTATCGAAGTCTTGGAATTATCCCCCGAATATGCCAGTATGGAAAATCCTGATGAACTGTTTTTCAAAAAAGGAGTAAGCTGGGATGAAAAAGGGCGCAAGTTTCAATCTCTTAGATTGCAGATAAACAGCAGTTTAATATTTTCTGATTTTGAAAAGGGCGCAAGTTGGAGTAAAAAAGGGCGCAAGCTATTTGATAAAAGGACAATTACTTTATTAAAAACTTTATTGCTCTGTTTGCAGCCTCAACAAAGAGATGACATTTTATCAATTCTCGAATTTAACAGCCGTGATAGATTCCGCGAACTCTACTTAAACCCATTGCGAAAAGAAGGATTTTTGGAATACACCATAAAAGAGAAGCCAAACTCGCCCGACCAACGCTATATTACCACCGAACAGGGTCGCCGTTTCTTGGGCGGATTTGATATTTAGCATCATGTAGTATCAATTATAAATTTATCTCTGTTTGCTTTCCTGAATTGCTCTTTAATAAAATGTTGCACATCCGAATCCAAATAATAAGTTTTCCGCTTGATTTGCTTAAACGGCAACTCGCCCGAATTACGGTAACGCTGCAACGTGCGCTTGCTGACATTCAGCATCATGCACACATCCTGATTGTCCAGGAGCGATTCACCATCAACGGTATATTTTACCTTTTCCTTCTTGCTGACTTTGGTATCCAGCACATCAAGTTTTTTCATTATCCGCTCGATACTTGTGTCAAAATGGTTTTTATCTATAAACATAACTCCTCCTTTTATTTTACCGTTTTGACTGCGCGTTTCTTTTCAATTTGCAGGCGGTGGTTCCTGATTAAGTCTTGCAGATGTTCATCGCTCCGGCGAATAATATGGTCGTTCAACAAACGTTGAATTTCACTGATGCGATAAAAGATTTTCCCGCGAATCTTCGAGTAGGAAATCTCGTTGGCAGCCCGCAATCGCTGTAAGGTCTTTGTGCTTATTTTCAGAAAAGTACAAACTTCGTAACTGTCCACCCAACTGTCTTCGGGCTGTTCTTCGGCTTTGTTCTGAGCCGAAATAACAAAATTGGCAATCCTGTCGATTTTTGCCGTCAGGTCTTTATATACCTGCGAATCCATTGTGATAACTTCCATAAAAAATGATTTTAAATTTATGGAAGCAAAGGTCGCAAGGACAGAAAAAACAAATTCCCAACTTGGGAAAAGAAAGTGAAAAGAATTATTATTCGTGAGAAGTAGAATGCTGATATACAAAAAATTGTACTTTTAAGAATTTGTAAAATTTCGCTGATTTGGGAGGAAAATTCCCAATATTTTAAATGAAAATATTTAATGAATTGATTTTAAGATTGTTTACGGAACTAAAATGTAATTTCATTTCACTGTATGCTATTCCTTGTTCTTTTCAACTTTGAACTTTACTGTCTATTGGAGAATTATCTCTTCTTATTGGAGAATTACTATCGGTAACATTATCATTTTTACTACCATCAAAATGGATTATTGGAGAATTACCCTTGGTCATTGGAGAATTAAATGCAGCATGATTACCGTATTTAATGAAAAATGTATTTACACATTGACAGTCAAAATATCGCTTAACTTTGTTGTATACGACGGAGATAAGTTTTCGTGCGTCAACTTCCAGTCCCTTCCGGTTCCCTGTGCGCCTAAGAACAGCGTATTGCTGTTGAATCCGGCATCATGGTTGAGTTTGTCCATTACTTTCATTAAACGGGCGTGTTTCTCCCGGTCAACCGTATCAAAAATATCGCCCTGTACGACATTATCCGAAACAATCTGCGTGATGACAACACCGGCTTTCTTGTAGCTGTATCCCTCTTTAAAAATCGTTCTAAGCGCTTCCAAAGCGTATTTTACAATTTCCAGCGTACTGTTTGAGGCGACAGGCAAATGAATCTCCAAACTTTGTGCATACTGTGCCATATCCTCCCTGAACCGGTTGGTATGAATAAACACCGTCAGCGCTACGGCGCAACTATTCTGTTTGCGAAGTTTCTCGGCGCAAATAGCTGCAAAAGTAGCCACAGCCTCGGATATTCCCTCATAAGTTGTCTGCATTTTTCCAAAGGCGCGTGAGGTACAAATGCTTTTCTTGCCGGAAGTCTTCAACTCCATATCTATACAGGGTTCGCCGTGTAATTCGCGCAGGATTCTTTCGCCCACTACGGTGAAATGCTTACGCACGGTTGCCTTACTTAACCGGGTAAAATCATACGCGGTGAAAACGCCCATATTATTCAGTTTTGCTCCCATTCCACGACCGATTCCCCAAACATCTTCGACCTTTGTATTTTGTAAAGCCTTGATTCGCTGCTCTTCCGTTTCAATAATGCAGACGTTATGGTATCCCTTGTATTTTTTTGCAAATCTATTGGCAACCTTTGCCAGTGTTTTAGTTGCTGCAATGCCCATTGAAAC
>JAISVA010000004.1 GCA_031271815.1 Prevotellaceae bacterium | reverse complement strand
AACCAGATGTTTCAAATCTTCCTGTTTTTCTTCCGGCAGATACTTAACTGTTTTCTTCATATAAATCAGTTTTTTAAGGCTGTAAAGATAATGAAAGGAAAGCATTTTCAACTGGTATTTTATGTTTTTGCGCTGTATTAGTTAAAAAATAATATGATCATCTGCAATCTTACCGCTATACTTCCAATACAGAGGATTGAATATGAGCCAATGGTCAGCGTTAGCTAATAACCGCCAATCGCTTTGCTTCATTGGCGGTTATTTGTATTCAATCCTGTGGATTGGAAGTATGACGAGTTTTATTGGGAATATAGCGGATAATCCTAAAAAATGACTTTACTGTCAAAACATTAACCGCAATGAACAATGTGTTCAAAATAAAAACTCCATTGCGTTCATTGCGGTTAATTTTAATGACGTTGATCGCACAGTTGCGAGAAGAAAATCAAGATTAATCTTCCTATTTTGTCAAAATCATCTGTTTCGTATCCACCGGCTCACCGTCACAAATCAATGTGTATAAATAAATGCCTGCCTGTAAAGCAGTAGCCTGTAAGACAGTCGCGCCATTACCGCGTTCGGAGATAGAAATCTTTCTTTGTTGAACGCCGTTTACATCGTAAATGTAAATATTGGCGCTATTTACATTTTCAGGGATATAGTAATTGATTTCGGTGGTTTGGTTAAACGGATTCGGCGTGTTTTGGAAAAGTGTTGCCGGCTCCGCAGATATTGCTTCGCCTCCAACTTTGTCGGCCGATTTCAGTTCCGGCGCATTGCTAACTGCTTTGGTGTTGTTGATAATATCCTGCTGTTTTTTTACTGTTTCGATAAGTTCACTTACCTGTTCCTGCAACAAGGCAATGGCATCATCTTTCGCATCGTTTTTTTCGCTGAGCTCCTGCACGGCTTTGACTAAAGGAACGACAAATTCGGCATAACGCAATCCGTAGATGCCTTTCTCATCCACGTCCACGCCGCTGAAATCGTAACCGATGCTCTTGGCAATTTTTTCTACATCCTGCGCCACAAAACCGGTCTGCACCTGTTTTTGCTTTGCCGCTCTCGATTTTGCTTCAAATTCCTTTTCTTCGGAAGAACGTGCTGCGCGTAAAGAATCCCTGTGACGGTTTATTTTCGGGTCATCCGATTTCAATAATTCATCTATGGCATCCGGATCCAGGTTATAGGTAACCGGCTGCAGGCTGTTGATGAAGTTGAGTCCAGGTACATTCGCACGGATATTTTTCTTTGTTCTTCCGTCTGAGATGTTGGTCCATGCGGCATAACCGCCGATGCTGGTAACACTGCTGTTGCCGATTCGCACCTGGTTGCTTGCGGTGACTTCTGCTTCATCACCAATGACTATAGCATTGCTTAGGTTGTTAGCGCTAGAACCTGCACGAATACCAATAGCGATATTTCCATGGCCCGTTGTATTTGAGAAAAGTGCACTAGTACCTATAGCGATATTTCCGCTACCGGTCGTGTTTTTATAAAGCGCCTGAGCTCCGTAGGCGATATTGGAGACACCATCTGTGTTTGCTCTAAGCGCATAATAACCAGTGGCAGTATTGTGATTACCGTTCGTGTTTGAGGCAAGTGTATAATAACCGATAGCGGTATTGCGGTCGCGGATCGAATTCTTTAAGGCACTGTATCCAAAAGACACGTTGGTATTTCCGGAAGATCCCGTAGAACCTGCTGCTACCGTGTTGTTCACCTTGAAAACGAGGGGAGTGTTGCTATTCGTAGCCAACGAATTGGAGGTGCCCCCAATATAAATATTCCCGTTCACAAGGGTATTCCCGGTAACTTCCAATTTGTGCGTCTGGGGAGTGGTTCCTACCCCTACTTTTCCTGCTGCATCCACTTTTAGTTGAGCAAAACCCGTCTGTGCAGCGCATAGTGTAATAAGTAAAAATAAATTCTTTTTCATTTTCATATTATTTTAAAGTTAATAATTAATTCAAGTTACTGGTTGATTTCAAGTCCGAAGGACTAACAGTTGGATAACCCCTTGCAAGCGAAGCCCAGCTCGGGGCAGAGCGAGAATAGAAACGAGGCACCCCCTGCCAATCAACCCCGTAGCGGGTTGAACTTTTTCGGAGTCGGGAAAGAGGTAGCCGTTGCTCATACCCCGAGCTTCGCTTGCAAGGGGTTATCTAACTGTTAGTCCTTCGGACCTGAAATCAACTGACAACTTGAATTAATTATAATTTGAGAAGCTGTTTGAATTAATTATGAGAATCAACGTGCATCACTCATTCCCGTCAGGGAATCAAGCCCGGTAGAAAAATGTATCCGAATGCAGGGGTGTTGTGGCGTTTTTTCTACCGGTCTCGAATCCCTGACGGGATTTTTCAGCCGATCGCTCCTTTTTGGAAAAATAATAATAACTCAAACAGCTTCTAAAATCGTGTTTCCGAATTTTACCTTGTTAAGATCATTTGTTTCGTATCCACCGGCTTGCCGTCGCAGATCAGCGTGTAGAAATAAATGCCGGCTTGCAATGACGTGGCTTGTAACACGGTCATTCCATTTCCCCGTTCGGCAATGGAAATATTTTTTTGCTGAACGCCGTTTACATCGTAGATACAGATTTTGGCGCTACTTATTTTTTCAGGGATAAAGTAACCCCCTGTTCGTCGTAGTGTACAAATTTTGCGGCGCGAGCCGTTCGGCATAGCGTCTCGCTATGTCGTGTTAAAAACAAGTCTCCGACTTGTATATTATCATTCGTGTTTTCTATTTTTATATATTTCATCGCTTTTATTTTATTCTTTGCAAATTAGAAATTTGCTTTTAACTGCGACATAGCGAGACGCTATGCCCAACAGTTCGCTTTTTATCTATATACACTACGCTCAACTGAGTTTTGCTTCTTAACCTGACGGCTATGTGGCTTTGCCTACATCATTCGTAAATTGAGGGCATCCTTGCCCGGACAAATTTAGCCAAATATTGTTTCCTGTCTGCATATTTTCATTCTTTTACTTGTTACTCTTTTTATTTGTTGCAAATTGGAAATTTGCTTTTAACTCGACATAGCAAGATGCTATGCCGAACGGCGGTCTTGTCCGGGCGGGATACTTACGACGTTGGGGGAGCCGAACGCCGAACTGATGCGTTTTTTTATTATTGGCACACTACTTGCAACGGAGCTTTCAACCTTAACCTGACGGCTATGGGCAAAAGCCATACGCCGAACGGTGCTACTTTCATTATTGACACGCTACCGGCTACTGAGAGAATAAAATTTTTCTCACTCCTTTTATAACTTAAATTTGTAATTGTGTTTGAAAAAACATCACAAAGCTAACCGAAAAAAACAGGCGCGTCAATAGTCCTTTTTGACTATTGTTTTAATTAAAAAAGAGGCTGTCCTAAAAAAGCGGTTCGAGTTAATGATGAGAATCAGCAAGCATCAGTCATTCCCTTACGGGATTTTTCAGCCGGTCGTTCCTTTTTGTAAAAATAATAATTCAAACAGCTTTTACAGGAACGCGGAAAAACAAAAGAGGTTGTCTCAAAAGAACGCAAGTGACGCAAAATACACAAATAAAAATGTCAATGAAATTTTTTAATCAAATTTGTACTGATTTACGTTTTTTGCGTCATTTGTGTTCAAAAAACTTTTGAGACAACTTCGGGGGTAGAGAAATATGGCAACACAATGTCGTTTGGTTATAAACTTATTTTTTACGGCATTCTTATATTGTTCTCAGGT
Organism: Prevotellaceae bacterium; assembly: GCA_031271815.1. GTDB lineage: Bacteria > Bacteroidota > Bacteroidia > Bacteroidales > Paludibacteraceae > RGIG9379. The sequence continues at coordinate 56,508 of JAISVA010000004.1, read as the reverse complement.
TATTAAGCGAACTGCACTTGATTTAATTTTTTGGAAAAAGAGTGTATCGAATGATCAATTTTTTGAATTGTCCGTTTGCTCGGATTTCTTGTCCCATTCACATAATGACTTAGTTGTCCTTGATGAATTCCGGTCATACGCGATAATCCGGCTAACGAAAAATAAGCGGTATAGAATTGTAAGAAAGAAGCCATATCGTAATGAAAATCAAATTTTGCTTCTATGAATGGCTTATCCATTTCCTTATGCAACTCTTTCATATCGGAATAACAGGTTTTAAAGTCCTCAATTGCTTCTTCTACCGTGTTTCCCTCGCCATGTATTCCATAGTTTAACGTATTGTTTTTTAAATCGACATACACGCCAAATGTACCATCATCTCCTCGTTCTATAAATGCTTTTACTGTTTCCATATTCCATATTTTAAAAATTAACTCCGGATGACTTAATGATGCTTTTTAAGGTTCCCGGCTTTACTTCTTGGCTTCCGTGGTGACTCATTGCAAAAATTTCTCCCGTGTCTTGATTTATCCATAAAGGATGATTGCTCCCATTTCGTAGAAATCTGCAGTTGGTTGTTTGCTTAATTGCTTTTTCCAATTCAGAGTATTTCATAGTTATTCATGTTCGTTTAATTAAAATGATACAAATATAATGATATTAATTTCAGTATCAAATATATTTGTAATTATTTTTCGAAAGGGTTTATAATTTCACGAATTCGTCGATTAAATTGTAGCGAATTCATATTTTCTTGTTCCCAAGTTGTCTCAAAAGAACGCAAAATGCGCAAAATACACAAATAAAAATGTCAATGAAATTTTTTAATCAAATTTGTACTGATTGGTGTATTTTGCGTCATTTGTGTTCTAAAAAACTGTTGGAAATGTGACGTCATATTCTTATATACCGATTCGTTTTTGGTTAAAATAAAGTTTAAGATTCCCTTTCCAAATAATCCCTTGCAAATTCCGTCGAAATATAATTATCATAGGTTGTGCAAACAAACGCCGAGAAATCAATGGCGCATTTTACGATGTTGTCCCATTTTTCTTCGGGAATGCCGGTTTTAAGATCGTCGAGTATTATCCTGTGTTTGATTAATCCGAAAATAATTCCGGCATTAAAACTGTCGCCGGCGCCTACCGTACTGACCGGTACAATTGGGTTGACAGGATATTTTTTATGGAAATTCTTACCGAAAACCGTCGCACCCTTTTCGCCTTGCGTGCAGATGAAGTTTTTGCAGTAAAATTCGATGTGTTCCCTGTAAGTCAAACAAGCGTCCTGCTCGTTGTAAATATGCTCAAAATCCTCGTCCGAACCCTTGATAATATCGGCAAATTCAAAATTTTCGAGCAAAGCGGGCATTAAATGGCGCACCTCGTGGATATGCGCTTTCCGGAAATTTACGTCGTAGTAAATAATCGCTTTCCGGGCTTGTGCAAATTGCAGGATTTCCAGCAGGTTATTTCGCAAAACAGGATTCAGTGCAAAGTAGGAACCGATTAACACAATATCATTTTCATTGATTTCGGGCATTGTGTAGTCCAATCGCTTATCGGGATATTCCTGGTAAAAAAGATAGTCTGCTTTTTGCTGTTCGTCCAGAAACGCCAGGGCTAACGGTGTTTTTCCCCGGTCAAAAGTGTAAATATATTGAGACGAAACCCCGTTCTCCTCCAAAAAATTTTTAATAATGTTTCCAACACAATCTTCCCCGGTTTCACTGATAAAAACAGCCGGCAGCTTGAGTCGTCCAAGCGAAATCAATGCATTATAAATTGAGCCGCCAGGCTTGGCGCTGATGGGTTGATTGTTTTTGAAGATGATGTCAAAAACCGTTTCGCCGATGCCGATTATTTTCCTCATTATTATCTGTTACTGTCCAAAATTTCCTGTTTGAGAGTGCCTTTCCATACGTTTGGCGAAAAGCCGGCTTCCGTTTCACCGCCGATAAGAATTAACCGGTTTCGTTCATACCGGAAGATAACGCCTTTGGCTATCGCGCCGATTTTGTCCGGCAATGTTTTGTGGCGGTCGTTCGACCAGGTTGCTCCGGAGTTGGACGAAACGTAAAATTGACCGGTGTATTTACCGGCGCCTATTCCACCCGCAAGGCATAGCTTATTTCCGAAGAAAACCGGCATTGGATAAATCAAATGAGGAAAAACTGATTGATCCTGAGAAAGTTCCATCACATCTCCGTTCGCATCAACACCCCAAACCGTTCCTTTTCCATTCGTTCCTTTTCCGCCGAAAATATATCCGATCATCGTACTTCCGGATGGCAAAACAGAGGTATTGATCTCTTCAACCGGCACTCTCCCGGACAATTCCGGTCCTTTCCGAAACGCATCGTCATTATTGGCAAGCGAGTAAAGGAAGTTTGTTCCTGTCTCATTTCCCACTATCCAAAAGTTATTTCCCAACGTAAAAAGAGGGACTTTCAAGGTGCAGCCTTCCGGCAATCCGGCATTAAGCGGCGCAAACGTCAACGAATTTTCCGACAAATCGCAAGTATAAAGCACATTGCCTGCCTGCACAACCAGCTTTTGCGGTTGATGTAATGAAGTAAGCGTCGTCCAGTCAGCTTCGCCAATAGCGATTTCGGCTGCTTGCCCCCAGGTTTCGCCGGTTGACGAAATTATTACAAAGCTTTTTCCCGAATCGTTGCGATAGAAAAAATAATATTTCTGATTGTAAAAAACGGCTTTCTGAGAAACAACCGTTCCCTGCACGGGCAGTGTTCCTGCATTTTCCCATTCAAAGGCATCCACATCGTATTCGTGAACGCGAATGGAGATTTTATACTCTTTTGTATAGCTCGAATCCGGCGCAAAGGATCTGAAAAAGACCGCTAACTTCTGTGAACCGGACACTGAATCGAAATTCACAATCGTTGTACTTTGATTGGAGTAATTTTTCCACTCGCCTTTTTCGCCGTACTTGTACTGAAAGGAGAGCGCTCCGCCATACCCTGCGAATACCGGATGCAGGGAATCGATGTCTGTCCCGTAAGCAAGTGAATCGTAGTTGAAAATCAACTCTTCAATATCGTTTACTACAAAGGTCGCAGGCAGTGCGCTTATTGACATTGAACGGATACGCGGGTCGTCGGTAATAACTTTTTCCTGGTCTTTATCATCCTCTTTTTTACACGAAAAAAAAGCCAGCGGAAGGAGAACGGCTATCAATAATAAGTTTTTAATTTTCATCTGTTTTTAATTTATTTTTATATTATGGTCAGCTGGAACACCCGAATGAACATTGGCTCGTGTGTCAATATTCCGAAGCGGGCGTTTCATACGAAAAAATATTTTTTAGCATTAAGGTGACATGGAACCCGCAGGCATTTTCGTTCTATATAAGCGAACGCTGGTCAATGCAGATTTCATCCCATAAAAATTGATTGATTGCAAAGGTAATAAAAGTTGGCAAAATAGTACGGATTATTTGAAAAAGGAAACGGATTTTTCGTAGCGCAGATAAAAAAGTGAGCCGTACTGGATTCGAACCAGTGACCCCTACCCTGTCAAGGTAGTGCTCTAAACCAACTGAGCTAACGGCTCTCACTTTTGAGATGCAAATATAAGAAAAATATTTATTTGCAGGCATTCCCGGCACATAAAAAATAAAACACTTATCTGCCTACCCCAACTCCTTAACGGAACACAGAGCGGCGAAACAGGCCCAAATAACAGTATTTTTATTGAAGAGTTATCTAAAAAGTCTTTTTGAACGCAGATGACACGGATAACGCTGATTTTTATATTGCTGATAATTAACCATATCTAAAATTCCTGTTCATTTGTTATCTGTGAAAATCTGCGTCATACGCGTTCTTTTGAGAGAGCCCCGTGTAATTCGGAATCATATAAAAATTATCCGAAAATGGCAAAATGCCCTTGCATCCAAACTATATAGCGCAATGTTTTTCCGATAAACATAAAAAAGAGGACGTACCAGGCGTTGCTGCGCATAAATCCGAGTGCTACGGCAATCACATCGCCCACTACGGGCAGGAACGTGAGGAGTGCCAGCGCCGATCCTTTATGTTTCATCCAATGCTGCATTTTTTCTACTTTTTCGTATTTGATTTTCAGGTATTTCTCCATCCATTCCACTTTTCCCAGCAGTCCGATCCAGTAACAGGTCATTCCGCCCAGCGTATTCCCAATTGAGGCGGCAGCTAAACAGGCTACCGGATCAAACCCGTAGCCCAGCAGAATGCTCAAAACTACCTCCGAGCTGAACGGTAAGATGGTAGCTGCGAGGAAAGAAGCGAGGAAAAGTCCGAAGTAACCGTATAATGCAAATTCTTCCATAAATGATTTAGGATGTTTATGAAACGAAAAGCAATAAAAGAGAACCTGCAAAATAAACGGATAGCAGCGCCCGGGTAAAACGGTTGTTTCTTAACGAAAAGTATCGTCCCGGCAAAAAACTGCCGGAAACGATCGACAGCCAAAGCAACATGCCCGAGTCGGGAACAGACAGGATAATCAATGCCAGTGTTATTCCAAAAAGCGTACAAAGGTAAAAAAACTCTTTGCGCGGCTTGATATTTTCTTGCGAATGGGTAAGCATAAAATCAACAAAAGCCAGCAAAAGCAGGAAACCTGTGAATAGCAGATACAATATTCCGTACAGGGAAAAATGAAAATCAACGGCAAATAATGCGAAGCTATCCTGTATGTATTCAAATAAAAGCTGTTCGCTGCCGGTAATTTCAAACCCGACAACAGCATAAAGCGCCGGCACCAGGGCGCCTAACAGTGAGGCAAGAAATGTTCTGAACGAAAGTACGTTGCCCGAATAGGCAAACAGCCAAAACGCAACAATCAACCACACACAGGAAAAGGAGAAAAGTGCAGCCGTAAATAGCAGTAACGCAACATTGAAGGCGTATTTCGGATTTTCTTCCGTCAGTAATTTAAACGAGAAAAAAACGGATAGCAGCACCAGCAGCGCAACAATCACGCCCAAAGAAAAAAGGTGCGGACGCAGCAGTATCCCACCGGTTACGAAACAGAAAAGAAACGGCAGCGTGGTTCGGACACGTATAAAGGAAAAAACCTCGTTCAGTCTTAAAATCCCGAAACAGAGCAGCAAATAAAGTCCCAAGCCGATCATTTTTCCTGAAAAACTGCCGGGAGGAAGTATATCTTCAATTAAAAAAGAGAGTGGCGATTTTACGGTAATGTCAATGTTTTCTGCAACAATATCCGTTGTTTGCGGTAAAAACAGATCATACCAGAAGATAAGCGAAAAAAGAATGCAAAGAGAAATGTTCCTTGCATTCGGCACTATAATATCCGTTAGTCTCCTGTCTTGCATTTTTATAAATCAAACCCGATATCCGACCGGAAATATTTTTTATCAAAATTAATCCGCTTGGCATTTTCAAAAGAGCGGGCGAGAGCCTCGTCTTTTGTTTTTCCGTAAGAGCTGACTGCCATTACGCGACCGCCGTTAGTAAGCAATTTGCCAGCTTCTATTTTCGTTCCGGCGTGAAAAACAATGCTGTCTTTTACATTTTCCAATCCGGTGATTTCCTTGCCGTTTTCATACGTTTCGGGATAGCCGCCCGAGACAAGCATCACGGTCACAGCCGAACGATTGTCGATTTCGATCGTTTTTCCGGATAACGTACCGTTTGCCGTTCCTTCTAGCAGTTCGACAAGGTCGGATTGCAGGCGCAGCATAACTACCTCTGTCTCCGGGTCGCCCATCCGCACGTTATATTCTATCACAACCGGTTGATTTTTTACCTTTATCAATCCGAGAAAGATAAATCCTTTGTAGCAGATGTTTTCCTTCTGCAATCCTTCGATTGTTGGGATTACGATACGCTCTTCCACTTTTTTCATAAATTCTTCATCGGCAAAAGGAACAGGCGAAACGGCTCCCATACCGCCGGTATTCAGTCCGGTATCGCCCTCGCCGATGCGTTTATAATCCTTTGCTACCGGGAGGATTTTGTATGATTTCCCGTCCGTAAGTACAAACACGGAACATTCGATTCCGGAAAGAAACTCTTCGATGACCACTGTCGCGCTTGCATTTCCGAATTTTCCTTCCAGCATATTTTTTAATTCGGCTTTTGCTTCCTTCAAGTCATTGATAATCAATACGCCTTTTCCGGCAGCCAATCCGTCGGCTTTCAAAACGTAAGGAGCTTCCAACTCTTCCAGAAAACCGTATCCCTGTGCGAGCGTTTCCTTCGTGAAGCTTTTGTATCGTGCTGTTGGGATATTATTTCGTACCATAAAGGCTTTGGCAAAATCCTTGCTTCCTTCCAGCTGCGCGCCTGCTGTGGACGGACCGATTACGGGTATGGCGCTCAGTTCTTTGTCTTTCTTGAAAAAATCGTAGATGCCCTTTACTAAAGGATCTTCCGGTCCAACTACCACCATATCGACACAGTTGGCAATTACGAATTTTTTTATCGCTTCAAAATCATCTGCTTTAATTGGAATATTTTCGCCCACCGAAGCGGTACCGCCGTTTCCCGGTGCAATAAATAATTTAGTTACTTTTTTACTTTGCACGATTTTCCACGCCAATGCGTGTTCTCTTCCTCCGGAGCCTAATAATAAAATGTTCATTTGAATTTAAGAATTGGATATTTTTGCAAATATAGAAAAATAAAAGTTTTTTTAATGAATTGTCAATATCAATTATACACAACCCTCTTTTATCTTTTGCACATATTCCAAAGAAACGCCGAGCAGGTCGGCAATGGTTTCGTCGGCAAATTTTTTTTGGACCATATTGAGAATTACTTCGCGGCTTTTACGCTCCATCCCATGTTCCATTCCACGTTTCAAACCACGTTCTTCTCCTATTTTTATTCCTTCATGTTCCCTTGCTCTTAATACTAATTCTTCTATTCCCATTGTTGTTATCCTCCCTTTTATCCGGTCTAAATGATGTTCAAAAATAATATTATTTTCTTTGTTTTCAAAATGAATATAGCTATTCAAAAAAGTCATTATTTTACGTACCCGTTCTTTTTCAAACGATTTTTCAAAAAGTCTTCGTGCCAGTTTCAGTTTTATTTCCATCAAGGCGTCGTCGTCCAATTGTTTCTTTTTTAATATAGAACGCGCCGTAAGCACAACCATTGCAAAAGGATTCTCGCTTTGCGACAGTTCTTCCTCGCTTTGCTGCGAAATTTTATAAACGTTATAATGATATTCCAGTCTGGTTCCGAGAAATTCGGTGATGTATTTATTTGTCCGTGTTCTGGTACTTTCTTCCGTCAAAATCGCGTAGGCAGAAATGCGTTTGCCGTACTTGTTGAAAATACGCGAAAAATAGGTAAACATACGGTGTGGAAAATCAGGCTTGTACTTGCCTTGCACTTCGCAGTGAATGAGAATCCACTTTTCCTTTCCCTCGCGGGTATAAACTTTGGCTAACTTATCAACAATTTTAACTGAAAATTCATCCTCTCCGGGCGGAAAAAGCTGTTCTAACTCTTTATCGAGAAATTGGATTTTGCGCCCGAAATTGAAAATCTCACCGGCTTCGGGGTGCATAAAACGAAGGAAATCGTCGAAAATATCCTCTAAAATGCCTTTCCACAAGTAGTCATTTTTTTGCATTTTTGTTTTGTTTTAATTTGCCGGCGAAGGTAAGAAAATTTTTCAAACAACAAGTTTGCTTTTAATTCAATTCTCATAGTTTTTGTGTAAGTTTGTAACTTTAATTTAAGATACATCATTATGTCGGACGACAATAACATAATAAGCGAGTTTAACGGGGGTGAATACAAATACGGATTTTTCACCGACATCGAGACAGAGGTCATTCCCAAGGGATTGAACGAAAATACCGTGCGCCTGATTTCAGCCAAAAAGGAGGAGCCCGAATGGCTGCTCGAATACCGTCTGAAAGCCTATCGCTACTGGCTGACGCTGGAAATGCCTTCGTGGGCGCATCTCCGTATTCCCGAAATAGACTATCAGGATATTTATTACTACGCAGCTCCAAAAACCAGGCCGAACCCTAAAAGTCTTGATGAAGTGGATCCGGAAGTATTGAAAACGTTCGACAAACTCGGCATTCCGCTCGAAGAGCGAAAACAGCTTTCGGGCATTGCCGTGGATGCGGTTATGGATAGCGTTTCAGTGAAAACGACTTCGCAGGAGAAACTGGCTGAACTCGGCATTATTTTTTGCTCATTCAGCGAGGCAGTGAAAGATTATCCCGATCTTGTCCGAAAATACCTGGGAACCGTTGTTCCCCATACCGATAACTATTTTGCAGCACTCAATTCGGCGGTGTTTAGCGACGGTTCGTTTGTTTATATCCCGAAAGGAGTGCGTTGCCCGATGGAATTGTCAACCTATTTCCGAATTAATTCGGCAAATACAGGGCAGTTTGAGCGAACATTGATTATTGCCGACGACGACAGTTATGTCTCCTACCTCGAAGGCTGCACGGCTCCGATGCGCGACGAAAACCAGCTGCACGCCGCCATTGTGGAACTGATCACCCACGACCGCGCCGAAATAAAATACTCGACTGTGCAAAACTGGTACCCGGGTGACAAAGAAGGGCGCGGGGGCATCTATAATTTTGTAACCAAAAGGGCGCTTTGCAAAGGCGATAACTCCAAAGTATCGTGGACGCAGGTGGAAACCGGATCGGCAATTACGTGGAAATATCCGAGTTGCATTCTGTTGGGCGACCATTCGGCAGGCGAATTTTACTCCGTTGCCGTAACCAACAATTACCAGCAAGCCGACACGGGAACGAAAATGATTCATATCGGAAAAAATACCCGCAGCCATATCATCTCCAAAGGAATATCGGCAGGATACAGTCAAAACAGCTATAGAGGGTTAGTCAGAATTTCTCCGAAAGCGGAAAAGGCGCGGAATTTTTCCCAGTGCGACAGCCTTTTACTTGGAGATAAATGTGGTGCGCACACTTTTCCGTATATGGAAATAAGCAACGACACGGCTATTGTCGAGCACGAAGCCACAACTTCAAAAATCAGCGAAGACCAGATATTTTACTGTAACCAGCGAGGCATCGGTAATGAGGACGCTATCGGCTTGATTGTAAACGGGTATGCCAAGGAAGTGTTAAACAAACTTCCGATGGAATTTGCCGTGGAAGCGCAGAAATTATTGCAGGTATCGCTCGAAGGGTCGGTTGGATAAGAAGTTAACCATAGTCTCTGAACATAATCTATTTTGTTTATTTTCAATTGAATAATAAGAGTTTTTTTACTAATTGAATCTACGGATTGGTAGAATATGGCGACAGTATAATTTTTTTGTAAAAAAAATCACTATATTTGCGAAATTACAAACAATATTAATTTCCCATGAACAAAATTATTTTTACGTTAATGGCAGCTGTTTTATGCTCGCTGTTAACAGCTCAGACCATTGTTGAGAAACATGGCTTATTAAAGGTTAAAGACGCCCACGTAGTTGATAGGGACGCCCGGTTTATTTCGCTTTGCGGAAACAGCCTCTTCTGGAGTACCAACGGCTGGGGAGGCGATAAATTTTATAACGCCGGTGTGGTGAAGTTTCTGAAAGATGATTGGAATTCCAGCATCGTGCGAATCGCAATGGGGGCTGAAGGAGCCGGCAATTACAGCGCTGACCCCGCCGGTCAAACGGCCAAAGTTAAAACCGTAGTCGATGCCTGTATTGCGGAAGGAGTCTATGTTATCATTGACTTTCACGCGCATAACGCACATAATTACAAAAGCCAGGCAATTACATTCTTTAAAGAAATGGCAACCGCTTATAGCGAGTATGACAACGTCATTTATGAAATTTTCAACGAACCGATAAGTGTATCGTGGAGCAATGTAGTTAAACCTTATTCGGAGGAGGTTATAGCTGCCATTCGTGAAATTGATCCCGACAATTTGATTATCGTGGGTACGCCTTATTATTCTCAAAGAGTAGTGGAAGCATCGCTCGACCCGATTGATGACGTGAATGTTGCCTATACTCTTCATTTCTATGCCGACACTCACAAACAGGAGTTGCGTAGTGCCGCTACGGAAGCGATGAACAATGGTATCGCTATTTTTATTACCGAATGGGGTACTTGTAATTCTTCCGGAAACACCGGTCATAACGAAGGATCAAGCGATGAATGGATGAATTTCTGTAAAGAAAATTTTATCAGCGTTTGCAACTGGGCGATTAATGATAAGAAGGAAACGGCATCATCCCTTGTTGAGGGAGCTTCTACTACAGGAGGATGGACGGATGAGGATTATACCCCTTCGGGAAGATATGTCCGTAACCTGATGCTGAATTGGGATAAACCGTGCGAATCCGTTTCACTGCCGAATACGATTGAAGCTGAAAATTATTGCACTCTGGCGGGCGTGCAAAAACAGGCATGCAGTGAAGGCGGGCGCCACCTGGGCGAAATTAATGACGGCGACTGGATGTCTTACCAGGTAACAGTTGAGAAAACCGGCATTTATACTGTTTCCTACCGGATAGCGTCTCCGGACGGAGGTGGCAAAATACAGCTTAACTTATCAGACAGTGTATTGCCTGAACCGCTTGATTTACCGAAAACCGAAGATTGGCAGGACTGGACAACCGTTTCGCAAGATGTTATGCTGTTAGCCGGAACGTATGATCTTCGTTTATTGGCGCTGGCCGGCGGCTTTAATATCAATTGGATAAAAATTATGCCGAAAACGGAAGAAGCGCCTGTTTTAACCACAGTTACTCTTTATCCGGCAGATACGACTATGTACATCGGCACATCCATCCGTTTCTCCGCGCAGGGATTTGACCAGAACGGCAACCCGTATCCAATAAATCCGGTGTGGGGAATAACCGGTGATAAGCCGGGAGCCACGATTGACCCGAACGGACTTTTTACGGCAAGTGAAGCCATTGATACTTATACTGTTACATTCGCATTGGATGGTTCTATCCGTTCGGTTGAGGTTGAAGTTGTAGATCCTTGTCCGGCGAAAGTAATCAGCGACGGAAGGATTGAGGCGGAAGATTACTGCGATTTTCTTGACGTTCAGGTAGGAGAGACAACAGACGAAGGAGGCGGATTGAACGTAGGATACATAAATGCAGGTAGCCGGCTGACGTACACGATAGATGTTCCGGTAGCCGGTAACTACCGGATTGATTTCCGCGTATCAAATGGAAGCCGCGCTAACGGACAAATGAAAATATTTGTAAATGATACGGAACTGATTAAGCAGCAAACCATCCCCCGTATCAAAACAAATGACTGGGAGACTTACCAAACCATATCAACCATTCCTTTTGAGTTGCAGGCAGGAAAACATGAATTAAAATTCAATATTTCGGCCGGCGGCTTCAATATCAACTGGTTTGAGTTTAAAAACAACGTTACTCAGTCGGTTAGCTTAAACACAGGTAATTTGTCGGATATATATCCAAATCCGGTACGCAGAGGCGATCTTTTACATGTTTCTTCATCGTCGGGTATCAACCGCGTTCGTCTAAACGATTTAAGAGGAGTTGCCGTCTATACGCAATCAGTCGACGGAATAGTGAATGAACTTGCCATTCCGACCGAAGGATTGAGTAAAGGCGTTTATTTACTGCAACTTACCACAGAACAAAGCCAGGAGGGATATAAGGTTATTGTAGAATAAGCGGGAAGGCGAGAAAAGCACAAAAGCACGAAGGTTTCTAATTTCCTTCGTGCTTTTGTGCTTTTCTCGCCTTCCCGCTTATTTATTCCTTGTTTTCCGGAATGATGATCTTGTATCCTTTTCCGTGAATGTTGATAATCTCGATGGAAGGATCCGCTTTCAGGTGCTTGCGGAGTTTGGTGATGTAAACGTCCATACTTCTTGCATTGAAATAATTATCGTCTATCCAGATGGTTTTTAAAGCGTGGTTACGTTCAAGAATATCGTTGCTGTGTGCACACAGCAGGGCAAGCAATTCCGACTCTTTGGTGGTCAGTTTGGTTACCTCATCGCCCATAATCAACAACTGTTTTTGTGTATCGAACGTAAACTTGCCCATTTTGTAAATTACGCCTTCTTTGCTTTTCTTTCCCTTTACCCTACGAAGAATCGCTTCAATACGAAGCAGCAATTCTTCCATACTGAACGGCTTGGTCATATAATCGTCGGCGCCGATTTTGAATCCTTCCAGAATATCTTCTTTCAACGTTTTTGCCGTTAAAAACAGGATTGGAATTTCTGAATTCATCTGTCTGATTTCCTGAGCCAATGTAAAACCGTCTTTCTTAGGCATCATTACATCCAATACGCAAATATCGTATTGATTTTTCAGAAAAGCCTTGTATCCGCTATCCCCGTCCGGCATTAAATCGGCAGCGTATCCTTTTGCCTGAAGATATTCTCTCAGCAGCATACCGAGATTTTCGTCATCTTCACAAAGTAAGATTTTTGTTTTTTCGTCCATAACTTTATTTTTTTAGAGGTATTGATATTATAAATTTTGTTCCTATGTTCGGTTCACTCTCAACGCGTATCGAGCCTTTGTGGTCGATAACTACTTTTTTTACGTAAGCCAGCCCGAGCCCGAATCCTTTGACATTGTGGACACTTCCGGTCGGAATGCGGTAGAATTTATCAAAAATCCGTTTCAAATGTCCCTTCTTGATGCCAATTCCATTGTCTTCAATCGAAATCATCAGCTTATCTTTTTCATTCCACGTTCTTAACCGCAAAAGCAATGCTTCTTTACTGTATTTCAGTGCATTGTCCATCAGATTGTAAATAATGTTGGTGAAATGAACTTCATCAATCAAAGCATAAGGATCATCCGCTTCCAGGTCCGTTTCGATTGATCCGCCCTTGTTTTCTACCTTGATCGCAAAATTTCCGGCAATGTTCAGGATCAATTCGTTGATGTCCATCTCTTTCAGCTTCAAGGCGGCGCTCTCCTTTTCAAAAATGGACATTTGCAATACTTTGTCGATCAGTTGCGAAAGGCGTTTGGTTTCGTCTTTTATGACGCCCGAAAGTTGCTGTATCATTCCGGGCGACTTGGTAATCGACGAGTCGTTCAACATCTGAGAAGCTAACGAAATGGAGGAGACTGGGGTTTTCAACTCGTGCGTCATGTTGTTCATAAAATCGGTTCTCATTTCAGACAAACGCTTTTGCCGCGAGATAATCACAATAGTCAATATAAACGTAAACAACAGCAACGCAGTAAAAATCATAGATGGTAACGTTAAGCGTGTTGAACTCAGTATATAATCGCCTTTTGTCGGGAAATAAACCCGAAGGTAATTGGTTTGCGGATTCGGATCGTTCGGAAAAAGGAGCTGGGTGTAATACCCCTTTACGTTTTGCTCGGTCTCGAAACCTTTACTCCGGTAGATTTCCACTCCGTCCCTGTTAATAACACTAAAATAGTGAGGAATGTTCAAGCCGTTGAAATCCAGCTCGCGATCCAGTATTTCATTCAATTGCTGAAAGTTAATCCGGTCTTCGATAGGTCGGATATAAGATTCTGACAATAAGCGAATTAAAATATCGTCTAAAAGCGCTCGATCGTGTAAATAGCGTTCGCGAAGCTTGTTTTGCATAATGCGCGACGATTCCTCAATCGTATTTGAACCCTGCCGCGTAGAGATAAAAAGACGCGGCTTGACTCTCGTGCACGAATATTCCGAACAGGCAGCCGTATCGGCAATTTCCTGAATGGATTTTTTTATCTGCGAAGAATTTCCCTGTCCGATTGTGCCGCTTACGGTTATCTTCGTTTTACTCGATGGAATGGACAGATTGACATTCAGGTATTGCAATGTCTCCTCTTCTTCCAAGATACGTACTACCTGGTATAACGTTCGCTTGACCGTTTCGTTAAACTGGTCGGCGCGCATTTCGGCAGTCAGTTTAATGTAATTGGCTTGTAATGTGATTAAACCAAAAAACGAGATAGCCATAATCACTCCCAGAAAAAAAATTGTCCTTTTTTTCATAATATACAAATATAGGAACTAAATTTTAACATTTGAAGGCTTTAACTTTATTTAATTCCCATTGAATTTCATTCACTATATAAGAGTGAAACGGAAAAATGACTGGTGGCATTCATGACAGGTTACGATCTATTATACGTCGACGATGAAGAGACGCGATGGCATGATTCGAGGAGTTTTAATAAAATTAGTCCACGCCATTACGAAATCAAATCCTTCTGTGTGTGTTTAAAAATGGTGTTTTCTAATATAAAGAAGATGATTATGTCCCGGCGTGGACTGTTTTATACGGGTAATTAGTGAAAATTTCTTTAAAATCCTACTCTCTTGCTTGATTTTTTGTGTGACTTGGTTTCTGCATATAAAATTTTATTTTAATTTTGTATGAGACAATGCAAAGGTAAAGAAAATTTTCTAATTTGCAAGTAAAATATTAGAAAATTTACTAAAAAAAATAATTTTATGCTCCATCGGTTAAAAGAATACATGGATTACAAGAAGATAAGAGTATCTACATTTGAAAAAAGTGTAGGAATGTCTAATGCTTCTTTGGTAAAGCCGATAAAGTCGGGCGGAACCAGATCCATTGGAGTAAAAAAGCTGGAGAAAATCTTGAAAATCTATCCCGACCTGAATCCCACGTGGCTGCTTATCGGCGAAGGTGAAATGCTGATCAGCAAACCGAAAGGGAAAAAAATATACAAAGAAGCAGAAGGAGTTTCACTGTTGGAAGAACCGCAGGCTAAGTATGAAAATAAAATTGCCGCATTGAAAAAAACAATTGAAAGATTGAATCGCGCCCTGCAGGAAAAAGAAGAACAGTTGCGCGAGAAAGACGCACAGATAAGCAAATTGATACACCAGCTGGAAAAATAAATGGGAAGTCTCAAAAGTCTTTTTGAACGCCGATTACGTGGAAAATACGGATGAATACCGATTTTTATATCGCTGATAATTAGTAGTTTTTGGATAGACTCATTCAAGTTTCAAGAATTTATAATTTGAAATTTCATGCCATTTTTTATCAAATAATTCATGCTTCAACTTGAGTTTACCAACTTGAAATCTTTGCGTTAAAATATAATTGAGCGCTTGCGTTTTTCCTGCCGAATGCAACGATTTCAAACTAATGAAGGAAATTTACAATTCATAATCTGTACAGGTAAAACAGGAAAACTTTTCAGACAACTTCCTTATAATATTTTAAAATTCATTGACGCGAATCAGGCAAAGTTGCAAATAAAATAAGCAGAAGCCGTTACGGAAACAAAATCTTTTTAACAGCCTGCTTGTCTGAATTTAACTGTTCCTTCAGAAGCTCTACATGCTGAAACTTCTGCTGGTTCCGTATTTTGTCAACAAAGGTTATTGTAAGTTCTTTTCCATATAAATCGCCTTCAAAATCAAACAGATTAACCTCAATGGAAGGTTCTCCACCGTTGGCAACGGTAGGACGGTTGCCGATATACAGCATTCCGCCGTAAGTTGCCTGCCCCGCATTCACCCATACAGCATAAACGCCTGCATCGGGAACGCACTTATACTCAAACGATAAGCGCAGATTGGCGGTCGGGAAACCAAACTTGCGCCCCAGTTTAAACCCTTCGACAACTACGCCCTTAAACGAAAAAGGATATCCGAGGTAATGATTTGCCGATTTTATATCGCCCGAAATCAACAGGCGGCGAATAAACGAGGAGCTGATTTTGAACCCGTTTTCTTCATAAGGTTGAACGCGCGAGACTTTTATGCCGAGTTTCGTTCCGTATTGACAATATTCGTCAAATCCCTCTTCCCGGTTTTTCCCGAAACGGTGATCATATCCAATGATTAAATGCTTTACATTCAGTTTTTTTTGCAAAATTTCACGCATAAATTCGTACGCCGGATAGTTGGCAAATTCGTGTGTAAAATTCAGTTGAATACAATAATCCAACGGTAATTTATTCAATAATTCAACTTTTTCGGAAAAACTGTTCAGCAGGCGAGGTTTATACGCCTCGTCCAACACCAGGCGAGGATGCGGGTCGAAAGTCAGGATAGCGGATTTCAGACCCTCTTTCGCAGCTATTTCCTCTACCTGCCGGATCAAAAACCGGTGTCCCGCATGTACCCCGTCAAAAAAACCGATGGTCAGTGCCAAACCGTTATTCTTGAAATTTTCTATATCTTTGATTAATTCCATATATGTAATTTCATAATATTTTCACAGGATTTATGTCCTGCGTTATATAATTATATCCTTGCCTGGACTTGGAAATCATCATTTCCGTAAAGTTTTCGTTTTCGGAAATGCAACAGGTACGGAATCCCAGCGATTGTGCCGTTTCTATATTTTGACGGTTGTCGTCCAAAAACAGGCTTTCGAGTGGCGCTACGCCCGAATCGGCAATGACCGCTTCGAAAATTTCCTTGCCGGGTTTCGAAAGGTGCAATTCGTAAGAAAGGTAGCATTTTTCAAAATAGTCATCTATTGAATGTCCGTTTTTGTCGATGAAATGGCGTGTTTTGATGCGCTCAAAATGAATTTGATTGGTATTGCTCAGCATAAATACACGGTAATCCTTCCGCAATTTCAGCAAAAATTCCAGCTTTGCGGGTGAAATATCCAGCAGGAAACAATTCCAGGCGTAGTCTATTTCGTTGTCCGTTACCCGTTGATCGCTCATTTTTCGTATTTCGTTCCGGAATTCTGCCGGTGTGATTGCCCCTTCTTCCAACCGCAGAAAAAGTCCGGATTTGAAACTGTGTCCGATCTGCTCTTCGATTTTTTGAATTCCAAGCTGCTGAAATTCAATCAAACAGCGCTCTTTGTCGAGATTTATCAAAACGCCTCCCAGATCGAAGAAAATATTTTTAATGCCTGTCAAATTTATCATTTCTAAAAAAATGCCTGAAAAAATTTTTCTATTTCGCAAAAATAGTTACTTTTGTACCCGATTTGCAAAGATAATGAAATCTTTTGTAAATGGGGCCTATAGCTCAGTTGGTTAGTAGCACCTGACTCATAATCAGGGGGTCACTGGTTCAAGCCCAGTTGGGCCCACAAATTGAAAACCAAGCCGTTACGGAACATTTCCATAACGGCTTTTTTTGTGCGTTGCACACAACTTATTGAATCAGAAGAAACAAATGAAACATCAATCTATCCCGTATTTTCCTGCGATTTCAAATAATCTATCGGATGAGTAACGGTATTTTCTGCAACGGCTGAAAAAATCATCGGTTACGTTATAGTCATGGGCAGGATAAAACTGACTTATCCGATGAAACATTTCTCGACCCTTTTCTCCAAAAAGATTTTTAATTACACCGCAAATGGCAAACCAATTTTTGTGTAATTCTGTAATGTCAATTTTTGATTCAATCACTCGTTCTATTAATTCTTTTGCAGCTTGCGTTTTAAAACTATATCTGCTCGTCAACTTCTTCACCTATATTGCTCAAATAAGCATTTAAGTTTATAGCAGGTATAGTTCCAATCGCCTGTTGTAAATATCGTGTTAATTGCATAAAGAACGTTACAAAGGAATGGTTTGCATTACTGAATTTGATTTTATTAAATTTTCGGTTTGAATAAAAATCTAAATAAGCATCTTGCCCAACATCAGTAATTTCTTTATTTGGATTATAGTCAATGTAGAAACTTCCATAATCAGCAATACAGCCCAAATCAATACTTTTTAAATTTTCTAACGCTTGTATGTGGTTAGTTATAGTATCATCATTTTTGTGCGTAAATGTATTAGTACTGCATAGAATACCACCAACAATCTTGGTTAAAGGGCGAGGAGAACATATGTTTCCGCCATTTATAAAACTTGCGGCTTCTCTTTTTAACAATCTTACACTTTCTATTTTTTCTCCTGCATACTCAATATAGGTTTTATCTCCAACATTTCCTTTTATATCAGGCTTTACTTCAAAGACTGCATACACTCCTTCAGCAGGTATGTAGTAGAATCCGTTTTGGTTAAAAATAAATGGAGTAAACCAATTATCGTAAATCACAATGTCCATTTGCTGGCTTGTATTACCTTCATGGTCTATCACAATGGCTTTATCGACGCAATATCTGTTCGGCAAATATTTTCGTAACCATTCAATCCATGCATTTTCTAAAGCATCGCCTTTTGAACCGGGATGTTCAATAAATTCCCTATTCGTGTTGAGTTGTGCAGACATTTGTTTCTGCAAACCATTAAATAACTGTTTTAAATCAACAGGTTCCATATTTATATAATTTATTTTCAAAGTAAACATAAAATTCAAAATTAACTTGTGTTTTGGAATACCCAATAATCAATAATACAGGATTGACAAGGCAAGCATTTTGATTATTTATTATGGCATTTATTGCTGAAATATCGGTAAAACTTGGAATCGGACTATTATCAGGATGCGTATGCCATTCTCCAACGTAAAATTTTTTCGGAGTTTCTTTATAATAATTGACAAGAAACTTGTCGATACCCTTTGTAGTTCTTTCAAAGAAATATCTCGAAGCCTTGAAATTTTCCGGTAATATCATATCTGTGATATGTAAACGCTTGTTGTCATCGCTGTAATTTCCAATCAGAAAGCCGCCAAACTCGTTTGGATAATGACTTTTCCCTATTTCAACGATACTGTTTAATAGTTCATCATTAGCTTCAAGACTCAATCCTAATTTATCTATTCCTAAAATCAAAATTCTTTCAGTTTAATGTTTAGACAATCTGTGTTATCAGTTTCAATAACAAAATTTCTCAAAGCCTTACCTTGTTCAAATTTCAAATTAACATGCTTTATAGCGAACTGTACAAGTGTATTTATATCATTATAGGAAGCCTTAAAAGTTGGACTCCAACAGCCTGTCGGATTATACAAGTCATCAACATCAAATATCAATGTATTTCCATTGAATTGTGTACAAATGAAATCATATCTGTTTTGTTCGGCAGCACATACAAATTGTTTTGCATGATTTGATATTGAAAAGTTTAAAAGCGTTGAATTTATATTTAACCGACTTAGCACATAAAGTAAATCATTATCAGCTGTACAATCAAAAATCACATCATATTCATTCAGATATTTTTCTATTTCTATTTTAGCAGTTGTGTCAGTCAAATTAGATTTTATGAGAAAATCAAATGCTTCCGAAAAATCGTAACCACCATGCGCCGGTTCAAAAAAAGGAGAAATTAAACACATTTCATTTATTAAGTCATTAGTTTTATTTGTTATTCCTGTAACGAAAGAATATTCCGACCGGCAAACATTTTCAGGCTCTTTCACATCGTAATCTATAAAATCAATCTTCGTACAACCACTTCTTGCCAATGTTTTAGCAAGAATGCTTCCAATAGCTCCAATGCCGATGATTAAAATTTTTCCATCTGTGAGTTTGTTATTTAATTTTCCTCGTCCAAAAAAATATTTATAAGAACAATTTTTTGTCATTACCCAATTAATATCTCTATCCCCATCTATCATAGAAATCCATTGCTTATTTATTTTCTCGCCATAAATGGGAAAATTACCAAGTTCTAACATAATAACTTGCCAGTGAATTTCAGTCTCGGAAATATTATATCCAACAAATAACGGCAAATGTTTTCCTTTTTCTTTATGAGTGTTTTTTTCTATTGAATGAAGAAATTTTAAAAAATCTTGTGGCAATAATGTGTGCTATACCAATAGATCCGCTACAATAATGTGATTGGATTTTTTTAGCCATTTTTTCTTGGAATGGTTTTATTTTTGAATCGTTTAAGATATTCATAATTTCTCGGCCAAACTTCTTCTCCTGAGTCCCAGAACTGTTTTGTGACATCAGGTTGAATAGGGATAAGATGCTCTACAGATTTAAGTTTCTGCCAAGGAGTTTTGCCATTGAGAGAAGAATGAGGTCTCTTTTTATTATAAAAATCTTGCCAATCAATTGCTAAGACACTTAAGTCTAAGAAATCATCAGATAAATCAAATAAAGACCAAAATTCCACCTTGTCGGTTTGTTGAGTTCTTTCAACTTTACCATTCAAATGTGGAGTTTTGGGCTTTATTGGTCTGAATTTGATGAAGTGTTCGTGCAACTCATATTGGAAGTCATAATTGAAAAATTCAGTGCCCCAATCCGTTTGTATTCGTTGAATGGGAAATTGAAAAGTGTCAATTATTTCTCCTAAAAAGTGGATTGTATTTTCTACCTTCTTATTCGGATAAATCCTAATGGTTTTCATTCTGGTACAGTCATCTATAGCTGTGAACTGATAAGCTCCACTTCTGATTTTTGTAACATCCATCTGAACCCTTTCCCCTGGTATTTCTTTGTTATAGCGTTTATATTCAGATTTCTTACGCCTCTTTACGATTGGTTTGACATTATGTTTTGATAAAACTCTCCATACCGTCATTGCAGACAGTTTTATCTTCTTCCGTAATAAGTGAGTTGAAATACGTTGAGCACCCCACCTCCTTTTATTCCTAATGTCAAGAATGAGAGCTTCAATATCTTCTGAAACCTTTGTATTAGATAGGGTTTTAGGACGTTTAGACTTATCTGACAATCCTGATTCTCCTTCTTCTTTATGCCTTTGAATCCAACGATGCATGGTTGATCTGGCTACTCCACATCGTAATGCAGCCTTTGAGACAGAACCGAGTTCTGAATAGACTTTAAGCCAGTTTTTGCGTGCTCTTATTTGTCTTTCTCTATCTTTCATGCTCGAAAGATAATGGTTTTTAACGAAACAAATGAGATTAAATGTGTAGCGAATCTATCGATACGTTACAACACAATTTTTCAAGTCAAAAGCAAATTGATTTACTCCAAATCATAGATTTGGCTTTGCTACAAAAAGACTACCCAAAAAACATTCACAGCATTATAGAGCGGAAAATTCAACTACTCCAACAGCCGCTCGAAATGCCCGAAAAAGAAAACACCAACGCTGTGCCTATCAAAGTCCGCTCCGTTGTCATTTTGGAAATGCTCAAACAAATGCAGTTAGGCACAGCATACAACGACCTTTCAAAAATTTGCAAGTTGATAGCGTTTTTAACAGGCAACAGTTACAGCAACATTTACAACGAACTACAAAAAGGCGTGTCATTTTCAAAAAATCACAGCCGCCATATTGACGAGGCAAATAAAATTCTTGCAGAATTAAACACCTCATTATCAATAAACAAAAACAAAGAATACTAAATTTCCAACCCCTTGTACAACCCCTTGTAAGGTCTTTTTACATATTCTTTTGCAGCCGCATTTTCCACAATGGAAATTGCGGCTTTTCTTTTTGAAAGTCGCCACAATCGAAAAGCCCAAAAACACGGCGAGCGTTAAAAATTATGCAAGAAAATATTTTAACAAAACTTGATGCAATCGAACGGCGGTTGGTCGAGCAAAATCTCTTACAAAAAGAGATTATCAACTTTTCGGAAGCCTGTTTATATCTTGATTTAAGCAGCAGTCATTTGTACAAACTCACAAGTGCAAATGCCATTCCTTGTTACTGTCCGCAGGGCAAAAAACTCTATTTCCGCAGGGCAGAGTTGGATTTGTGGCTAACAAGCCGCCGCAACGCCTCGGCAAACGAGGTAGAGCAAAAAGCCGCCAACTACATAGCCAAAAGAGGGAGGACAAGAAAATGAGCAACCCGAAACACATTAGCGAAATTTTGCGCGAAATCGCACAAAATCCGCAAAGCGACTTTGAAAAAACCATTGCACAACTGCCTTGTATGCAAGCATTTCTTGAAAATAAAGAGGTTTCACTTGAAGATTGGATTGACGGACAAGATGTGATGCACACGCTACACATTAGCCCCCGCACCTTACAAACCCTGCGTTCAAACGGCACTTTGCCATATTCACGCATTGGAAACAAAATTTATTATCGCCGTCAGGACATTATAAAAATCCTGTCCGACAATTACACAATGTTTAAAATTCGGAATTATGGCGACAATAAGTAAAGAGGCTATTTTGAACAAAACGCACTATGGCTTAACTATTTACAGCCATATTTTGCAACAATATTGTTCAGATAATATTTTGCATTTGGTTGAAAGAGATTGCGGCTTATACCGTAATCCTTTCAATTCCAACAAAGAAACATTGCATATTTTCATTAAAAAAGAAAATATTTTGGGCAATGTTTTTGACAAAGAATTTGCCCGCCACGAAGATAGCGAAAACGCTATCTTTGCGGGCGATGCTTTCGACTTTGCCGAATTGCATTACAAACAAAGCGGCGAAGCTCTTTTACAAACCCTCAACACAGAATTGCATTTACACATTGGCGAACAATGGAGTTTCTACAAAAACAGCACCATTTATCCCCCAAGTCCTTATACTCCTTACAGTCCTAAAAGTCCCAATCTTTATAATCAAGTTAATCTCATAAATCAAGGTTCAGACATTTTCTTTTCATTCTTCAAAGCCCCGATTTCTAATACTAAACCGCACAAAGCGGTTAACTTGCTGCAAATTTACAATGCAATCAAGGGCGACTTCTACAAAGAGCGTACCGATAAACTGCGAACAATTTCCGATGTCGCCCAAGCCCGAAAATTCAAAGCCTCAAATTTCGATTACTGCACATTTTCAGGCATTTTTTCAAGCAGAAACGACAAAGCCCTAATTCAACATTCCAATATGTTGTGTGTGGATTTCGACCATTTAAGTAGCGTTGAATTGTCGTGCAAACGAGCGCAGAACTCAAATTCGTTTGAAGTTATGCCGAGTGCCGCCGACAATATCCAAACGCTCTTTAATCAACTCTTAAACGATGACTATTTTGATACGCTTTTGCTGTTTCGCAGTCCTTCGGGCGATGGTTTGAAGTGGATAATCCCGATTAATGTAACACAGGCAACGCACACCAATTATTTTTTGTCTGTATCAAACTATCTCAAAGCCACTTACAGTGTTGAGGTTGATAAATCGGGTAAAGATATTTCGCGGGCTTGTTTCCTGCCTCACGACCCGCAGGCATTTATTAACCCTTTACTACTGAAATAATTATGAGCAAGAAAATATTTAATCCCAACGATTGGGCAACGCCAACGCTGCCCCAATCCTCAAATTCTTTCAATTCCTTACCGTCTTTATCTTCCGACAAAGACATTGAAATAATCACAAAAAGAATTGAAGATACAAACACCGATATTGCCCCAAACTATGCCGATTGGCGAGATTTGGGCTTTGCCCTCGCCGATGCGTTGGGTGAAAGCGGACGCACCTACTACCACCGTTTAAGCCATTTCTATTCCGGCTACACCGAAACCGAAACAAACAAGCAATTTGACAAATGCTTAAAATCCAACGGCAACGGCGTATCTATCAAAACTTTGTATCATTTAGCAAAATCGGCAGGCGTTGATATTTCCGTAAAAGTCGCACCTGCCCCAAAAGTTCAACACCAAACAAAATCCTCAAAATCTCCAAATCCTCAAAGTGAGGAAATCGGGGAAAGTGGGGAAATATCGTGCAAACGAGAGCAGAGTTCAAACAAGTTTGAAACTATGCCGAGTGCCGCCGATATTGAGCAAAGCGAAATGGGGATTTTTACGCCTACAATTCCAAATGAAGTTCATAACAATTTGCCCTATTTATTACAACAAATTGTATCAAAAGCCGATTCGTCCGAAGATGCCGACTTACTCTTGCTTGGCTCAATGACCGTGTTTTCGTCTTGTTTGCCGAATATTTACGGCTTATACAATCAATGCGAGGTTTATCCGAATTTGTTTCTATTTGTTGCTGCCAAAGCCTCGGCAGGCAAAGGGCGTTTGTCCTTGTGTCGCCGTTTGGTTACGCCTATCCACAAGCATTTGCGGGAAATGTATGCAACCGAAAAAGAGCAATACGAAATAGAATTGTCAAGATATGTAGCCACCAAAAACAAGGAGGATGTTACCAAACCACAAGAACCGCCGTTGCGAACACTATTTATTCCTGCCAACAATTCGGCAACAGGACTTTTTCAATTACTAAAAGAAAACGAAGAAAAAGGATTAATTTTTGAAACAGAGGGCGACACACTCGCACAAACATTCAAATCCGAACACGGCAATTATTCAGACGGCTTTCGTAAAGCGTTTCATCACGAACCAATTTCTTACAACCGAAGAAAAGACCGTGAGTTTGTCGAGTTAGCACACCCGCAACTTTCTGCTTTACTTTCGGGTACGCCTCGCCAAGTACAAAGTTTAATCCCTGATGCCGAAAACGGTTTGTTCAGCCGTTTTTTGTTCTATTACATAAATTTACAGCCTGTTTGGAAAAATGTTTTTGCAGGCAACGAAAACGCTCCACTTGAACATCAGTTCGACCAAATTGCAAGCGATTTTCAAACCTTGTTTCACTATATGAAACAACAACCCGCACGACTTCGTTTTGCTCTTTCGACAGAGCAACAAGACAAGTTTAACGCTTATTTCGACGATATTCAAAAGCAATATCACGCACAATTTGGCGATTCTTTTATTGGAACAATACGCCGATTGGGGTTATCAACTTTTCGTATGGCGATGATTTTAACCGCTCTGCGATTATTTGAAATTCGCAATTTTCCACAAACAATTATTTGCAGTGTCTGTGATTTTCAATCTGCAATGAAAATCACAGACACATTGATACACCACGCTGCATTGATTTTCCAACAGTTGCCTACCGAAACGCCCGAACAAATGCCAACCGTTGTCCCACAACAAAGATTATTACAATCTTTGCCCCAAGAGTTCGACCGTAAAAAGTATTTAGAAGTAGCAAAAACGCTGAATATTCCCAACAAAACCGCCGAAAAACAAGTTGAACGCTATTTGCAAAATAATTTGATAGAAAGAATTTCGCACGGTGTTTATCGAAAACGGTAAAAAACTGCATTTTTCTCTTTCCCATTTTCCTAAAACGGAAAGGACTTTTTTGTAACTCTTTTTTTCTTATGGTTTTATGTTGTTTTCTAATGTTAAACTGAAAAAATAATTGTATTTTTGCAAGATTTTATGTATAGGTACGATATATGGGTAAAATATTGGATTACATACAGCAGTCGGGCAATGGTAAATATCAGTGTTACAAGACGAAAAAGTTGTCGTTAGATACAAACAACAACGACACAATCGCGTACAATTACGACGATAAAACTGTTGTGCAGGCTACCAAAAGTATTTTTGCTGAAACTGACCGCAATCGGCAAAGCACAGTTCCGTTGAACAATTTGTTAAACAAAAATAATCCGCCACCCGCCATTTTCCGCTATTTTTTAGACGGCTCACGCCATACCTACAAAGTTGACGATATTGCCATTGGCAAAAAGATTTTTCCCATTGTGGCAGGACAAATCATTGTTGGGTGTTGCGAACGCAAAAACCGTGATACATTTAAAAAGTTCGATTTACGCAATAAAATTGTTATCGCAATGCCCGATGATTTTGACGATGACGACGGAGGCGAAAACTTTTGTCGTTCCTATTGCGAAAAACTGAATGAAGAAATCGCCAAAATCCCTTTTGTAAAAGAAAAAGGGATTGAAATAGAAAAACTTTTGCTCTATAAAACAGACGGATTTACTGAGGATAAAGAAAAAGATTTTTACAAAAATAGAGGCGTAGCCAAAATTCAAAACGAAATGACAGACGAGGAACAGAAACTTGTTGCCGAACTCTGCAAACAAAATAAACTCGATGATGAAAGTTGGCTGATAAAAGACGGCTCGTTAGAATACAATCCGGGTTACACAAACCTTGACCCTGCGGAATGGAATAATTTGCGAGCAAATTATCAAAATGTGGTCGGCGTTTCCAAAATGTTCGACCCCGAACTTTTGAACGACTACGAGGGAAATAGTCTTGCGAGAACTATTGCCAACCTCAAACCTTTTGAACGCACCAAAACCTACCGATACGAAACAAAGCATTCACATAAAGGCGGTGGCACATTTTCTTCATTTTATGCTGTTTGGTACCTGCGCTTACGAGGCGGGAAAGAAGAATCAAGAAATTTTCGCGAAACAAATTTTTCCGATGTTGTGAAATGCGAAATGGTGCTTTTACAAGAAGACAAGCCTATCGACACCGATATAATAAATGTAATTAGCGCAAATCTTATTCGTGAGGCATACCCAGTATGTTTCGGCTCTGATGGGCGTTGGGCAAATCATTTGTATCCTGTTTTTTTGACGGAATCGTTTTGCAAATCACACTATATCAATGATAATATAATTCTAAATTTGTTCTGATATGACAAAGACAAAAGTTATAGGAAAAGTTTCTGCTACCGAAAAAAGCCCTGCCACAACAGAGGATTTTTATTTTTGGACAGATAAAAAGGAAATTTTAAGCCCTTTTGATATTATAAAAGTGGAGCATATCGCTCCCGATAACACGAAGTCTGTTACCTATGGCGTAATCGAAACTATCAACCATATAACCGATGCTCCGAGCCATTTTACAAGTTATATTTCAAGCGATTTTGGCGACACCACCCCGTTAATCGGGAATATGAATCGTTTGGGAATGAATTATGTTAAAGCCAATGTGGTGTGCAACGACAAAAATGTTTACACCCCTGTTTTGGACGGCAAGCAAGTTTCTTTGTGCAACGCAGATGATATTCAATTTGCACTTGGGCTGAAAGATGTAAAAAATCCGCTTGTGTGTGGTTATCTGCAAATGTATCAAGGAAATGAAGCGTTGAAAATCAAAGTAGAGTTAAATTCTAACTTCTTGATTGGTCCCGACGGGGCACACCTCAATGTGTCGGGAATTTCGGGTTTGGCGGCAAAAACTTCTTATTCAATGTTTTTGCTGAATGCCGTTCAACACAAATTCCGTTTAGAAGATGGCAGTTCTGCAGCGTTCGTATTTTTTAATGTAAAAGGCAGGGATTTAATGGCGATAGACGAGCCTAATACCGAATTATCCGACAACGACAAAAAACTATACACTGATTTAGGTTTATCGCTCGACCCTTTCAAAAATGTGCGTTATTACTACCCATACAGCAAATTGCTTGATGAGAATGTGCAATCTTATGCAAAACCCGAAGATGTGAAACGCCAAAAGGAAAATCACAAAGCATTTGCTTACAAATATACTTTCGAGAAATCGCAGGACAAATTAGATTTGTTGCTTGCCAACGAAGACGACAGCACAGGTACTTTGGAAAGTTGTGTAAATTTTATTATCAATGGCGGAGGTAATTTCGCAAGAGTGGATAAATGGAGTACCTTTAACGAAGAACTTGACAATTACACAAAAACCGCAGCAAATGGCGGACAAAAAAATGAAATTCAAGTTGCAAGTTGGAGAAAATTCAAACGCTGTGTAAGCAAGGCAATTAAAAACGATGTTTTTTCAAAAGTGCTGACAAGCAACGAAGTGGATTTAACAGATGAAATTCAAAATAACCTCACGGCAAATCAAGTAATGGTCATTGACATTGCCCGCTTGGACGAAAATACGCAAAGTTTCGTTTTCGGTAGCGTGGCGCGTGCTATTTACGATATGAAACTTGGTGTAGACCGCGACAATATCCCCGACAAAGTAATTTTATTTGTCGATGAATTGAACAAATATGCCTCAACCGATATTCCCGCAAGGTCGCCTATACTTCGCCAACTGTTGGAAATAACCGAGCGTGGGCGTTCTTTGGGTATTATTCTTTTTGGAGTGGAACAATTCCGAAGTGCTATACACGACCGCGTAAAAGGTAACTGTGCAACACAAGCCTACGGTAGAACAAATGCAATAGAAGTGTCAAAATCCGATTACAGATATATCCCCAAAGTATATCAAAATATGATGACAAGGCTTTCACCCGGCGAATACATTATTTCCAATCCTGCTTTGCGGTCGATTGTAAACATTAAGTTTCCACGCCCAACATATCGACAATTTCCTAATGGATAACCTTTTATCAAAAATATAATGAAAGAACATAAAACAGTGGTAGGCAAAAAACTCATTGAGATTTTAATGTTCTCAATGTATCCCGATGCCAAAATTATTTATCGTGAATATATCCAAAATGCTCGTGATGCAATTAAAGATGCCGCCGATACAGATATTTTAAACCAATTAAAAGATGGTCATATCGTTGTAAATATTGATAATTACAACCGTAAAATTACTATTACCGACAATGGAATAGGCGTTCCGGTAGAAAAAGTCGAGCCTGTTCTATTGAATATTGCAGATTCGACAAAAGACGGTATAAATTCTGCAGGACAATTTGGCATCGGTCGTTTGGTAGGTGGTGGCTACTGTAAAAAACTTTCATTCAAAACTTCCTTTCAAGGCGAAAAATACGCTTCCGAAATAACTTTTGATGTAGAGGCTGCAAGAGCAATATTAGATGATGATGCCGACCGCCGTTCTGCCGCAGAGGTTATAGACGCAATTACGGAAATTGAATTGTACAATGAAGAAGAAGATAAACATTATTTTATGGTTACGCTTGATGAAGTTCGCCCAGAATATCCCGAATTACTTAATCAAGAAGCCATATCCGATTATTTGAGAGATGTTGCCCCTATTGATTATCAATTTGTTTTTAAAAACAATCTTGTACAAACTAAAATCCCAACTGATTACATAGAACTTCAAAAACAAGCAGGACATTTCAAAGTAACTGTAAATGAAGAAACCGATATACGCAAAAGATACGGTTTGAAAATTGACGGCACACAAGATGCGATTGATGATTTGGCTTACTTTAAAATTGCAGATGATAATTACGGCTTGCTTGCGTGGGGTTGGTATGCAGTAACGGCGTTTTCGGGTGCAATTCCTGCGACTGACAAAAACAGAGGTATTCGTTTAAGAAAACATAATATTCTAATTGGCTCACCCGATTTGCTTAATCAATTTTTCAAAGAGGCACGAGGAAACAACTATTTTTACGGCGAAGTACACGCCGTTCACCCAAAACTAAAACCCGAAAGTTCGCGTAGCGGATTAGCACCAACACCCGAAGCAATAAAATTTCAAGAACTTTTGAAAGATTATTTTTTGAACCTGTATAATTTATACTATTTGGCAAACAGTATGAAAACGGCAACAAGAGATGTTGTTGCTGCAGAGACAGAAAAAGCACAAATCACTGAACAGGAAGATGTTCCCGAAGTAACACGCAAATGGGAAACAGCAAATAAAAAATTAGAGAAAGCCACAAACAAAGCACAAACAGAAGCAGAACAAAAAGTGGCAGAGATATACAAGAAAAAATTGGAAGACATTATTAAAAATCCTCCAATTCCAACAGGAACACAGCCAAGCAATGTTACAACAACAGCCCCCTCTGTTTCTACTACACCCAAACAGTTATTAGACAAGTTTGATGTCTTAAAAATAAAATACTCCGAACAAGAAGTGGCTATTGTTAGGCGAGCTTTTAAACTATTGAGAGATAATTGTCCCTCTGCTCAAACAAAACTAATTGACGAACTGACAGGAAAAGTAATCAAGGATTTAAGCAAATAATGGCACAGATTAAAACAAGAAAAAAAGTCCTATTATTAGAGCCTGATTACTCAAACAAATTCCCGCCCATTGGCTTGATGAAACTATCAACCTACCACAAGCAATTGGGATACGAAGTTGTTTTCTACAAGGGTGATTTAAAGCAGTTTGTTATTGAACGAATTGCCGATAAATGTATTCTTGCCCTTGCCAATTTGGATAATTCCATTGATTGGGAATTACGAAAAGATATTTTGATTGATTTTTTTCGCTACCGCAAAAAAGAATACCTGCAGCAACTCAAACTTTCCGATTCGGAAATAGAATTATTGCTTACCGCTAAAGTAGAAGAATACCGCGATTATTACCACAAAGGACTTTGGGAAAAAGAGCCGGAATGGGATAGGGTTTTCATAACAACGCTTTTCACATTTTATTGGAACATCACCGTTGAAACAATCAAATTTGCCAAAAATTTTGTCAAAAAACCAAGTGGTCTGATGGTTGGCGGAGTATTGGCAACCTTGCAAGCAGAAGAATTGGCGGAAGCCGCCAATGTTAATCTCAAAAACATACACAAGGGCATTTTAAACACTCCCGGACAACTCGACAAAGGAGATGATAAAATAATTGACAACTTACCGCTCGACTATTCCATTTTAGACGAAATTGCCTACAAATACCCGATGAATAACGCATACTACGGATATACAACACGAGGCTGTGTGCGTAAATGTAAGTTTTGTGCCGTACCTATTTTAGAACCGGAATACAACGCTTATATTCCTCTAAAAGAACGGATAGATTTGGTAAAAGAAACTTACGGCGAACAAAAAGATTTGCTGTTGATGGACAATAATATTTTGGCATCCCCAAAATTACCACTTATTATAAAAGATATTATTGACAGTGGCTTTGGTAAAAACGATAAATTTACACAACCCGATTTGCTCGAAATATCAATCAACAATTTAGAAAACAAAATCAACGACCGTGCCTATATTCGTAAAGCACAAGGCTTGATTATGGAGTTCTACGAAAAACTGAAAGGCGAAGAATCCTATCAGGTTTATAAGATTATTTTTGACAAATACCACATTAACAAGCTAATAACAACCAAGAAAGAAAATCTGTTAGCCGCCTACGAAGAAATAAAAGACATTTACAAAAAGCATTTTCGCCCGGTTCCCCGACAACGATATGTGGACTTTAACCAAGGTGTAGACGCCCGGCTTTTCACAAAAGAGAAAGTAGAATTACTGTCAAAAATCAATGTTCGTCCCTTACGGATTGCCTTTGACGATATGACTATATTACCTCATTACGAAAAAGCAATCCGAATGAGTGCCTCCGCCGGTATGCGCGACTTTTCAAATTATCTGTTGTATAATTTCAACGATAAACCGATTGATTTATACAACCGCTTAAAAATAAATGTAGATTTATGTGAAGAATTAGGAATTAACATTTACTCTTTCCCTATGAAATACCATCCCATAATCAAACAAGCAGGCGACACAATAGACTATTCACACAACCGCGACTTTATCGGCGAACATTGGAACAGAAAATATATTCGTGCCGTACAAGCCATATTAAACAGCACAAAAGGTAAAATCGGACGCGGAAAATCATTTTTCGGAGAAGCGTTTGGGCATAATGATGAAGAATTTTATGAGTTGTTGGAAATGCCCGAAACCTTTATTTTGTACCGGTATTTCTTTAAGTGGTTAAAAGATAAACATCCACATTCAACCGATAATTGGCGTAAATGCTACAACGATTGTATGCAAACGCTCGACGAAAAAGAAAAGGTAAAACTCATAAAAGCCATTCACGACAACGATTTTTCAGACACGGTACAAAACCAATTCACAAATCCCAAAAGCAGGCATCTGATGGAATTTTACACCAACTACCGCAATGCCATTGTAAAAGAAGGCAGCGATTTATACAAACTAAAACAGGAATATGACAAAAATCCAACAATTGCCTTGAAGAGGAAAAAAAATTAATGTTGCATTGTAAATAAGAGTCAGAAAACCATATATAAAAGCAATAAATATTTACTTATATGCAGTGAATGTTATATTTTCTTAAAGTACAATATATGAAAGAAAATAGATTTGATAGAGCTAAATTATTTGAAGAATTCCAAAAAAATGGAAAATCTATCTTTGAAAAGTTTAAAGCAGACGATAAAAAACATAAAAGATTTGATGATTATTACAGTCTTTGTATTTGCCCTAAAGGTAGAAATGGAGGGATAGATAATAGAATTTTTGAAGTGTTTTATGGCGGTAGAATTTTTGATTTAGAGAAAAAGATTAAAGCAGACCTTCGAGTTGAAGAAAAATATGTAATGGAATATGGCACAACTTTGTCTTTCAATCTAAATGACCACGGATACATTGCTATTATTTTATATCCCTCAGGTACAGAAAGGACAAAAGCTTTAGAAACAGCTATTTTCGTGGAAAATCATATACATCCTGATAAATTAATGGATGAGGCTTTTCTGAAAAAACAATGGAATTGGTTAAATTCATATATGGAATGTACTTCTATTGACGGTTGTCCTTCATTAATGGAAAAGATTCGATATTATTACCTGAAGTATTGTAAAAATTTGGTTATTGACGGGAAATTCCAGAGAAGAAAAATTGTTACCCATTCCTTACAAATATTAAAATTTGCATTTACAGTAGGTTTAAGTGGGTTTCTTATATTTTTGTTTACGATTTTCCCCAATAGAGGTGAAAATGAAGAAATCAAACAAATTAAAGAAACAAATACTAACCTGAAAGAATTAATCGAAACACAAACCTTAATAAAGATGAAATTAGATTCTATTCATTCTATTATGCAAAGTGATTCTACATTTGTTGGTAGTAAATATTGACAATACTTTCAAAACATAAGAAAATACAATCTCGATTTCCCAAAATTCCCCACAACAAGGATTTGGGGATTTTTTGCTTGTTATGAATTAAAAAAATATCATAGCTTCTCGTTGCAAATTTTGTCGCCAATTATATGTTTTTTAGCGACAAAATAAAAATTAAAATAATACATAAAATATTGATAATAATATACTTATAAGAATTAAAAAGTGCGGAGGTGGTAAAATACATTTTGCCTCCGATGTTTTCAGAGAAACATTTTCCACCTTGCTTATTATTTCAACTATTTTTCATACTTTTCTGTTATGAATTTAGGCAAAAAACATAACAAAACAACTGAACGAAAAAATAAATCAAATTGATTGGTAAATTCCATTTCATTAGAAAACAAAATCTCCTATCTCCCCAAATCCTAAAATTAGGATATTGGGGATTTTTTTAATGCTATAAACTTAATAATTCTTCACTTTACACAACTATGTTAAAAAAATCACTATATTTGCAGCGACTAATTCTTCCAAAGGCGAGGTGAGCTCGCCAACATTATTGCGGGCATTTTTTATGTCCGAAATATAATGATATGCGGTTCCGGTACCCCCGTGCGGAGTGTTAATGCACCTGCGAGCGCCTTTGGGAGTTAGTCAACGGGAAAGGCTGGAACCGTTTTTTAATTTCTGTCCTCAATTTAAATGCTTTAAAAAAATGACTAACTCCAAAAGCAAAACCAAAGAAGCCAAACCGGCTTCCACCATTAAAAAGGTAATCCAAAAACAAATTACCGAAGAGTCCGTAACCTTACGCGCCGAAGAGCCAAAAGTGCGTTATCTTAAACTCTATCCCTTTCACCGTCAGCGAAAATATTCATATAACACAATAGTACCCGAACTTCGCCTCTGTGGAAACTGGCTCCAAGCCGCAGGCTTCCTCCCCGAAAACTATGTAAGCGTAACTGTTATGAACGGGCTCTTAGTTATCCGCTCCGCCCACGAACACCCCGCTCGCTAAAACACACCCCTCACAACCTAAGCCTCTTTGTCGAGGCTTAGGTCATTTAAACGGAAAATAAAACCATATTTCCGCCCTACACAAAATGAAAAAATCGTGAATACAATACAAAAACAACCACCCATTCACGGAAAAATAAAAATTATTTTATAACCTTGCTGCCTGAAACTCAAAACATAGAATACAAACCCTTTCTTGCCGTTCCAAAATAGCACTATCCTTGCAGTCAATTTTGTAACATATTTGTGTCTGATTTTGTCCTAAATATTAGCAAAATATCGGACAAGAATATTGAAATTTCGCAATAAAAAGCATTGAAAACAAGGTGTTTGTAAAAATCAAAAACGCCAAAGGGGGTGCGCGTTTTTTTGGCACAAAAAAAGCATTGTTTTGTGCCAAAGTTAAATCCTCAATTTCCCCACAAATGGCATTTCCTTGAAAAATAAATCTTCAATATATTTTTATTCCCAAAATTACACTATCTTTGCAGTTGAAATTTGTCGCCAATTATATGTTTTTTAGCGACAAAATAAAGATTAAAATAATATGCAAAGCATTGACGACAAAATACTTGCAAGGTTAAAAAAGTGCGGAGGGGGTAAAGTGTATTTTGCTTCCGATTTTGCACTTTATGGCGAAGTAAAAGCGGTACAAAAAGCAATAGAGCGTTTGGCAAAATCTCAAACACTTTTGCGGCTTGCACGAGGCATTTATTATTACCCCAAAATTGATAAAAAATTAGGTTTGGGTGTTTTGCACCCGTCTTGGGAAGATGTTGCCTACGCCATTGCCAAAAGAGATAAGGCACGGATTGTACCAACAGGCATTCACGCACTTAATCGCTTGGGATTATCTACGCAAGTTCCAATGAATTTTGTGTTTTTGACGGACGGTACACCGCGCCGAATAAACACAGGCAAAGGCAAAGGAATTTTGTTTCGGCATACCGCACCGAAAAATTTGGCATTTCACAGTGAAATAGTGATGTTGATTGTGTTTGCACTCAAAGAAATCGGCAAAGATAAAGTAACACAAGAACAATCGGAACGCATAAAAGAAATATTGCAGCAAGTACCCAAAGAACTCGTTTTGCAAGATGTCAAACTAATGCCTGCGTGGATTAAATCGTTAATAATGAAGATGTATGAATAAATTTAGAAATTTAACAAGTGAGCAACAAATAACAATTTTTGAACAGGTTGCCAATAGAAAGGCGTTGCCGCCTGTCGCCGTTGAAAAAGATTGGTGGGTTACTGCCGTACTTCGTGCATTATTTGCGTTGCCATACGCTGAAAACCTTTCATTCAAAGGTGGAACTTCGTTGAGCAAATGCTACAATTTGATAGAACGCTTTTCAGAAGATGTTGATATTGCAATAAATCGCGAGTTTTTCGGATTTGCGGGCGAAACATTTACCATTAAACAGATTAGCAAAAACCTGCGAAAAGCGACCTGCAAATTTACCCGCGACAGTTTGCAGTTTGATTTGGCGCGTCAAATGGAGGCAAACGGTATTCCCAAAGATTTATTTTCGGTAAAAATGGATATTACGCCTGTTACTACCATTGACCCCGAAAAAGTGTTTGTCGAGTACAAATCTGTTCTCAGCGAAAATCCGTATATCAGAAACATTGTTGTTTTGGAAATTGGCGGGCGTTCAATGAAAGAGCCGTTGCAAAAAGTTGAAATACAATCATTTATTGATACGCATTTCCCGCAGGCAACTTTTGTCGAACAGCCCTTTGAAATCAATGCCGTTGTGCCGGAACGCACATTTTTAGAAAAAATTTGCCTGTTGCACGAAGAATTTTCCAAACCAAACGAATTGGTGCGAGTTGAAAGAATGAGCCGCCATTTGTACGATTTGGCAAGAATGACAGATACGCCCATTGCCGAAAATGCGCTGAAAAACAAAGATTTATATCAGTCAATTATTGCTCACCGCCGTATGTTTATCGCAATGAAAGATTTTGATTATGATACACTTTCCCCCGCAACAATAAACATTATTCCGCCCCAAAATGTAATTGAACAATGGGAAGAAGATTACAACAAAATGCAAACAATGATTTATGGCAATTCATTATCATTCAATGAATTGATTGATAGGATAAAACAACTGAATGAAAAAATAAATCGCATTGATTGGTAAAATTTAATTTCCTTAAAATCCTCAAATTCCTCACAAGTGAGAATTTGGGGATTTCTTTTTTATTTTACTCGGTATAAATCCATATTCACTGCTCCGCACCCAAACAACGCAGGTAAAGCGGTCTTCCGCCCTCATTCCCTTATTCGGAAAAAACATAGCGGACAAGGGTAAAACAAGTGGCTAAAAAAATCTCCACCCTGCGGGTAGTATTTTTTTCGCCGCCCTTGCCGCTAACGCCGCCACACTCCATTGCTGCGCTCCAGCCCGCTACGCTTGGTGCTCACAATGGCGTGCCGGCTTGTTTTCCCTGCAATCGGTCATTTCGGTTGTCAGTAGCGGCTACTCTTGCCCCCTTAAACCCCAACAAGGTATTCGCTACGCTCATAAATCTTTCAAAAAGGGGGCAACCGCCGCTGTGTTTATGCTCGCCTGCGGGTCGCTCGGGCTAATCGGGCTGTCACGATTTTTGCTTTGTTCCGTTTCGTTTTTTGCTCCCGCCCTTTTTCAGCGGTCTTTGCCGTGTTCGCTCCGGTCGTGCCTCCCGCCGCTCACACCGCAAAAAGTTATCTAACCCAAGCAAGCGCAGTCATTCTCTCACTCCATTACGCTACTCTGCATTCCGTTCTTTCATTCCTGCCCTTGCCCGAACCCGCAAAAAAACTACACTGCACGGCAAAAAATCGCGCCAGCCCTGCGGTAAACCGTAGGCAGCCACAGCCCTCATTCCGTTATCACTCCATTGCGGGCTATCCGTGTCTGCCACCCTCGCTCCACTCGCAGTCGGCTCGCGCCTTTAATGCAGCAACCAAAAAATGCACTCCCATTCCGCTACGCTCCATTTCGCCGCATTTTTAGTGCTGCGCTCAGGGCTGTTTTACCTGCGTTGTTTTGCTGCTACTCCCACGCCAACCCCCGACCACCCACCCCTTAAAACAGTTGCATTTTTTATTTTATTTGCGTTACCACGCAGGTTATGAAATATCCAAATTGCCAAAATGGAAATTTGGCAAAATGACAATTTCATTTTTAAGGATTAGAGAACTGTTATTTTCCCCGAAAAAATGAATATGCAAAGATAGCAACTACGCTTACCGGCAGTAAAGGTCAAGCCCTGCGGGTTTTTCAAAAAATCTTCCTCGTTCCCTGCGGGCGAGCGTATTTTTTGAAAAAACCTTGACAGCCGCCGCTTTATTGCTGTTGGAATAGCATATCATTTTTCTTCTTCGTTTTTCTTTTTTTTTCGGGGGAAAAATATTTGTTGTTTTTTATCTGCAATAAAGCAATTTACAGCAACCAACAGCATACGAAACCAATATCAAAAAGGACATAAAACACCATTGTATTTTTGTTTTCGGAAAAGGTCAAGGCTATACCAACGCCGTACCAAGTCCAAATAATAACAAGTATCAATCCTTTAAATTTTAGAAAATGGGAACAATTAAAAAAGGAATTTTAGGCGGCTTCTCCGGCAAGGTCGGAACAGTCGTAGGCGGAAGCTGGAAAGGCATTTCTTATATGCGCTCACTGCCGCAAAAAGTCAAAAACCCCCGCACAGTGGGTCAAGTCAGCCAGCGCACAAAATTTGCACTTGCACTTGCATTGCTCAAACCAATAACAGGATTTTTGCGTACAGGGTGGAAATTGTACGCACACCGTCAGTCGCCGTTCAATGCAGCAATGTCCTACACTCTGGCAAACGCCATTTCGGGAGCATATCCCGATTATGAAATTGACCCGAGCAAAGTGTTAGTTTCTCGTGGTGCTTTGACTTCCGCAGCCAATGCAAGCGCAGATGTTGAAAACGGAAGCATTGTTTTCGCTTGGGACGACAACAGCGGCGTAAACTCCGCCAAGCAAACAGACAAAGCGTTGATTGCAGTTCTTAACCCCGCCAAAGGCGAGGCAATCACCGACACCGCAGGAACAGAACGCACCGCAGGAACACAAACCGTTGCACTTCCTGCCGACTGGTCGGGCGACGAAGTTCACGCTTATTTGGGCTTCATTTCCGAAGATGGCAAAGAAGTAGCAAACAGTGCGTATTTGGGTGCTGTTGAAATTGCCTAAGCGTAGGCAAAAATGTTTTCTTGCAGGGAAAGCCGCGTTTGCGGCTTTTCTTTTAACCATTAAAATAAAAATCGTATGGAAATTCTAAATCAAATATTGCCGTTTTCGGTATCAATTATTACGCTAATTGTCGGGTGGTTGGGTGGCAGGCGCAAAAGTTCAGCAGAGGTTGAGGTTATCAAATCCGACCACGCCGAAAAACTGCTGAAACTGAACGACCAATACCTAATCGCGCCGCTCACAAAGAGAATTGATATTTTGAGCCAAAAAATACAGCGATTAGAGCAGGCATTGAGCCGTATTTCAGATTGCAGCGATGAAAAAAATTGTCCGGTTAAGAACGAACTAAAAAAGCAAAACAAATGAAACCACGAGGAATAAGAAATAACAATCCTTTGAATTTAAGGCACAGCCGCGACACATTCAAAGGCGAAAAAGTGAGTACCGACAAAGATTTTGAACAGTACGAAAGTATCGAATACGGCTACCGTGCTGCATTTGTAACCTTGCACACTTATTTAGTGAAATACGGTTGTAACACCATTGAAAAGATAATTGCCCGCTTTGCACCGCCAAACGAAAACAACACACAAGCGTATATTGCCGCAGTTGTCAAATATTCAGGCGTTGCCGCCGACGAAGCTTTGACCGTCACAAGTGGCGGCAAATACATTTTAATCGTGTCGGCAATGTCCTTTGTCGAAAACGGCGTAAACGCCGATATTTCGCAAATAAAAGCAGGGTTTAAGCTACAATCTAAAATTACAATACAATGAAAAATACAAGTATTTTTATAACCTTGTTGCTTTGTGTTTGCAGTTCCTGCAAAACACCGCAATACATACCCATTGAAACAACCCGCACCGAGTACCGCGACAACTATTTGCGGGACAGTATTTATTTCCGTGATAGTATTTTCTTTGCAATCAAAGGCGATACCGTTTTTCTCGAAAAATACAATTACCTGTACCGTGATAAAATCATTCGGGACAGCATTTTCAAAACCGATACAATCCGTGTGCCTTATCCGGTCGAAGTGGTTAAGGAAGTAAAAAAGCCGCTATCAAGTTGGCAAAACTTTCAAGTAT
Source organism: Prevotellaceae bacterium (assembly GCA_031271815.1). Lineage (GTDB taxonomy): Bacteria > Bacteroidota > Bacteroidia > Bacteroidales > Paludibacteraceae > RGIG9379. The sequence goes on along the minus strand of JAISVA010000004.1, from coordinate 17,879 downwards.
GGTGCGGGCGGATTTTGCTTGCGGTTGTGTTGCTCGCTATTGTTTACTTCGTGCTGAAATTGAAAAAGTCTGTTTAGCGTTGCTGAAAGGCAAAATGTTTTCTTGCAGGAAATCCCGATGAAAGTCGGGATTTTTTGTGTACTTTTGCTACCACAAGAAACGGTTGAGAAACGAATAAGAAACGGTAAGCCGTTTCTCGCAAAAAGAAACAATTAGAAAGGATAAACAAAAAAGCACCCACGAAAGACAAAAATAAAAACGGTTTTGTATAAAGTGGTGCTAAACCGTTTCTCAATATAGTGTAATTTGTTGAATATCAGTTAATATTGTGAATTCCTTACAAATTGTATCTTTGACATATTGAAAACAGTAACCATTAGACAATTGGATTTTCCAGCGTAGTTGTGAATTCCTTACAAATTGTATCTTTGACATATTGAAAACAGTATCAAGGCTTTATTGAGGAAGTCAAACGAGTTGTGAATTCCTTACAAATTGTATCTTTGACATATTGAAAACAGTTGTATCGTAAAATAACATTTTTGGACGATAGTTGTGAATTCCTTACAAATTGTATCTTTGACATATTGAAAACAGTGCGTCGCCCGGTTCGTCTGCCGCCCTCAAAGTTGTGAATTCCTTACAAATTGTATCTTTGACATATTGAAAACAGTGAAACGTTGGGAGGAGTTGAGGAAATTATAGTTGTGAATTCCTTACAAATTGTATCTTTGACATATTGAAAACAGTCCGGCTTACCGTTGGGATAACACGCACCGAGTTGTGAATTCCTTACAAATTGTATCTTTGACATATTGAAAACAGTCTTAACCAATGTGCAAAATGCCAAATACCGGTTGTGAATTCCTTACAAATTGTATCTTTGACATATTGAAAACAGTTTTGGGCGCAATTTGAATTTTTATCATCTAGTTGTGAATTCCTTACAAATTGTATCTTTGACATATTGAAAACAGTGAGTATGCGAGTGAAAGCAGGAACAAAAGGGTTGTGAATTCCTTACAAATTGTATCTTTGACATATTGAAAACAGTGAGTTATTAACGTAAAAAAACAAAAGTTAGTTGTGAATTCCTTACAAATTGTATCTTTGACATATTGAAAACAGTATTGCGGCTTTTGCTTATCATGGTGGACGGGTTGTGAATTCCTTACAAATTGTATCTTTGACATATTGAAAACAGTATTCTGTATCAACAGAAAAAATACAAAATGGTTGTGAATTCCTTACAAATTGTATCTTTGACATATTGAAAACAGTTCATACAAATTTTTAATTAAAGATGATCTAGTTGTGAATTCCTTACAAATTGTATCTTTGACATATTGAAAACAGTATAGGTACAAATAAAATATTAATATACTGGCAGTTATGTCTAAATTTTTAATTTAAAAAAATGGCTGTTTTTAATTAAAAAATCCTGATATTTATCAGGATTTTTTGTTTCTATTCTACTTGATTTTTCGTTTACACTGGTTTTCTTATGTATCGATAGTACTTTTCCATTATTTCAATACGCTGTGCCGGACAAGGATGGATGTTGAAATCTAAAACGTTGGCATAAACTTTTTTAAAACGGGAACAACAACGGCAATACTAAAATCATTATCAATGCGTAAATCAATTGCATCGGCAAGCCCACCTTGACGTAATCCATAAAACTATATCGTCCGGCCGACATTACCAAAGCGTTTGGCGGTGTGGCAAACGGGCTCGCAAAACACATGCTCGCAGCTACAGCTACCGTAAACATAAATGGTAACGGACTTACGTTTAATGTGAGTGCCGTTTGCAGTGCGATTGGCGCAAACAACACCGCCGTTGCCGTATTACTTATAAACAGGGTAACACATGAAGTTGCCAGGTAAATTCCGGCCATAACTGCCACCGGTCCGAATGTGCCTAATTGACCGACGATGCTTTCGGCAATCCAGCGCGAGGCTCCTGTGTTTTCCATCGCAATAGCCATTGGAATCATACCGGCAAAAAGCACAATGCTTTCCCAATTAATGGTTTTGTAAGCAGATTCCACATTGCGAAGGCAACCGGTAAGCACCATCAGGACAGCCGCAACCATGGATGCCATTACCGGCGGAAGCCATTCGAAAACCATAGCTGCGACCATCAGTATTAAAATAATCGCCGCTAAGGGTGCTTTGCTGCTTAACAGTACTTTATTCGCCTCTTCCATCGGTTGTCCCAGCATTACCCACGAGGTGCTCGAACGTGCCAGATTTTGAATATCTTCCCATTTTCCCTGAATCAGCAGCACGTCGCCGACATGTATCTTTTCTTCCCTTATATTTTTCAGGATATATTCGTTATGCCGCTGAATACCCAACACATTTACATTGTAAACACTTCTGAAATCGGTTTCTTTGATTTGTTTATTTATAAGCTGAGATTTTGCCATCAAAACAAGTTCGGCAACGCCTATTTTTCCGGTATCATCGTTTTTGTTCTCCGACTGGCTTTTCGACAGGAACAAAAGCTTGTTTTCTTTCACAAAATCATTGACATTTTCCAGTGAGCCCAATACATATAAAATATCGTTAACGGCAATGATGCTTTCGGGTCCGGCAATATCCTGATTTTCGGTTTTGAGAAAATTTTTACGGGTATTGCGACGTATTTCCAGGATAGAAACATTGAAACGCTGTGATATGGAAAGTTCTTTCAAGCTTTTATTATTCACCGGCGAATTTTCGGTTACTTTTACCCGGTATAAATTTTCGGCAATTTGATAACTTTGCATCAACTGGTTGACAGACCGGCTGCTTATGTCTTTATCCCCTTCTTCGTTTTTATCTCCTTTTACCAGTAATTTTGACATAAACCACAATGAAACAATCCCGAAACCGACGGCAATCACCCCGATTGGAAAGAACGAAAAGAACGACAGCCCATTTTCAAATCCTGCGATACCGGAATTTTTCAGCGTGTCGCTCACAATCATATTCGGCGGTGTTCCGATAAGGGTAAACATAGCTCCCAAACTGCTTGCAAATGCCATCGGCATAAGCAGACGGCGGACATTGGTTCCGGCGCTTACAGCCAAACTTACAACAATCGGGAGCATCAGCGCTACTGTCCCGGTGTTGCTCACAAACGCTCCCATTGATGCCGTAGCCAGCATGACAAGGATAAACAGTTTCAATTCGCTTTTACCTGCCAGCGAAACAATCCTGGTACTGATCATTTGGGCAAGTCCGGTTTGAAAAATACCGCCGCCTACAACAAACAAAGCTATCATCATAATCACGATCTCGTTCGAAAATCCGGTTAAAGCTTCCCTGGTTGTCAATACATTACACAGCACCAGAAGCAATAATGCGCAAAGGGCTACCACGTCGGCGCGGATTTTTCCCCACACAAAAAAGAATGCCGTAAGAGCCAAAACGGCAAAAGTAATAATCATCGGACTGATGATAAATGAAGTAAGCATGTTGTTGTAAATTTTAATTAGAAATACCGCACTTTTTTTGCTGAAAATTGCAGTACAAATTTAGCAAAAAAAGAGTCTGTATCAAAGGTTTAATGCGGACTTTTGAGAAAAAAACATCTCTTTATACATAAGAGGCTGTATCAAGATATATTTATCCCGGAATCATGTAAATTATCAGTTGAATTACCTGTAATTTACAATTTTTTAATTAAATAATTGGTGGAATTGGTAGAATTGGTGGAATTTTTAGACCGCTATCGTCAATTTCGGTTATAATGTAAGAGGCTTATATTGAGATGGTTATTTTTAAAAGAGGCTGTCTCAAAAGTTTTTTTGAACGCAGATGACACAGATAATACGGATGAACACGGATTTTTATATCGTTGATAATTAGTTATATATAAAATTCCTATTTGTTTGTTATCTGTGAAGATCCGTATTATCTGCGTCATCCGCGTTCTTTTGAGACAGCCCCGAAATAAATTGATAAAAGGAATAATTTTAACACTTATCGGAAATAGTATCCCTCTTATGAAAAATATTGCGGATAAGCAATGTTTATTTTGATATGAATCAGGCTTTTACTTCACATTTACGTTGTCGTTTTTAACTTCAAGAACCGCACTGAAGATGTATTCGCGGTCGCCGCGTTCATCGGCGGATGCGCGGATATGTTCCGCTTTGCGCTCGACCATTCCGTTAAACAGCTGTTTTCCGTTGCTGACAACTGTTACCGGTTTATCCAAATCCATCATCTTGTCGTTCAGGTTGATATACAGTGTCGAATAGTCGTTTTTCAGAATCTCTATCGTGTTTCCGTTTTTGTCCACCCGTACTTCCATCCCGGCTTTTGCTTCTGTTGCCGGAATAGAAAGGTAATAGAAATTGCGACGGGGATTGCTCTCTTCCTGCCGCCATACAATCCTTTCGGGATAAGGATTTCGCCTGAATTTTGCCATCCAATCCACAGCAGCCGTATCGGCATTGTTCATCCAGTGACCGGCGCCGGCAACGATATGTGTTTCATGAACATATCCGCCCGGATCGGCAGCTTGGAGTGAATCCAGGCGTTTACCATACTCTATCGCCAGTTTGTTACGGTTATAGGCGCTGTCGTTTGCACCCATCCAAAGCGTAAATCCGATGTTGCGCAGGTTCAGGGGCGATGACTCACCCGGTTGCCCAGCCATCATTGCTGCTGCAGCCCAGTGGTCGGCCATACGCGGAGCAATGCGGTAAACCCCGTCTCCACCGGCAGAATAACCCATGATATAAACCTTGTTGGGGTTTACCTCCTGCTTAACTATCGCGGTTTGAATGATCATCTGGAAAAGAGTATCGACAAACGGTCTGAACCACATGTTCCAGTCATCAACCGCAGCGCGTGGAGCTATGTAAACGCCCTCTTGCGGACCATAGAGTTCCTTCTGATTGTTCCACTGCACATTATTTGTGTCAGCCGGAGCATTGCCCCCGCCGTGCATGGAGATATACAGACTGCGTCCATCTGCTGGTTTCTGACCGAAAATTGCAATATAGACGGGCATCTTCAGGTTATTGTATTCAAAGAGCAGGCTACTCCACATCGTTCCGTACTGGCTTTCTATTTGTTTTAATTTTTCCTGCCATACTTCATCGGCAAGTTTTTCGGCTTGCAGTTTGGTTGACACTGAGTAAGTACTACTCTGGATTTCACTGTCGGAATCTTTGCACGATATCATATTGAGAATCATGCACACGGCAACTAAAAGTAATTGTTTTGTTTTCATACGTAAGTATTTTATTTTCTAAAATCAAAATAATATGGAACGTGCAGGCGGTTTCATTCTTTTCGGTAAACGTTCATTCATGCAGGTTTTATAATTAATTATTTATTTACAAACTCAAATGGCTGTAGTTTAAAATAGCGTTGTAATCTTTATGAATTTCCTTGATACTCTTCGTAAATGTGCATAGATTACAACGCTATTTTAAACCACAGCCATTTCACAACTGTTCTTCTTCAGGAAGAGAACAGTTATTCGTCAATCCGGACAAAATTGGAATCAGGATCAAAAACAAGTACTTTACGGCTAATCAGCCTGACTCTGGAAAATTCCAATCCGCGATCTACCAGTGTGACTATTTCGCCATTATATTTCTGATCTACGTATTTTTTTATAATATTCGGAATAACGGAAACCGGAACTTGCTCGCGGTGGCAATCAACTTCGCGCCATTCGCCTACTCCGTCAAATTCAATGTAATAGCCATTATTCAGGACGGCACCAAAAGAGAAAATATCATCTCCATCCCTTTCTATATTTACCAGGTAAACAGGCATTCCCGGAAAGTGGGTTCTCAAAAATTCAAGAGAGTTTGCAGGTAACAGTCTTGCATTAGACAAGACTACTTCTCTCTCTGCAAACATAACTTGTTGACATAAAGCTCCTAATAAGATAAATAACACAATCTTTTTCATAATAATTCAATTTTTTAACAGTTAAATTCATTTTCTTTTTCCTATTCTTTTCTAACATCTTATTACAAAAAATGTTCATTTGCAAACGACAATTTCCAGCTGCGTTTTTTTCATCTCAATTCCTGATGAATGCGCTTAAAGCCGCACGACTCTACTAAAAAAATAAATGCTTATCTACAATTTTATCCCTGATGATCTTTTCTCCGTTACCTTAATAAAACGTTGCGTCTTAATTAAGATGACAACAGAAAATAAATGTCATGAATAAACAGGCAGATAAGCGTATTTTATTAAATCGATTTACAAGGTAACGTAAAAAAGGGGCTGTCTCAAAAGAATGCAGATGACACGGATCTTCACAGATAACAAACGAATAGGAATTTTATATATAACTAATTATCAACGATATAAAAAATCCGTGTTCATCCGTATTATCTGTGTCATCTGCGATCAAAAAGACTTTTGAGACAGCCTCATTTAATAATTTGTTTTTTCATAATGTTATCAATACAAAAATCTGCGCCAGAAACACGCGCAGGAACATCGTCAGCGGATAGACCGTAGCATAAGCGGTAGATTGCGCCTGTTCGGGCGAGATACTGTTGGCAAATTCCAGCGCAGGAGGGTCGGTCATAGAACCTGCGATGCATCCGCATATTTTTAAATAGTTGATTTTCAGTAAGCGTCCGATAATGCCTGCCAGCATAATGGGGATAAATGTAATGGCGATGCCGTAGAGCATCCATTGCAGTCCGCCGTTCAGGATTGTTTCGACAAACTGGCCGCCTGAAAGTAACCCGACGCACGAAAGGAATAATACAATGCCAAATTCGCGCATAAAGTGGTTGGCTCCCGGCGTCATATAGAAGCTCAGCTTACCGATACGTCCCTTATATCCCAGTAAAATAGCTATCAGAAGCGGACCGCCAGCCAACCCTAATTTTGCCGGAGCAGGAATTCCGGGAATGAAAATAGGGATGCTTCCGACAATGATTCCGGCAAAAATACCCAGGAAAACAGAGGTAACGTTCGGCTTTGCCAGCTCTTTTACCGAATTACCCAGCTCTTTCTTTACCTCTTTCAGCGCGTCCTTTTTACCTACAATTTTTACCGTATCGCCCAGTTCGATGGTTGTTTTCATGGTAGGCAATATCGCTATTCCATCGCGGTAAATGCGTGTTATATTAGCCGGATAGCGGCGGTAAATCCCTATCTGCTCGATTGTTTTTCCGGTCAATCGCCGGTTGGTAACCAGCACATTAAGCATTCCAAGCTGCCCGGACACCTCCTTCTTTTCGGAAATTTCGACTTTACCGATTTTCAGTTCCAGGTTTTTAATCAGGTTCTGAGCCGAAACGCCGTAAATAACATCACCCTGCCTGATGATTTCATCATCCGTAGCCAGTATGTATTCGTTATCCCTGAAAATACGCGAAACCGCCAGCTCCTTATCCTCTATTTCTTTTATAAAGGCAATATTTTTACCAAACAGGTTGGGATTGGTCACCGTTATTTCAACGCTTTGCAGCTTGGTTTCATGTCCGCCCAGCGCATCGTGATAGTCTTTTTCCTCTTTTTCGATGTTAATTTTGAAAAACAGGCGAATCAGCATCATGGTTATAATGATGCCGAGGATGCCGAAAGGGTAGGCAACGGCGTAGCTCATCCCGGTTTGACTTGCCATGGCAGCCACTTCGCCGCCCTGTTCGGTCAGCACTTGCTGGGCGGCTCCCAGACTTGGCGTATTGGTTACCGCCCCGCATAAAATACCGACTACTACGGCAGGCGAAAGATCCGTAAGAAAATAAATAAGAAAAGCAATACCGAAACCACCCAGTACAATGCCCATTGCCAGGAAGTTCAGCGCCATGCCGTCTTTTTTGAATGAGGAGAAAAAGCGCGGTCCCATATCCACGCCAATGCTATATACAAACAGTATGAGACCAAAATCGCGGACGAAGTGCAAAACATGCTCATCAATAGGAGCTCCGAAATGGGCGATCAGTATCCCGCTGAACAATACGCCGGCAACGCCCAGCTTTATTTTCTTAATTTCCAGTTTCCCGATGAAGATCCCCAGAAAACCTGCCATACATAGAAACAACACAGTAGAACCGATGCTCTGTGTTGTAAAAAGATTTTGTAAAAAGTCCATTTTAGTTAATTTATTTTTTATTGTGAATATACGAACCACAAGGCTAACAAAGGTAATTATTTTTTAGGTAATTAGTAAGTTTTAAGTGTGAGTATATTTTTTAATTCTCTTTTGTTGTCCGTTTTGGAAAATACAAAAGCTTGAATGTTTAAATCCTGATTTTCAATCAGTCTTATTTCCAGTATGCTGGAATATATTTTCGTGATCAGTTCCATATCAAATCTGTTTTTGTGCGAAAATTCCTGCTTTTCGAGTATAGAAAAACAATAGGTATCATTTTCTCTCCCTTGCCACATCGTTGAATAGTCGGGAGCAGTGTCCGAGAAATAAAATTCGAGCGGATGTTTGCCGGTCAGATAAAAATTCAGTTCGTTCAGGCACATACCGGCAAAGCGGAGCGGATTTATTTCTATCGGCGCTATATTGTTTCCGTCAACCCGTAATTCGATATGCACAGGAATACGGTCTAAATTCAGCGTCTTGTTTAAATGGCTTATATATTCCGTTAAAAGCATTAGATAGTTGTCAAATATCTCTTTACTCGTAATGTATAACCTGTCGCTCACATCATTTACCGAAGAGAAAAGGTGTTCAAAAATGTTGACAATGACCGGTTCCCTGTTACGGAAATAGAGGTCAATGGCAAATTCTTTTCCGGTAATATAAGATTCGACTATAAAACTGCTGTCGTCCACCACCACATCCGGAAATGTTGCGGCTTGCATTTTAAAATGCTGTTGAATGTTACTCAATGCATTTTTCCAGTCGCCGGCATTAAAAATTGTGTAAACACCTGCGCTTAAGAATCCGACTGTTGGTTTCAAAACAACAGGAAAGGACAGGTTGGAAATATCGTAACCGAATAAATCATTGTATTTCAATTTATGATAAAAAAAGTTGGGATACAAATTCTTACATGCCTCCCTGAAAGCAGCCTTGTTTTTTAACAGTGCTACTTGCCTGTTCAATTCATTATCATTCAAAGCTGAATTTATCCATTCCAGCGCGTGTTCGGACGTGGTATATATTTTTTTTGAATGATGATACTGCCCGGTAAAATCACCAGCGGATTTTATATTTAAATTATTTGGGAGAAATTGTTTAGTAAAATTATTTTCCAAAACCGGAATATTATTTTCTTCCAGATAGGCAATAAGCATTTCCGAAATGTAGGGTTCTTCCAATATTACCATAATTAATTACCTATTTATTGTCTGTTAATTTTTTAATGATTATCTGCGTTTATACCCAAATTACTTCTTTCTTCCCGTCTTTGCGAACTTTGCGCCTTTGCGTTCAAAAAACAAGCGCAAGCACTCTTTCAATTTAAACGCAAAGGCGCAAAGTTCGCAAAAACGGGAAGCTTGTAGCTGCATTATCAGTAACTGTTTTTATTCGAACGAAGAACAAGATAGCCGGAAACGGCAGCAAGGATGGATGCCGTAAAAATACCGATTTTTGCCTGCGTTTCGTATTCGGGATTGGTAAATGCCAATGAGGTAACAAACAGAGACATCGTAAATCCAATGCCTGCCAGCAAGCCGATTCCCAATAAATTACGGAATGTCATATTGTCCGGTTTAAGGGCAATCCCGGTTTTGGTCAACAGAAAAGTCGCTCCCGATATGCCTGTTACTTTTCCGAAAAACAAGCCGAACATTACGCCAAACACGATGTTTGTATTGAACAGCGTGTTCATATCTAATGTGAGCGATACTCCTGCATTTGCCAATGCAAACACAGGCAAGACAATAAAAGTTGAAAACGAATGCAGATGATACTCCAAACGTTGAAGCGGAGGAATTGCCCGGTTAAAATCTTCTTTTGCTTTTTCCAGTACAAACAGCTGCTGTTCGGTTAATGTGGGTATTTTATCATTTGCGCCTATGTCATTGAATCGATTCAGGTGCTTTCTTATCCTTTTCAATAAAACATCTTCTTTGATCTTTACGTCGGCAGGAATCATAAAGGCAGCAAGCACGGCTGCGATTGTAGCATGAACGCCCGAAAGCAAAAATGCAAGCCAAACGCCGCCAATGCCTAAAACGGCATAAAATAAAATATTGCGTATACCCGCTTTATTGCCAATAAACATCAAAAATGCAGCACCTAATCCCAGCAAAAGATTTACCACCGAAATTTCGGAAGTATAGAAGAAAGCAATGACAATTACCGCTCCTAAATCATCTACCACAGCTACTGCGGTTAAGAATACTTTTAGAGATAAAGGAACTTTTTTTCCCAGCGTATACAATACTGCCAGCGAAAACGCAATGTCGGTAGCCATCGGTATTCCCCAGCCTTGATGTACCTCGCCCAACGGATTGAAGACAATATAAATCAACGCAGGAACGAGCATTCCTCCAAATGCCGCACCGACTGGCAAAATGGCTTTACGTGGGTTGGACAGTTCACCGCCGACAAACTCTTTCTTTAATTCGAGCCCTATCACGAAAAAGAAAATAGCCATCAATCCGTCATTAATCCAGTGCAGGATATCGTGTTCCAAATACGATTGTCCGTTGAATTGCAGACCGATTTTCATTTCCAGTATTTCAAAATAATATTTTGAAAAAGGGGCAAAATTAGCCAAAAAAAGCGCCAGTAAAACACTAATTCCGAGTACGATACCACCCGCCTTTTCATTTATTATAAATCGCGAAATGGGAGCGATAATTTTTTCTATTGGATTTTTCCTGTACATATTTTTATCTTTTTGTTTTTTATAATTGGTAAATTTTAAATACTTATTCGTAAAATTACCCCCAATCTCCTAAAGGCGGCTTTCAGAGCAGCAAAACAGACCTAAACAACAGCACTTCCACTGAGAAAAGGAGGTTGTCTCAAAAGTCTTGTTGAACGCAGATGACACAAATAACACGGATTTTTATATCGTTGATAATTAGTTATACATAAAATTCCTATTCGTTTGTTATCTGTGGAGATCCGTGTCATCTGCGTTCTTTAGAGACAGCCAGTTTAGGGGTAATATTGCCGAAAGTCATTAACTTTTATTTTGGGCGAAATCACATTCTTGATATACAATCAATTTTTTCTGCACTCCATTATGCTATGCCCTAATCCCAAACTGTCATAAATTGTTTCAACTTCCAATCCTGCCGCTTTTACGCAGCGTTCCATATCTTTCGAGTAATACATTTTGCTGTTCCCGTTTGCCAGCGCCGTAAAATAAATGCTTGTCTGCGCCAGGCAATAGGACGCCGTTTCAAAGCGCTGCCTGTCCCAGAATGTTTCCATAATGAAAAGACGGCTGTTGTTATCCATCGAGGCAGATGCGCGGCTTAAAATACTGATGACTTCTTCTTCCGAAAAACAATCCAGGAACTGGCTCATCCAGATAGCATCAAAACCGGTTGGAAAAGGCGCTTTTTCATCCAGCAGGTTTACTCCGTGCCCGTGAATGCGTTCTGCACCCGGTAAATCCTTTACGGCTTCCCGCATTAATTTGAGCTGCTGCGGCAAATCCATAATGGTTACATTCACATCCTGCGAGCAGGTTACGCACTTAATTGCCCAGCGACCGGTATTTCCTCCTACATCAAGCAATGTTTGCGGCTTTTTCCGGAAAACAATTTCCAGCGCCTGGTCAAAAGAGTTGCCGGAATAAAAATGATCGAATCCGAACCAGCTTTTCTGTACCTGTTCAGGCAGACTTGAAAGGCCTTCATAGATGGTCGCCCAGTTTCCGAACACTTTCAGCCCTTCCGGTTTCCCGTTCAACAGCGATTCTTCGAGATTGAACAGCCCCAGATAGTTAACATCGTGGTTGAAATTCATATTGACTTTTGCCATGTTATCGGTCTGCAGGAAATATCCGGCTTTTGCAATATAAAAACGCCCGTCTTTCAGCAAAACGGTTCCGATCGTGAGTGACGATTCCAGTAGGACTTGGATGGCATACCAGCTCAATCCGCTTTCTTTTGTTACTTCTTCCAGGGTAAGTCCTTCCCTATGCTTTAGAAGGAGTTCGAAAATACCGAATTTTATCATCAGGCGGGATACCTGGAAAACAACCGGTCCGAAAGCTATTTCCTGTGCCAGACGCTGGGCTTCCAATGCGGTAAATCGCTCTTTTTCATACATCCCTAAAATGCAAGGTTCTTCTAAAACTGCCATCTGTTTTTTTATTTTTTTATAATTCTCAATTCTCCACTCTCTACTTACAAAGGCATATTTCCATGTTTTTTCGGCGGATGTGTCTTCACCTTGTTTTTTGCCATTTCCAACGCCTGTATCAGTTTTATGCGCGTGTGTTTGGGCAGGATAATTTCGTCCACATAGCCCAGTTCGGCGCTGCGGTATGGGTTGGCAAAGTTTTCGCGGTATTCTTCTATGGCTTTTTGCTTGGCTTCATCATCAGCTTTGCGATAGAGGATGTTTACCGCTCCTTCTGCACCCATAACGGCAATTTCGGCGGTCGGGTAGGCTAAATTCACATCGCTTCCCGTCTCCTTGCTCGACATCACGATGTAGGCGCCGCCGTAGGCTTTTCGCGTGATAAGGGTGATTTTCGGAACGGTTGCCTCAGCGTAGGCATATACGATTTTGGCGCCGTGACGGATAATTCCGTTGTGCTCCTGCACCGTGCCGGGCAAGAAGCCGGGTACGTCTTCAAACGTGATAATGGGAATGTTGAAACAGTCGCAAAAACGGACAAAGCGGGCGATTTTATCAGAACTGTCGATATCTAAAACGCCTGCCAGGAATGCGGGCTGGTTGGCAACAACGCCCACCGTGTTTCCGCCAAGCCTGCCGAAACCTACGATGGCATTGGCGGCAAAATGAGACATCACTTCGAAGAAGTAATGGTCGTCGAGCGCCGGCTCGATGATGTCTTTCATGTCGTATGGCACGTTCGGGTCGATGGGAACAATATCCTGCAAAGCGGGAATTTCCCGGTTGATGTCGTCAGTACAAACGTCGGAAGGTGCATCTTCCATATTGTTGGAAGGCAGGAAGCTCAACAGTTCGCGGATGGATGCCGGCACTTCTTCTTCCGTGTTGCAGACAAAGTGGGCAACGCCGCTTTTGCTGCCGTGCGTGTAGGCTCCGCCAAGTTCCTCTTTGGTTACTTCCTCGTGTGTGACGGTTTTTACCACATCGGGTCCGGTAACAAACATGTAGCTGTTGTTTTTCTCCATAAAGATAAAATCGGTCAGTGCCGGCGAGTAGCACGCACCGCCTGCGCAGGGGCCCAAAATAGCCGATATTTGCGGAATCACACCCGAGGCAATGGTATTCTGATAGAAAATAGAGGCATAGCCCGAAAGGCTTTCTACGCCTTCCTGGATGCGCGCTCCGCCCGAATCGTTCAGGGCGATAACCGGTGCGCCGTTTTTCAGGGCAAGCTCCTGTACTTTCACTATTTTCCGGGCATTGACGGCTCCCAATGTACCGCCATACACCGTAAAATCGTAGGCATAGACAAATACCTGCCTGCCGTCTATCCGCCCGTAACCGCACACCACGCCGTCGCCGGCAATGTGACTTTTGGGCATATCGAAATTGTTGGACCGGTGCACGCTGAATTTGTCTATTTCTACAAATGAACCCTTGTCCAACAGTTTTTCAATGCGTTCGCGGGCAGTTAGTTTTCCCGCCTCATGCTGCTTTTGTATTCTTTCGTTTCCGCCTCCAAGCTCTGCCAAGGCATTCTTTTCTTCAAAAGACCGGTATAATTCTTCTCTTGTCATAATTAATTAAAAAGCCCCCTATCCCCTCAAGAGGGACTTTGAAGAGGAGCGTTGTTTTATCGTTTGTAAATTTTATGAATCACTTTTACTTATCTGATCGTATTTGTATGCCGCCACCCATTCGCAGCTTTCTTAAAGTTCTCCTTGAAGGGTATTTAAGGGGCTTTTGGTTAATTCCAGGCGAATCATCAGTTGATTGCTGCTGATAGCATCGCCTTCATTTACAAGTATTTCCTTTACGGTGCAATCGGCCGACACTTTGTAGCTGTTCTGCATCTTCATAGCTTCGATGACGATGACGGTGTCGCCTGCCTGTAATTGGTCGCCGGACTGTACGGGAATGCTTACTACTTTTCCCGGCATCGGCGACACGATTTTATCGTCCTGCCGCTCGTCCACGCCTTTTTTCAGGCGCAGGTATTTTGCTTTTGTATCGATAATCCGGACATCGTATTGGGAAAAACCGGCATTTACCTTGTAGCTTTTGCGGTCGCCGGACGAAGTAAGTTCCGCGTTGTATGATTTTCCGTCGTGCAGAATCGAGTAAACGCCGTCTTGCAGCATTGCCACATCAATTTCATATTCCCTGCCGTCTAACGACAGGCGCACCTGATTGTCTTCCTTACTAAGAAGCTCAATTTCAGCTGTTCTGTTTCCTATGTGTATTTCCATGAAGTTATATTCTTAAAATGCCTTTCTGTAAACCGAAATTCCGCCAGCGGCTGTTGGGCTGAGCGTCGCTTTTGCTGCCGCGGTTTTCTTCGAGGTTGATGATGTAATCAATGTAAGCGGCTATCAAGGCGATGTTTTCCGCATCATGATTTTCACGGTTTGTTCCGCTTTTCAGCTCATCCACATGTTTGGGGATAAAGCCGGTATCGTATTTTCCTTCAACAAAATCGGGCATATCAATTATACTTTTCAGGTAATTGATGTTCGTCTTGATGCCGGTAATTTTATATTCATGCAGCACGCGGTGCAGGCGCTCGATGGCATAGTTGCGATTGACTGCCCATACAATCAGCTTGCTTATCATCGGGTCGTAGTGTATCGGTATCTCGTAGCCTTCATAAACATAACTGTCGATGCGGACGCCGATTCCGTTGGGTTCGATAACGCTTTTTATTGTGCCGGACGAGGGCATAAAATTCATTTCTGCATCCTCGGCGCAAATACGCAATTCGATAGCGTGCCCGCGCTGCCTGATGTCTTCCTGCTTCAATGAAAGCGGCTGCCCGCCGGCTATTTTTATCTGTTCTTTTACCAGGTCGATGCCCAAAACTTCTTCCGTAATGGGATGTTCCACCTGCAAGCGGGTATTCATTTCCAGAAAAAAGAAATTACGGTGCTTATCTACCAAAAACTCGACTGTTCCCGCACCAACATATCCGACGGATCTGGCTGCCATTACCGCCTTTTTACCCATTTCGAGGCGCAGTTCGGATGTCATAAACGGCGAGGGACTTTCCTCTACTATTTTCTGATTCCGCCGCTGGATGGAGCATTCGCGCTCGCACAGGTGAATAACGTTTCCGTGCGTGTCGCCCAATACCTGAAATTCGATGTGGTGAGGCTCTTCCACAAACTTTTCAATATACACCGTATCGTCGCCGAATGACGAAAGGGATTCGGATTTGGCATTCAGGTAAGCTTCCTTTACCTCATTTTCATGTTGAATGAGCCGGATGCCTTTTCCTCCTCCTCCCATAGAAGCTTTCAGCATCACGGGGAAACCGATTTGCCGGCATACTTCCATGGCTTCTTCCTCGCTGCTTAATCCTTTTTCGGTGCCTGGAACAACGGGAACGCCTGCTTTTATCATCTGTTTGCGGGCGGATATTTTATCGCCCATTGTATCCATTGTTTCGGGAGACGGTCCGATAAATACAATTCCTTCCCGGCGGCAACGCAAGGCAAATCGGGCATTTTCCGACAGGAAGCCGTATCCGGGATGAACGGCGTCAGCCTTGCATTTTTTGGCGATTTCGATTATCTTTTCGATATTCAGATAGCTTTCTTTTGAAGGAGCTTCACCGATACAGTAGGCTTCGTCGGCATACCAGACGTGCTTTGCCGTTCGGTCTGCCTGCGAAAATACGGCAACGGTATTTATCCGCATTTCTTTGCACGAACGCATTATCCGGACGGCAATTTCGCCGCGATTCGCGATGAGGATTTTCTTGATATTCGTCATACTGTTCTATTCTTTTTTCTATACACCGGATTGACTTCGAATGTATAGAAGTTATTTTTAATGGCTTGAAGGCACGTGTTGCAAAGGCAACCGGCGTAGTTTTCCCTGATAAAGGCAAGCTGTTGCGCGTCTAACGCTACTCCTGCACAATGGCAGTTGGCAATATCATCGTGGCGACAGTCGAAGAGACTGTTGCAAGAGGGACATATCTTGTTCATTTTCAAAATATTTTTGAATGTAAGAATGGATTATGATCATGAATACGGCACTGTTTAAATTCTATATATAAACAGCTTCCGGGAACGCAACATCGCAGGCATATATCATGCAGCAACGCGGGTTCTAAAATTAAACGGAGATAAACTTAATGCAGAGATACTTAACCTGCCTTGTGTTTGTCGCCAGCCTTATTCCTCGAAAGCCTTTAACTGAAATCTTTTGGCAGGTCTTCTGACTTACTCTCGTTTTACACGCCTTCCCAAGTGTAATTAAACCTTAGTGGCAAAGTTTTGTGTAAAGCGCTTAATGAGCTTACAGCAGCGGGGTCTGTTCAGGATTTGCACCTGATTCCCTTTTCAACGTAATTCCCGGACAAGAATTACATCACCAAAATTTCGGGGACAAAGATACTGTTTTTTTGGGAATGAGAAAAAAATGTGAATAAATTTTTGAGTAAATTTGATTTTATCAGCAAGTAAGGTTTTTATTAAAGTCGGCAAAACAACGAGTGGCTATTCATTTTTCAGTTTTTGCCTGCACTTTTGTGAACTTGGCGTTAATTTGAATGATTAGCTGTTTTTATAATTTAACGAGAGTTTATGTAAATAGCTGATTTCTATTTATGTATTGCATTCCGATAGGATGATAATAAGTAACATATGTGTATTTTGACAACAACCTCTTTTATCAAACTAACGTTAAGATTAATTCATTCAAGTTGTTTGTTGATTTCAAGTCCGAAGGACTGACAGTTAGATAACCCCTTGCAAGCGAAGCGCAGCTCGGGGTAGAACGAAAATAGAAACGATGCACCCTGCCAATCAATCCCGTAGCGTGTTGAACTTTTTCGGAGTTGGGAAAGAGATAGCCGTTGCACATTCCCCGAGCTGCGCTCCGCTTGCAAGGGGTTATCTAACTGTCAGTCCTTCGGACTTGAAATCAACTGACAACTTGAATGAATTAAGCGGCAGCTTGAATGAATCAGATAAAGAAAACTTCAAGAACTTTTAAATTATAAGTTCTTGAAGTTTGAATGTGGCATTTTTTGCTTTCAGGCTCAATTACTCAATTGTATAAACAATACCTACATTGATGCCGAATGTTGAAAGAGCATCGCCTGATGCGGCAACATAGTTGTATTTAAGGTTGCCGTCTAACGCCCAGTTGTCTGAAAACTCGTACTGGAGCCCAAGTACCGGAGCTAAGCCGAATTTGGTTTCAGATACGGTTATACTGCCCAAACCAAATAAATCGGGAGATTCGTAACTCAACACGTAAAAGCCAAGGTCAAGACCGGCGTAAGGTTTAAAGCCTTCCCTCATAAAATAGTATTTACCGGTAGCGGTAATCGGTACAACCGACATACTGCCCGTCTCCATACCCATTACTTCTTTTCCGCCGAACGAAAAATAGCCCAGTTGCAATCCTGCGCCAATGCTTTCGGTTATTAGATATTCTCCGGCAACAGTACCTCCGACTCCTAAATTGTAGGCATCACCAAATGTTCCAATCGGAATTTGAATACCCAAATCAGCGCCTGCTTTCCATTGCGCATTTACACTTACTGCTGTTGAAATTGCAAGAATTGCGGTAAAAATAACTTTTTTCATATAAAATAAATGATAGTTTAAAATGGCCTACTCTGTTCAGGATTTTCGGCTTCCTCCTTT
>JAISVA010000017.1 GCA_031271815.1 Prevotellaceae bacterium | reverse complement strand
AATAATATTATTTTTGAACATCATTTGGATCAAATAAAAGGGAGGACGGAAACCATGGGAATAGAAGAATTGATACTAAGGGCAAGTAAGCATGAAGGAATGAAAATAGGAGAAAAACGAGGAATGAAACTCGGTCAAAAACAAGGAGTCGAACGTATCGTAGCCAATATGATTCGCAATAACTTCTCTGACGAAATGATTGTCAGAATTGCTGCCGTAACACAGAACTACGTTAATAAAATGCGCATATCTTTAGGAAACTGACAACCGGTAAAACATTGTGTGCAGTATTTTTGCGGTTTGAGATTCCGTATTTAATCTAAAAAAAGAGTAATCCGGTTAATCATTTTATTTTTCAAATTTTCCTTTTTTATAGTATCTTTGCACACTGTAAAAAATAGAAACGAAATAAAATATTTACATAATGAAAGAAATTGATTTTTTTTCTCTGCAAGACATTAAAAACATTTTGTTTGAAGGGGAAAAATTATCTTTTAGCGAACAGGTTTGGAAGAAGGTAAAAGATAGTTACGATTTTTTAGAAGATTTTTCAAAAGAACGAATCATTTATGGCATAAACACAGGATTCGGACCAATGGCTCAGTACCGCGTGAGCGATGCCGAACGTATCCAATTGCAGTACAACATCATTCGAAGCCACTCTACCGGAGCCGGACAACCGTTACCGGAAATTTGCGTGAAAGCGGCGATGATTGCCCGTCTCGGCACCCTCATTCAGGGTCAATCGGGCGTACATCCCGAACTGATTTCCCAGATTCAATCATTCATCAACAACAATATTTTCCCGTTTATTCCCGAACACGGAAGCGTGGGCGCAAGCGGCGATTTGGTGCAGTTAGCACATTTAGCTCTGACATTAATCGGCGAAGGCGAAGTTTTCTTTGAAGGAAAATTGCGACCTGCATCCGAAGTACTGGCTGAAAAAGGCATCAAACCCTTCAAGGTTTATATCCGTGAAGGACTGTCGGTTACCAACGGAACTTCGGTAATGACCGGAATCGGATTAGTCAATCTGATCCATGCACAGCAGTTGCTCGACTGGGCACTGATCGCTTCTATTATGGTAAACGAAATCGCCGCTTCCTATGACGACTTTATGAACGAAAAGCTGAACGAAGTCAGGCGGCAAAACGGTCAAAACGAAATTGCCCGGAAAATGCGCGAATGGAGCCGCGACAGCCAGTGTATGCGGAAACGCGAAAACGAACTTTACACCTGCAAGAACGAACAAACCGTATTTACCCACAAAGTGCAGCCCTATTATTCGTTGCGCTGCGTGCCGCAAATCCTCGGTCCGGTATGGGAAACGCTGCAAAACACCGAGCGCGTACTTGTCAACGAAGTAAACTCGGCATGCGATAATCCGATTGTCGATGTGGAGACAAAAAACGTCTATCACGGAGGAAATTTCCATGGTGATTACGTCTCATTTGAAATGGATAAGTTGAAAATCGCAGTTACAAAAATGACAATGCTGGTCGAACGGCAACTGAATTACCTTTTCCACGACCGTATCAACGGCATTTTGCCGCCGTTTGTCAATTTGGGTGTGCTCGGATTGAATTACGGGTTGCAGGCATCGCAGTTTACGGCAACCTCGACCACGGCCGAGTGTCAAACGCTGTCGAATCCAATGTACATCCACTCCATTCCCAACAATAATGACAATCAGGACATTGTGAGTATGGGAACCAATTCGGCGCTGATTGCCAGGCGAGTAGTCGAAAATTCGTACCAGGTAATGGCAATCCATTTTATGGCGATTGCGCAAGCGGTTGATTCGCTGAAAATTCAAGACCGCCTGTCGAGCAAAACAAAAGCGGTGTATGACGAAATTCGCAGCTTCTTCCCGGTGTTTGTCGAAGATACGCACAAACACAAGGACATCGAAAAAATGCAAAAATACCTGATGAATAATAAATTATTTAGTGATGAACAATAAAAACGACTTATCACTAATTTACGTATCACTATTAAAATAACTTATCATTGATATAATTATGGTCGCACTCGTAACAGGAGGTTCAAGAGGGATCGGACGCGCATGTTCGATTAAATTGGCAGAAATGGGCTATTACATCCTGATTAATTATCAGTCAAACGAAACGGAAGCATTGAACACATTGGCAATGCTTCGCGAGAAAGGTTCAGACGGAGAAATTATTAAGTTTGACGTTTCCAGCGTGGAAGAGGTCGAAAAAGCCATTTCGCAATGGCAGGCCGCCCATCCGGACACTTATATCGAAGTGCTGGTCAACAACGCCGGAATCCGCAAAGATAATCTCCTGATGTGGATGACCGATGAGGATTGGAACACGGTACTGAACATCAGCCTCAACGGATTTATGTACACCACGCGCGCCGTCCTGAAAGCAATGTTAGTCAAAAAATACGGACGCATCATCAATATGGTTTCACTGTCGGGCTTGAAAGGCTTGCCGGGACAAACCAACTACTCTGCCGCCAAAGGTGCGGTTATTGCAGCCACCAAAGCACTGGCGCAGGAAACCGCAAAGAAAAACGTTACGGTAAATGCCGTCGCTCCCGGATTTATTCGCACGGATATGACGCAGGACCTGGACGAAAGCCAGCTGAAAATGCTCATCCCGATGGGACGCTTCGGAAATGCCGAAGAGGTTGCCGAGACAGTCGGATTCCTTGCCTCAAAAGGCGCATCTTACATTACCGGACAGACAATTTCCGTTAATGGAGGGCTTTATACTTGATTCCACCGGAAAAACAACATAAGTAACAGTACGTTACGTTTTTTTCAGCCTGATTACCTGATTAGAAACCGATAAAATCGGGTAATCAGGTTTTCTTCGCCGGAAAAAATATTTTACAATTATTGTTGAATAAAACTTTTGCTTGTCAACAATATTACACCACACGCAAAAAGTAAAGTTTTTTCTTTTGTCAGATGAAACATCTCGCTTCGTTATAGCTAAAATCAAAACTATTGCAAACCTGCTACAAAAGTTACATCAAACAGTAAGCCTGCAAAATAGTTTGTTTTTATAGAAAATACCTTCTTTTTTTGACAAGTAAAGAGAAAAATTTCACAGATTGAAAATAAAGCGTAAATTTGCAACTCGTTTTACTAAAAAACTTGTTTATCAAGGAAGATGAAAAGAGTTGTTATTACCGGAATGGGCATTTATTCTTCTATCGGAAAAAATACGGAAGAGGTAACATCGGCGCTTTATGCCGGTCGTTCCGGCATTGGTGTGGATATTGAGCGGAAAGCAATGGGCTATCGCTCGGCTCTGACCGGGAAACTCGAATTGCCGGATGTGAAGGATTTCATCGACCGGCGCCAGCGTCATAGCCTTGCCGAACAGGGATACTATGCCTGCGTGGCTGCACGCGAAGCATTCCACCATGCGGAAATAGACAGCGATTATTTAAGTAAAAACGAAGTCGGAATCCTTTTCGGAAGCGATGCAAGCGCCGCCCCGATTATCGAAGGAATCGACACTATCCGCGAAAAGGGGAAAACTATTCTGGTCGGTTCGGGTTCTGTTTTTCAGGCAATGACTTCCACTGTTTCGATGAATCTGTCGGTTATTTTCAAGCTGAGAGGGATTAATTTTTCGGTAGCGGGAGCCTGTGCCAGCGGTTCGCATGCGATAGGAATGGCATACGTGCTGATTCAATCAGGAATGCAGGACTGTATTTTGTGTGGAGGCGCGCAGGAAACAAATAAATACTCGGTTGCAAGTTTCGACGGAATCAGCGCATTTTCGATCCGGGAAGATGAACCGGAAAAAGCGTCGCGCCCCTTCGACCGCGACCGTGACGGCTTAGTGCCGAGCGGAGGAGCGGCAGCATTGGTTGTCGAAAGTTATGAATCTGCCGTCCGTCGCGGAGCAACTATTTTAGCGGAAATAATCGGATACGGCTTTTCGTCGAGCATTGACCATATTTCCATTCCCAATGTGCAAGGTCCGCAACGAGCGATGGAAATGGCGATGGAAACGGCAAAAATCAATCCTGCAGATGTAAATTACATCAACGCGCACGCTACCTCTACGCAAGTAGGCGATGCCAACGAAGCGAAGGCAATCTACGCCATTTGGGGAAAAGATTCGCCGGTTGTAACTTCCACCAAGTCGATGACCGGACACGAGCTGTGGATGTCCGGCTCCAGCGAAATTGTCTATTCAACGCTGATGATGAAGAACGATTTCATCGCGCCAAACCTCAATTTTGAGCATCCGGATGAGGATTCCGCCAAACTTCACATCCCGTCTCGGCGAATTACAAAAAAAACAGATATATTCCTTTCAAATTCCTTTGGGTTTGGAGGAACCAACTCAACTTTAGTGATAAAGAATTATTAAAAATTATATGGAAAAAGCAGAAATTATCTCTAAAATTAACGCTGTATTAGCCGATGAATTCGAAGTAGAACAGGATGAATTCCTGCCCGGTGCTTCCCTGATGCAAACACTGGATCTGGACAGTCTTGATCTGGTTGATATGGTTGTGCTCATCGAACAGCATTTCGGAATACTTGTAAAGGGTTCCGATTTTGCAAATATTAAAACATTTCAGGATTTTTATGATTTTTTGGATGCAAAACTGCAATAAAAAGCGCGAAGGAACGAAAGCGCGAAAGCACGAAAACAGGTATTTTACGTCTTCTTTTCGCGCCTTCGCGCTTTTTCCTTATTCCTCAACACTAAATTAATTTATCCATGCCGGCTTGGAAAGGAAAAACGAGAGGAGGCTCTTTTGGTTACCAGTTTTTTATTTACCTGATAAAATATGCGGGTCTGAAAGCTGCGTACTTATTTCAACGCATCATTGTTCTCTATTTTATCCCTTCGGCGCCGAAAGCCACTTGCGCAAGCTGGTTTTACTGGCGGAAAATTCACGGCAAAAACCGGCTGCAAGCCGTCCGGATGCTCTATATTCATTACTACCGTTTCGGACAGGTAATCATTGATAAAATCGCTGCATTAGCAGGTTTCAACAATAAATTCAGGTACGATTTTCACAATTACGATGCTTTTCTCGATATTCTGAACGGTGATAGCGGCGTGGTAATGATCGGGGCGCATTTCGGTAACTGGGAAATCGGCAGCCAGTTTTTCGGCGATTACGCACAAAAACTGAACATTGTAATGTATGATGCAGAATATCAGCAAATTAAAGAAAAACTAAAAGAAATTATGGGCGAAAACGCTTACCGTATGATTGTGGTCAACGAAGACAGCTGGTCACACGTGTTTGCAATCAGGGAAGCGTTGGAAAAAAAAGAGTATGTCTGTTTTCAGGGCGACCGATTCGTAAGCGAAAAATACCTGATGAAATCGTTGTTTTTAGGAAAAAAAGCTGATTTCCCCGCCGGTCCGTTTCAAATTGCCTCTCGATTTAAAGTCCCTGTTGTTTTTTATTTTTCCGAAAAGGAGAGTACGAACAGGTACAGTTTTCGTTTCTTCATCGCCGATCCCATAAAACGAACCAAAGAGCTGAAACCCGAACAAGCCTTGCTGAACCAATACATCTCGGTATTGGAAAGCCGCATAAAAGTACATCCTGAACAGTGGTTTAATTTTTATCCGTTTTGGGAAGAGGAGAAATGAAAAATTACCTTGTGCAAATGGGGGCTGATGCAGTGGGAAGGTTCGGTTCAACACGCTAAGAGTTGATACTATCAATGGATACAAATTCATATTACCCTATCGCAAATAAATACGACCGGTTATAATCGGTGAATTTCATATTGAACTAACGTTGGTTTAGTTTGTTCAATTGATATATAATATATAATTTTTTAAGAATGTAAATTGAACTAATGTGGAAAGGGAAAATAGAATTTTGAGGAAAGTTATCGTAATTATATCAGGCAAAGTGTCTATATTCATATATCTTTTTCTTTTTTTCTACCTGGTTATTTTTGCCATTGCCTGTTACTTTATTCCTCCTTTGGAAAAGTTTGCTCCTTCCGAAATTATTCAGCTGATTTTGGGAAATTATACAAATGTACTCAGCGCATTGGGTGCTTCTATAGCTGCCGGAAGTGGCGTATTTATCCATCACAAGGTAAAAACGCTACATGAGCATAACCAAAAGCTTCAAAATTCAATAGATGAATTAAATAAAAAAATGGATAAGATTATCGGTAAGGAGGGAAGTTAATGCAAAAGATCCGGAAAAAATCCTGTTATTGTCAACGATAAAAAATGAGCAACCCAATCAAAGGCTGCTCATTTTTTTAAACATTCTTCTGACTTTCATATCCATTAAAATATAAATAATCGGCAGAATACCGGCCGTATTGAAGAGTCCGATACTGATAAACCAAACAGGATGCCGGTTTCTTGCCGATTTCCATAACCCGAATAATTTCCATGCCATATCCCAAATCACAAGTGAAATCAACACCGGCAAAACCCAAATGGACATTTCCTGGTAAAATTGTATTGTTTCCATAATTATTTAAATAGTCTAATAGTTTATGTATTAACAAAATAGCAGGAGGTTTTGTTTGGAACGGCAGGTATTTTCATCCTTTGATGACAGTTGCGCCAATTCCTCTGCTGATGTCTTGAAGAGCAAAATTAAGTGTAGTGATCTCTTCCTGCGTGAATTTTGCTGCCTCCGCAGATTTTAACTCATTGAGTTTATTTAATTCTTTTTTGAGTTCCATAATAGGTTGTTTTTAAATCTCTTAGTAAAATGATAAACCGTGGTTAATCTTTTTTCTTTTTTAGTTCTTCTTCCAATTTATCCAAATAATGGATTTTATCGAACCATTTATCTATCTTGCGATTAAAATTCTAACATGCTTCGTGCCTCCGTTCTCATAGATGGTATTCTGTTCAATAAGTCCATTTCCTGTTCGGTCATTGTGATTTATTTGATTGTCTGATGCCGCAAATGTAATAGCCATTTGCTTAATTTGCGAATTTTCGCATAATTATTTACATTTGTCCTCAATAATCAAACTCACAAAAAATGACTAAATTAGTATTCGCCACCAACAACCGGCACAAAGTTGACGAAGTAAAACACAAGTTGAACGGGTTGTGCTCAATACAAACACTCAGCGAAATCGGTTGCCGCGAGGATATTCCCGAAACTGCAGACACGCTGGAAGGAAATGCGCTGCAAAAAGCGCGTTATCTCTACGAAAAATACGGTTGTAACTGCTTTGCCGATGATACGGGTTTGGAAGTGGAGGCGTTGGATAATGCGCCCGGGGTTTATTCGGCAAGATATGCCGGAGAAGCTAAAAATCCGGATGAAAACATGAAAAAGCTGCTTTGCGAACTCTCCGGAAAAACGAACCGGAAAGCCCGTTTCCGCACCGTAATCGCGTTGATACTGGACGGAAAAGAATACTTGTTTGAAGGAATTGTTGACGGGCGGATTCTGGAAGAAAGACAAGGAAATGAAGGATTCGGATACGACCCCATTTTCTTGCCTGCCGGGTATGAAAAATCATTTGCTCAACTGTCGATGACGGAGAAAAATAACATAAGCCATCGCGGACGCGCAGTCGAAAAACTGCTGGCTTTTTTAAGTGAAAAAGGGAAATAAGGAACTTTTATCAACAATAAAAAGCAGAGAATAATGTTTATAAGTATGGAATATGAAATTTTGAAATTTGAAATATACAAATAATATGAAACGAAGATTTTTTCTGCTTTCGCTACTGTCATCTTTTTGCCTGCTGTCGCAAGCGCAAATGGCAATCGGAACCTGGAAAACACACTTTTCCTATAACAATGTAAAGGAAATAACCGAATCGGCGGAAAAAATATATGCAATCAGTAACGGTTCCCTTTTTTCCGTGGATAAAGCGTATGAAAGCATTGAAACGTATTCCAAAATAAACGGACTGAACGACGGAGAAATTGCGCATATCGCTTACAGCAAGGAAAATGACCTGCTTTTCATCGCCTATTCGAACTCCAACATCGACTTGTTGAAAGGAAACAATGCTATCAATATTTCGGACTTGAAACGGAAAGAAATTTCAGACAAGGAAATCAATCACATCTATTTCTACAGGCATTATGCCTATCTCTCCTGCGGATTCGGAATTGTGGTGATAGACACCCGGAAAAGTGAAGTTGCCGATACCTACATCATTGGTGAAAGAGGAGGATACTTAAAGGTAAATTCCGTTCAAATCGTGGGCGATTATATCTATGCGCTAACAGCAAACGGAATTCATCAGGCAGATATTCGAAGCAGAGATCTTTCCAATTTTGAGAATTGGACGTTGCTGCTTAATCCGGCTCCCTCCGCAAACAGAGCCATTGCCTCTTTTAATAATGAACTGGTGCTGCTGAAAGAAAATTCGATTTACAGGTTTGACGGATCGGAATGGGCGGTTTTCCGCGAAGGCACCCAGCTTTCTTCCTTAAACGTATCCGGCGGAAACATCACGTTCTTTAATGAAAACTATTTTGTCCGCTTTGACAAGAATTGGGAAGAAAAGGAAGTGAGGGAACAGGCGGGCATCAAAGACTTGATTTTTTTTCCTTCGGAAAATAACTATTGGATAGCGCAATATATCCGGGAAGATGATCAAACCATTTTAATAAAATATAAAAACGGGACGATTGAAAACAGTTTTATCCCTAACGGGCCTTACTCAAGCAAAGCAGCATCCATTAAGTATAGATACGGGAAATTACTTACCATAAGCGGGGGACCTTACCTCTTGTCGGGGCTAAACTTCCCGGGAATTGTACAAATATATGAAAACGGGAAATGGACGGTCATCCGGAAAAAAAATCTTCCGGCAGAAATCGGAAGTTTTGTTGATATTCTGGATGCCGAGGTAGATCCGGTAAATCATAACCTGATATACGTGGCATCGTTTATGTGGGACAATGCATTGTTTTTATTTGACAATGACAAGTTTGTTACCCGTTTTACTCCGGAAAATATTAACGGCGATGTTCCTTCCATGCACATGATGGATGGTCTTTTGTTCGACACGAACAATAACTTATGGATACTGAATATGAACAGCCCTGATTTGCTTGTAGTGAAGAAAGCGGATGGAACCTGGACGTCTTTATACTATCCGGATATGACGAATAAACTGACAGTCAATAAACAATATATCAGTAAAAACGGATACAGATGGGTTACCATATTCAGAGCGATTGAGGGTTTGTTTGTTATTGACGACAAAGGGACTCCTTTTACTTCCTCCGATGATCGAAGCCAGTATTTTCATGAGTTTCAGGAAACCGGTTCTGCTGAAATCATAACTCCCATAAGGTATTACTGCATTACGGAAGATAAGAATAATGCGATTTGGATCGGTACAAACATGGGGCCGTTGATTGTTTCAAACCCCAATACGATTTTCAACAGTAATTTTACAATCGACCGGATCAAAATTACACGGGAGGATAATGAAAACCTTGCCGATTATCTGCTCGGTACGGAGGAAATCAATGACATTCTTGTGGACGGAGGAAACCGGAAATGGATTGCAACCGGAACATCCGGCTTATATTTGCTGTCGCCAAACGGACAGGAAACAATCCACCATTTTACGACCGAAAACAGTCCGCTGACCTCCAATACCATTTTGAGTCTGGCAATGGATGAAGAAACGGGCGAACTGTTTATAGCCACATCAAACGCGCTGTATTCCTTCAAAAGCGATTCGACAGAAGGAGCCGAATCATACAGCGGTGTACATGCTTATCCGAATCCGGTTCGCCCCGGTTATGCCGGATTAATTTCCGTTTCCGGATTAATGGAAAAAAGCGTAGTTAAAATAGCCGATGTTCAGGGTAACCTCATCCACGAAGGGATTTCAAACGGAGGTACGTTTACCTGGGACGGAAAAAACCTGCACGGAAAACGGGTCGGAACCGGTGTTTACCTCGTTTTGGCCTCATTGTCCGATGGCAGCGAGAAAGTGGTTACAAAAATCGCATTTATTAATTAACGAATGAAAATCAAATCATTAGCCGATATTTCAACTGCCGCAAAAGAGTTTATTTCTCAAATGGGCGAACACAAGGTGTTTGTATTTTACGGTTCGATGGGAGCCGGAAAAACAACCTTTATCAAAGCCATCTGCGAAGAATTGGGCGTGAAGGATGTAATTAACAGTCCGACTTTCGCTATCGTTAACGAATACAGCACAGACAAAGGCGGGCAAATATTCCATTTTGACTTTTACCGCATCAACAAAATAGAAGAGGCTTACGATTTTGGCTACGAGGATTATTTTTACAGCGGCAATCTCTGTTTTATCGAGTGGCCCGAAAAAATCAGCGAATTAATCCCTTCCGACGCAGTAAAAGTAACTATCAAAGAAAACGAAAATACGGAAAGGGAAATCTTTTTAAGTACAATATCGCATTAAAAAATTACAAACTACAGCCTGTTAGAATTAAAAGAAAAAGAGGATTTAAATATAAATCCGGTGATTGTCGTTTACGTGAAAAAGCATGTCCGCCCGCTTGGGCATCTCGTCGAGAATATGTCTTGTAAGCCTTTCATAATGAGCTATAAATCGCTTTAATTCCTTCGCATCCATAATTCGCAGTTTTTTTTGCCCCTGGTTGCGGATGCGCAGTTTTTCTTCCTGCAATGCCCTCCATTCGTATATTTTGTCAAAAGAAGGTACTTTCAGCATAACAAGTAAATCCAACCGGTCGAAAAAAGGTTTATAGACTGTTTTCAGCTGCTGGTTGACGAACGTGCGCCACACGCCGTCGGGGTCTTCGAGCTTTTCCAGTTCGTTGATTGGCTCTTTTAAATCGGATTCGGGTTGCTCGACTGCACCCATAAACCAGCCGTCGAAAAGGATTACGTCCGGTCTGCCTGTAAATTTATTCCATTCGGATTCGGGATACTGGTCGTCAACCGCCTTGTTAAAACGAGGTATATTCGTGGTTCCTTTTGCGCCGGCGTTGCACAATTTATTCAGGACGAGTTCGCCCAGTGCAATATCGTGCGTACCCGGAACGCCTCTCGTAATCAGTAAAGGGTGTATTTTTTCAGCCAGTTTTTCCCTTGCTGAACGTTTGAAGTAAAGATCATCGATGCTCAAGTGCACCACTTTCATTCCGTAACTTGTCTCTAAAACTACCTGAAGTAAATTGCCGAAAGTTGTTTTCCCCGCACCCTGTGCACCGTTTATCCCGATGATTTGTGTTTTTGCCGCCGTGTTCAGTCCGGTCGCAATCAGATTTGCCATCGGCATATAAATTCTGTCCAAATCTTCGACCAGTGACTCTTCTAACATCAGCATTTTTAATTTTTCGATGAAAGCGTAACGAATTTCAGCAACCTTACTTCTCATAAATAATCTTTTTTGTAATTTATGGTAATGTGATATTATTTATGAATTTAAAATAAATTGTGACGATTTTTCCAGCGCCTCGTTGATGTTGGAACAAATATACTCATTGCCTATCAATTTAGAGAAACCCGCTTTTCCCAGCGTTTCACGCACGTGCCGGTTTACTCCCGAAAGGATAATCCGTATGCCGTCGCGCTTGGATTGCTCGCACAGTGTTTCCAGGTTATGGATACCGGTTGAGTCGATAAACGGCACTTTTCTCATACGAATAATGCGTACTTTCGGTTTGTCTCCGATGACTTTCATCACCTCTTCGAATTTATTGGCAACACCGAAAAAGTAAGGACCATCTATTTCATACACTTCAACCCCTTCCGGAATGATGAGCTTTTCTTCGTGCAACGAAACGTCAAGATTTTTACTTGGGTCGATTTCATCGCGAAAAACACGGATAACCGAAGCTTCGTTGGTACGTCTGATAAAAAGTACGACAGCGAGCAGCAATCCGATTCCGATTCCGGTAGAAAGGCCGAAAATGAGCGTTAAAGCAAAAGTGACGATTAAAACGGTAAAATCCGATTTCGGATTCCTGGCAAGCGAAACGAACGTTTTCCAGCCGCTCATATTGTAACAGACCACAACCAGTACGGCTGCCAGGCAAGTCATCGGAATGTAGGCAACCAGCCAGGTCAGAAACAGCAGTACAAGTAACAGTACGAAAGCGTGGATAATTCCCGCAACGGGAGTACGTCCGCCGTTATTGATGTTGGTCATCGTTCGCGCAATTGCACCGGTAGCCGGTATTCCGCCGAAGAAAGGCACAATCACGTTGGCAATTCCCTGCCCGATTAACTCGGTGTTCGAGTTGTGTTTGTCGCCTGTCGCCCCATCGGCAACCGTTGCCGAGAGCAGCGCCTCAATCGATCCGAGCATTGCAATCGTGAACGCGGCAGGGAAAAGCTGCTGAATCAGATCGAGCATTGTTCGTCCCTGTTCGAGTTCGACCTGCGGCATACGCGGCGCCGGAAGTCCTTCGGGCAATGTGTATAAATCTCCGATAGTCTTGATTTCATCAATGCCAAAATAAGTTTTTAACGCCCAAACGGCTGCCGTTACAATAAGAATAGCAACGAATGAGCCGGGTATTTTTTTAAAAAATTTCGGTGTAAGAAGAATAATGGCCAAACTGGCGAGTCCGACGCCAAGCGTCCACCAGTCGACTTGCGAGAAATAACGGAAATAACACATCCACTGATGGATAAAATCCGCCGGAATTTCGTCGGGATTAATGCCCCACCCGAAAAGGTTGTTCATCTGTTGAGAAAAGATTATAAGTGCGATTCCACCGGTAAAACCGACGATAACGGGGTAGGGGACAAACTTAATAATGCTTCCCAGTTTACAGAATCCCATCACAATCAACAGGATTCCGGCGATGAGGGTTGCTATCATCAATCCTCCCACGCCGTTTTGCTGGATGATCAGTGCAATAACCGGGACAAATGCGCCGGTTGGTCCGCCGATCTGCACACTGGAGCCGCCCAGTAAAGAGATTAGAAACCCGGCAATAATAGCTGTTATCAACCCTTCAGCAGGACTGATCTTCGGTCCGCACGCAATCGCAAAGGCAATGGCTAACGGAATCGCTACAATCCCGACAATCACGCCGGAAACAGCGTCTGCCGTAAATTTCTCGCGATTATACCCCTTCAGTGAAGAAAATAACTTCGGATAAAAAACCTCTGAAAATGATGCTTTCATTAACGCACTGATTTTATTCAAAAAAATTGTGCAAATTTACGAATTATGTTTTAGAACACAATAAAAAATGGCATTCATTTTGAAATCCGGAAAGATTTCCTGATTGGGGCTGTCTAAAAAGTCTTTTTGAACGCAGATGACACGGATAACACGGATGAATAAAGATTTTTATATTGTTGATAATTAGATATATAGCTCCTATTCATTTGTTATCCATGAAAATACCTGTTACCGGCGTCATCCACGTTCCTTAAAGACAGCGCCGGCTGTTTTCCAATCTGTTTTCTGACGAACGCTCCATTCCTGCAGAATGATTTCTAGATATTTACATAATAACTTAACAGTCCTGTCCTTCAAGGGATTTAGAGGTAATACGGGACAGGCACCTGTTAATTTAATTATTCCGCCGTCATTTGATTTTTGATTTTTTCAATGTCGGCCCGTCGGATGTATTCGATGATATTTGAATAGATCGTATGGAAACCGAAACCGCCGTTGGTCATCTCTTCAATCGCCTGTTCTTTCGTATAATTCTGAAAAACAACGCGGTACATTGCAACGATAACCCCAGTCCTGTCCGAACCATGCCGGCAATGAATCAACATGCCGCCTTTTCTGTCACGAATGATTTTAAGCGCCTGTACAACATCACTGTCCTTAATATTTCCGGCGCGCATCGGAACCCTGTGTAAAGTCAGGTTCATATTTTTTGCCTCATCCTTATCCGAATGCCAAAGCCGCAGATTCAGCACTTCCGTTATTCCAAGCTTTCCGAAATTCATAAAATCCAGCTTATCCGGCTGCTCCGAACGAAAGAGACCTTCGTCAATCCGATACAGATTCGTTAACCCCAAACGGTCTATCTTGACGGCAGTTTGAGAGAAAAGCGCCGGTGAATATATCAGCAGGCAAAAAATCAGCCAACCAGTTTTTTTACTTTGCACGTATCTGTCCATCTCCTTTTATTATCCATTTGTAACTTGTCAATTCGGGCAATGCCATCGGACCGCGAGCATGTAGCTTTTGCGTGCTGATGCCGATTTCGGCTCCCATTCCGAACTGTGCGCCATCGGTAAAAGCCGTTGAAGCGTTGCTATACACACATGCGGCATCTACCTGTTTGTCGAAAACAGCGATGTTTTCCTCATTTTCGGAGATAATTGCCTCGCTGTGCCCGGAACTGTATCTGGAAATATGTTCAATGGCTTCGTGGATACCGGATACCGTTTTAATGCTCATACGGTAGCTTTGAAATTCTGTTCCGAAACTTTCACCGGTTGCCTTTTCCAACAGGTTTGCAGGATATTTTCCGTTCAGGAAAGTATATGCTTTCACATCCGCCTCAATCACAACGTTGCTCTCTGCCAGCATTTTGCATAAAAACGGCAGGTCGGAAAGGCGTTTTTCATTGATAATCAAACAGTCGAGAGCATTACAAACGCTCACGCGACGCGTTTTTGCATTATTGATAATCGTGGCGCCTTTTTCGCTGTCGCCAAACTCATCGAAATAGGTGTGGCAAACTCCCGCCCCGGTTTCGATCACCGGCACGCGGGCATTGTCGCGCACAAAATTGATCAGGCCCTGACTGCCGCGCGGAATGATCAAATCAACATAATCGACCGCATTGAGCAATTCAGCCGTTGCTTCGCGCCCGGCAGGCAACAGGTGAATCATGTTTTTATCCATCTCAAAACGCTCCAGGACTTCCCGGATAAGCGCAACGATGGCTGAATTGGAATGATAAGCATCCGTTCCGCCCTTCAGCACGCAAACATTTCCAGATTTAAAGCAAAGCGAAAAAACGTCGAAACTCACATTCGGACGAGCTTCATAAATTATGCCGATGACACCAAACGGCACGCTGATTTTCGACAGATTCAATCCGTTGGGTAATGTCCGCTGCTCCAGTACTTTTCCAAGCGGCGTAGGCAAGGTCGCCACGTTGCGAATATCGGATGCTATGCCGGCGATCCGGTCGGCGTTGAGCAGCAGCCGGTCGTACATCGGATCGGATTTGTCCATTGCATCCAAGTCCTTTTGATTGGCTACGAGGATTACGTCCGTTTTGGCAACCGCCTCATCGGCTACGGCGAAAAGTACTTTTTTGATTAATTCATCCGGAATCAAATTCAATTTACGGGAAGCGGCTAACGCATTTTCTCCCCAGGAAATATGTTGTGTCATATATTAAGAATTGTTTTTTGTAATTAAGTGTCAAATATACGAAAAAACGGATAAGAAACCCTGCGAATCATTAAATAGATAGCATAAATGAATGAAATTTGCCTTATTGGATTTACTTCTCCGGAAAATAATAAAAAACAGACAGCATAAAAAATTGAATAGTTTCATAAATCTTTTAAACAATTTGCGTTTCTTTGTATTCTATAAAAGTTTTTCTATGAAACACCTTTTCATCGCTGTCGGTTTCTTTTTCGTCTTTAATCATGCGTTGTGGGCGGAAGAGGGCATTGATTCTCCGAAAAGTTATCAAACGGATACATTGCCTGACGGAACGGTTGTTTATTTGAATCCTGATACTTTTGCCTCTTTTCCGGGAGGAAATAAAGCAATGATCGAATTTATAAATCGAAATTTAAAATATCCGATACATGCAATGGAAAGTAGCTTTCAAGGAACAGTGGTTATAAAAATGGTAATACGAGAAAATGGACGGATTTCTAACATTGTAGTAGTACGATCAGTTCATGAAATGCTCGACAAAGAGGCAATATTAGCTGTAAGTCTAATGCCCGATTTTATTCCTGCAAAAGTAAAAGGCGAAAATGTTGCTTCCTGTTTTACAATGCCGGTTCGTTTTACTTTATACTGAATGTAAGCGCAACAATAATCTAACAAAAAAATAAAAATTTTATGGTAAACGTTCAAGGAAAATACGCTCTGATAACCGGAGCAAGCAGGGGAGTAGGAAAGCAGGTTGCTTTATGCATGGCCGGTTTGGGCTGTAATCTGATTTTACACAGTCGCGAACTTTCGCATACAAAAGAATTGAAAGCCGAATTGGAGAAAAAAGGCGTGAAAGTTTTCGCCGTGCAAGCCGAATTGTCGAAAGCCGACGAGGTACAGTCGATGCTGAATGAGATAGACAGCCTTGTGCCGCAAGTCGATATTGTGTTCAATAACGCAGCGGTAATGACCAAATACACACCCGAATTCTGGACGGTTCCGGCAGAAGATTACCGCTTGAGCTTTGAAACAAATGTTATTGCAGTTGTGCAAATTTGCCGGCACTTTGCGCCGAAAATGATTGCCAACGGGTTTGGACGGCTGGTAAATACCACAAGCGGCATCCGCAAGGAACCGGAACTGGCAGCCTATTCGGCAAGTAAAGCAGCGTTGACAAAATATGTGCAGGACGTGGCTCCGAAACTGAAAGGGACAGGCGTCACGATGAACCTGCTCGACCCGGGCTGGCTGCGCACCGACCTTGGCGGACCGAATGCTCCGAATCCGGTTGAAAGCTCAATCCCCGGCGCCATTGTCCCCGCTTTGCTCGACAATGGTGTGAGCGGAGCCTGGTTTAACGCGCAGGATTATACGGGGATGAACGTGGAAGCTGCCGCAGAAAAGGCAAAATCGGTGAAGGATGAGTTGCTTTGCGTCCCGGAATAAATTAAAAGCGCGAACGCACGAAAGCGTGATGGTACGAATTAATTCGCGCTTTCGTGTGTTCATGCGTTCGCGCCAATAAATACTAATAACAAAGTTAAATCAATGGAAAAAGTTTCGGTAAAAGAAAAAATCGCATACGCGTTGGGCGATGCCTCGGCAAACATCGCATGGAGAGGAGTTTCTATATTTTTATTCATTTTCTACACGGATGTATTCGGACTTACGCCGGCAACCGTGGGGTTGTTGTTTCTCCTTGCCCGTTTTGGCGATGGCGTGAGCGATATTTTTATGGGAGTAATAGGCGACCGTACCAAATCCAGGTACGGAAACTTCCGCCCCTGGATTCTTTGGTCGGCATTGCCTCTCGGCATCATCCTTTCATTGCTCTTTACTTCGCCCGACTGGTCGATGGAATGGAAAATTGTTTACGCCTACACCACCTACATCCTCTTTACGCTGGTATATACGGCAAACAACATCCCTTACGGAGCGTTGATGGCGGTGATGACCGGCGACGACAAAGAGCGCACAAGCATCGGTTCCTATCGTATGGCGGGCGCTTTTGCCGGTGGAATGGTGGTACAGGGTTCGCTGCTCTACTTAGTGGCAATGTTTGGCAATGTTAATCCGGCCGTATCCGTTACCCCTGTTGACAGCGATAGGTATGAAGTGGTTGTCTCCGCTCCTCAAGACGTTGAAAACGTTAACATCAAAACCAAAGACGGTATTGCCCTTTTCCGGTGGAACGATGCTTCGGCTACGGACACTGTGGCTACCGCCGACAAAAGTTTCTCGATGGAAAGCGGGGTTTCTTACTCTTTTATCGTTACCGGAGAGAACGGCCTGGATGTTTCAAGCATTTCGATTATAGACCAAAAGCAGGGTTACAGCAAGGCAATTTATACATTATCAATTGTTCTGGTACTCTGTCTTTTCATTACCTTTTACTATACAAGGGAACGGATTACCCCGCCAAAGGAACAGGAAAATAATTTAAAGCGCGATTTCTTCGACCTTATCCGCAACAAGCCATGGCTTGTTATGCTGATTGTCGGATTGCTGTTTAACGTATATAACGCTATTAAGCAGGGAATTACCGTGATTTATTTCACCCACTACATTCACAATCAACTGCTGGCAGCCTCATATATGATTTGCCTGATGCTGGCATCCATTGCCGGCGCTATGATTACGGCGCAGTTGAGCCGCCGTTTCGGTAAAAAGAACCTTTTCATCGGGGCGCTTCTCTTTTCCGGAACGGTCAATGCACTGCTTTATTTCTGCAGCCCGCAGGATACGGCGGCGATTTTCGTCATTGGAATTATTTCCGAATTTGCCGCCGCCATCTTCCCGACGCTCTTCTTCGTGATGCTTGGCGATGCAGCCGATTATTCAGATTATAAAAACGGTCGCCGCGCAACCGGACTGATTTATTCCGCCGGTTCTTTCGCCACCAAATTCGGCGGCGGCGTTGCCGGAATAATCACCGGCGCCGTTCTTTCCTGCTACGGTTATAAGGGCGGCGATGCGGTTGCCATTCAGGGCGCAAGCGAAGGAATCGTGATGCTGATGAGTTGGGTGCCCGCGGTAGTTGCGGTTATTACTGCCGGATTTATGTGCTTCTATCCGTTAAACCAGGAAAAAATGGATGAAATAACCACCCAATTAACCGAGCGCAGGTTGAAAGCGAAAGAGTTTGAAGAGCCTATTTTAAATTCTTATTTATAAAAATGCAAAGGCGTGAAGTTATTTTTCTTTGCTCCCCTTGGCGCAAGTTTAGGCTATCTTGCGCCAAAGGGGAAATTTCTAACAAAAACAAGAAGTTGTCCCAAAAGTTTTTTAGAACGCAAAAAACACAAATCAGCATAAATTCTTTTTGATTAAATAAAAATTTATTAACATTTTTATTTGCGTAAATTTCGCCTATTTTGCGTCATTTGCGTTCTTTTGAGCAACCCCTTGCTGTGTTGCCTTTCCCCGTTTAAGAGTCGGTGGTGTTTTATGTGACGTTTGAAATGAAGTAAAACTGATTTACTGATTTCAAACACAACTCTTTGTTTATAGGAAAAAGGCTAAAAAAGAAGTTTATCCTACTTTGTCATACTAAACCTAGCCGTTAATCGGATACACAAATAAACTTCAAATTCCGGAAACAGCCTGCCAAAAACATTCGATATAATATCGAAAAACCGGCTATATAATATCGAAGTTTTTTTAAAGTAATTTCAAAATAAAACCCAAATAATTTGTACTTTTGCCGGAAACACAAAAATAAAAGAATTAAAAATCTATGGAAGCAACAGCTAAAAAGAGTAATCACGGAGCCAATATAAAGCGTTGGAGAGAATGGAAAAATATAAAACAGGAAATTCTTGCCGGGCAAGTAGGAATGTCGCAAGCCACCCTTTCGTATTATGAGAAAAAAGATAAGATTGAAGAAGAACTTTTAGAAAAATTTGCAAAAGCGTTAGGCATTACCGTAGAAGCGATTACCGATTTAGACGAAAGCCGTGCAATAAATATTATTACAAATACCTATTCCGACTTTAAAGATAATGCAGTTGCAAATGGTAAAAACGGTACTGAAAATTATCAACCAACTTTTAATCCTGTTGATAAAATTATGGAGCTTTGTAACGAAAAGAACGCTTTATACGAACGGATGCTGAAAGAAAAGGACAGCGTGATTGAGTTGTTGCAGGAGATTGTAAAGGAAAGGAAGTGAAAAATAAAGTGTTGCATTCCAAAAGTTCATATTGTTTTCAACATTCCCTCAGTTTGTTATAGACTACAAATCTTGCAGTGCAAGCCATTTGGCTATGACGTCACGCTATGTCGCAGTTAAAAGCAAATTTTTAGCAATGAGAAAAATAGTGATAAAATTTAGAAAAGTAGAAAATATGAAAATGCAGGCCGGAAGCTTTATTTTAATACGACATCGCGAGACGTGGATGTCTTAAAAGAACGCAGATAACGCAGATGACCCTGATTTCTACTGATAACAAATGAATGGAGATTTAATAATTGCTAATTATCAGCGATATAAAAATCAGCGTTCATCCGTGTTATTCATGTCATCCGCGTTCAAAAAAGCTTTTTAGACAGTTTCCTGCGGCATTGACAAATGATCACGAAGATTTCAGAAAATGAATTATAAACCCGCCAAACCATCCTTCTTGGGTCGCAAAATATTGGATCCCATAGATTTAAATCCGATAATAAAATACATCGACTGGACTTTCTTTTTCCATACATGGAAAATCGCGGGAAAATATCCGGGCATAGAAGCGCTTAGCGATTCCGTTTCCTGCCAGCCATGGCTATTGCAGTTTCCGGAGAGCGAACGGGAAAAAGCGCAGGAAGCATTCAATCTTTTCCGGGATGCCCGGGCAATGCTCAACGAGCTGGTCGCAGGCAAAAAATTACGGGCAAAGGCAATGCTCTACTTCTCGGAGGCGACATCCGAA
The DNA here is from genome assembly GCA_031271815.1 of Prevotellaceae bacterium. Classification (GTDB taxonomy): domain Bacteria; phylum Bacteroidota; class Bacteroidia; order Bacteroidales; family Paludibacteraceae; genus RGIG9379. Next base: position 84,281 of record JAISVA010000017.1, on the reverse strand, counting down.
AATGAAGGAATCCTGTTTCTTCCGAATAAAACACAGGAAACGCCGCTTTACATCCCGATGTTACGGCAGCAGAAGCCGAATGTAACATCCGGTTTCTGTTACTCTTTGTCCGATTTTGTATCTGATTTGTCCGATTTCATCGGTATATTTGCCGTTACCGTGCAGGGAGCGGAAGAGATTTCCACACAGTTTCAATCGCAGGGCGACGATTATAATGCGCTTTTGGTTAAAAGTCTTGCCGACCGTCTGGCAGAGGCAACTTCCGAATGGCTGCATGAACAGGTACGGAAACATTACTGGGGATACGCGCCCGGAGAAAACTTCACGGTCGAAGAGTTGCGGAAGATTCCCTACCAGGGCATTCGTCCGGCAGTAGGTTACCCCTGTTTGCCCGATCAATCCGTTATTTTTGATCTGAATAAGCTGCTGCATCTCGATGAAATCGGCATCACGCTGACCGAAAGCGGGGTGATGCTTCCCAATTCGTCCGTTTGCGGTTTTTACTTTTCGCATCCGTCGGCTTTCTATTTTATGATTGGAAAAATAGGTGAAGACCAGCTGAATGATTATGCAGGAAGAAAAAAATGTGATCCCGAAAAACTGAAAAAATGGCTGGCAAGGATTTATCTCTAACGAACCTCCCGACACTGGCGAAAAAATCGGAACCGGCATTCAGACAGTTTTTCAGGAAAAATAAAAAAAAGATCGAAAATGCCGATGAATTGGTGTTTTATCTGCACAAACAAGCCTTCAAGGAGACCGATTGCCTGCAATGCGCCAACTGCTGCCGCACGCTTGGTCCGCGCATTACCGACAGGGACATAGACCAAATCGCCAAAGCCTTGCGCATTAGACCGTCGAAAGTCATCGAAAATTACCTGCGTATGGACGAAGACAACGACTATGTATTTCAATCCATGCCCTGTCCTTTCCTGATGAATGATAATTATTGCTCGATCTATGAAAACCGGCCGAAAGCCTGCCGCGAATATCCGCACACCGACCGGCGGCGGTTTTATCAAATTTACGGGCTGACCGTCAAAAATGCTTATACTTGTCCGGTAGCCTACTCGGTATTGAAAAATTTACAAAAGGAATTGAAATGATGAAATTTGCCGGTTTATCCTCAATATGATACCTTTGCATTTAGAGCCTGTCAATATAGCCAAAGCGCTTGACATAGCTTGTATATTCAATATTTATGCGTTTGACGCTTATTATTTGGAATTTGCAAGCCAGTTGAAAATTCCGTTATAGACACTTGATGGTCAAATGAAAGACATTGCAAAAACATTAAAAATAAAATTAATGAAGGTAGAATCATGAGAATTTATAATTATTTAGAAGCTCAACAAGACCTTTCGGCAGTATTAAATACCACACTCTCTCAAGGCGTAATTGTCAGGAAGCGAAACGGTCAACGATTTAAAATTATTCCCGTGAAAGAAAACATGAACCAATCTCCTTTTGATGTATCGGGTATAAACACAGACATAACAACAGAAAAATTGGTAGAAACTTTAAAACAAAGCCGTGTAAGATTGGAATAATAAAGTTGCTGGGATGAGCAAGAAGTAGTTTTTGACGTTTACACAAAATTTTAGACAGTGTCTTGTTTCTTTCTCATTTTATTTATTTTTGTAAAAGCCACTCATAAAATCCCCAACCTTTTGCGAAATCATACCCAATAGGATTCATAAAAGCTGACAACAAAGCTATCAATGCCCCCAAAATAACAATAACTTGAAGTAAATAATTTTGAAATATTATTTTCCGTTCATTATTTTTATTCTTATTCGACAATGGCATATGCTGTGATAATTTCCTTTTTTCCTTTTTTTTCATATTGTTCTCTTATTTGTTGTCCGAACACAAAAAATTGTCAGCAATGTCCGACTTTCCCTCATACTTGATGTTTGCGTTTCTGCTTCATTGGTTGCCGACAACAAGATATCGGCTTGCCGTCAGGTGGAGGCTCACAGAGGCTCGCACGGTGTGCCGAGCCTCCAAAGTCCGCCGAAAGTGTCCGCGAGCCACACCGCCACTTGCGGCAAACCGCACGTTGTAGGTAGTGCATTGACACATCAGGCTTTATTATAATTTGTATCAACTTGTCTATCAGATTTATTCTCATCATATTTTTCTTTAAAAAATCCACAAAAAGTTACTATTGAGGAAAATAAAATAAATAAATATCCTCTTTTTATACTTCCAAATACACTCGCAATGAAAGATGGAAAAGGAAATTCGGGGTCTGAATTAAAAATAATAAGTAGCCGAATATACCAAGTTAACGAAATAAGAAAAATAGGAATAAGTACAGAATAAAACACCAATTTCCAAGTTGTTTGTAAAAAAATCATTTTTTTAAACAAAAACCAATAAACGGCTATTGCTAAAATACTAAAAATCGTAAATTGACTATTAAATACAAACAGGCCATTTTCTCGAAACGCATAAAATAATACCAAGTTGCAAATCATCATTAAGCCAAAATTGATGTTGTTCAAAATTGATGTTGTTTGGTTTTTATTTTTTTCTCTTAATAGCCACAGAAAATTTACGCTCATAAAGAGTAAATAATAAGGAAACATCGCCCAAAGAACACCGACCATTATGCCTGCAAACAAATTAAAAACACCTTTATATGGAACGTAAGAAGTCCAAAAAACAAGATATGAGGGAAAAGCAACTGAAACATAAATTATAAACGAATAGAATAATAATTTCCAAATTGGTTTTCCTTCCAAATTGATTTTATTAAACAAAATAAAATGTATCAGTATGACAAAAAAGGAACAAAAAATTACAATTATTTCTGGATTATTTTCTATTTTATTATGAATAAGAGTTTTAATCACAATTTTTGAAATTTCATAACCTATTGCTAAATTGCAGATTAGTAATCCCCAAAAATTTATGTTTTTTAGAATTGATATTGTTTTGTCCATTTTGATTTTGTTGTTTATCATTTATTTCTGTCCGATAGCTCAAAGGTGTCCGCAGGGGCTCATGAAGAACGCGCTGATGTGCCCGGCATTACCGACAACGTGGTGACGACTTCACGCAGACGGGGGGACACAAAGGTTCGGGCAAGAACGAAACTTGCAAGTCCGCACTGCCGTTTGTGCGGTGCTACACCCGCCATTGCGTGAAACCGCTCGTTAGCAGCAGTACATTTTTATCTCTAACTTGGTGTGTTAATAATTCCTGTCGCCGCTAAATATCCCATTGTACTCATTAAAACAACCAACACCACCAGAACAATGGCTGTTATGTTGATTACTTTCTTCTCAAATTTGTAAAACGCCCACAAAATTCCGACAAACAACACTGTCCATAAAAATGCTTCGGGATAACCCATTATCTGCTCAATAATTGGAACATTTGTGTAGATAAATCCGTCGAGCGAACCCATAGCGGCGGCAAAAGTAGAAAATAATGAAAGTCCTAAAACTAAAAACCCCAACTTTATAAAACCACTTTTTTCGTTCGTAAATGCTTTTCGCAAAGGCAATAACACCAATGCCATAATAAGTCCACGAATAATTTGCAACGCAGGTCCAAGCGCAACAATTGGCGTATCTGTCGGCAACATAAACGACGAAATTGCACCGTTTGAAAACCAAGTTTCGTAATCAATAACGTATAACGCAAAAATCCCTGCACAGAAATAAGCAATCGTATGTGCAGCAGTAATTCGCCACACAAATTTGAAATTTTCTTTGTTCTTGTCTGTCATATTTTTCCTTTTTTATGTTCTCTCGAATGATTTATATTTGTTTAATTTTCTGTTTTTAATTTCACTGTCCGCTTGCACTGTCGCTTTCACATTGTTGCTTCCACTGAGGCTCGTGCGGGAGCAAAACCTCCAAATTCGCACTGCCGTTTTTGCGGTGCTACTGCCGCTATTTCATAAAATCGCCCGTTATACGCAGCTCATTTTTCCATTATTCCGTTTGTTGTTTTTCTAATTCTCTTTCAAGTTCCTCAACAGAAGGTAATTGCGGTTTAATGTTGTCGGGAATGGCACTTGTCAATATATATTCACTTATGCCCATTGGCTTATGAATATCACGCAAAGCATATTCCACCTCAATTTTATTTTTCTTCTTGCACAAAATAATACCGAATCAACATGCATAAATTTCATTTACATTTTTATTTGTGAAAATTCGCGTATTTTGCTTCATTTGTGTTCTTTTAAGACAACTCAGGTATTGTTGCGTTCTTTTCCGGGAGATAACACTTAACGGGATTTTTTCAGCCAATCACTTTTTTTGTAAAAAATAATAATTCAAACAACTTTTAAAAATAAATCCTATTTCTTTTCCTTCAACAGCTTTTCCAGCAAAGCAACTTTCTCCTGTTCATTTTCAAGTAGCTTTTCAAAAATTTCCGTGATTTTTTCTAAGGGATTGTTATTTATGATATTATCTCCGGTATTCCCGGCTACATATCCTATTGTTGCAATAGCCGTATCTTTATTGTTTTCATATACATTATTATTTTCCACAATCACCGTTACCGGATCTTCTTTTAAATCCGCAATTAACTGTGGAGAAACGCCTAATGCCTTAGCAAACTTCCCGAGCATGTCTTCTTCAATCTCTCTTTTTTGTTCGTAAAACGACACAAGAGCCTGACTTATTCCCATATCGGCTGCCAGCGCTTCCTGTTTAATTCCCAAATTGTGGCGGAAACGTTTAATGGCATGCCCGTGGTGCGTATTCTTTTCTTCTTTTTCTATTGTTTCCATTTTATATAAAGTTAGGATTCAAATGTACAAAGATTTATTGTTTCAGGCAAAATTATGTAAAAATATTATGGTTATCCGCAATCTTACCACTACTTTCAATCCTCAGGATTGAATATAAATAACCGCCAATGAAGCGAAACGATTGGTGGCATCGCGAGTCTCCGTCTCACAACCCGTAAAGGTTGAAAAGGGAAGATTTTGACAGGTAATTACTCTTCCAAATCTTCCTCAACCACCAGATTATCAATAATAAACAACTGTCTTTCAGGTGTATTTTTTCCCATATAAAAATCAAGTAATCCACCTACGGCATCTTCTTTTCGCAAAGAAACCTGGTCTAAGCGGATGTCTTTTCCGATGAAATGCTTAAACTCGTCGGGCGAAATTTCACCCAATCCCTTAAACCGGGTAATTTCGGCTTTTGCTCCGAGTTTATTGATGGCGTTCAGGCGTTCTTCGTCCGTGTAGCAGTAAAAAGTCTGCTTTTTATCGCGTACGCGGAATAATGGCGTTTGCAAAATATATACGTGCCCTTTTTTGACCAGATCGGGAAAAAATTGCAGGAAAAAAGTAAGCAGCAGCAAACGAATGTGCATCCCGTCCACATCTGCATCGGTGGCGATGATGACTTTATTGTAGCGCAAGCCTTCTATTCCCTCTTCAAGGTTGAGCGCTGCTTGCAGGAGGTTGAATTCGAGGTTCTCATACACCACTTTACGCGTCAGTCCGAAACAGTTCAACGGCTTTCCGCGCAAACTGAAAACGGCTTGCACGTTTACATCGCGGCTTTTGGTAATCGATCCGCTTGCCGAATCTCCTTCCGTGATAAAAATGCTTGAATCTTCCTGTTTGTCGCCCTTCGGATCGTTGTAGTGAATGCGGCAATCGCGCAGGTTTTTGTTGTGCAGGTTTGCCTTTTTGGCGCGTTCTCGGGCTGTTTTGGTTACGCCGGCGATGGCTTTGCGCTCTTTTTCGGCGTCCTGGATTTTTTTAAGCAGTGCGTCGGACGTATTCGGATTTTTATGCAGGTAATTATCCAGTTCTTTTTTGACAAAATCGTTGACAAATTTATTGACCGACAATCCGCTTTTCGGATCCATATCGCGCGATCCGAGTTTGGTTTTCGTCTGACTTTCAAAAACCGGTTCTTCTACGTTAATCGCAATGGCGGCAACAATACCCGCGCGAATGTCGACCAGCTCCATATTTTTGTTGTAAAACTCCTTAATGGTACGTCCGATTGCCTCACGGTAAGCTGCCTGATGCGTACCTCCCTGCGTAGTGTGCTGTCCGTTGACGAAAGAATAATATTCCTCGCCGTACTGTTCGCAGTGAGTGAAAGCAACTTCGATATCTTCTCCCTTTAAATGGATAATCGGATAGATGGATTCTGCTGTCATTTTTTCATTCAGCAAATCCGAAAGACCGTTTTTTGAAATGAATTTTCGTCCGTTAAAAACGATCGTCAGTCCCGTATTCAGGTAGGTGTAGTTTCGAAGCATGTCCTCGACAAACTCTTCGCGGTAGTTATAATTTTGGAAAAGCGTATCGTCCGGCTTAAAGTAAACCATCGTTCCGTTTGCTCCTTCGCCTGGGATAATGCCGGTGTCGCTTGTGATTTCGCCCTTACTGAATTCGGCAATGCGCGTTTCGCCATCCCGGAAACTTTGAACTTTAAACTGTTCGGACAGCGCATTAACCGCTTTTGTACCTACTCCGTTGAGGCCGACCGACTTTTTAAATGCTTTGGAATCGTATTTCCCGCCGGTATTCATAATCGAGATCGCCTCTACCATTTTCCCGAGCGGAATCCCGCGTCCGTAGTCGCGAATGGTAAATGCTCCGTTGGAAAGGGAAAGTTCAATCTGTTTTCCTTTTCCCATGCGAAATTCGTCGATGCTGTTGTCCAGCACCTCTTTCAGCAGCACGTATATGCCATCGTCGGCGTGCGAGCCGTCGCCCAACTTACCGATGTACATACCGGGACGCAAGCGGACGTGCGCCAGCCCCTCTATATGTACAATGTTTTCATCTCCGTAATTATCTTCCTGTGGTGTGATTTCCAATTCTAACTCTTCCATAAGTTATTTTAATCTCTTCTTGCAAAGATAGCGAAAATTTTCAAAACGAAATCTTCGATGTTCCTGCCCCTACTTCCAATTTTACCGTCCGGCCTAAATACAGGGACATATTGGGCGTGCCATGTCCTGCCGGGACGCCATACATAACCGGGATTCCCAAATCCCGTACATTATTCAGTATAATTTCATTCAAAGGCAAATCAACGCCTTGTGTCATACTTGTTAATTGACCTACAACCACTCCGCGGATTTCATCCAGTTTTCCGCTCAATTTCAGGTTTTTCAGCATACGATCTACATTGTAATTCGCCTCTCCGGTCTCTTCGATAAAAAGAATGGCGCCTTTCATATTCAAATCAATCGTTGTTCCGCCCAGTGCATAAAAAGTAGTTAGATTTCCGCCAACCAGCCTTCCCTCCGCTACTCCTTGAATACAATCGCTGTTTGTCGGAATCGACAATTCCAACATCTCTCCGAATAGAGCCTGTTTCAGAGAGGAAACGCTGGCGCTGTTGGAAAAGTTATTTGCCATAGCTCCGTGGATGGTTTGAAATCCAAGGTTGTTCATTGCCGCGTGCAGCACTGTCGCATCGCTGAATCCGACCATCCATTTCGGGTGATTTTCCAGCGGTCTGAGATCAAGAAAAGGGAAAAGCTGTACCGCTCCATATCCGCCCCTCGCAGCGATAATTGCTTTGATATTCGGGTTATCAATCAGCTTTTGCAATCCGTCCAGGCGCTGAGCAAGCGTTCCGGCATACCGGCCACTGACATCATACAGATTATCGGCTTCGAGCACCTTCAGTCCCCAGCTCTGTAATGTTGCTATGCCGTTTCTTAAATCTGCCTCCGTAACGGCGTTGGATGCGGCACAGATCGCCACCGAGTCGCCCGCTTGCAGATAAGCCGGCATAATCTCGCGTGTTACCTCCCGTTGCTGTGAGAGCACCACCGAATAGAATTCCCTGATGTAAACCGAATCGTTATTGGTAATGTATTGATTCGTTACATATTCATTGTATTCATTTGTAATATATTCCTTTGTACAGGAAACAGCGAAAAGCGCGAGCAGGATAAAAAATGGATAAATTTTTCTCATAAATTTTATTGCTAACAATTTTATTGTACAAAAATAGGATTTTCCAACTATCGGCGTTCCGATTATTTTCATTATTTTTGCATTTTAAAAATTTTTAAAGTATTGTATATGAAAACAGTTGTTAGCGGGATACGTTCAACGGGGAATTTGCACCTGGGAAATTATTACGGTGCGCTTCGTAACTTTATAAGGATGCAACACGAAAACCGTTGTTTCTTTTTTATCGCCGATTATCACTCTCTTACTACACATCCGAATCCGAAAGATTTATATCCGAATGTAAAAAATGTATTGACCGAATATTTGGCGGCAGGATTAGATCCGGAGGTTTCCACCATTTTTATCCAAAGCGATGTGCCCGAGGTTACGGAATTATACTTGATGCTGAATATGCACGCCTACTTGGGCGAACTGTCAAAAACCGTGTCTTTCAAGGAAAAGGCGAGAAAGCAGCCTGAGAATGTCAATGCGGGATTGCTGACCTACCCTACGCTGATGGCGGCTGATATTTTGCTGCACAATCCGGATGAAGTGCCTGTGGGAAAAGACCAGGAACAGCACCTGGAAATGACGCGCCGGTTTGCCCGCCGGTTTAATAATTTCTACGGAGTAGAATATTTCAAGGAACCGGTTGCCTATTCGGACGGAACGCAAATGATTAAAGTGCCCGGACTGGACGGAAGCGGAAAAATGGGTAAATCGGAAGGTAATTGCATCTATTTGATTGATGACGCGAAAACCATCCAGAAAAAAGTGATGCGCGCGTTGACCGATCAAGGTCCGACCGAACCCAATTCAGTCAAACCGGATTACATCGAAAACCTTTTTACCATTATGCAAATCGTTTCTGCGCCTGAAACCGTTGCCTTTTTCGACGAGAAATGGAATACCTGCGAAATCCGCTACGGAGATATGAAGAAACAGCTGGCTGCCGATATTATAGAAGCTGTCAATCCGATCCGCGAACGTATTTTGGAAATTAACGCCAACCCCGCTATTCTGCACAAAGCCGTAACGCTCGGAAAGGAAAAAGCGCGCGAAAGCGCAGGAAAAACCATCCGGGAAGTACGGGAGATTATGGGATTCAGGAACTTTTGAGGCGCCACTGACAAAAAAAATAAAAAAGACATTTGTCCGCGAATTACTCGAATCTAACAGTTGAGCCATTTATAATTTTTTATAATGCTTATCAACAATATTACCCCTAACGCGAAAAGTAAACACTAAGGCGCGAAGCACACAAAGAAAATAAAAAAATTGATGCGACTTTTGTCTTTTGTGCCTTTGTATTTAAAAAATTTCATTGACTTGTAAATTGGGGGTAAGATTGCCGATAAGCGTTCTTTTATTTGCCAGGATAAAAAATTCGTGTTAATTTGTATAATTCGCCGACAAACATTTTTTGAAGCAGGAAACGGAAATACGTAATTCAAACATACAAATCTCGCGAATATTTTCTACTTTTGTCATTGAAAAACAGAAAGAAATGGAGAAATCAAAAATCGCCTTCATCATCAATCCCAATTCGGGAACCAGCAAAAAAGAGGATTTGCCGGCGCTCATTGATAAAAAACTGGATAAAAGCCGATATGAAGCGACAGTTGTCTTTACGCAATACGCCGGTCACGGGAAAGAATTGGCAGCCCGTTTTGTCGAAGAAAAATACAAGTACGTCGTTGCATGCGGCGGAGACGGCACAATGAACGAAGTGGCTTCGGAACTGGTACATACCGGTGTCATTTTCGGCGTTATTCCTTATGGTTCGGGAAACGGGCTGGCGCGGCATCTGGGCATCTCAATGTTTCCCAGGAGGGCTTTGAAACAAATTAACAATCACGTAATCAAAACGATTGATTACGGACTGGCGGATGAAACCAAGTTTTTCTGTACCTGTGGAACCGGATTTGATGCGCATGTGAGTCACGAATTTGCCACAAAAGGAAGGCGCGGTTTTTTGACCTACCTCAAAACTATTTTCAAGGAATATCTTCATTACAAGCCATATATGTATGTGCTGAAAAATGAGGAGGTGGAAATACGGCAGCGGGCATTTCTGATTACATTTGCCAATGCTTCGCAATACGGAAATAACGCATTTATCGCTCCCCGCGCAAGCACATCGGACGGCATACTGGATGTTACGATTTTAAAGCCTTTCTCCTTCTTTGCCATCCCCTGGCTGGCATTTCTCCTGTTTCAGAAAGAAATCGACCGAAGCAAGCATATTTCGACAATACGCACGAAAGAGATAACGCTTATCCGGAGAAAAGCCGGCTTATTTCACATCGACGGCGACCCGGTAGAAAAAGGGAAAGAGATACACATAAAAGTCATTCCTGCAGGGTTGAAAGTATTAATCGGAAGAAGTTTGAGTATTGAAGTCATTATCAGGGCGCAACTAATCTATGCGCGAAGAAAAATCCGCATTCACAGGAAGAGTATTCAGCGGGCAATTTTGGAATAATATTACTTTTTCCCTTTTATTTTAAATTTTCCGACTGCGGTTCCAGGCTTTCTGCATCACGGTTTTCTCAAATACTCCCACATCAGCCCTTTCTTTTTCCGCTTTAACCGGAAAAGTTCCATTTCATCGCTTTTCGGATCGTCGGGGAATGACCATGCCTTACCGGTAGCCATTGCTTTTTCTTTTAATATATTGGGGTCGAATTTTTTTGAAATGTAGTAAGTCGGCTGCAACAGCAAATCGGACGGCGAAATAACACCCTCCTCTATGGCAATTTGCTGCAACCGGGTATTCGGATAGATGCGCATTCCTACGAAAGGAAAGAATACGGTGTAGTTCAACTGTTTGGAATTTTCCATTGTTTCGCGGATTGTTTCGTCCGTCTCCCCATACCCGCCGAGAATCAGGAAGTGAGCATAGAAAATATTGTGTTTCAATGCCAGGTCGGAAGCGGCTTTTACATCGTCAAATGTGAAATGTTTGCCGTAATTTTTCAATTGCGTATCGCTTAAAGATTCCGTGCCGAATTCGATATGCGTCAATCCCGACTGTTTGTACAGCGCCATCTCCCCGTCGGTCAAATTACTTGGCGAGAAGTAGGCTCCCCATTTGATTTTCAGTCCGCTACGGATAATTTTCTCTGCCAGTTCCATATTGTACTCCTTATCTAAATTGAATACCGAATCGGTAAAAAAGACATAGTTAATTCCTTTTTCCCTGTTCAGCCGGAGGAGGTTTTCGACAATCAAACCGGCATTCAGCGTCCGGATTTTCCGTCCTTCAATAACCGGATAGGAACAATAGATGCAATGGTAACAGCAGCCGCGCTTGGTCTGAATATTGAGCATTCCGCTCTTTTCCCAATAAAAGTCAATGATGCTGTCTTCAAATTGCAACTCCAGATTTTTAAGGTAGTTAAGATGCGGATTTCTGACAAACTCGTTTGATTCGCTGTAGTAAACAAGTCCTTCGATTTGGGAATAATCTTTTCCTTCGTCGAGGCAGGAAACGAGATTAACCCAAGCCTGCTCGCCCTCGCCTGCAATTCCGAAATCGGGACGCAACTCGTCAAAAACCGGCTGCGGATAAATGGAAAATCCGGCGCCGCCAATAACAACAGGCGCTTGACTGTTTGCACGGATTGTTTCGATGATCTCCTTATATCCCGAAATAAAACTGCTGCGGTCGAATGAATTTGCCCCGTCGATATTCCGCAGGGAAATACCGATGTAGTTGGGCTGATATTCATTTAATGTTTCGATTAAAGAAGCGTAATCTCCTATATTAAAATCAAATACATTGACCTGATAATGAGGGAGATTTTTCTTTATATACGTTTTCAGGTAAGAAACGCCTATCGGATAAACCGGATAGGGATTGGTATATCTGTTGGCTGAGATTAATAATATTTTGCTCATGTTCGAATTACAATTTCACGGAATTTACATCCCGCCGTTGAGGCTGTCTGAAAAGTTCAAATCTTCTTCTTTGAAGTTACAAATGATAACTTTTATTCAATTGATCTCAAAAATAGCTATTTGCTTTGTAAAAACATACAAAGCATAAGTTCTTGAAATTTGAATGAAACTTTTTAGTCAGCCTCATTCGTATGATTATGCAATTTTCCTGTTTGCAAAAAACGGGAACTTCACCCGCTTGTTAATCAGCTGCGGAGTCAGTGCGTCAAACCTGTATCCTTCCGCCATTAAAAATTCAATTGCCTTCGGAAGTGCGTATTTTATATTTTTTTCGGCTTTCAGCGAGTCGTGAAAAACAATAATGGAACCGTTACGGGTGTATTCTTTTACGATATTCAATACAAATTCGCCGTTGAGATCGCTGTTGTAATCGCGCGTAATCACGTCCCACATCAGGATTTTGTACTTACTCACCAATTTCAATAGCTGGAAAAAACGGATCTGTCCGTGCGGAGGACGAAAAAGCGGACTTTTAATACACCTGTCCGCTTCTTCCACATTCCGCACATAGCTCACTGTGGAGTGCCAAAATCCCTGTAAATGGTTAAAAGTATGATTTCCAACCTGATGTCCGGCATTTTTTATCTGCTCAAACAATTCCGGATGTTTGTGAACATTATCGCCCACACAGAAAAAAGTGGCTTTAATTCCATGCTTTTTCAGCAGGTTGAGAACAAACGGAGTAACTTCCGGAACCGGACCGTCATCAAACGTCAGATAAACCGTTTTTTCCTTTCGCGGAAGTCTCCATATCACGCTGGCGGGAAAGAGCGCCCTAAACCACTTTGGAGTTTGTTCGATCAGCATTTCTCCTACCTTGACCTGTTGTTATTAAATAGTTTGCCGTATATTTTATCATATTCCAAATACAACTGATAATTTTCCTTCATCAGCTCTTCGTTTCCGTAGTTTTTTGAAATATTCAGTATTTCCTGGAAGATTCCGAAATTTTGTGCAAAATCGGCTGCAGCGCTGTGCAGCTGACTATCGGTCAGCGAGGAAGTAAACCAAGCCAAATGATCCAGCGAAGTTTGCAGCATTTTATTCAAAATAGCTTCCGCTTTGTCTTTTTCTCCTAATTGATAGTATTGGCTGGCTAAGACAATGGAGACGTAAGTATGCGGAACCGTTGTGCTCGGAATCACCTCCATACAGTAATCCAACGCTGCCAGCGCTTTCTCTTTTTTGCCCTCGGCGATCAGCCCGCCCGCCAGGCGTGAGAACATGTGGCGCAGGGTAGCCGTCATGCGGAGGTTATTTTCATCCAAGTAAACTTTTGGATTTTCGATGCCGCCCCATTTGAATTTGTTCATCATATTGTCATACATCGCCTCGGTATTCACGCGGTTGCCACCTTTAACCGGAACTACGCGGTATGCCATTCCTTCGAGCTGGAAATAATCCTGCAAGCCCATATAACTGTCGTTCCCGACTGTTACTGCAAAGTAAATCGGACGTTCCCAATTGTTGTGCTGTAACATATCAAGGATAATCATTTCGTGTTTGCCCAGATAGCTTTTCTTGCTGAAGTCGAGATCCATTTGATTCACAATTCTTCCGGCATTCTCGGGGCTGACCGTTCCTGTTTTCAGTGCTGCAGCCGAATCTACCGGCAAGAAGAACTTTCTTGTCGGAAGGAAGTCGAAATCATCGCCATACCGTTGAGCAACTAAGCTTTTATATTTCGGGTCATTGCTTTTCAACAATTCGATAGCTGTTCCCAGATTCATCGGTTCGTTTATCATTTCAAGCAAATAAGCTACATCCAGCCTGCCGTTTGAGTATTGGTATGGCTGGAAGGAGATTGGCAACGGATCCGAGGTATAAGCCTGCCGTTTCATTTGGTCGGCATACCACGCCATTTGCAGGTAACTGAGGTTGGTTACGCGGGTATCGGTGCGCACGCCTTCCACTTCCTGGTTGTACCACAGCGGGAAGGTATCGTTATCGCCATTGGTAAAAATAACCGCATTTTCGGGCAAGGTCATCAGGTAATTCTGTCCGAAATCGCGAGCTGTGTATCTGTTCGAACGGTCGTGATCGTTCCAGTTTTGATTTGCCATCAGGACAGGCACAGGCAGGCAGATTAATGTTGCCAGCAGGGCTGAGACCCGTTTATCCAGCGCTTTCGACAAAAGCTCCGCAATGCAGAGAACACCCAACCCGATCCAGATACAGAAGGCGTAGAACGAACCGGCATACGCGTAATCGCGTTCGCGCGGCTGGTATGGCGTTTGATTCAGGTAAAGCACAATTGCCAGACCTGTCATAAAAAAAAGGACAAAGGTAATCCAGAAACTTTGCGCTCCTTCTTTCCCTTTCGACAACTGGTAAAAAATACCCAAAATACCCAACAGCAACGGTAAGAAATAGTAAACGTTCCGTCCTTTGTTGTTTGCCATCTCTTCGGGCAGGTTGGTCTGGTCGCCAACACGGAATTGATCAAAAGCGTTAATGCCGCTGATCCAGTTTCCGTTCGTTATTTCGCCGTGACCTTGAATATCATTTTGCCGTCCGACAAAATTCCACATGAAATAACGGAAGTACATAAACCCGACTTGATAGCGGAAAAAGAATGTCAGGTTTTCGCCGAAAGTAGGTCTCTGTGATCCTTTTATGCCGGCCCACTCCTTGTAAGCTTCAATGTGTGACGGTTGTTTGCTGAACATACGGGGGAAAAGCATATTGAAATCATACTGGTATTTCTTTTTATGACCGGTTACGATGTATTTATCGCCCTCTTCCTGTGGCGAGTTTACTCTTTTTTCCCAAATTGCCGCACCGTCATCAGAAACGTATCCATTCTTATCCCGTTTTATTTCGGATGCATACGTTTCGCCGTAAAGCAGCGGTGTATCGCCATATTGATCACGATTCAGGTAACTTTTCAATGAAAATACGTCATCGGGCGAGTTTTGATCCATCGGCGGATTGGCGGATGAGCGGATAATGATTGTTGCATACGAAGAATACCCCAGTAAAATAACTGTAAAGCAAAGCAACACCAGGTTCAGCATTGCCATATTAACCAGGTGTTTTTTCCAGAATAAAAACCATGTCAGTGCAGCAATCAAAATAATGCCTAAGAATATGCGTCCGCCGAAAAACGGTATGCCCAGCAATGTAACGACAAGAATGAAAGAAACATTTACACGCATTGTTTTCCTGTTGTCCATCTTTTCGCCGGATTGCGAAGTTTCCCAAAGCGCCCAGACAATCGAGGCAATCACAACTATCGCATAAACCAGCGTTCCGATGTTGAACGACATTCCCATACCATTCACGAAAAGGAGCTCAAACCAGCCGGAAACTTCCACAAATCCGGGAATCAACCCGTATAAAAGCACCGCCAACAGCAGCACCGAAACACCTAAGGCGACAAATGTTCCTTTGGTCGTCGGTTTGTATTTTTTGTAATAATAAACCAGTACCAATGCCGGAATTGCCAGCAGGTTCAGTAAGTGGACGCCAATGGAAATCCCCATCAGGTAGGCGATAAGCACCAGCCAGCGATTGGCATACGGCTCGTCCGCCACATCTTCCCATTTCAAAATCGCCCAGAAAACGATTGCCGTAAAAAACGAAGAAAAAGCATACACTTCCGCCTCTACAGCCGAAAACCAAAACGTATCCGAGAAAGTATAAATCAACGCACCGGCAAGACCGCTGCCAAGAATGCCGATCATTTGTCCCGCATTCATCTCCCTGCTGCTGCCGATTACAATTTTACGCGCCAAATGAGTAATTGTCCAGAAAAGGAATAAAATACAGAAAGCGCTGCTAATTGCCGAAAAGGCATTCATCATAAACGCTACCTGCGAAGAGTCGGACGCAAACAACGTAAAGAAACGCCCTGTGAGCATAAAAAACGGCGCTCCCGGAGGATGTCCTACCTGCAGTCCGTCGGCGCTTGAGATAAACTCTCCGCAATCCCAAAAACTCGTCGTCGGCTCAATAGTCAACAAATAAACAGTGGCCGCAATGGCAAAAACAATCCATCCGAAAATGTTATTAAACAGCTTGTAAACTTTCATTATGCGATAAATTATATGAATTTTAATTCAAAAAATTACCGGCAAAGGTAATTATTTTTTCAAATCATCACCATATTTTTGCTCAACTATTTGGATAGTATATATAAAAAGTGTACTTTTGTGCCGCATTGAAGGTTGGAGAGGGGGCGGCAGTCCCCTATTTTATTGAAATATGATGATAGAAAGCAATCTTGTCAGACAGGCAGTTGAAGAATTTTTAAGCGGAACCGGTTGTTTCATTGTCGATATTAAAGTCGGCAAAGACAATTTCATATTGATAGAAATTGACTCGGAAGAGGGTATTTCAATTGATTATTGTGCCGAACTTGCCCGTTTTATCGAGTCGAAAGTTGACCGGGAAGTAGAAGATTACGAATTGGAAGTCGGTTCGCCCGGTTTAGGTTCACCCTTCAAAGTGTTGGAGCAGTATCGCAAACACGAAGGTTGCGAAGTGGAAGTGCAGTCCCTTTCAGGCGCTAAGCTGCAAGGCATCCTTGCCAATGTGAGCGAAACGGGATTTGACCTTGAGGTCACAAAAAAGGTAAAGCCCGAAGGCGCAAAACGAAAAATGGAAGTAACCGAAAACATTCCATTCAAATACGAAAACGTAAAATATACAAAATATATTATCAGATTCAAATAAGATGGCTAAACAAGAGATAAGTTTAATTGATACTTTTTCAGAATTTAAAGAGCTGAAAAATATTGACAGAAGCACCATGATGAGTGTGTTGGAAGAGTCATTCCGTAACGTGATTTCCAAAATGTTCGGAACAGACGAGAATTACGACTTGATCATCAATCCCGACAAAGGAGACCTTGAAATTTACCGCAATCGTGAAATCGTGGAAGACGACGATCTGGAAGACCCGAATACGCAAATTTCGCTCTCCGAAGCTCAAAAAATTGATGCCGACTTTGAAGTAGGCGAAGAAGTAACCGATAAGGTCGATTTTGCTTCTTTCGGTCGCCGCGCTATTCTGAATTTACGTCAAACGCTTGCCTCCAAGATTTTAGACCTGCAAAAAGACTCTATTTATAATAAGTATAAAGAAAAAATAGGTAACATCGTAGTCGGAGAAGTATATCAGGTATGGAAAAAAGAAATCCTGCTTTTGGATGATGAAGCAAACGAAATGCTCCTCCCGAAATCGGAACAGATACCGACCGACTTTTACCGTAAGGGCGACACCGTAAGAGCCGTTGTTGCCAAAGTGGATAACAAAAACAACAACCCGAAAATTATCCTTTCCAGAACTTCCCCATTGTTTCTGCAACGGCTGTTTGAACTGGAAGTTCCCGAGATAAACGACGGTTTGATTACCATTCGCCGCATTGCACGTATTCCGGGCGAGCGGGCAAAAGTTGCGGTTGAGTCTTACGACGACCGCATTGACCCGGTTGGAGCCTGCGTCGGAATGAAAGGCGCGCGCATTCACGGGATCGTTCGCGAACTGAAAAACGAAAACATCGACGTGATCAATTACACCAATAATATGTCGCTGTTCATATCAAGAGCGTTGAGCCCGGCAAGAATCTCCTCCATTCGACTGATTGATGACCAGAAGCGAGCGGAAGTATTCCTGAAACCCGAAGAGGTTTCACTCGCCATCGGTAAAGGCGGCATGAACATCAAGCTGGCAAGTATGCTGACCGAATACCAAATCGAAGTCTTCCGCGATTTGGAAGAAAACTTCGACGAAGAAGATATTTTCCTGGATGAATTCCTGGACGAAATCGAACCGTGGGTGATTGATGTACTGAAAGGCATCGGTTGCGACACCGCCAAAAACGTACTGGAAATACCGAGAGATGAACTCATCAGACGTACCGACCTCGAAGAAGAAACGGTTGACGAAGTGTTGGAGATCCTTCGTTCGGAGTTTGAGCAAGAAGCATAAGCGGTTAATTAAAAAGGGTTGAACAACATTCCCCTGATTAATATATGTCCCGTAAGGGTCAAAATGTTGGTAGAAATTTAAAGTCAAAATATGTCTATACGATTAAGCAAAATTGCGAAAGAATTAAATGTCGGAATCTCTACTGCGGTAGAATTTCTTCACAAGAAAGGACACAACATTCCTTCCGATCCGAATCACAAAGTCTCGGATAAGGAAGAAGAGTTGCTGTACCAGGAATTTAGCAAAGACAAAAGCTTGAAGATTGCCTCTGAGAAAATCAGTCAACAACGACAAATAAAGGTAAAAGAGAAAAAAGAGAGCGTCTCAATCGAAGGGTTTGGCGAATCCCAGGTCGAAGACATCAAGACGGTTGTCCCGGAAGAGCAAAAGCCTAAATTCAAAATTGTAGGAAAAATGGATTTGGATGCGCCCAAAAAACAGGAAAAACCAAAAGAACAGCCTGTTGCCGGGAATACCTGCAAACCACCTGTAAAAGAAACTGTCGCTGTTGAAAAAGAAGTAGTGAATGATGAAGATAATGATAATGATTCTGATTTTGACAATGATGACATAGATTTTGATGACGACACAGACGACAACGTTTCGGACGAAAATGCAAGCGAAGAAAATAAATCCGGAAAAAGCATCTTCTCGTTAGGAAAGCCGGAATTAAAATCCAGCATAAACGTAATAGGGAAGATAGATCTTTCGACTATCAACCAACAAACCCGTCCGAAGAAAAAGACCAAAGAGGAGAAGCGCAAGGAGCGCGAGCAGCGAAGCAGAACGCCGTTTAATAAATCCCAGCAAACCCACGGAACAGCGGCCGGAAGTGAGAATAACGATAAAAAACAGCACGAAATCAAAACAAACGTTCCGAAACTGAACGGTCCGAAAGTGGTCGGCAGCATCGACTTGAAAACCGACGCCGACAAAAAGAAAAAACGGAAACGCATTCAGAAAGAACGGGTCGATATTGAGAATTACAAAAACAGACCTCAGGATGTTGCCAATAAAGGTGGAGGCAATCAAAACCAACAGAAGCCGGGTAACAACAACAAGAAAAAAGACTTTAAAAAGTCGGTCGTAAAACCGGAGGTTAACGAGGAAGCTGTTCAGAAACAGATCAAGGAGACGCTTGCCCGCCTGACAAACAAAGGTCAGAAAAACAAGGCATCCAAACATAGACGAGACAAACGCGAGTTGCAGTCGATGAAACAGATGGAGCTCGAAAAGCAAGAACGTTTGGATCAGAACAAGCTGAAAATCACGGAATTTGTTACCGTAAGCGAGTTGGCTACGATGATGGATGTTCCCGTTACCAAAGTAATCGGAACCTGTATGAACCTCGGACTGATGGTGTCTATCAACCAGCGGCTGGACGCCGAAACAATCAATATCGTTGCCGATGAGTTCGGGTTTGAAACCGAATATATCAGCGCCGAAGTAGCCGAAGCAATTCAAGAGGAGGTGGACAACGAAGAGGATTTGGTTTCCCGTCCGCCGATCGTTACCGTAATGGGACACGTTGACCACGGTAAAACTTCCCTGCTCGACTATATCCGCAAAACAAACGTAATCGCCGGGGAAGCCGGAGGGATTACCCAGCATATCGGAGCCTATAATGTGACTTTGCCGGATGGACAACAGATCACATTCCTCGATACACCGGGTCACGAAGCGTTTACCGCCATGCGTGCCCGCGGGGCAAAAGTTACGGACATTGCCATCATCATTGTCGCAGCCGACGATGATGTGATGCCGCAAACCGTCGAAGCAATCAACCATGCATCCGTAGCCGGCGTTCCGATTATTTTTGCCATTAATAAAATTGACAAGCCTGCCGCCAATCCGGAAAAGATCAAGGAATCTTTGGCAAATATGAATTACTTAGTCGAAGATTGGGGTGGAAAATACCAATCCCAGGATATTGCTGCAAAGCAGGGTATCGGTGTGCCGGAATTGATGGAGAAAGTGCTTCTCGAAGCCGAAATGCTTGATTTAAAAGCAAATCCTAATAAAAAAGCAACCGGAACCATTATCGAATCCCAACTCGACAAAGGGCGCGGATACGTTTCTACGGTACTCGTAAGCAACGGAACGCTAAAAGTGGGCGACCCGATTGTAGCCGGAACCCATTTTGGCAAGATTAAAGCGATGTTCAACGAACGTAACCAGCGCATTACGGAGGCAACGCCTTCCGAACCGGCATTGATTCTCGGCTTGAACGGAGCGCCGCAAGCAGGCGACAACTTCAACGTAATGGCCTCCGAACAGGAAGTACGCGAAATTGCCAACAAACGTGAACAGTTGCAACGCGAACAGGGACTGAGAACCTCGCGCCACTTGACACTTGATGAAATCGGTCGCCGTATCGCACTTGGCAACTTCCAGGAATTGAACATCATAGTAAAAGGAGACGTAGACGGTTCGGTAGAAGCGTTGGCAGATTCCTTGCTGAAACTTTCCACAGAACAAATTCAGGTGAATGTTATTCACAAAGCCGTCGGACAAATTTCCGAATCGGACGTGATGTTAGCCGTTGCATCCAACGCAATTATCGTCGGCTTCCAGGTTCGTCCGTCACAAGCTGCCCGAAAAATGGCTGAAAAAGAAGAGATTGACATTCGTCTCTACTCCATTATCTACGATGCCATTGAAGAAATTAAGGCAGCTATGGAAGGGATGCTTTCGCCGGAATTCAAAGAAGAAATTACCGGTTCTGCCGAAGTACAGGAAGTATTCAAAATTACGAAAGTGGGAACCGTTGCCGGCTGCCTGGTGCGCGAAGGAAAAATCAAGCGAGGCAATAAAGTCCGCCTTATCCGCGATGGAATCGTGGTTTATACCGGCGATTTAGCTTCACTCAAGCGTTTCAAGGAAGACGTAAAAGAAGTAGCTACCGGCTACGAGTGCGGTCTGAATATCCAAAACTACAACGACATCAAAGTAGGCGATATGATCGAAGGTTTTGAACAGGTCGAAGTACAGAGGACACTTTAAGAATTACACGAATTAACACGAAATCAGTAGCTGCGATTATCTGTAATTTAGATTTTTTAAAAGCCGTTTGAGTTATTGTTACTTTGGCAAGAAGGAATGACTGGTTAAAAAAATCCCGTCAGGGATTATCGTCCGGTAGAAAAAACGCCATAACATCCTTGCTTTCCGTTAGGAATGCGACCAATATCCGGTAATGATTGGGTTCTGTCTCGAAAATCTTTTTGAACGCAGATGATGCGGATAACACGGATGAACACTGATTTTTATACCAATGATAATTAGTTATGTATAAAATTCCTATTCATTTGTTATCGGTAAAAATCTGTGTTACCTGCGTCATCCGCATTCTTTTGAAACAGCCTCTTACGAATTAATTCCCGGATAAATATCTTTTTAGACAGCCTCTTGGCGGAAGTTTATGAATATTTTCGACATCATCATTCTCTCCTTACTCGTTTTTGCCTTTATCCGGGGCATTCTCAAAGGTTTTGTGATGGGGCTTTCGGGTCTCATCGGCATTATTTTGAGTATTTATATTGCCAAATATTTTTCAGTGCCGCTCATTCGGTTTGTAAAATCCTTGTGTGGAATTAATCCGGAAATATCTCCCGCCGTCGCCTTCATTATTGTCTTTTTAGTTGCCTTATTGCTGTTTCATTTCATTGCTGTCCTGATTGATAAACTCATTTGTTTAATTGCACTTGGCTGGTTAAACAAGCTGTTGGGCGGAATGCTTTCTTTTCTGAAATATCTGTTTATTATGAGCGTTTTCCTCAATGTTTTTGATGCAATCAATAAAAATTTTGAAATAATTACTCCGGAAACAATACAAAAATCCAAACTTTATCTTCCTGTCAAGAAAGTAGTTCCGAAGACATTGCCGTTTTTACAGTTAGATGATTTGTTGAGGTATTTTTCGGAAGAAGTAAAAGATAATTAATTGTAATTTACAAAGTTTACAGTCAACCAGGATATTCTGAAATCCTTACTGCAGGAATATTCTGATTCGGGAAACGGGATACGGCATGTGACCGGAATAAAACTGAAATGTTTTTATATTGTTTCCTATGACAAGCGCTTTTCTACGTTTCCGAACATCAATTGCCTGAAATCTTCGTAAGTTGAAAGTATAAAAGAATAATGATTTTTCGTACTTTTGTGTAATCAATATAACATCAAAAACGTTTTCAACACAATGAAACCATTAAACGAAATAACAATCGGCATAGCAAACGACCACGCAGGATTCGAAATGAAAAATTTTTTAATGGAACAATTAAAAAATAAGGTCAAAGATATTCTTAATTTCGGAACAAATACCGGCGAAAGCGTCGATTATCCTGATTTTGCCCATCCTTTGGCTATAGCAGTGGAAAAAGGCGAGTGCGACTTTGGAATCGCCATTTGCGGAACTGCCAACGGCATCACGATGACCGTCAACAAGCACCAGGGCATACGGGGTGCAGTTTGCTGGGAGCCGGAAATCGCCAAACTGTCTCGCGAACATAACAATGCGAACATTGCAGGTCTGCCTGCCCGGTTTATATCCTATGAAAAAGCGCTGGAAATCGTGAAGGTATTTCTTACGACCGATTTTGAGGGTGGGCGCCACGCCCGCAGGATAGAAAAAATAAATATTTTTTAGCAGGAAATCCGCGTACACCTGATACAATCACTTATTGATCTTAGTTCGGGATAAACGGATATCCAGTTCCTATTACTGCAAAAAGGCTGTCTAAAAAGTCTTTTTGAACCCTGATGACACAGATAATACGGATGACCGCTGATTTTTATATCGTTGATAATTAGTTTTATATAAAATTTCTATTCATTTGTTATCTATGAAAATCTGCTTCATTCGTATTCTTTTGAGACTGCCTTTTCGTGCTGTTCGCGCTTCCGCACTATTTTATCTCATCGCCTCGCGCAACTTAATATTCGTTAGCACCTTTTTGGTGTCAAGGGCAAAGTTGCTGTTCATAATCCAACCGTAATAACCGATGTCTTCTTTCAGCACATCTGTCACTTTGCGACCTTTGTATTTTCCGAAGTTGATAAATTCAACTCCTTTGTCGTCATAGACAATTCTGCCGGCAAAATCAGCATTTTTAGTAAACGCCGAGAAATCGGACAGGAAGTTCACGTCGTTTTTCAAATCCGGGTAACGGTCTAACTGCGACTTTAATACCTCGTAAGTCGCTTTGGTATCGGCTTCGGCTCCGTGTGCGCCGACAAGCTCCTTTTCGCAGTAAAACTTATAGGCTGCCGACAGCGTGCGCTGTTCCATTTTGTGGAAAATGGTTTGTACATCGACAAATTTGCGCTTTTTCAAATCAATTTCCGTTCCGGCGCGCAAAAACTCTTCGGCAAGCAGCGGAATATCGAAACGGTTCGAATTGTAACCTGCCAGGTCACATCCTTCGATGCTTTTTGCCAATATTTTCGCCACTTCCTTAAAGGTCGGACTGTTTTTTACATCATCATCCGAAATACCGTGAATGGCAGTTGCGCCTGCCGGAATCGGCATTCCCGGATTAATCCGCATGGTTTTGGATTCTTCATCTCCGTTCGGAAAGACTTTCAGGTAAGAGATTTCGACGATCCTGTCGTTTACAATGTCGGTTCCAGTGGTTTCCAGATCGAAGAAAACCAGCGGGTTTTTCAAATTCAGTTGCATATTTTTTATATTAACATTAACGGAAAAAAGCACGAAAGCGCGAATAATTCGTGCCTTCGCGCTTTCGTGCCTTCGCGCTTTTGTGCAAATTAGTCATTCAACATCATTGGCATAATGAGCATCAAGATATCCTCTTCCGAATCGTTCTCGAACGGAAGTATCAATCCTGCCCTTGAAGGGTCGGCAAGTTCCATAATCACGTTTGCGGAAGAAATATTTGCCAGAATATCGATCAGAAATGCTGATTTGAAGCCGATTTTCATCGCTTCTCCCTGATATTGGCAGGCGATTTTTTCTTCTGCCGAAATCGAAAAGTCAATATCCTGCGCCGAGATGTGAATTTCATTTTCCGAGAAACCCAACTTAACCAGATTGCTTGCCTGATTGGAGAAAACGGAAACGCGTTTCAGCGTATTCATTAAAGAAACGCGGTCAATGATTGCCTTGTACGGATTGTTCTGCGGAATTACGGAGTTATAATTCGGATAACGCCCTTCAATCAGACGGCAGAACATTTTATAGTTGGAAAGCGTAAAACACGCATTTTTCGCATCAAACTGAACATACACATCTCCGCTCTCTTTCGGAAGGATATTTTTCAGCAGGTTGGTCGGCTTTTTCGGAAGGATGAAAGAAGAAATTTTTTCTCCTTTTGCCGATGAAGTCTTGATGCGAACCAGTTTATGCGCATCGGAAGCAACCAACGTAACATCTTCGGTAGTAATATCGAAGAAAATACCGTTCATTACCGGACGAAGCTCGTCGTCGGCAGTTGCAAACAGCGTCTTGTTGATGCCCGAACCCAACACCGAAGTCGGGATGACTAACGAATTGAAATCGTCCGCCATTTGCGGCATTTTCGGATATTCATCGCCGCTCTGACCGATGAAGTTGTAAACGCCTGTCTCCGACTTGATGGTCATTGCCAGATTTTCGTCGTTGATGTCAAATACCAGCGGCTGGTCTGAAAACTCCTTTAACGTATCCAACAGAATTTTTGCCGAAAGTGCAATCACTCCCTCGCCTTCGGAAGCATCCAGCTCCATACTTGTAATAAGCGTTGTTTCCAGGTCTGAAGCTGTCAGAATTAGCTTGTTGGATTCTATTTTGAACAGAAAATTATCCAAAATCGGAAGGGTGTTTTTGGAATTTATTACGCGACTTATCGCCTGCAAGTGGCTCAGCAAGCCCGTACTTGAAACAGTAAACTTCATTGTATATTAATTTTATTATTTTTTTACGGAAATGAATCCACAAAATTAAAAAAGGTCCTCATATTTGAAAAATATTTAAGGTCTTTTTTTACGTTATTACTTGATATTTCCGTTATTGCCTGTTTCTTGCATGAATTTCAATCAAACAGCCGGGATTTATCCCTGTCTAAACTCCCGCGCAATCAATAACGCTTCTTCCCGAAGATTTTCGGGAAGTTCGATATTTCGCATTTGGAGGCTTTTAAGCCAACCGCTTACATCGTATTCTTTCAAGGTATAAAAAACATCACTAAACCGGCAGATTTCTTCTTCATTATATGAATTTCCGGCACGTCCGACAAATATATCCAGCTCTTCATCATCATAATATTCTATCTCTTGCCTGGCCGGCAGTCCCTTTTCACAAATTGCATGTGTGCCGCAACATTCGATCGTTGCTTCACATGGCTTTTCGGTTGGAATATGATTTTTCTTCCGCCAACAGTCAATTCCGATGAAAACAACAACGAGAATCACAAATGCTAATGCTACATATATTCCGGTCATAATAAAATCTTTTTATAAAAAATCTACCACATTCATCAGATGCATACTGTTCGAGCCTTTGATCAGTATTACCGCATCCCGTATCGGATGCTGTTGCAACCATTGCAAAAACTCGCCGGTATCGTTATAGGTATGGAAAGAGGTGGTTATCTGCTTGAAACAGGGTCCGATCAAAAAAACATCTTTCAACGAAGATTTGGAGAGCAAATCCACAATTGCCCGGTGTTCCGCCCCGCTCTGCTCGCCCAACTCTTTCATGTCTCCCAAAATAACGATTTTAGCAGGAAAAGACATTTGGAAGAAATTGGAAAGGGATGCCTTCATGCTTGTCGGATTTGCATTATATGCGTCAATGATCAGTTTATTTTTTTGTGTCACTTTAAATTGCGAACGGTTATTTTGAGGGATATATGCTTCCAGCGCTTCCACGATTTTATCATCCGTCACCTCAAAATAAGTTCCGACGGCTATGGCTGCCAAAACATTTTCAAAATTATATGCACCAATCAACCGGGTGTGTATCGCGTGGTTATTCCATTCAACAGACAGGCAGGGCTCCGAATGCAATATTTTACCTCTTATAGATCCACCATTCGCACCATAATTGATTTTATCCAAACCATCTGACATAGAAGACAATATATCATTATCCTGATTAACAAACGCCTTCTTATGATGTTCTCGAAGAAAATCGTATAATTCGCCTTTTGTTTTTATCACTCCTTCAAAAGAACCGAAACCTTCCAGGTGTGCTTTCCCGATATTGGTTATCAAACCATAATCGGGCAAGGCGATATTTACTAACTCTTTTATTTCGCCCCGGTGGTTTGCGCCCATTTCAATAACCGCTAATTCGTCTTCTTTTGTCAATCTTAACAATGTTAGCGGCACGCCTATGTGATTATTCAAGTTGCCTTGTGTATAAAGAACCCGGTATTTTTGTTGCAGCACGGAGGCAATCAGCTCTTTGGTGGTGGTCTTTCCGTTTGTACCGGTAATTCCGATTACCGGAATACCCAGCGTTTCGCGATGTTTTCGAGCAAGCTGCTGTAGCGTTTCCAACGAATTGGACACGTAAAATATATTTTTATCATCAGCAAATTCCTTTTCATCGACAAAGGCATAGCTGCAACCTTTTTTAATTGCATCGTGTGCAAATAAATTTCCGTTAAACGAATCTCCCTTTAACGCAAAGAAAATAGATCCTGCGGGACAGTTACGACTGTCTGTCGTAACCTGTGGATGTTTTAAGAATAAAGAATAAATACTGTCAACGTTCATTTTGTCATAAATTAGCTACAAAAAAAGCCCCGAAAAGGGGGCTTTTTTTGATGTATATCGAATGAAATATATTATCTGTGATCATCTTCCGGACCTACTTTACTCATTGCACAACGGAAACCGATGTCGCTACGAGATTCAGCCTGTTCGAGGAATCGTCTTTGTCCCGGATTCAACCAGTAGGCACGGTCTTTCCACGATCCGCCTTTGAAAACTCTGGTTGTGTTAGAGACTTGAGACGTCAAATAACCTTCTTTGTCTGTGTCCGGATTATACAGCTTTGCTGTTGCAACGTCCGGATCTACCACTTCCAACCAGTTATTTCTGTTCAAGGCGCTCGATGGGTCTCCATCCTTGTAATTACGAACATCCAATTGGGAATATTTGTCCATATCTTCGGCTTTGTCTGCCGGAATAGCAAAAATAACGCGACCTAAACTGTCAATTTGCGGAACTTTTACATTTTTTCCATCTACCGTGCTTTCCGTAAATACAGGAGAAACATACTCATTACCACGGAATGGGTTATACTCTTGTACTTCATCGCTATTCAATACACGGTAAACATCCAATACCCATTCGTTTACGTTTCCTGCCATGTTATACAATCCGAATTCATTCGGCCAATAAGCATCTACCGGAGCTGTAATCGTGGCGTGGTCATTCAATTGACCGCCCATACCCATCATATCTCCTCGTCCGCGAACGAAGTTAGCCATCATTTGTCCTCTGTATTTTTTCTCCGGATTTCTCATTTGATGTCCGAACCAAGGGTAAATCTTTCTTTCTTCGTAATTTTCCTCGTTTTTCACTGTTTGAGTACCATAAGCGGCATATTCCCACTCAGCTTCGGTCGGGAGGCGATACTTCGGCAATAAATAACCGTCGGACATATTTGTTTTTCTTACATTTCCAAATGCATCTTTTACCGGTTTTTTACCGTTTTCCGGCTGGAAATCCGCTTTACCTAAATATTTCGGAGTATTGAATACTTGATTCTGAGCAATGTCATTAGCATCCGTATTTCCTCTTAACGATTGGAAATCAGGAAGTTTAATTACTCCCCTTTTTACTAATCGACCTTCATTCACACGATCTGTACGCCAGATGCAATAATCAAAAGCTTGCTCCCAACTAACTCCCACTACCGGATATTGGTTATAAGCAACGTGTGTAAAATAAAAATCCAAATACGGCTCATTGTATGCCATCTCTTCTCTCCATACTAATGTGTCGGGAAAGGCTCTTTCGATAAATTCCGGATTGTTATGGAATACGTTGCTCATCCAGTACAAATATTCCCTCCAGTCAAGGTTTCTTATCTCATATTGGTCCATATAGAAAGATGCAACGGTAACCCGTCTCGGGATATTATTCCAATCGCCGACTACATCCTCGATCACACGTCCCATCGTAAATGTTCCGCCTTGCACAAAAACCATCCCTGTAGGAATATCCTGTTTATAATCCTTGGCAACTTGGAAGCCTCCGTTTTTCTTGTCATTGTATGTCCAACCCGTAGTGTTTGATTCTTTGGAATCTTTCAGTTTTTTGCCTCCTCCGCACGACACCAATGATGCCGCAAGAATCATTAATAATATTGCCGGTTTAAAAAGCTTTAAGTGTCTCATAGTACTAATTATGAATATAAGATGTTATTATTTTTTATTTTTTTACGTTTAATGATTAAAAGTATAACCTTTTTTTTGTCGTTTTATTGTGCTAAATCGTGAAAACCGTATTTTTTTATTTTTACAAAGCAGCGAACAAAGATATATATTTTCTATTTTTGTAGAAACTTTTTCGCAATATTTTTTTAGTTATTTTTAATAATGATTCAATTTTAAAGAATGTTAATCAACTTAAGTGGCTATTTAATTGATTTTTCCTCTCCGATTGTGATGGGAATCCTCAATATTACTCCCGATTCCTTTTTTGAGGGCAGCAGATGTCAAACTGCGGATAAAATCCGCTACAGAGTAGAAGAAATCGTCCGGCAGGGAGGAAAAATAATTGATGCAGGCGGATATTCTACCCGCCCGGGAGCAAAAGAAGTAACGGCAGAAGAGGAACTTGACCGGATTATCCTTGCGCTGGAAATCATCCGGGAAAATTTTCCCGAAGTGCCGGTTTCCGTTGACACTTTCCGGGCCGACGTAGCGCGAATTGCCGTCAGCGATTTCGGTGCTGCCATTGTGAATGACATTTCGGGTGGAGAGTTGGACGACCGGATGTTTGAAACGGTTGCAAACCTGAAAGTACCTTATATATTAATGCACATGAAGGGAAATCCTCAAACGATGCAACAAAATACGGATTATGTAGACTTTATCCCGGAAATTTTTCTTTATTTTGCAGAGAAAGTGAACAGGCTAAAGCAACTGGGAGTGAACGATATTATCTTGGACCCCGGTTTTGGTTTTGCAAAAACGCTGGATCAAAACTATGAATTGCTGGCAAAGATGAACCTGTTTTCGCAATTCGGACTTCCGGTTCTGGCGGGCGTATCAAGAAAAAGAATGATTTGGCAACTGCTTGACGCGACGCCCGGTGAAAGCTTGAACGGAACAACTGCGCTGAATATGCTTGCATTGACGCAAGGAGCCGATATATTGCGCGTTCATGATGTAAAAGAGGCGGTAGAGGCGGTTAAGATATATGAGAAGTTTAAGGAGTTTAATGTTCAAGATTTCAAAAATTCAAAAGTTTAATGTTTGAAAAACGGAGCGAAAATTGAACGTTGAGCTCTTGAATTTTTGAACTTTTATAAAAATAAATTATGCGATTCGAAATCAGATTAATAGATATAATAGATATTGTTTTAGTAGCATATCTGCTTTATAAAACATATAAATCACTTAGCGGAACAACAGCTATCCGTATTTTTATCGGCATCCTGATTTTTGTCGTGATCTGGCTTACGGTTACATTTATTTTTCAAATGCAGCTGCTTGGCGCCATCATGAACCAGATTGTTAACGTGGGGGTTATCGGATTGATTGTGCTTTTCCAGGACGAAATACGGCATTTTTTTACTAAAATAGGTTCGCAAAATAATTTCATTACACGCTTTTTGGGAAAAATATTCTTGAATAAAAAAGAGGAGATTATCGACAGCGAAATTATGCAAATTGTTATTGCATGTAAAAATATGGCGAAAGAAAAGGTCGGCGCATTGATTATTATTAAAGGTGAAATAAGCCTGACCAGCATCGAAATAACGGGAGATATGATTCATGCCAACATTAACTCGCGACTGATCGAAAATATTTTCTTCAAAAATTCGCCTTTGCACGACGGAGCAATGGTTATTGCCGACAATAAAATTATCGCTGTCGGCTGTATCCTTCCGGTAACGCACAGTATGGATATTCCGAAAGAACTGGGTCTTCGTCACCGGGCTGCACTTGGAATATCCGAAAAGACGGATGCCAAAGCGATTATTGTATCCGAAGAAACGGGAAGAATATCCATAGCCGAAAAAGGACATCTCAAACTCAATCTCACGCCCGAAGAGCTGGAAAAAATCCTTTCATCCAAAAAATAAAAGAAATGATAAAAGCGGTCAACATAAATAAAAGTTTCGGAGATTTGAAGGTGCTGAAAAATGTCGGTTTGGAAATCAGCAAGGGAGAAATCGTTTCCATTGTCGGACCAAGCGGAGCCGGAAAAACGACTTTGCTGCAAATCATCGGCACATTAGACAAGCCGGATTCGGGCTTGGTAAAAATCAACGAAACGCCTGTTTTTGACTTACCCGAAAATGCGCTTGCCAAATTCCGGAATCAGCACATCGGTTTTGTTTTTCAATTTCACCAGCTGCTGCCCGAATTCAGTGCGTTGGAAAATGTGATGATTCCGGCGTTCATTGCCAAAACCGGCAAAAAAGAGGCTGAAACACGCGCAATGGAGCTGCTCTCCTTCTTGAAAATAGCCGAGCGCGCCCAACATAAGCCCAACGAACTGTCGGGCGGAGAAAAACAGCGCGTCGCCGTAGCAAGGGCGCTGATAAACAAGCCGGATGTGATTTTGGCCGACGAGCCCTCCGGTAGCCTCGACTCGAAAAACAAGGAAGAGCTGCATCGCCTGTTTTTTGAATTGCGGGACAAATTCAATCAGACGCTGGTCATCGTTACACACGATAAAGAGCTTGCTTCAATTTCCGACCGGGTTATCCGGATGCAGGATGGAATTATCATTTGATCAAATGTTTATCCTTCATTACCACTAAATAAAAATAATACGAATCTGCCTTGGAAGAAATTTTGTCAGCGGATTGTATGAATTAACGCGAAGTTATATAGTTGAATTATCTATAACCTGCAATTTAACAAATTAAGTAATTTCGTTTTAATTCGTGCAATTCGCGGACTATTTAATACGTTACCTCATAAAATTCCTGACGTTGGCATTGGCGGCAGTAATATGGATTAGCATATATTTTTTCATAACGCTTCAAAAAAGATCCGGCTAAAATTTTTACAAATCCGAAATAATTGTAATTTTGTGTGGCTTTAAAAAAACAGAAGATAAATATTTTATTATAATACTAACAAATTTATTATTATGTCAAAAGTAACAGTCGTAGGCGCCGGAAATGTAGGCGCCACATGTGCCAATGTCCTCGCATTGAATGAAGTAGCAAACGAAGTAGTTTTGCTTGATGTAAAAGAAGGCGTAGCCGAAGGAAAAGCTATGGATATTATGCAAACCGCTCAGCTGATCGGTTTTGATACGGTTGTAACAGGCTGCACAAACGATTACAGCAAAACAGCTAATTCTGACGTTGTTGTAATCACATCAGGTATTCCGCGCAAACCGGGTATGACCCGTGAAGAGCTGATCGGAGTGAATGCCGGAATTGTAAAGAGCGTAGCTGAAAGCATTTTGAAAAACTCGCCAAACGCCATTATCATTGTGGTATCCAACCCGATGGACACTATGACTTATTTGGCTCTTAAAAGCTTGGGATTGCCTAAAAACCGTATCATTGGCATGGGTGGCGCACTTGACAGTTCACGCTTCAAATATTTCTTGAGCCAGGCATTGAAATGCAATGCAAACGAGGTAGAAGGAATTGTAATCGGCGGACACGGCGACACAACCATGATCCCGTTGGCGCGTTTGGCCACATATAAAGGAATTCCCGTTAGCCAGTTGTTGAGCAAGGAAGCTCTTGACGACGTAGTAAAATCAACCATGGTTGGCGGCGCTACTCTTACGGGCTTGCTTGGAACTTCGGCTTGGATGGCTCCTGGAGCTGCCGCTTCTTTCGTAGTTGAATCGATCATCAAAGATCAAAAGAAAATGATTCCTTCCTGCGTAGCTCTTGATGGCGAATACGGGCAAAACAATATTTGCATCGGTGTTCCGGCTATCATCGGACGCAACGGTATGGAAAAAATCGTTGATGTAAACTTGAATGCGGAAGAAAAAGCATTGTTCGAGAAAAGCGCGGCTGCAGTGCGTGCTACAAACGACGTGTTGGTTGAAATGAAATTGGTTTAATAAAACCTTTTCCTGCTTTTTAAAGAGACTGTCTCAAAAGTCTTTTTGAACGCAGATAACACGGATGAACGCTGATTTTTATATCGCTGATAATTAGTTTTATATAAAATTTCTGTTCATTTGTTTTCTGTGAAAATCCGTGTTATCTGTGTCTTCTGTGTTTTTTGAGACAGTTTCTTTTTTATTTTATCAATTTACAATCCTAAACAGGGACTCAAACAATTCCAAATTATTGTTGATGCTGTTTCGCAGTTAAAATGAGGTTTTACAAAATAAACGAAACTTCTTTGAAAGCATAAACACGCTCTTCGCCGTTACCGGTTTCCAATACGAGCAGTCCGTTATTGTATATATCTTTGATACGGGCTGAGAATTCGCCCGAATTATCCTTATAGCCGAAATAACCTTTCCTGCGATAGAGGCAATTGAAGTAATCTTTTCGAATTTGTGCCTTTTCATCGCGTAAAAGTTGCATATACCGGCTTAAAATTGCCTTTCTGACCTCAATTACAGCCAAATTCAACTCGTAACCGGTTCCGTTAATTTGCCTGACCGAAACAGGATTAGGCGCATCACTTTCAAACTTGATTTGATTTACATTGATTCCTATTCCCAGAATTGTATGCGATATGGAATGACCGGAAAGCAGGTTTTCAATCAGCATTCCACCGATTTTTTTGTCTCGCCAGTAGATGTCATTTGACCATTTGATCGACAAATCCGTCAACCCGCAAAAAGAAGAGAGAAAATCGACAACTCCCAACGCTGCGATCTGTGACAAGAGAAACTGATCGGCTACATGGATAAAATCGGGCAAAAGCAATAAACTGAATGTCAGATTTTTATTTTTCTCCGATTCCCATTTATTCTGACTTTGCCCGCGCCCTGCCGTCTGAAAACCTGTCCAAACAAGCGTTCCCTCTTCTACCCTTTTTTTTTCAGTTAGAAGTTGGTTCATGTAACAGTTGGTAGAATTGGTCTCTTCCAAATATATTATTTCCATTTTACATCCAACATTATTTACCAATACCGGTTATTTTAATTCATCTTGTCTTTCTGTCTTCGCGCCCAAAAAGCGCAGGCGCACAAATAACCACGGAGGCACGAATACAGAAGGACACAAAGAAATTGGCTTTATAACTAAAGAAATTGCTTTTTATCTTTTAAAACCGCCGCTGAACGACTTTTTCCCCTTTTGCCACGTCGGTTGTTACCCAAATGTTTCCGCCGATGACGGCGCCCTCGCCGATGGTGATTCGTCCGAGAATGGAAGCGTTGGAATAGATAATCACGTTGTCTTCAATAATCGGGTGACGGGGAATATTCTTAACCGGATTGCCGGATTCATCCAACTCGAAACTTTTTGCTCCCAGGGTAACGCCCTGATAGAGCTTGACATGATCGCCGATAACTGTAGTTTCGCCGATGACAACACCCGTGCCGTGATCAATGGTAAAATAACTGCCGATGGTAGCTCCCGGATGAATATCAATCCCGGTTTCCGAATGCGCCATTTCGCTGATCATCCGCGGGATTAGCGGCACGCCAAGTGTCAGCAGCTCGTGGGCAATGCGGTAGTTGGAAATGGCTTTGATGGCGGGATAACATAAAATAATCTCCGCGAAGCTTTTCGCTGCCGGGTCGCCATAATAAGCCGTTTCAATATCCGTAATAAGCACTTTCCTCATTCGGGGAAGGCTCGAAATAAAAGTGCTGGTTATTTCGCACGCTTTTTGCTGTTTTTCACTCAGTTTACCTTCTTTTTCACACTCGCCGAAACAGATCCCGGAAAGGACTTGCTCGCACAGAATTTCCGATAATTTTTCCAGATTCACTCCGATGTGGTAATGGATTGTATCCGCATCCACCGAAGGATTTCCGAAATATCCGGGAAACAGAACGGAACGCGTGATGTCTATTATTTGATGAAGGGCATCGGACGACGGAAACGGTTCACCGTGCCGGTGCCGGTGGTATATCTGCTCGAACGTATCGTATTGGGACAGCTGCTTTACGACGGAAAAAATAGTTGTGGTTTGAGACATAATTATAAAGTATTTCTGTAAAATTCCATTGGATGCTGCAAAAGTAAGTCTTTTTTATTTTTTACCGCCATTTTTCGCAAACTTTCCGCGCCTCAAAAATAATCTCCTCCCCGTTTTCCACGCGTCCGTTTTGCATCAAAATACGTCCGTTGCAGATGACCGTATCAATGCAGCGGCTATCGGCGGCATATACCCAATCGGACAGCAAGTGGTAGCCCGGAACCAGCCGCTCATTGTTCAGGTCGATCAGAAGCGCGTCTGCCAGCTTTCCTTCGGCAATTGTCCCGGCATTTAATCCGAATGCCTCGGCGCCGTTGACGGTTGCCCACTGATAGATTTCCTGCACGGTAAGTGTTTCGGGCGAGTAGCTGCACTTGGCCAGCAGTGAGGCAAATTTCATCGACTCACGCATATCCAGGTTGTTGTTGGACGAACAGCCGTCGGTACCCAAAGCTATGCGGCATCCTGACTGCAACATTTCCTTTGTACGAAAGCATCCGGAAGAGAGCTTCATATTGGACGCCGGGTTATGTACCAGAGTTACGCCGCGCTCTTTCAAAATGGCAATTTCCTCGTCGTCCACGTGAATAGCGTGCGCTGCGACTACATTCGCACCCAGCACCCCGATGGAATCCAGCCATCTGACAGGCGTTGTCCCGTGTGCGGAAACGCAGTCGCGCACTTCCTGTTCCGTTTCCGAAAGGTGAATATGCAAAACGAGATTGAGTTCCCGGGCGATTTCCGCACATTGCGCCAAAAGTGTTTTATTCACCGTATAAATGGCATGGGGGGCCACGGTCAGCCGAACCAACTCACTTGATTCCCATTGACGCAAAAACTCAAAATTCCGCCTGATCTTTTCTTCGCCCAGCCTGTCCATAAACGTTACGCCAATCGCCGCGCGGATTCCCATCTCTTCCGCCGCGCGGATAGTCTCTTCAATGTCCCAGTACATATCGGAGAAAAAGACCGTGCCCGACTTAATCATCTCCAGGATAGCCAGGCGACTGCCGGCATAGACATCGCGTGGAGTTATTTTCGCCTCGGCAACCCAGATGTGATTGTGCAGCCACTCAAAAAGCGGCATATCATCGGCATATCCGCGCAAGAGCGTCATTGCTGCGTGTGTGTGCCCGTTGTAAAAAGGAGAGATAATCGCTTTCCCTTCTCCATCGATAACCGTATCGGCAGGTTGCCTGTCGGCGCTGTCCCCGATTTCGCTAAACCGGTTTCCTTCTATTCGGATATGGGTATTTTTCCCGTTTAAAAGGATGTTTCTTATTAAAATTGACTTCATTTATTCAAATTTTTCCTCGCGTCTTTCTATCTTCGTGTTTATTTTAATTGATTATCCGCCATATTACCATTAACGAAAATGGCTATAGTTTAAAATAGAGTTGCCATCTACACATATTTACGAAAACCTTCGTATACAGACAGCCCGGTGGGCTGAACCTCGTATTTGCTTCGTTGTTCTATCCTCCGGGTAGTGGCTGAGAGCATCGTTCTTATCCCGGGCTTCGCTCCGCTTGTCCGGGGTTATTCACATGCAGCCCTCCGGGCTGTCTGTATACGAAGAGTATCAAGGAAATTCATAAAGATTAAAACTCTATTTTAAACTACAGCCATGAAAAATGATAAGAATCTGTCTCGAAAGATATTTGTTCACGAATCACACAAATTAACACGAAGGCAGAAAGACGCAAAGATTAAAAAAAGTAATGCGTTTTATTTTTTATTTGTTTTACAAAATTAAAAACAACTCGTCTCCGATTAATCCGTTCCGTTGTGAGATTTCGAGCATTTCGTTTTCTGTTTCCGGCAAGGGAATGATTTCGCCTTTGCTTTCGGGATGGTTGATCAGATACACGGCGCCTTCGTTATGCAACGCCATTGTGGCGTCCATGTATTTGAGTTGCGTAGGCTCTTCGAGGATAAAATTAAGAGCCGCCTTGTTTGCCAATACGCGCTCTTTCGGAACGGACGCGCCGTATTCGTCTTCTACACCCATATTGGCAAGAACGGCAGGAGAACTCACGAAAATTCCGGGCGGACAAACTTTTCCTGCCGCTCCGGCGATTCCGGTAGCCGTCACTACCGCACAGGCATTCCGCACAGCCGCAGCAATGCGTGATTGTTCGTTTAGCCCGATGATTTCGGTGGCATACGCGCGAACTTTTGCCGTAACCGACGAAAGTTCCGTTACTACCGATACATTCGCACCCAACTTGTGTGCATAAATAATAATTCCCAAACCCACTTTTCCGCTTCCGAAAACCACCAGGTTCTTTCCTTTCCAGTCGTCATGACCTAACTGTTTCATTGCCCGGAAATAACTTTCGCCGGTTCCCAGGCATGTTTCGATTTTCTTTATTTTTCCACTGTCGGCAATATAAACGGGATTTCCTTTTTTTAAATAGGCTTCTACGCCCGAACGGGTTAATTCGACGTAACCAAATCGAGCGTCAAAGTCCGAGAAGGCGGCAGCGCAATCAAGGATGACATCAAAACTGCGCTCTTTTTCCGTTGGAAAAACCAGCGGGACGCCCCATGTTTTCAGTTTTCGAATAACCGTTTCATCGGCAGGAAGCTTATCCGACACGCCGACATGCAAATCGGCTCCGGCAAGCAAAAGCGCTTTATACTTTATTAATGTATTTCTGAATATGGGCGTAGCATCAAGCGCCGAAAACCCGCGAAGAGGTTGTGTTTGGCACCACTTGTCCATTTGCCGGGCAAGTACGGGGTATTCTTTTTTACTGTAAACGGAGTGAATGATGGAGTCTATTTCCCTTAATAAGTTGTTCATTCTTCTTTTCTTATTCAATCGTATCTTCCTTATTCCGGCATTACTGTTCCGTACGGTTTTGCAAGGTCAAAGTCCGTCATCACCTTTTGTCCGCCGGTTTCATAAGCCTTATGTCGAATTGCCACAAGTTTCATTTTTTATTTTGAAAGCTCAAAAATACAACGTTTCTTTAAGATATGAGCGATAAAAAACAATCTATTTTTAACTGATTGTCAAAATCTGCAAATGTAACAAAAAGATGCTATTTAAAAACAGCCTCATGTAAGTATGAATGCCTGAAAAGAAACTGCAACCCGTATGAATACGCGTGTTCAAGAAATTTTTAACCTATAAAGCCGAATAGCTAAAACAGGATTAATACCTCATAGAATTATAGTGACAGTTTTGTTGGCAAATAAGATTAAAAACGCCTTTTACATTGATTATTAATTAATTCAAGTTGCCGGTTGATTTCAAGGGACTGTCTCAAAAGAACGCAAATTACACGGATATTCACAGATAACAAACGAATAGGAATTTAATATATAACTAATTATCAACGATATAAAAATCCGTGTTCATCCGTGTTATCTGTGTCATTTGCGTTCAAAAAGACTTTTGAGACAGCCTCTTCGAAATCAACCGGCAACTTAAATGAATTATTGCTGTACCGAACCTGTTTACCAAAAGCGCCGGAGAAAAACGCCATACTGTAGCGTTTTTCTCCGGCACAATTTTTTTATGATTATCCGGGTCAGATATCGTATCCCTCTTCTGATTTTCTTGTTCCGAACATTCCGGCGTAACAGCAGATACAAGCTCCGATTATCAGGGCAAAGAATGAAATAATGCCCGACCAGGCAGCAGCATGAGCAGCTTTTTTGGCTTGTTCCAATGCTTTTTGTTTGAAAACAAGCCAGTCTTCTTTTGCCTGTTCGATAGATTGCTGCAACTGTTGAATCTTTTCCTGCCCCTGAACACGGGCTTTGTCGATCAACTCCATATATTGGTCAACGGCTTTGTGTACTTCGACTTTTGATAAGCTCGTATTGTTGGCAATCGCCTTTTCCAGGTCATCTCTGCTTATTTGGCTTGCAAAAGTATTTTCCCTTTCCTGCAAACGATTCAAAAATCCGTTTAGAATATTTTCCGCATCATTCGGATGAGTAGCCAGCTGCTTAACGGATTTGTTGAAATCAACCTTTATACCGTCCATCTGATTCTGTAAATATTCCGGTTGAAATTCTTTCACACCGCTTTTCCGGAGTGCGGTAAGCATATTCTGACTCACATTCTGGCTTTGATCAATACCTTTACTGTCATCCATGTTTATTTCTCCAAAAATAGAATGAACGGCATCAGCCAGTTCGGAGCTTCCTCCCTTAACCAGCGAGCCGGCTCCGGAAAGTACATGTCCGGCTGCGGAAGTTACCGAACCTAATATATTTGTTGTCAGTCTGATGGCGCTTGCCGAAATCGCAACTACAAAAATAATTCCTACAATAAGTGTGGAAGACCATACGAGAAAACCGTGAATAAACCCATCCGAACCGGATAGTTTACCGGCAACAAAACCACCGGCTGCAAGGCTTATTAAAAGTGAGACGGCTGTCCATATCCCCATAGTGGCGCCAATGCCCGAAGCCGGATGACTCTCGGTTGGGTCAAACATAAACAGGCCGATACTTGTGCCTAAAATAGATAAAAGGATAGATATGGCTATTACGGTGATTACTCCGGCAATAACGCTTCCCCAGGATATCCTGCTCCATGTTGTCATACATTTTTCTTTTTCCATATTCTTTTTTATTTAATTTATAATTTCTTTTATAAGACAATTATACAGGACAAAAAGTTCAAATGAAAAAGAAAAAACAGACTTTTATAAGAATTTATACTGTTTTTTATGTTCATTCAATTTTTATACACAGCGTCAAGCGGAGGTTTATACTCAACCCTGCGAATTGGATGTATGACGAGTTTCAGCGTCAATATAGCGGATATTCTAAAAGAAGAAAAGTAAACCGAAGGTTGCCTCATGACTAAAAAAGCTTATTGACTGTGTGAGATACTCTTACAATGTTGATAAACATTTTTACAACATATTTCCCATTTCAGGCGAACAATTCATAGTGTTTTTTGTTATAAGATAAATTCTCTTATTTAATTTTAAAATAACTTTTATGAGAAAAATAATCTGGCTGTTATTTTTACCTGTGGCATTATTTGCATGTTCCGACAATGACGATAATTCTGTTGAACTTACTCCGGGAGAAATCACCGCAGAGAAGGAAGAATTGGGAAGGCTCATCTTTTTTGATACAAATTTATCCTCACCCACAGGTCAATCATGTGCATCATGTCATGCTCCCGAAACCGCTTTTTCGGACGAGAATCACGCAAGCACTTCGCCGGGAGCAGTACAGGGGTTGTTTGGGTCGCGAAATTCTCCTTCCGTAACATACGCTCTTTATATTCCTCAACTATCTTATGATAATGAAAACGAGACATACGTCGGAGGACAGTTTTGGGATGGAAGGTCAAATACACTGGCGATGCAAGCCGAAGGTCCTTTCCTGAACCCGATAGAAATGGGAAATCCCGATACTGCTACGATTGTGGCTAAGTTGAGGAACGCCGAATACTACGACCGCTTTGTAATTATATATGGAAGGAACAACACTGTGGGACAGGATTTCCATTATATGGCCGACGCTATTGCCGCCTTCGAAAGTACGTCCATATTCAAGCGCTTCAACTCAAAATATGATGAATACCTGAGCGGAAAGGCTACGTTGACTGCCGATGAACAGAAAGGACTGGAGCTGTTCCAGAATAAAGGGAAATGTGCGAATTGCCATCCGTTAACCGACGATCCGGTTGCCGGCGAACCGCTTTTCACCGACCACACGTATGACAATCTGGGTGTGCCCAAAAATCCGAATAACCGTTACTACACCATACCGGCAGCTTATAATCCGGAAGGCGCCGACTTTGTGGATTTGGGACTGGGAGTGACCGTGGGTGATGCTGCGCAAAACGGCAAGTTCAGGGTACAATCGTTAAGGAATATCGCCAAAACGGCTCCTTACGGACATAACGGATATTTCGCTACACTGAAAGATATTGTGCATTTCTATAACGTGCGCGATGTTGATCCGGGGTTTCCTCCTTCCGAATATCCGGAAACCGTCAATCACGATGAACTTGGGAATTTAGGCTTAACGGCGATTGAAGAAGATGCTATTGTCGCTTTCCTTCAGACATTAACCGACAAATAACCGCATTTGATTTTATGACAAAACCTTCGCCTCTTAGCGACCTTTGCTCTTATAGATAGTGCAGTCGCAGACTTAATTTAAGGTCGCTAAGAGGCGAAGGTTTTTTAAGGATAAAAATGATAGCACATAAACGTAAAATAGGGCGATTCCCATGGCGGTATAAGGAGAGTTTGGTTTTTATCCTTTCGGTTATAATTATTGGGATTGTTTTACAGGTTACTATCGGCAAGGTTGATTTTAACTTGTTCAGGGCTCCCGTCAACATCATAACAGGCGTGTGCATCGTGCTGTTTCTCGCTATTTTTTCTTTGGCAAGGAAAACACCCTTTTACCGCTGGTTTTCAGGTGTTCCTTTTTCGGTAACGCTTATAGGCGCTTTGTTGGCGTTCGGATTAGTAATGGGATTAATTCCTCAACAGCCACAGGCTGATTCTCAGCAACACGCGATTATCACTTTACCGGGATTCAATCAGGTAACAAGTTCATGGTACTTTGTGCTGGTCTATTTCATTACCCTGCTGTCGTTAGGCGCCTTAATTGCTCGCCGCCTCATCCGTTTCAACATTCGGGATTATGCTTTCTATTTGAACCATATTGGCTTATGGACGCTGCTTTTTTCGGCAGGATTGGGTGCGCCGGATATGAAAAGGTATATGATGTATGTGAAGGAAGGCGAACTCGAATGGCGGGCTTTTGACGGGGACAGGCGTACCGGATACCTGCCGGTTACGATCCAGCTGAATGATTTTGATATGGAAGTATATCCGCCGAAGCTTATATTGCTGAACCGCTTGAGCGGCAAGCTCCAACCGGAGTCGAAGCCGGATTACTTTCCGGTTGGCCGCGAAAAAACAAATGGTGTGTTGGGTGACTGGAAAATAGAAGTAAATAATTACATACACGATGCTATTCCCGACAACGACGGCACATACCGGAGCGTCGCCATACCGGCTGCAGCGCCTGCTGCCAACGTAACCGCCACCCACACGGCTACCGGTGATGTGCGCAAGGGCTGGGTGTGTTATGGGAATACCGTGCAGCCGCACCGGGTACTTCCGCTCAATTCAGACTGCTGTATTTTTATGACACAGCCGCAACCCAGGCGCTTTTTATCGGATGTAGATGTTTTTTTTAAAAACGAACCCAAAATCCATGCTGTGCTGGAGGTCAATAAGCCGTTGAAGGCAGGCGGCTGGACAATTTACCAGACGGGATATGACCGGAAAGCCGGACGGATGTCTGCCTACAGCAGCCTGGAATTGGTGTACGACCCGTGGTTATATCCCGCGTATGCCGGTATCGCATTGTTGGCTGCCGGGTCGGTATGCTTAGTATGTTTTGGTAACAGGAAGAAGAAAAGTTATGAGCTGGAGTGAATTTCTTTGGTTTGCCATCCCCGCCGTTATCTGTTGGCTAACCGCCGGGACGCTCGTCTATCTGAACAAAAAAGACAGTGCGGCTGATCTGTTAATGGTAGCGGGTATTATTATTTTCGCCGCATTCATCATTGGCTTGTGGATAGGGCAGAAAGAACCTCCGTTACGCACTATTGGCGAAACCCGGTTGTGGTACTCCTTCTTTCTGGCAACCATCGGTTATTTTACGTACAGGCACTGGAAATATAAATGGATGCTGTCGTTCTCGAGCTTAGTAGCTTGCGTTTTCGTTTTTATCAATATCTTTAAGCCGGAAATACATTCAACCGACCTTATGCCTGCGTTACGGAGTTACTGGTTTGTCCCACACGTCACTGTATATATTCTTTCATATGCCATGCTTGGCGCTGCCACCATCACTTCGGCGATACAATTAGTTAATATAAACAAAGGCAAGCCCGACCCGAAACTGTACCGATTGATGGACAATGCCGTATATGTCGGCTTCGGTTTCCTGATGTTGGGACTCCTGATGGGAGCCGTATGGGCAAAAGATGCCTGGGGACATTACTGGTCGTGGGATCCGAAGGAAACCTGGGCTTTTATCACCGTCGCCGCTTACCTGGTTTATATTCATATCCGCCTGCTGAAACCGGATGCCAAACTTGCCCTGTGGATACTCTTCCTGGCATTCGTGTTACTGATGATAACGTGGATAGGCATAAATTATCTTCCTGTTTCACAGAACAGCGTGCACACTTATACCAATTGAAATCAGTACATGTAAAATTTATTAAAAGATGCACTTGCGCTATTTCCGGATAAACATAAAAGGATAATCCCGCTCTTTTTCGAACAGGCTACTCTAACGAAAATGTAATATTAATTTCGGATGTCACTCCTTGTTCTCCTGCTGGCAGGGAAGATTTGGCAGCTGCCGATTCGCCTGCCGCATCGAAACGGAGATTATTCGCAAATGCGCGGGTTTGCGCCACATCCTGGCTTACACTTTCCGAAATTGTCATTACTTTTCCTATTTTACGTCCCGAAAGTTCGGCATACTGACTGGCTTTGTCAAATGCCTTTTGATAGGCTAATTTGCGACTTTGCTTGAATAATTCCGCTTTATTTTCAATGTCAAAAGAAATATTTTGAACTTCCACCCCGTTAATAGCCGAGATTTTGTCTAATATGGACGAGAACCTTCCGGGCATGTTTATCATATCATTTACGGTTACGACAATGGACTGTTGCGCCCGTTGACCGAGCCGGATTCGTCGCCCGCCGATATAATCGTATTCCACATCATAGTTGAGCGATGTGGTTTTTATAAATTTATCCTCCACCTTTTCTTCCTGCAGTATTTGCACAATTTGCTGCATTGTCTGCTCCACAGCTTTTTTTGCCTCCAGCGTAGTTGGCGCGGTGCTTGAAAAATTGACGCTTATCTGCACCATATCCGGCTGTGCCAATACCGTGCCGGTTCCCGAAACCGAAACCGAATTCTGACTCTCCTGCACCAGCGGATTACAACCAACCGGCAAAAAAAACATAAACAAAATTGCTATCCAAGCGAAAGATTTCCGGATCATACCGCTGCGCTTGAAATTACCTGAGGTTAATTTTCCCGCATTTACATCATAATAATGCACTTTACTGTGATTTTTAATGTTAGTTACCATAGTGTTAATAGTTAGTGATCATATAGTTTTAAAATCGAATTTACCTGCACGAGAGCAGAACTTGCACAAAAGCTTCAGCGATGCGCATCCGGTTTTATAAACACTAAGCAAAGGAAGAAGTCGCGTTCACTTTGATTTTATTTGTATTTATTATTTTTTATTAGGAATAAACATTGACATTCATTCCGAAACAAGCCTGTTCTTTCTTTGTTTCCCCGCTATCTGATTTTCCTGTTTGGAATATCACGGACAACTTTCCTTGCTATTCCGGCGAATTAAAGCATTGATCCGGCTGTTATGTGCCGGCAAAACGTAAACTATTATCCAGTCGGGCTATCGTTCACCTTCTATATTAACGATAAAAAGGCTGCCGTAATTATTCATGTCGGATTTTGTTGCTCACACGTATTTTCCAATTTTCATATAAGATTTTGGTAAAATGTTCCGTGCGAAAATCATTCATTAACGGAACCGGCTTATTATACTCGGTGTGGTGATAAGCAAATCCGCATTTTTCCTGTACGCGTTTTGATTTTTCGTTGCCGTCATAATAGCCGCACCAAACCGCAGTAAGCCCTAAATCCTCAAAAGCGCGCCGGAGTAATTCACATACCGCTTCTGGAATTAAGCCCTGTCCCCAAAACGGTTCGCCGATCCAATAACCGATTTCGCCTTCATCTTCCGTCATTCCCGCGCTGTAGATTTCGCTTTTGAAAGTCATCAGTCCGATGCTTCCAACGACTTCTCCAGTTTCTTTCAGCACAACGGCATAGGTTTCGTCGGCCGAAAGTACATTTTTTATAATTTCGCGGCTTTCTTCCACGCTTGTATGCGGCTGCCAACCCGCAATTGGTCCGATATTGGGATTCTGTGCATATTTGTAAAG
Source organism: Prevotellaceae bacterium (assembly GCA_031271815.1). GTDB lineage: Bacteria > Bacteroidota > Bacteroidia > Bacteroidales > Paludibacteraceae > RGIG9379. The sequence goes on along the minus strand of JAISVA010000017.1, from coordinate 40,178 downwards.
GGATTCGGCATCATTTTCCTGCCATCCTCTTAGAATTAAGCGTTTCGTTTGTAATTCCATATTTTTTCCTTTTTTCCGTTGGTGTAGATTACAGAACTCGTTGATCATAAAGTCAGTTTTTTACACAGCATTACAAAAGTAATATTTCAATGAGAAATAAAAAAAGAGCTCAATATGAACTTCTCCGCCACATAAGCTACTCCGTCTTCGTCATTGGAAAGCGTGATAAAATCAGCCGATTCCTTTACAACAGGCTGTGCATTCGCCATAGCGACACCCAAGCCGGCGTAACGAATCATGGATAAATCGTTGAACCCGTCGCCGCAGGCAATCATCTCCTCTCTGGCGCACCCCAGATGTTCGGACAATTTGCCCAGCGAATAGGCTTTGTCGATGTTCTGCGGCATAATCTCCAGGAAAAACGGCTCGGAGCGATACACACTCAGGCGGTCGCCGAAATGCGCATTCATCTCAATTTCGACGTTGCTCAAATAATTGCCTTCGCCCACCATCAGGCATTTCGTTACTTGAAAATTGACTGCATCAATAAAACTGTCTACTTGTTTTACAGGCATTTTATTGATACGCGCTTCGATATTCACGTATGGATCTTCACTTTTTTCGGTAATAATCGAACAGTCATCATACGTGACAATAGGAATATTATACTTTTGGGAAGAGCGGTAAAGCAACGGGATCTCTTCCATCGGAAGCGTCTGCTCGAAAATGGTCTTTTTATTCCCGCAATCAATTATTTTCGCTCCGTTAAACGGAAGGATAAATCCGCCGAACTTTTCCAGCTCAAGTTCTTCGGCAAGCGAAGTAATGCCAGGAGTAGGACGGCCCGATGCCAAAACTAATCTTACGCCCAGCTCCTGTACCTTGCACAGCGCCTGCCGGGTTTTTGGAGTAACGGTTTTTTGCGAATTGGTCAATGTTCCGTCAATGTCAAGGACGAGTACCTTGTATTTCATATCATATATAAATTAATAGCGCAAAGATAAATTTTTATCCTTAGAAAATAAAAGTACCGGACCGTGATTTTCATAAGATTCCTTACCGGATTATCCGGATTTTATTTTGTAAAATCCACGAATTAAACAAATTAACACGAAATCAATAGTTGAATCATCTGTAATTTACAAGTTGGCAAATTAAATTCGTGTTAATTTTGTAATTCGCTGATGAATATCTTTAGATATAGATTCTTATTATTTTCAGTTGACGGTAATGGCGGATAACCGGTCATCTTTTTGCCGGGATATTTCCTGCTACGGCATTTCGATTTTTTTTGTATTGATTTCCCAATTAAACTTTCCTATCTTTACCCCGTCTAACGAAGAAAAATGAATAATAACAAACGAAGGATTTCCTTCCCTTAAAACAAAGTCAGTTATGAGACAGCTAATAAAAACAATCATTCTTTCCGGGTTAATAGTGATGAGTTGCTCTTGCCGCACAGCAGCAACTGTAACCTACACTTACATTGAGCCTGCACCCGCTACGGCGGTAATTGTTACTACGATACCGATTGCCCCGCAGGCAGTAGTTGTAACAACAGGACCCGGTACAATCCGCCAGCCCGGTTCAAAATACATCTGGATAGACGGATATTGGGCATGGGATTCCTACTCCGGGAATTACACCTGGGTAAACGGATATTGGGCGTTAGCACCCTACGCGGATGCTGTCTGGTTGCCCGGTTTCTGGGAATACCGGGCGGCAAACGCCGGTTATGTGTGGATAAACGCCGGTTGGGCGCCACGCGGATATACAGTTACTTACGGGGCCTACAAAAACCGTTTTGACTACTATGGACGCGAAGTCTATTACGCCCGTCCAACGCAACGCACCTCGCGCGGATATGTTATTACTTACGACCACCGCCCGCAATACACTACGCGGTCATACAGCAGTAATCCGGTTCAAAACAACACGCGGAGTTCATCTTCGGGCACGAGAAGCAGTGCAACCAATTCAGGTACGCGCCCATCATCACAGCCGGCCAACAGCAGCACAAGAAGCTCATCGTCAACTACAACAAGAAGCTCATCGGGAACTTCCACTCAAAACAACAGCACTCGCAGCTCATCGTCGACTACAACAAGAAGTTCGTCCGGGACTACCACGCGCGAGGCAACGCCAGGCAGCAGAAATTCATCCGCCACTCCGGCTCGCAGCAATACAAGAACCGAAAGTACGCGCAGTTCGTCAAACAACACAACTACCCGGAGCGCCACGCCGGGCAACAGTACTACACGCAGTTCGTCGGGAGCCTCTACGCGCAGCTCATCATCAAGCCGCAGCAGCTCGTCGAGAGGCAGGTAACACAAAGCGCGAAGAGGCTGTCTCAAAAGTCTTTTTGAACGCAGATGACACCGATAACACGGATGAACACGGAAATTCTATATCGTTGATAATTAGTTATATATAAAATTCCTATTCGCTTGTTATCTGTGAAGATCCGTGTTATCTGCGTTATCCGCGTTCTTTTGAGACAGCCCCTTCGCGCTTTTCGTGCCCAACTACGCTTTCACTTCATTCGTAAGCGGTTTTCCTTCCACAAATTCCTGAATATTTTCCAGCGTCGTTTGTGCAATATTTGTCAGGGCTTCTTTCGTAAAAAACGCCTGATGAGAGGTGATAATCACGTTGTTAAACGAGAGCAGGCGCGCCAGCCGGTCGTCTTCCATCAAAAAGTCGGACGTGTCTTCATAGAAATATTCCTCTTCCTCTTCATAAACATCCAGTCCGGCAAAGCCGATTTTTTTACTTTTAAGCCCTTTGATCAGCGCCTTGGTATCGATCAGCTTTCCGCGTCCGGTATTGATAATCATCACCCCATCCTTCATTTTTGCGATTGCCTCGTGGTTGACCAAGTGATCGGTTTCTTTTGTCAGCGGGCAATGCAGCGATATGATGTCCGATTTTCCGAACAAATCATCCAATGAAGTATAGGTAATGCCCGTTTCTTTGGCAAAATCATTATCGGGAAATAAGTCGTTAGCAAGCACTTGCATTCCTATCGCGCGAAGGGTTTTTATCAAAATCCGGGCAATTTTTCCCGTTCCGATGATGCCTGCCGTTTTTCCGTGCATATCGAATCCCATTAATCCGTGCAGAGCGAAGTTCCCTTCGCGGGTGCGGGCGTATGCTTTATGCGTTTTCCGGTTCAACGTGAGCATCAGTGCCAATGCGTGTTCGGCAACGGCATAAGGCGAGTAGGCAGGTACGCGCACCACCTTGATTTTCCCTTTTGCCGCCTGCAAATCCACGTTATTGAATCCGGCAGAACGCAAGGCAATCAGTTTTACACCGTTTTCTACCAGCGTATCAATCACTTTCGCATCAATCGTTGCGTTTACAAATGCGCAGACAACTTCAGCGCCTTTTGCCAGCACGGCGCTGTCTTTGTTCAGTTGCGCTTCATAATAATGAAATTCATAGCCAAAATCTTTGTTATGACTGTCGAACGATGCCGAATCGTAAGGCTTCGTGTCGAAAAAAGCAATATGGGTTTTCATACGTAAATATTTTATTTTTTTACATTCATGCCGCATGGAACCCGCAGGCATTTTCATTCTCTCTGGTGAACGTCAGTTCATGCGGGTTTCATACTATTTATTTTGTATTGTACTCTCTTTGCCCTTTTACAACAAAGATGTAAAAGGAATTGTTGAGATTTTTTCCTTAAATAGATAAGAAAGCGTCATTCAATTAAGATGAGAATTAAAAACTTGACATCTTTTTAATTAGAACTGAAAGAATTAGAGGAAGAATGATTTAAAACCTTTTTTACCTAATTTTAAATAAGTGCAAAACCTCTTTTTATTATCTTTGCAAATCAAGATAATGTCAAAATAGAATAACGTATGAAACCCGCATGAACTGACGTTCACCAGAGAGAATGAAAATGCCTGCGGGTTCCATGCGGCATGAATGTAAAAAAATAAAATATTTACGTATGAAAATAGCATTAATCGGCTACGGCAAAATGGGAAAAACCATTGAAAGGATAGCCAAAGAGCGCGGACACGAGATTGTTTCCATTATTGATATAGATAATCCGGAGGATTTTAACTCCGATGCGTTTAAAAGCGCGGATGTTGCCATTGAATTTACCCGTCCGGAAGTGGCATTGTCCAACATCCGGAGTTCATTCAAAGCCAATGTGCCCATTGTTTGCGGAACTACCGGCTGGCACGAGCACATGCCGGAAATCAAAAAAGAGATAGAAGAAAGCGGCAAAACCCTGTTTTGGACATCCAATTTCAGTTTGGGGGCAAATATCTTTTTTGCCTTGAACAAATACCTGGCTCGCCTGATGAACCGGTTTCCGGACTACAACGTAGAGATAACCGAAGTGCATCACACTCAAAAACTGGATGCGCCGAGCGGAACGGCAATCACGCTCGCCGAGGGGATTCTTGAAAATCTGGAAAGAAAAAACAAATGGGTAAAAGAAGAGGAAGGAAATCCGGATGAGTTGGCAATCAAATCAATCAGGGAAGGACAGGTACCCGGCATTCACACCATCCGTTACGAGTCGGAAGTGGATTCTATTGAAATTACACACGATGCCAAAAGTCGCGAAGGACTTGCCTTGGGAGCCGTGATTGCCGCCGAATTTACTGCAGGCAAAAAAGGCTTGCTGGGAATGCCGGATTTACTGAAAATCTGAAATCAATGTTGTTTATTAACTATTATTCTTAATAAAATGCAGTCAAAAATTTGCCTCTTTGCGAACTTCGCGCCTTTGTGTTTATTATACAAAAAGCGCAAGCGCATAAATTATTTTGACGCAAAGTTTTTTTAAGAATTTGAAATCTTGAAATATATAAAATCAATGAAAAAGGCAGAAAAAAAGAGTTTCGCGCAACGAGTCGGCGGAGCAGATGTAAAACAATGGGTAAAATTTTCGATTGCAGCGTTCATTTGCATTGCCGCGACCATTTGGTCGGGAGCGCTGTGGATATTACTGCTCATTCCGGTTTTGGGCGATTTGTATATCACCAAGTATATCCGCTGGGGCGCATGGAAGCAATCGAATAATCCGGCCGTAAGGACAACCGCCGAATGGGTTGATGCCATTCTCTTCGCATTGGTGGCGGTTTATTTTATCAATACGTTCTTTTTCCAGAATTACAAAATCCCGACTTCCTCACTGGAAAAATCATTGCTGGTAGGCGATTTTCTGTTTGTGAGCAAAATGAGCTACGGACCGAGAGTACCGATGACTCCGCTCTCTTTCCCGCTGGCGCAGCACACGTTGCCGGTACTGAATACAAAATCGTATATTGAATGTCCGCAATGGGAATACAGGCGGCTAAAAGGATTTGGCGATGTGAAGCTGCACGATATTGTTGTGTTTAACTTTCCGGTAGGCGATACGGTTCCCGAAAAAGTTTCGAATCCGGACTATTACACGCTGGTACAAATGTACGGAAGAGAGGCTATCCGGAACAACCCGCAACGATTTGGCAAAATCGTATATCGTCCGGTTGACCGTCGCGAAAATTATGTCAAAAGAGCCGTCGGTCTTCCGGGTGATTCGTTGCAGATTATTGACGGCGATATTTTCCTGAACGGCAAAAAAGAGGCGGAAATCCCGGGATTACAGTACAACTATTTCGTAGAAACATCGACCTTTATTTCCGATAAAGCGTTCGAATCGCTGCAAGTAAGCAAAGATGACCGTATGTTGATGAATAATTATCCTGATTTTAAGGAAACGCTGAATTACCTCTATCAGCCGAACGCGGCGGGCAGGCTCAATTATGTATATCGCATTCCGCTTACGGCAGAAGCGCTGGCAAAGTTAAAAAACTTCCCGAATGTCATTTCCGTTAATCGCGAACCGTCGGCTATCTTTAGCGGAAAAACATTCCCGCTCACCATGAACAACGGTTGGACAAGAGATGATTTCGGTCCGATATGGATCCCCAAAAAAGGAGCAACGGTGGCAATTAACACCGCAAATTTACCGTTATATGAATTGATAATACGGAATTACGAACGAAATAAGCTGGAAGTAAAGGGAAACCGGATTTTCATCAATGATGTTCCGGCAACGGATTATACATTTAAAATGGATTACTACTGGATGATGGGCGATAACCGCCACAACTCGGCCGATTCCCGTTTCTGGGGATTTGTTCCCGAAGATCACATCGTAGGAAAACCGGTTTTCGTCTGGCTTTCGCTGGATAAGGACAAAGGCTTCCCGTCGTCTGTCCGTTGGAACCGTATTTTTAAATCGGCGCGTTAATATTTAAAAATGATCTTCAGGTTTTTGTGCCTTCGTGTTCATTCCTTTGCGTTCCTGCACGTTAAGCAAACGCGAAGGCACAAAGAAAAGAAAAAAAGAAACGAAATGAAGCGATGTTTAATTTTCATGTTTTTTCTATTGTTTGCTGCGGCAGGAGCCAATGCGGATGGGATATATTTGAAAAACAACGTTTTCCGGCACGGCGAAACGGCGAAATTTAATCTCTATTTCAATTGGGGATTTATTTGGATTCACGCCGGAGATGTCGATTTTTCCGTTCAAACTCAAAAACTGGACGGCAAAGAAGTTTATTCGCTGAAGGTAATCGGCTACACAATCAGTACGTTCGAGAAAATGTATCATATCCGGGATACCTTTGAAGCGTTTGTCGATACCGTTCATACCATTCCGCTCCGTTACCGGGAGGCAAAACACGAGGGTTCGTACTATGCCAAATCCAACTATATTTACAATAAAAAAGAAGACAGTTTCCTGGTTTATATGGATTTTATCCGCCGGAAAAGGCAATGGAAAGACACCATGTCGATTAGGCAACATGTGGCTGATTTAATAACGACTTGCTATCGCGTGCGCAATTTGGACATAAGCAAACTGTCAAAAAACCAGATTGTTCCCTTTCCGATGCTGTTCGACGATAAAGTGTATGATTTAGGGCTCACTTACATCGGAAAGGAAAACATCGAATTGCGGAATGGAAAAAAATACCATGCCCACAAGTTTACCCCCAAACTAATCACAGGCGACCTTTTTAAAAAGGATGAAGATATGACGATTTACGTCTCGGACGACGGAAATCATATCCCGCTGCTTGTCGAGGCTAAAATCAAGGTAGGCTACATAAAAGCGGTTTTAGCGGAAGCAAAAAACACAAAATTGCCGATGAAATCGCTTATTTCGAAGTGAAGATGTGGTAATTTGAAATGTTACGGTTGGCTTTTCATTTTTTTTGTAATTCCGCCGGCTGTTTTTCCTTTAAGCGCTTTACCCTTATAACCTGAATGTTTGATAAGAATTTATTTATTATTTTGATTTTCAGTAATATAAAATCACTTATGACTGTCATTTATATACGCGTTGCCCATCCATCTCTGTCCCGTTAGGGATATAATGTGACAGAAATTTTAGTAGATATGCAAACCGGTGTGAATGAAGAATTTTTAGCCACATGCTGTCCCATGCGAGGAGCGAAAGCGGTTTCCTGGGAACAATTGACCTCCATGCGATGAAACGAGCGAAAGAAAAATTTTCCGCAAAACAACCTGAAAAATCCAAATTAGCAAATTAATGTATATCTTTGCGATAATAAAATTTTAAAAGAAAAAATATGGAAAGGAAAAAAGTTACCAAAAGGGTAAAAAAAGATGAAATATCTGCCAAAGACCGGATTAAGCCAAGAGGATTATCCGGATTGTACAAAGGGAGAATATTTTATGATAAAGATGCTGATATTTTTAATTTAGGTTTATGATTAACAAATATCTACTTGATACACACATATTAATCTGGTTATTGGATGAAGATGACGACCTGAATAAAAACGTACGTGATGACACTGATTACTTCCAGTATCCTTATTACGTAAGTGTCGAATCATTACGTGAAATAGTCATCCTGCAGTCGTTAAAGAAAATTTCCTTAACTTCTACAATAGATGAAATAACTGCGGACTTACAAAAACGGCAAATCAGCATTTTGCCCATCGAGCTGGCTCACATTAAAACGTTGGAAAAACTGCCAACCCTTGCCATAAACGAAAAAAAACATGAAGACCCTTTCGACAGGCTGTTAATCGCTCAGTCCATTGCCAATAAATATACCATTATCAGTTCGGATTCTAAATTTCCCTTTTATAAAAACTGTGGATTAAAATTGCTTGTAAACGAAAAATGAAACAATTTTAATATGGCAAAAATAGCAGAAACGCCCTTGATGAAACAATACCTCGAAATAAAAGGAAAGCATCCCGATGCCATTCTGCTGTTTCGTGTAGGCGATTTTTATGAAACGTTTTCGGACGATGCGATCCGGACTTCCGAAATTCTCGGCATTACGCTGACTAAAAGGGCGAACGGCGCTGCCAGTTCCGTAGAATTGGCGGGATTTCCGCATCACGCGCTGGATACCTACCTGCCCAAGCTGGTCAGAGCCGGACTGCGCGTAGCTATTTGCGACCAGCTGGAAGACCCGAAGTTGACAAAAAAATTAGTCAAAAGAGGGATCACCGAACTGGTTACCCCCGGCGTTTCGATCAACGACAACATACTCAACCACAAGGAAAATAATTTTCTCGCCGCCGTTCATCTCACAAAAAAAGGAGCCGGAGTTGCCTTTCTGGACATCTCGACAGGAGAATTTTTGACGGCAGAAGGCAATTTCGAATACATCGACAAGCTGTTGAACAGCATGTCGCCCAAAGAAGTGCTGTTTGAACGAAGCAAACGTGCGTCTTTTGAAGAACGCTTCGGAGCTAAATATTTCACTTTTGAACTGGAAGACTGGGTTTTTACTCCGGAGGCTGCCAACGATCGCCTGCTAAAGCATTTTGAAACAAAAAACCTCAAAGGATTCGGGGTGGAAAACCTGGAAATGGGAATTATCGCGGCAGGCGCGATTCTGCACTATATGGATTTGACGCAGCATCTGCAAATCGGTCACGTTACCCACCTCTCCCGCATCGAAGAAGACCGCTATGTGTGGTTAGACCGTTTTACGATACGCAACCTCGAACTCTACGGAACGATACACGAAGGCGGAAAAACGCTTGCCGATATACTCGACAAAACCATTTCGCCGATGGGCTCGCGCCTGTTGAAACGCTGGATTGCCTTTCCTTTAAAAGATGTAAAGCCGATAAACGAACGGCTGGATATCGTCGAGAATTTCTATAAAGATCCGGAATTAAAAAAGATCTTAAATGAAAACCTGACTGCCATCGGCGATTTAGAGCGTATTATTTCCAAAGTCGCCGTAGGACGCGTAACACCGCGCGAAGTCGTTCAACTGAAAATCGCATTATCATCCATTCTGCCCGTCAAAAATGCTTGCTTAAACAGCGAAAACGGAGGCTTGCAACGGATTGGCGAACAGCTGAACCCCTGCCCGAACATCCGCGAAAAGATAGAGCGCGAAATTAACAGCGACCCTCCCAATATGCTCAACAAAGGTGGCGTGATCGCTGCCGGAATCAACGATGAATTGGACGAATTAAGGCAAATTGCCTATTCGGGTAAAGATTATTTGCAGAAAATCCAGCAGCGCGAAAGCGATAAAACCGGTATTCAGAGTTTGAAAATCAGCTATAACAACGTCTTCGGTTATTACATAGAAGTCAGGAATACGCACAGAGACAAAGTGCCTGCCGACTGGATAAGAAAGCAAACCCTGACCGGAGCCGAGCGCTACATCACGCAGGAATTAAAAGAGTACGAAGAAAAAATTCTCGGCGCAGAGGAAAAAATTCTCTCTTTGGAAACAAAACTGTATAATGAGCTGGTATTGGAATTGGCGGAATACATCCCTGCCATTCAGGTAAATTCCAACCTGATCGCCCAATTGGATTGCCTGCTTTCGTTCTCAAAAATATCTGCCGAAAATAAATACGTGCGTCCTCAAATCAACGAGAGCGATGCGATTGACATCCGTCAAGGACGCCACCCCGTCATTGAAAAACAGCTGCCTCCTGGCGAACAGTACATTGCAAATGACTTGCTGCTTGATACTAATTCGCAGCAAATTATTATGATTACCGGTCCGAATATGGCCGGTAAATCCGCCTTGCTGCGGCAAACCGCTCTGATTGTGCTGATGTCGCAGATCGGATGCTTTGTTCCTGCCGAACAGGCAACCATCGGCGTAGTTGATAAGATTTTTACCCGCGTCGGCGCATCCGATAACATTTCTATGGGCGAATCTACCTTTATGGTAGAAATGAACGAGGCGGCAAGCATCATCAATAACCTGTCGCCGCGCAGCCTGGTTTTATTCGATGAATTGGGACGTGGGACAAGCACTTACGACGGAATTTCCATCGCGTGGGCAATCGTGGAACACATACACGAACACCCGCATGCACGCGCCAAAACGCTCTTTGCCACTCATTACCACGAACTCAACGAAATGGAAAAGTCGTTCAGGCGAGTACAGAATTTCAACGTTTCGGTTAAGGAGGTGGATAGCAAAATTATCTTCCTGCGAAAATTATCGAAAGGCGGAAGCGAGCACAGCTTCGGGATTCACGTCGCCAAATTAGCCGGCTTGCCCCAAAGCGTTGTAAACCGCGCCGACGAAATATTGCACCAGCTCGAAAGCGATAACCGGAAATCGGGCATCTCCAAGCCTGTCAAAGGAATTGCCGGAAACCGCGAAGGATTCCAGCTGAGCTTTTTCCAGCTGGATGATCCTGTCCTTTCCCAAATCCGCGATGAAATCAAGAATCTGGATGTAAATAACCTGACTCCGATTGAAGCGCTGAATAAGCTGAATGAGGTGAAGAGGATTATTACGGGGAAGTGAGAGATTTATCGAATTGTATGCTCCCCATCCCCGAAGGGGATAAATGTGAATAACCGCGGGTGGAACGAAGTGAAACCCGTGGAAGAACCGTACCTCCTTTTCCTTAACCCTGGAGTAAGTTGAACTCCTCCAGACTTCGAAATAGAGATTATTTTGAGATATATAAATAGCAACTTAAATGAATTAACTAAAGCAGCCTTAGATTGCATTGCCACCATGCGATTATTTCCTGTGATAGCGTAATTCTGATTCCAAAAGAGGAATTATTGAGTCAAGGAGTATCATTGCGGATGATCATAAAAATAATTTTACAAAAAATATTTCAAAACATTTGGAAGATATATAAAAAACTCCGTATCTTTGCACCGCAATTAAGGAAACGAGGTGTAGCGCAGTCCGGTTAGCGCATCTGGTTTGGGACCAGAGGGTCGGGGGTTCGAATCCCTCTACCTCGACAAAAGGCAGAGAATTAATGAATTGAAGTTGATTTTCTGCCTTTTTTGTTTGTATGAAATAAACTTATAAAAAATTGAAAATTATGGATTTTACTGGAAACTATCAGGAAGTCGGACACGATGTACGCACAGATGCAGCCGTCTCTCAGTTTATGACAAAAGTATATGGCTGGATGAGTTTTGCAATGTTTCTAACCGCATTAATGGCGTGGACAATTGCCGGTTCGGAAACCGCGCTTTCGTTTATTTTTGGAAATAAGTTCGTTTTTTGGGGATTAATCATCGGTGAATTAGCTTTGGTCTGGATTATTTCCGCTTCTTTGAACCGCCTGTCACTGGGAATGATTTCTTTCCTTTTCGTATTTTATTCACTTCTGAACGGGGCAACACTTTCTTCGATATTTTTAGCATACACGGCAGAATCGATTGCCTCTGCCTTCCTGGTTACCGGCTTGACCTTCGGAGCAGTCAGCCTTTACGGGTTTACAACTAAAAAAGATTTATCCGGTATGGGAAGCATCCTGTTTATGGCATTAATCGGTTTGATTATCGCCTCTGTGGTCAATATCTTTTGGGCAAATTCTGTGCTTAATTGGATTATAACGTATGCAGGCGTGCTGATTTTTGTCGGATTGACCGCGTATGACACGCAGAAACTAAAACGGATGAGTTACCAGATTCAGGACGGACAAACCGCCGGAAAGTTTGCAATCGGCGGAGCATTATCGCTTTATTTGGATTTTATCAACCTGTTCCTTTTTTTTCTTCGTATTTTTGGTAATAATCGAAATTAATTTTAATGCTTATCCGCTATGTTACCGTCTAAATCTCCTGAAGGAGACTTTAGTTCGGCAAAGGCACTGTCGTTTAGGTCTATTTTGCTACACAGAAAGACTCTTCAGGAGGTCAGAGGTAGTTTTCAGTTATTAATTTTTAATCGCCCATAATGGGAAACAACTCGGATATTATGAATTATCAATTTTTCGGCAACAAAAAATGCGAATACTTTCCGTGTCATAAAACCGATAATCCGGATGAGTTTAACTGTCTGTTCTGCTATTGTCCGCTCTATATGCTCGGCAATGGTTGCGGTGGTAATTTTACCTGTTTACCCAATGGTACAAAGGATTGTTCCGATTGTATTTTGCCACATATCAAGGGAAAAGGGTATGAACACGTACAGAAAAAAATGCCGCAGATTGTGGAAATGGTACGGAAAAAGTGTGAGTAAAGTACATGAATTAATATAAAATTAACACATTGATTATCAGTGTTATTGTTGCTAAAAAGTAATAGAGCGCTGTCTCAAAAGATATTTTATCTGCGAATTGCACGAATTAACATGAACACGAAATTGATGATTAAATCAGTTGCAATTATTAATTTGGCAAATAAAATAACTCGTGTAATTCATGGACTTTTTTGAACAGACCCTGCGGTGCATACGCCATTTACCTTCCCAACAACTCCTCCGCATTCCGTATCGCAGCCTCCGTAAGGTTTGTCCCGCTCAGCATCTGTGCGATTTCGGTTACGCGCTCTTCGGCAGACAGCTGTTTGATGTTGGAAGTAACTCCTTTTTCATTATCGGTTTTAAATACTTTATAGTGAACGGTTCCTTTAGAAGCAATTTGTGGCAGGTGAGTAATGCTGATTACCTGCATCGTTTTGCCCATTTCCTGCATAATTGTTCCCATTTTATCGGCAATTTCGCCCGAAACGCCGGTGTCTATCTCGTCTAAAATAATGATAGGCAGTCCGGAAGAGCGTGAAATGACCGATTTAAGGCTCAGCATTACCCGTGAAATTTCCCCACCCGAAGCAATGGTTGCAATCGGTTGAAGCACGCGGTCTTTGTTTGCAGAAAAAAGGAAATTAACTTCGTCAATTCCGTCTGCTGAAAACGATTCTTTTGGGTCGAACCGTATCGAAAGCCGTGCATTCGGCATCCCCAGGTTGCGTAATATTGCAACAATCTCGTGTTCGATTTCCGGTGCTTTTGTTTTTCGTTTTTCGGAAAGCGCTTGAGCCAGTTCACGGAGAGCAGTTTCCTGATTTTCAATATCTTTTGATAAACGTTCGATTTCTTCGGAACGGAAATCCAGCTGTTGAAATTGCTCTTCCAGCGATTGCTGCAACTGCAACAACTCCTTTACGGTCGAGACGTTGTGCTTTTTTTCAAGCGAATAAATCGTATCCAACCGGCTGTTGATATACTCTAACTGTTGCGGATTTACCTCTACGTCGTTTTGCATTGAGTCCAACTCCCTGGTAATCTCTTTTAGTTCAATAAAGCAGGATGCAAGTCGTTGAGCAACATCTTCCGAAGCCGGGAAAACCGCCGAAACAGCTTGAACCGACGCGATTGCCTCCTTTAAATTTGCATTGATATTTTGCTCATTTTCAGAAAGTAACCATAAGGATTTTGACAATGCTGCTTTTATTTCCTCGCTGTGGGTGAGCATTGCTGCTTCTGCTTCCAACTCTTCCTGCTCCGTTTCCGAAAGGTTTGCCTCCTTCAGCTGGTTCAGCTGGAAATCAAGGAAATCTTTATCCGCATTTTTTTTGTTTGTCTCATCAATCAGCTGTTTTAAACGCTTTTTATCATTACAGAAACGGCTGTACAAATTGCGATAATGTTCCAGTTCCTTCCGGTTTCCGGCAACAGTATCGACGATATTCAGTTGAAACCGATTGTCGTTGAGCAATAAGTTTTTATGCTGTGAATGAATGTCAATCAGCTTTTCACCAAGCTCTTTCAATACGGAAATGGCTACCGGCGTATCGTTTACGAATGAGCGTGATTTACCGTTTGGGGCAATTTCTCGCCGGACGATGCACTCATCATCGTAATCCAGCTCATTTTCTTCAAAAAACGGCTGCAACCGGTAGGTTGACAAATCAAAAATGCTTTCTATCACGCATTTTTTATCGGGATATTTAATAAACCGTGCATCGGATTTCTGTCCAAGTATCAGGTTTAATGCGCCTAAAAGAATGGATTTTCCGGCTCCGGTCTCTCCCGTAATAACAGAAAATCCGCCCGGAAAATGAATCACCGATTTGTCAATCAGCGCATAATTCTCTACGGTAAGTGTCTTTAGCATCGTTTATCCGTTTATTGTCTCAACAATTCGTCCAGCCTGCTGTCTGTCGGCAAAATTCCTTTCAAAATCTCGTAAACTTCCCTTTTTTCCTTGGGAGTGGAGTTGCTAAACATATTCAGCAATTCGTCCCTTTTTGCTTCGGCAAAGAGAATGATGGCTATCGAATAAGGTTTGGCGCGGTTCATATCACGCAAATAAGGCAGTATGGAATAGATTTTATCTCGCCCTTTTGCTACATTCAGACTCATTTCGTCCAAACCGAGACGGTGGTATTCGTAATTCACATCGCGAAGCCTTTTCAAGCTTTCATCCTGATAATTACTGATAAGGGCATACCGGTTCCGTTCGCTCTGAAAAGCCTTCCAGCCGGCATCGTCCGAACTTTGCGCCAACGCTACAATGGAGGCTGCGCGGTCAAAATATTTTGTTCCGCCGTAACGGCTGTAAGAGTCGAAGTTCAGTCCCAGGATAACGTTGATATAATAGGCAACGAGCGACGTGAGGTTGGAACTAAAGCTGTTTTCATAAAATTCGAGCCTGTCGAACTGCGAATAATCAAACTGTATGTTGGGGTCTTTGAAATTGAACAAAGTGGTAGTATAGGAAGAATTGAACACCGGACGGCTTGACTGTACCTGCAAGTCGCCTGAAAAATGATTTCCGCTCATCTCGGATATGGTAAAAATCAGGTTGCATTCGATCTGCTCTTCATTCAGAAAAACAGCGTCCGTCCACTTTCTCGAATTGACAAATTCGGTCAGTTTGTTGCCCAACTCGTCAAATACTTCCCGGTTTGTTCCTGCGATCTTGTCGGAATTCACTTGAATACGGCAATTCAATTCCTGTGCGGAAACGGCAGAAGCCAGAAAGAAAAAATGAAGAATGAAGAATGAGGAATGAAGGATGCTTTTCTTTGATTTTTGCGAGTATTGTTTCATCTGTTTATATTTATTTTTAAATTATTGCGGATATAACACCAAAATAAATATTGGCTCGGTTGTCAATATTTTGACGCAGGTGTTTCATCTTTACAAACATTTTTAATCTTTGTATTTAACGTGTTTTTTAATCTTTTCTTGTCTATAAAGACAGTAAATTTACGGATTGGAATAGTTTTTTGAAAAAATTAAGATGCTATCTGATTTAATTTTTTCGCTATCTGCAACTCAATGCATTTTTTCCTTCGTTCCGGATTTGGACGAATATGATAGTTGTTGTATCATTCTGATTTTCAAAATGCCAAATTAAATTCTTCTACGACAAATAATGCTCACTGACGTTCATTTTGAAGTTCAGTGCATTTTCCCAACCAAATAATCCACAATATCCTTCGCCACCAACTTTTTATCTTTCAATTCAAAAGGAGTTTTCGCGCCATTCCGGTCGATAATGGTTATTTTATTGGTATCATACCGGAAACCGGCATTGGAGTCGTTAAGCGAATTCAGGACGATGAAATCAAGGTTTTTACGCATACATTTTTCTTTGGCGTTATCCTCTTCGTTGGCGGTTTCCAGTGCAAACCCAATCATAATTTGTCCTTCTTTTTTTTGCTGTCCCAACGCGGCGGCAATGTCGTGAGTCGGTTTTAATTCCAACTGCAAATCTCCGGTTTTCTCCCGTTTTATTTTTTCGCTCTGTTTTTTGGCCGGAGTGTAATCGGCTACTGCCGCGCAGAGAATCAGGATGTCGGTCTCAGGCGCTATTTTCATTGCGGCATTGTACATCTCTTCAGCCGATTCTATGTCTATTCTTGTTATTCGCGGATTTTTTGCCTGCAGACTGACCGGGCCGGAAACAAGCGATACTTCTGCGCCTCTTTCCGCACACTCCTCTGCCAGGGCATAGCCCATTTTCCCGGAAGAATAATTTCCGATGAAACGAACCGGATCTATTTTCTCGTATGTCGGACCGGCGGTAATAAGTACTTTTTTACCTTTCAGGTCGCGGTTCCGGCTAAAGAAATGTTCGATGTAACGGACAATATTTTCAGGCTCTTCCATCCGTCCTTTTCCTTCCAGTCCGCTTGCAAGGAAACCGGAAGCCGGTTCAATAATGTGATTTCCGAAATGCTGTAACGTCGTTAGATTTTTCTGTACTGCCGGATGTCTGTACATATCCAAATCCATTGCGGGGGCAACGAAAACAGGACATTTAGCCGACAAATAGGCGGTCAACAAGAGATTATCGGCTATTCCGTTTGCCATTTTCCCAATGGTATTGGCGGTAGCAGGCGCAATCAGATAGGCATCTCCCCAGAGCCCCAAACTTACGTGACTGTTCCACGCACCGTTTTCCGGATCAAAAAAATCGACCAAAATAGGATTTTGGGCTAACGTAGCCATCGTGAGCGGCGTGATAAACTGCTTGGCAAGCGGGGTCATAACGACCCTTACGTTAGCTCCCCGCTTGATCAGCTCGCGCACCAGCGCGGCGCATTTGTAAGCTGCGATTCCGCCGGTAATGCCCAAAATGATATTTTTGCCGTCGATCATATTTCATAAGTTGACGAGAAATGAGTAAACAAGTAAACAAGGAAATAAAGTAAAATTTGTTTTTCCCGCTTACCAGTTTTCATATTCTCTTGTTTACTTTTTTACTTTATTTTCAACTTATCCTTTTCCTTTGCCGGATTACGGTAATAGATTTTGCCGTCGGCATATTCCTGTGCTGCAATCAGCGTTGCCTTTGGCAATTTTTCGTAAAAGCGGGAAATCTCGATTTGTTCCCGGTTTTCAAATACTTCTTCCAGGTTATCGTTGAAAGAGGCAAATTCCTGCAATTTTTTTTCCAGTTCGCTTTTGATTTCCACGCTGATCTGGTTAGCGCGCTTGGAAATAATCTTCACGGTTTCATACACATTTCCGGTGTCGGCACTCAGTGAATTCATGTCGCGAGTAATGGTGTTGTTTGGAATATTCAGCTTTTTGTAATCCATAATAATTGATAAATGTATTTATTTTCTTTATTTTAGCTGCTTTTGCGATTTTTCAAACATTTGCTTTGCCTCATTGGCGTACTTGCTGTCCGGAAAATCATTCATGAAATTATAGTATTCATCTACCGTATCGCGGTATCTGTCTTCCTGCTTTTCCAACACGCTTTTCTCTGCTTGCTGAAATTTGGATTTCAGGATAATAAGTGCCAGCTCTTCCCGGTGCTTGCTGTTCGGAAATTCCTTAATTGCGTTTTTTGCGGCGATCACGGCGGATTGATAGTTGTTGCCTTTATAATTGCCCAGCTTATAGTACAAATTGGCGTTCAGATAAGCTTTATATGCCAGTTTTTCCTGCAATTCCTTGACCATTTCCAACACTTCGGGCAGACGTTTACTCTGCGGATAAAGATCGGAAAAAAGAAATAACTCCTCAATCGCTTTTGTTGTACTTGCCTGGTCAAATTTCGGATGCGGCGAATCCTTATGATAGCTGTAACCCACGTTAAACTTGCTCTCTTCCGCATATCTTCCCTTCGGATAACTGCGGTGATAGCTGGCAAAATAACTTCTTGCCGTCAGATAATCTTTGTTGTGTAAGTAAGACATACCCAGCAGATACAACGTCTCTTCGCCCTTTTCGGTTCCCTTAAAAACAGGAAGAACCTGCTCAAACAGCGTGGCTGCGTGCATATATTTCTTCTTCTCGTAATATTCTTTCGCCTTTTCAAACTTCAGATTATTATCCGTACTTTTCTGCAACTTCGTATATTCGCTGCAGGAAACCAGCAGCAATGACAGCAATAATAAATATATGTTTTTTATCTTCATTTTATTTTTAACTTGCAAAGTTAGACATTTGTATTCAAACACGGAAGTAAAACCGTATTTTTTAACGGGAATATCTTTGTTTTAGTATAAGAAAAATTGTTTGACTGCGAAAAGAGAAAAATATTTGTAAAAATAAAGCGCAATACATTTATGTATTATTCATATTTTTGTAATTAAAAAATACCCTAATGACTCCATTCCTGCAATTAGTCGCCGAAGATTTATTCATCAAATACGGCTCGGAATTATCGGATATTACCGTTGTTTTCCCGAACAACCGGGCGCGGCTGTTTTTCAATGAGCAGCTGGCAACTGTTGCAGAAGCGCCGGTTTGGTCGCCCAATTATGTAACGATTCAGGAATTATTCCGGCAGCATTCGTCATTGGAAATTCCAGATACGCTGAAATTGGTAAGCGACCTGTTTTCGGTTTACAACGAAGAAGTTCCCCGCAAAGAGACATTCGATGAGTTTTATTTTTGGGGCGAAATATTGCTGAATGATTTTGACGACGTGGATAAGAACAGGATAGATGCCCTGACACTTTTCGCAAACATCCGCGAACAAGCCGAATTTATCGACACTTTTGAGCATCTGACGGAGGAGCAGAAAGAATCCCTGAGAATGTTTTTCCGGAATTTTTCACCGGATATGCGTACCGAACTGAAAGAACGCTTTATGCAATTATGGGATGCGCTGATTTTTGTATATCAGGGGTTCCGGGAAAAATTACTGAACCAGGGACTGGCTTACGAAGGAATGCTAAACCGCCTCGTTGTAGAAGAATTGAAAAAACAGGGAACAGGTAAGTTTCAATCGAAAAGATACGTTTTCATCGGTTTTAATGTCCTTAATAAATGCGAGAAAGAACTGTTTGTACTCCTGCAAAAAGCAGGTAAAACACATTTTTACTGGGATTACGACACGTTCTATTTAGACAAAAAATACCACGAGGCGGGAACGTTCCAGCGCGAAAACCTGGCGCTTTTTCCCAACGAACTTTCAAAAACGCACTTCAGCCGGTTCAATGTCGGCGAGAAACGGCATATTACCTTCGTCAGCGCATCGACCGAAAATGCGCAGGCAAAATTCCTGAACAGTTATCTGAGCCGGACGAAAGAGGCGGGCGAACAAGACAGGGACATTGCCGTTGTGCTGTGCAATGAGTCGCTGTTGCTTCCTGTGCTGCACTCTATTCCCGACCGGATAGAGGATATAAACGTAACAATGGGATTCCCGCTGATGCAGACGCCAGCTTACAGCCTGGTCAAAAACCTGCTTGAAATGCAGGTTCCTTCCGAAGGGAAAAAGCAGGGTTCAAGGTTCCGCTACGACCGCATCATTCCGGTACTGAAACATCCCTACATCCGCATAACCATTCCGGAAACCAACGAATTGATCGAGGATTTAACGATTAAGAACCGTTTTTATCCCGCTTCGGAAGAGTTGCACGCAACGGAAAATCTTCGCTTGCTGTTTACCTCCGTAGCGACGCCGGCGGAATTGACCGCCTGGCTGTTGCAAATGATTCGTTTCGTTGCTTCTTTCCATAAAAAAAATACGGGGAAGGCGAAAAATTCCGATGAAAAGGAGCTTATTTACGATGACCTGTATAAAGAAGCCCTGTTTCGTATCTACACGCAAATTAACCGCCTGCACATTCTCCTGGAAAACGATAGCATCCGGCTCAGTTTCGCCACGCTGACCAAGTTGTTGAAAAACATGCTCGCTTCCGTCACCATCCCCTTTAGCGGTGAACCGGTAAAAGGAATGCAGGTAATGGGTTTTTTGGAAACGCGCAACCTGGATTTTAAAAACGTTGTGCTGCTTTCGGTCAATGAAGGGATTTTACCCAATTCGGGAAAAGAAAGCTCGTTTATTCCGCACAATCTGCGGAAAGGTTACGGAATGACGACCATTGAACATAAAAATTCGCTTTATGCCTACTATTTCTACCGTTTTCTGCAGCGCGCCGAAAATATTACCTTAGTTTACAACACTGCAACCGAAGGAATGAACCGCGGCGAGATGAGCCGATTTATGTTACAACTGCTTGCCGAAACCGGTTTTGATATCGAAATGCAGGACATTCGCTCCAACATCCGCGTAGTGGAACCGCAAGCCATCGAGGTAAAAAAGACCGGTGAGATTGTCTCTTTCCTGATTTCAAAATACGATACGCGGCAAAATGAAAAGGCGTATTTTTCGCCAAGCGCGTTGAATTCGCTGATTAACTGTTCGCTGCGGTTTTACTTCAAATATGTGCTGCAGTTAAAAATAAAAGAAGAGCTGACGGAAGGTGTGGAGGCATCCATGTTCGGAACTATTTTTCACGCATCAGCAGAAATGCTGTACCGCGATAAAGCCGGAAAAAATGTTCAAGCGGAAGAGCTGGTTTCACTGTCTAAAAACCGGAAAAAACTCGAAGAAACCGTTGATTTTGCCTTCAAAACGCAATATTTCAAATTGGATGCAGGCGCTAAAATGCCGGAATATACCGGCGAGCAGCTGATCAACCGGAAAGTTGTGGTCGATTTCCTGCAAAAACTGCTGCAGTTAGACGCCCGGTATGCACCGTTTTTGATGCTTAAATCCGAAGAATATGTATCGGAAGAAATGGAACTGGAAACTCCGTCGGGCAACATACGGATAAAAATAGGCGGAATTGTTGATCGAATCGACCAGAAAGAGGACATTCTTCGCATCGTTGATTACAAAACCGGCGGAACTCCTTACCGGCCTTCCGGAGTCGCCTCTTTGTTTGAACAGCGAAAAGACCGGGCCGATTATATTTTCCAGGCATTCCTGTATGCCGTTATCCGGAACCGGGAATTGGCCGGGAAGCAGACCGTAAAACCCGTACTGTTTTATATCCACAAGGCAGGAAATGAATATTCGCCCGACATCTGTTTTTCGGAAGAGAGAAAAAGCGTTGCGGTTGATTCGATTTCTCCTTATGAAGAAGAATTCAGAGCGCATCTGAGCGGATTAATCCGCGATTTATTCGATAAAAACGTTTCTTTTACACAAACGAAGGTAAAGGAAAAGTGTTTGTATTGTGATTACCGGGATATTTGCAGGCGGAAGGGATGATGTAAAATATTGAAAATTGCGCGTATCTTATTCCAACAACACTGATTGAAATTAATATCAGCATGAAAGAAATATGAAACCCGCATGAACTAACGTTCACCAAAGAGAATGAAAATAATTTTTAGACAGTGTCAATAACTACTCTATCTCTTGGATTCGTTCAATCTGCCTATTCAGAAAATAATCAGTGTAGAGGTTATAGTTTTCCGTTTCATAAAAAGCAATCAAGCCTTTTCTGTAGTTCAGAATATCGGAATCCTTGGCAGAATAGACCGGAATTATGCCAGCATTCATCAGAGCAATGCTTTCTACCATACGGGCAGTACGTTTGTTTCCATCAATGAAAGGTTGCAGACGAGCAAGATTACAATGCAAATACACCGCTTTTTCCAATGGATTTGTATATTCTTCTTGTTGAAAAAGAATCTCGTTCGGTTTGCTCTTTATCTCTTGAAGATTCTTGGGTGGAACGTATTCCGTTCCACTAATACGAACGGCACGTGTCCGCAACGAACCAGATTCTTCATTTGATACCAATCCCGTGGAAATAGATTGATGTATTCTGAACAGAGTACGTTCATCTATAATTTCTTGATTTCCCTCTTTATTGATATACTCCAATTCTGAAATAAAAGTATTGTAGAGGTTTTTAAGCATCTTGGCATCTTCGTATCTCTTTTCAGATGTAATGCCATCTTTCAGTAATGCTTCAGTTTCAACGTAGGTATAGGTATTCCCTTCTATCTTTCCTGAATAGTAGCACCAAATGACCGCCAAGTCCTTTATTTCATTGGAATAAAGTTCGGATAACTTGGACAGAGGACTTTCCAGAATAAAAGCAGCCTTCTTTTGTTGCTCTTTGTTGAATATCGGTTTCATACCTT
This sequence comes from Prevotellaceae bacterium, assembly GCA_031271815.1. Classification (GTDB taxonomy): domain Bacteria; phylum Bacteroidota; class Bacteroidia; order Bacteroidales; family Paludibacteraceae; genus RGIG9379. Next base: position 18,073 of record JAISVA010000017.1, on the reverse strand, counting down.
AGCGTATTTGATGGGGTTACTTATATACCAATACAAAAGTAATTATAAAATTTTGTTTTTACGATGTACCCCCTCGAAAACCCAGTAAATCATTAGAGAATCAGTGGTTTTAATCCTCTTTTCAATCCTACAAAAGAAAAAACCTTGTAACTGTATACTGAAATTCAGTTGGTTACAAGGATTTAAAGAGGTTCCTGGCGGATTCGAACCGCCGTAAACGGTTTTGCAGACCGGTGCCTAGCCACTCGGCCAAGGAACCCTTTTTTGCGAGTGCAAACATAATGCTAATTTTTTGTTTTTGCAAGAATTTTCAAAAGAAAATCCCCCTTTTTTCTAAAAAATAATTTTTTGAATACACTGGTCGATTTCCGAAAACCTGCACCTGAAAGTAGAGCCGTATTTCCAATACCTGTATGAGATTCCGGTTGAAGAAAACAGTATCCTGTCGATCATCAATTACGGCGAATTTTACATGATGGCTCCGCTTGTCAACGACGGGAAAGGCAGAAATTACGGAGTGGATGTAACGCACGAACGTTACCTTCAAAACGGCTACTATTACCTGCTCACAGGTTCGCTGTTCAAAGCGCGCTACCTGGGTGGCGACGGAGTGTGGCGAAATACCCGGTTAGACCGTAATTATGTGGTGAATGCCTTAGGCGGAAAAGAGTGGTGATTGGGAAAACAGAAGCAGAATATGCTGAGTGTCAGTCTTTGCCTCACGACGCAGGGCGGCGAGCGCTACATTCCGGCAGACAAGGCGGCATCTGTCCGGGAGCAGCGTGTTGTATATGATTATTCGCAGGCTTACGAATCGCAGCACCCAACAGAGTTTCTGGCTCATTTTACAGTTGGTTACAAAATTAACCGCAACAGGCTGGCGCACGAGTTCAGCCTGAAAATGATAAATGTGACAGGCAGCGAGGAGTTTGGCAGGTATTTCTACAATTCCCGTACCGGCGGCATTGAAGAGAATCGCAGTGCGGTTTCCATACCGGGTATAAGCTATAAAATAGAGTTTTAAAGACGAGAAGTTTGTACAGGAATGAGGCTGTCCAAAAAGAATGCGGATAACGCTGATTCTCACAGATAAAATTATTTTTCATAATTTACAGTCATTTTTTTTCAAAAAAATCACAACCTGTGAGAATCAGCGTTATCCGCATCATCTGCGTTCAAAAAGATTTTTGAGACAGCACCATCTTTATTTTACCGCTTTGCAAAATTTTCCGCCGGATAACCAGGCAAGCCGTAATAAAATAAACGCACGCCTGCCCCCACAGCATTAGATATTCGAAGGAAACATCGCGCAATGTAGCTCCCATCGTATTTAATTTAATAAAACCCTGGATGCCGAATGTGGAAGGAATGAAGCAGGAAATCTCTTTCCAATACCACGGAATCGCTGAGGCAGGCCATGAAATGCCGGATATAAAAAGGAATAGCACGGACGTAAAGACAAACAGAATAAAAGGCGATTCGCGGTCGCGCACGAATACCGTCAGCGTCATGGAAAAGAAGATGCAGGCGAGCAAGTATGGCAGCATAAACAGGAAGATAGCCAGTTCGTCGCCCTCGCGCGGCAGTCCGAAGATGCGCGGCACGATACCCAGCAGGTAAACGGTCATCAGCGAATAAATCATCATATAGCAAAGCGTCTTTCCGAAAACAATGTGTAAAGTTCCCTGGCGGCGCCGTTGCATCGGTTGCAGGTTGCGGTAGGTATTCCGGTCGCGGGCGGCGCCGCTGAGTATGGAAATGCCCAGCAGAAGCGTTTGCTGAATGACCAGTATCAGCACGGCAGGTATCAGGAAACTGGCAAATCCGCTTTTCGGGTTGAAGAAAGCGATATTCTCGTATGTCATCGGCGCTACGGCAATCTCTTCCTGACGGGCAGTGGCTCCGCTAATATTTTCAATCTGAATCTCTTCGCCCATGCTTAGCGAAACTTCCGTCAATGTTAGCAAAAACGCCTTGTAATAGAGCAGGCTGCTCATATCTGCAAAAAGTGAAACGTATGCTTTTTCGGCACGGACCATTTTTTTATTGAAATCCCTTGGAATAAGCATGATTCCGTAGGCTTTCTTCTCTTTCAGCAGTCGTTTTGCCTCTTCCATATCGGCGCATTTCCCGGCAATTCTCACGTCGCGCGTGGCATCGCACAGGCGGATAAATTCGCGGCTTTTGGCGGAATTATCGTTATCGACCACCACCATCGGAACTTCCTTCACCGTTTCATTATCGTAAATAAGTCCGTATAGAAGCGGATAAAACAGGGGTGCTACAATGAAGAAAATAATCACTCCCGCATCGGAAAATACGCTTTGGAATTCATTCCGCCAGATGATGAACGAATCACGGATGTCTTCTTTTATGTTTTTTTTGATGTTCATTTATTGGATGAATGCTTAAGTAGTAAGGTTATTCTGAAAATAATTTCCAATGATGTACAACGGTACGTTTGTCATCCGGCTTTCCTGGCGATAATTTGCCAAAGATGTACGGATAGCGGTTTGGGGTTGAAATTTTTCGCAATAAAGTTTGAGGCTTCTTGCTTCCAGACATTCTCCCGATTTGGCTTCAACCGGAATTATTTCATCCTCTTCATTCTGAATAACAAAATCAATTTCCATCCTGTTATTGATTTGATAATAATGGATAGACAACTTTTCGTTTAATGAAAGTTGTTGAAAAACAAACTGTTCGGTCAGCGTTCCTTTAAATTCCGTAAAAACGGAATTGCCGTTGAGCAATGTTTTTGCATGGAGATTAGACATGGCAGCAAGCAGTCCGATGTCGTTATGATAGATTTTAAACACCGATAATTCGCGGTAGGCAACAAGCGGAAGGGCAGGCTTTGAAACGTTATAAACCTTGTGTAACAAGCCCGAATCAATCAGCCACTGAATAGCCGTTTCATACTCCCGTGCCCGTGCTCCTTCCTTAATCACGCCGTAAAAAAACTTCCGGTTTTCTTTCGCCAATTGTGCCGGTATGCTTTTCCAGACCAGATTTATACGGGGTAAAATATCTTTGGGGGCATGTTTGGAAAAATCGTTTTCGTAAGATTTTAAAATGTCGTTTTGAATTTGGCGAACCTCATTCCAATCCCTGTTTTGCGAAAAGCTAAAGACTGCTTCGGGCATTCCGCCTACAAAAAAATAGTATCGAAGGTAATTGGTGAGTTTGGAATTAAATGCATTGAGCCATTCCCATTCCCGTTTTTCCATCATTTCAACTATTCCGGCTTCGCCCATTGCCAGTAAAAATTCGGTAAAGCTAAGCGGGTAAAGAGTCAAAAACTCTACTTTTCCAACAGGAAATGATTCGTCCGGATGAATGTTTATGCCTAAGAGTGAACCTGCTGCAATAATTTGATATTGAGGCGCCTTTTCGTAGAAATATTTAAGCGACGTAATGCCTTGCGGAGCGGTTTGAATTTCGTCAAAAACGAGCAAGGTATCCTCCGGCGTAATTTTCAGTCCGGCATAAGCATTCAGCAGCGTGATAATCCGGTCAATATTGAAATCTTCCTGAAAAATTTCGTTAGGCGCGTCTTTATCTTCGAAATTGACATACACCATTTGCCTGTATTCGCTTTTACCGAATTCTTTCAGGAGCCATGTTTTTCCGACTTGCCTTGCTCCTAAAAAAATAAGTGGTTTTCTGTTTTTGTTTAACTTCCACTTTTTTAGTTCTTTAATTTTAAATCTGTACATTTTTTACGGTTTTTTACAGCTTTTAAATCACATTTTTTACAAGAAAATAGCTTTGTATTTACACATTTTTTACAAGAAATCAATGCGAATGTACACATTTTTTACAAAAATACAACATCTAAACAATATACTCCGGCGCATTATAAATCTTTTTCAACCGCGGCAGAACAAAAAGCGGCAGGAACAGGAACAGCAGCAGCCAGACATAATGAACCCATGAGTAGGCGAATCCGACTCCATTCAGCGCCTGGTCAACAGAAAGCAGGAAAAAATGCCTGAGCGGAAAAACATAAGACCACGCCTGCAGGACGGGCGGCATCGCGGTAACCGGAAACGTGAATCCGGAAATGGAAATCGAAATGACTCCCCACAGTGAAGCCAGACTTAGCGACAGCCGCATGACCGGCAGCATCCCGAAAAAGAAAACGCCCATTGCCTGGGCCGCTAAGACCAGCAGATAAGAACCGGCAAGCATCGCCGGCAGTCCGCTTTTGCAGGGAAATCCCAAATAACCGTACAGCAGCACGTCAATAAAGGTGATGACGATGAAGTAAATCAGCGTGTGAGGCAGCAGCTTGGCAACCAGTGCGGTAAACATATCTCCGTTGGCAAGGCGCAGCCACGCTTCGGACGTGCCGCGCTTGAGTTCCGTTCCAAGTATGAAAACGGTCATAATCATAATCAGCAGGTTGAGGATGCCGGGCAGGATCAGGTTGTTGAGGTAAACGGAATAATTCGTCCACGGATTTCCCATCGGGTGCGTGTCGATGACAATCGGCTGCAGGTCAATCATCGACTGCGCTTCGGTCTCGCCTTGCGCCAGCTTGTACTGTTGCCCCACGGCGGCGGTACCGAGTACGGATATGGTTTTCATATCCCGGAAAAGCAGCGAGCCTGCAATCAGGTACGAGTTATTCGTGTAAAACGATATTTTCGGCTGACGGTTTGCCATTACCTCTTTTTCAAGATTCCCGGGAATGTAAAAAATGCCATAGACTTCGCCTTTTTGCATTGCCTTCCGCGCTTCCGTGAAATTGGCGACATGCAGCGTTATGCGTGTCTGCTTGAAGGCATCCAGTTGCCGTACTACCCGGCGCGACATCGCACTGTTATCCTCGTCAACTACGGCGACAGGCATATCATTCGGCAACGCCCCGCCCATCAGCGTCAGGAAGAAGAACGCCGAGAAAAGCGGCGCTATCACCATCCCGAAAAGGTATAGCGGGCGGGAGGCGAGAATCGAGATTTCTCTTTTTATGATTAGTAAGAGCCTCCTCCCGGCTCCTTCCTCAGGGAGGGAGAGCGGAGCGTATCTCATTTTTGTTTTCATTTTCAAAATATTTTCATTTTCAAATATTTCAATCATCGGTATGCTCTTCTTGTTTAGTCAATGGCTGTCTCGAAAGTCTTTTTGAACGCAGATGACGCGGATAACACGGATGTACACTGATTTTTATATCGTTGATAATTAGTTGTATATAAAATTCCTATTCATTAATGTTATCTGTGAAAATCCGTGTTATCTGCGTCATCCGTGTTCTTTTGATACAGTACTACCGGGAGAAAGGCTCTATTTTACTATCACCGACATTCCCGGCCTAAGCCCCTCAACCGGCTCAACCGGGCGCGCCCTCAATTCGAATGTTTTCACATCATACTCACCGCTCACTTTCGTGGCTTTCCAGGCGGCGAAGGAGCCGAGGTCTTTCATATAAGTTACTTTCAACGTTATGTCTTTGTTACCGAGCGCGGGGACGAAGGCGGTAAATTCTTTTCCCTTCGGAAAATCTTTGAGGAAAGTTTCGCGTATGTTGAATGTTACCCACACATCGTTCATATCCAGCACGTTCATAATGGGTGCGCCTGAGCCGACCAGCTCGCCGCGGTTGGGAAATATTTCGCTGATTTCGCCCGAAACAGGGGAGGTGAGTATGGTTTCTTCGATGTACGACTGTACTTCGGCAACGGCTCCCCTGGCTCTGTTGAGTTGTGCAGTAGCCGCTATTTTATCCTCTTTATCGGTGCCTTTTTGTGCCATATCGTACTGCGCTTTTGCCGCCTGTTCGGTGGCGAGCATGGCCTTGTAGTTTGCTTCCGCCTCATCTCTTTTCTGTGCGGGAACGACCTCTTTTTCGAACAGTGTCTGTATGCGGTCGTATGATTTTTTGGCGATTTCCAGTCCGGCGACGGCTTTTTGCCACATCTCGTAAGCGCCTTCAATCTGTTCCTTACGCGCTCCCTTTGTCGCCTTTTCGTTGATGGCGGAGGCGGCTGTCTCGGCGGCGATTGCCTGTTCCAGTTTTGCCTCAACATCGGGGCTGCTTAACAGTACCAAGGTGTCGCCGGCTTTTACATGCGAGCCTTCTTCGACCAAGTATTTTTCAATGCGTCCGGGAACTTTTCCGGAAATTCTTACTTGCGTGGCTTCTACTTCACCCTGGATAATTTCCCTGTCGGGCTTCATGAAGAAAATTCCGAACAGCGTAATTGCCAGTACGATACACACCAGAACAACAAATGCGGCGAGCATGTTGAAATTGGTTGATTTTTTAGGGGTTGTTTCCATTGTATATTTTTTAATTGAACATGATGAAACCACGGAATTTGAAAAACAGGATGATTCTCTAAGGGGCTTTCCCAAAAGAACGCGGATGACGCAGATAACACGGATTTTCACAGAAAAAAATGAACAGGAATTTTATATATAACTAATTATCAACGATATAAAAATCAGCGTTCATTCGTGTTATCCGTGTCATCTGCGTTCTAAAAAACTTTTGGGACAGCTTCTTATATTTTCCTTATTATCTGTATTTTGTAATTTATCAGCAACCTGCTGACGAAATTCGCCAACAAGTTGTTGAACAATTGAATTGTCCTGAGTGTAAAACTCGTAAAAGCGTTTACAGTACTTTAAATTTGTAGAAGAAAATCCCTTCATATCAGGAAATTCATTTCTCAAATCCTTACTTAACTGCTCAAAAAAGCTGCTTCCCCAAGCCGACTCCATCTGCCTGATAACTATATCCTGTCCCAAGTCCCAATAAAGGCGTAATAACCCGGCATTTACCTTTATTGCAGCTTTAATCTGACTTTGACGGATTCTTGTTTTCAAATCAATCCGCCATTGCTTGTATTCGGTTGCTGTTTTCATTGTAGTTTTACTTTGAATAGTTTGGTACCGTTTTATACATGTACTTCAATGCTGTCGCCTTTCGATTGGCAGGCAAAAATTAGGAACTCAGCCGTGCTGTAGCGAATCTGCAATTTATTACTTTTGTTTTGTTTCATTTTTCCATTCATTTATCAGTTTCGTTTTAATTAATCGAACCTGAAAAAATTATTTGCCCAGCGTTCCCATCGCTTTTTGCAAATAAACCTCACTCATTTTTGCTTCCACTTCTGCATCAATTTTGTCCGAATTGGCTGAGAGCCATACTGCTTGCGCTTCGAGCAGATTGGATGCCGGAATCACGCCTTCCCGGAATCCCAATGTGGCATACCTGAGGTTTTCGTTTGCCTTTTCTAAGTTTTTTTGAGCAAGTTGTAATTTCTTCGCAGCTTCCGTTTGCTTGAAGAGTGACTGGTTGAGTTGCAGTTCTATTTTCTCCTGCGCTTCGGAGAGCTTGTATCCGGCAATCATCGTTTCGCTTTTGGCGGCATTCAGCAGGTGGATGTTTTCGCCCCAGTGCAGCAGCGGAATGTTTACCATCACTCCGATATTCCAGGCGAAGTCGAATTTGTTTTTAAATCCGTTTACCGAATTCGGGTTTGTTGCTAAATAGTTGGCTGTAAGAGCAATATTCGGCAACAAATCGGCGCGTACGACTTTTTCCTTTTGCCTGTACAGCTTTTGCGCGTAGTCCAGGCTTTTGATTTCGCTGCGGTTGGCATACACCTGGCTAAGTTCGATGGTATCGCCGGATATTTTTACCGGAATATCATTCGTCTGCTCATCGGCTAACGAAAACGTTTCCTCCATCGGAAACCCGCAGTATTGCGCCAGCAGCATTTTGGACAGGCTTATTCCGTCGTCCACTTTCAACAGGGCCATTTCGGCTTCGTTCTTTTTTACCAGTACGGAAAGTTTATCCGCTTTGGTGGCAAGTCCGTTTTCGACTAAAGCGTCCACATCGTATTCCATCTTTGAAAGCAGTTCCAATAATCCCTCTACTGCTTTTTTCTTGCCTGTTAAGGATATGACTTGCCAGTAGGTTTCGTCCGTGTTCAGGATTATTTCCTGCCGGTTGGTTTCCTGCTGCGAGGCGGCAAGTTCCTTGCTTAATTCGGCTATCTTGTTGTAAGCAACTATTTTACCTCCCATAAAAATGGGTTGAACCAGGTTGATGGCGCCGACGTAAATATTCCGTGTGTCAAAAGTCAGTTCTTCTTTCGGAATGGTAGTGTAATTTTTCCACATAATTTTTTCCGGGTCGGCTTTAGGGTCAAACGGCAATCCGTTTGCATCGAGGGGAGCCGGCTGACCGTTGACTATTGTCCACCGGTTGTTAATTTGGTCCTGACTGAAACCGAACGAGCCGTCGGCCATCCGCGTTCCGATCGGCAGGAACATATCCTGGCTGATGAGCGACATCTCCTTCTGATTTCTCAGGTAAGCTCCTTTCAGCGAAATATCGGGAAGGTATTTGGTGAAGGCTGCTTTCTTTTTGTATCCGGCGATTTTTATCTCTTCTTCGGCGATTTTCTGTTCCTTATTGTTTTGTAATGCAAGATTGCGGCAATCGTCCAATGTCAAAACCCGCTGAGCAGGCAGTTGAATCGTCAGGAACACAAGTAATATGGTAGTAGTTACTTTATTCATAAATATCTGTTTTATTGAAAAATGAACACAGAGGTGCGAAGAACACAAAGAAAAATAAAAACTTTGTGTTCTTCGCGCCTTTGTGTTTATCTTAAATTCCATTCCTTGGATATTATTAAAACATTAAAAACATTCATCTTGTTTTTCGATGTTTGAAAAAATCTTTTTCAAAAGATATTGGACGTTTGAAATATCTTCTTCCGAAAATCCCTTTAATGCTTCCTGCATGGTTTTCAGGGTAATCGGATATATTTTTTCATACAGGTCGAACCCTTTTTTTGTCAGGCAAATTTTGTTTGTCCTCCTGTCTGTAGAGTCCTGTACCCGTGTGACTAATTCCTGTTTTTCCATATTGTCAATCAACCGGGTGATGCTTGGCCGGTCTTTGTACGTGGCATCGGCAATCGCCTTTTGCGTTACCTTGTCCTGCTGCTGCCGCAGGAAAACCAGCACAGACCACTGTTCGGGTGTGATTTCCAGCCCTGCATTACGGAAATTCCGGTACATCCGGCGGTTGATGGCGCTTGAGACTTTCCCGCTCATCACGGCAAATACGAGTTTTATATCTAATGCGGAACTGTCCATATTTTTCATTTTAAATGAGGATAAAAAAATGTTGTTTAAACAATCAATATTTGCCACGCAAAATTAATTGTTCAAACAACAAATAAAAATCAAAAAATATTAAAAATCAATTTTCGCTCATGAATATAGCGAAACGCCATATTCCGGTAGCGACTATCTTACCGTTTTTGTTATACCTTGGCTTCTTCTGTTTTCTGCTCAGCCGCTTTTTCTTCAGATTCTTCCGTAAATACATCTTTCCCGCTTTCGATCAGCAGGTTATACCAGGATATAATTTTCTTGATGTCGGTAGGATATACCTTCTCGCGGTCGAAATCCGGCAATATGGAAGCAAAATATTCGCGTAATGCCTTATTATCGCTTTTCGGGTCTAACGTTGCCTTAGCTCCGTTTTCTTTCTTTTTGATCGAAGACAATACGGTTTTTAAAGGTACTTCACCTTCGTCCGCAAAAATGGCAATGTCCGCCAAAGAGATAATTTTTTCATGAGAATATGCAGGTATTCGCTTCTTTTCTTTCAAACTTTCAACGATCAGCATATTTTTGCCCTGCGATATTAATTCGTATAATCCCGACTTTCCCGAAATAGATAATATTCTTTTTAACATATTAATTAATTGATATTTGTTTGCTTTGATTAACTATCTTTTACCGCTGCAAAAATAATAATCTAACGAATAAAAACAAACTTTTAATTCAGCAATTTCAGTAAATTGGGGAGGATGTTCGCAATGTTTTCCAAATTAACATCCTGTTCCAGCAACTTTTCCAATCCACTGTATTTACTTTCGTCAAAATTAGTGGCTCCGCCGAGAAATCCTTTTTTCCATTCGGTGTCGGACGAATTTTTTTTGTATTGCGAATAAACCGCTAATGCATCCGCACCTGCCTGAACAGTATTTGAGCTGTAAGTATTGACGGCATTGCGAAGTTTTTCTCCCTGTTGTTTTCCCGAATCATAACTGCTGCCTGAACTGTCGTCATTTGAACAGGAAAAAAATCCGATCCCTGCGAAAAGGATAAATAAAACCGATAAAATTTTTGCGTTCATAGAAAAATGTTTTTTATTGTTGTTAATACTGCTTTTTATGTTAGATAACTGTCGCCAATGCCGCTATGCTGATTTTTACACCTTTTATTTTTTGCAGCGGAATGATGCAGGCTTCGAGCGTTGCGCCGGTCGTCAGCACATCATCCACCAGGAGTAAATGCTTATTTTCAATAAGTTCCGTATTTTCGGACTCAAAAATCCCGGCAGTGTTTTCCCACCGTTCAAATACCCCTTTTTTTGTTTGCGTCGGATTCTCAACAATGCGCTTCAACACATTGCTGATCAACGGTTTCATCATCGTTAGCGCCATCCCTTTGGCAATCCATTCGCTTTGGTTGTATCCGCGCACCTTGAATTTATTGGGGTGCAGCGGAACGGGAATGATTGCGTCTATTTTGTCAAACCGGCTGTTTTTTAGCTGTAAGCCGAACAATGTGCCCATTTGTTCGCCAAGCTCTTTCTGTCCGCGGTATTTTATCGCATGCAACAACTTTTGCGTAACGATTTCTTTCTCGAAATAGAGAAACGTGGTAGCGCATTGAACTTCCGCTTTCCCGTAAAACCGTTTTTCAATTGTATTCTCGTCAATCAGGTGGTAATTGGTCAGCGGCAACTGCATCAGGCAGTTCAGGCACAGCTGCTTTTCGTTTCGACGGAGAATTTTCCCGCAGCCAATACAGAGATTGGGATAAAACAGTCCGGTAAAATCGTGCAGAACACCGGTTAATCCGTTTTTTAGGGACGACATTGCCTTCCGCTTAATTATCTAATTGTCCGAAAACGTCTTGCAGCAGCTCATTAACGCGCGCGTTGGCATCGGTTCTGATTTTGTATTCTTCTATGCCTATTTTTGTAAAGATTCCATCTAACGCTTTACCCACTACATAGCTTCCTAAGTCGGTGTCGGTCGGTTGTATGGATTTTACGGCGCTTATTTGCGAATCGGACAAGGCAATCGAAACCATCGGGTTATTTAATACATCTTGAAATTTGGATGATTGTATTAATTCCGCTAATTTATTGTTTTGTTCGGCAAAAAGTTTCCATGCGTTAAGAGCGTTGTATTTTTCGTTTCCTACGCCTACATTAATTTCGCTGATTGTTTCGTTGATAATTGGAGAAAATGCAATTGCCAGACTTGCTGAAGTGTTTTCTTTCAGGTAATCCGTTGCTGCCTCATTGTTCGAATTGAATAAGATCTTTTTTCCGTCGTTAATAGACATTTTCGAGATTGCTTCAACAAAAACATTAACCGCCTGTGGCGCTGCTTTTTCCGCACCGCGATTAAATGCACTGATCAGATTGCCCGATAAATCGGAGCTAAATGCGCTCAAATCAACGCCGCTATTTTGGATTAAGGTATTTACCAAGGGAATGCTGTTTACTACATTAATGATACCGGCAACTTTTGATGCAGTTTCGATCGTAGTCTTTGCTTCCGGCGGAAGGTCGATAAATACGGTCGGGTCATTATAATAACCACCGTTTTTTCCCAACATCCCGGTTGCGTTTTGGGTGCCTATTTTCAAGGCTTCTTTCAATCCGTCAACTGTTTTGTCATTATTCAAGATGTTTTTCAGGGTATCTTCCGAACAGCCGGACAGCAGAAAAAGGGTTAGGCAAAAGGTCAAAATCTGGTGCGCGTGTTTTTTCAGTTGTGTTGTCATAATTGATTGAATTTAAAATTTTAGCCGGATGCAAATATATTAATTTTTAATGCTTATCCGAGAACTATTTCTAAATTTTTTCCGGTAATACTGCAAATTGGATTGGATTAGCTGTCAGGTAAAAACGCTATCTCCGTCATCCTCCTGAAAGGCAAACGAAGTAATATTCATCTTTTTCGTTACGATGCAGGCACGTTTTATCTCCTTAGCAGCAATGTAGCGAATCCGGTTTTTACTGATTTCACCGGCTAATCGCTTGTCGGAAGTGGTGACCGTTTTCAGCTTTTCCCTTTCCGCTTTTTCCAAAAGATAGAGCGCTATATCTTTTACGGCTGCATCTTTCGCATAGAGATAAGAAACGGTAAGCGCCCGGTCGCGGATTTTCAACAACACAAACCCTGCCAATTTTTCCTTTTCATAAACCTTTAACGGGCAATAGTTGAACCGGCCGGAGCGGGACGAAAAAAAATACCGCTGGCTTTCCTCGTCCTGTTTTCCCTGCAAAATCCAGGGATAACGCAATATCCACTCAAAATGGGTTGCATCTTTTTTAATGTAATTATCTTCCGGCTGAAGAGAGTTGATGAGCGATTGGAAATTTTCGTCAAAGCAACTGTCCTCAGTTATGTGAAACGTTTTCTTTGATTTTTTATAAAAAAGCGTTCTTACGGAAAAAGGCAAGTTGAGAAGATAGTCGGTCAATGCAGCTGCCGATTTCAAAAACGGCGAACGGAATTTTCGCGAAACAATAATTTCCGAAAAGCAAAACTGCATGTAAAAACGGTATCCGGTTCGATATACAGTAGGCTGGAAAATGCCGAGACGCTGGTATGTCTTCTCCAAACCGGGAACGATGTTGGTAATAAACAATCGCTCTTCATACGCACGTATTAACGGAAAAAAAAGCAGGGAAGCAACCTGTTTCTTCCGGTATGACTCATCCACCCAGAAACCGCTTAGCCAGTATATTTTTTTGTCAACTTTGCCTGCGCGGCACATTCCGGGCAAAATACCCGCATAGCCTACCAGCGAATTATGATCGTATGCAGCCCACAAAAGCGTATCCTCTTCATCACAGGCCGGATTATGAATTTGGGACAATGCCCGGTGATAGCTGATCGGGATGTTGTCCAGCTGTTTGTAAAAACCGGATTCGATAAATTCTTGCAGCTCTTGGCGATTATAGGATTCTATTTGCATCTTAAAATAAAATGAACACAAAAGTACAAATTATCAATCGCTTTTCTTACTTTTGCTTCCGTTAAATAAAAAATAGAAAAACACAAATGGAAAATTTTACCTTTTTCAGTCCTACCTATTTTGTATTCGGAAAGGGGACAGAGTCGGAAGCCGGTAAGTATGTAAAGAAATTCGGCGGGACAAAAGTGCTGTTACACTACGGTTCGGGTTCGGTTATAAAAAGCGGATTGCTCGACAGAGTGAAAGAGTCGTTGAGAGCGCAAAACATACCATTCGTTGAGTTGGGCGGTGTTAAGCCGAATCCTCGTAGCGGATTGGTATATGAAGGTATCGGGCTTTGCAGGCAGGAAAAAGTCGATTTCCTCTTGCCGGTTGGCGGCGGAAGTGCGATTGACTCGGCAAAAGCAATTGCAATGGGCGTGCCCTACGAAGGTGATTTTTGGGATTTTTATGAAGGCAAACCCGTCGAAAAAGCGTTGCCGGTGGGGACCGTTCTTACCATAGCCGCAGCCGGAAGTGAGGGCTCGGAAAGTACCGTAATAACCAAAGAAGAGGGAATGTTGAAACGTGGCGTAAGCAACGATTTGTTGCGTCCGGTCTTCTCAATCCTCAATCCGGAATTAACCTGTACGCTCCCGGCTTATCAGACGGCTGCCGGAGCAACTGATATTATGGCGCACGTTTTCGAGCGGTATTTCACCAACACAACCGAAGTGGAAGTAACCGACCGTCTTTGCGAAGCAATGTTGCTGACGATGGTCAACGAGGTGCCCGTTGCCATTGCCGAACCGATGAATTACGGCGCACGCGCCAATATTATGTGGGCGGGAATGGTATCGCATAACAACATTTGCGGAGTGGGACGCAAGCAGGACTGGTCGAGCCACGCAATCGAACACGAGCTTTCGGCATTATACGACGTTGCTCACGGCGCAGGATTGGCGGTAATATTCCCCGCGTGGATGAAATACGTGATGCATCACGACATCAACCGTTTTGTCCAGGTTGCCGTGCGCGTATGGGGCTGCCGGCTGAACGAGGCAAACCCGGAAGAGACGGCAAAAGAGGGAATCCGGCGTTTCGAACAATTCCTGAAATCAATCGGTATGCCGACTTCTTTCGCCGAAATCGGCGCCAAAAAGGAAGATATTCCGTTTATGGTTAAAAACATCGGATTACAGGGAACGCATACACTCGGCTCTTTTGTCAAACTGACGGAAAAGGATATTGCAAATATTTATGAATTGGCGCTGTAAGAAGTACGAAAGGGCGAGGGCGCGAAAGCACGAAGAGAGATTTTGAGAGACTTTTCGGGTATTTATGCCTTCGCGCCTTCATGCTTTTCGCGCCTCCGCGCTTTTTTATTATGAATTCGATTCTTCTCGAAAATATGAAATTCCACGCCTTCCACGGAGTTCTTCCGGAGGAGCGGATGGTGGGAAATGCCTATTCGGTAACGGTTAGATTTGCCTTTGATTTCAGTAAAGCGGCAAGGGAAGACGATTTGGACGAAACAATCAATTACGCGGAAGTGTATGAACTGGTCAAAAGCGAAATGCAACAGGCATCGAAACTGATTGAGCACGTTGCCCAACGGATTTCAGACCGGATTTTAGACCGGTTCCCTCAAATAAAATCATTGGAAGTGCAATTATCCAAACACAATCCGCCCGTTTCGGGTGAAGTGGAGAGGGCGACGGTAGTACATTTTTATCCGGAACAGGCATGAAAATGTATGATTATTAAGACAGGTCGGATGTTCCGATTGTTATTTATTCAAGGAAAGTTTCAATTTGGCTACATAATCCAAAGAGACTCCGGCAATGCCGGCGATTAAATCATCATCAAGATTTTTATTCAGCATATTGATGATGGTACGCTTAATGGTACATTTTTCTCCTTCCTTCGCAGCGCGTTTCTTTTCAACCGATAAAAATAATTCTGCTATTCCCATTGTTTTCTCCTTTCCTGTAATTTGCCAGCACTTCAATATGTATCAAAATCCATTCTTCCCGACCATCGTGTGTGTAAACTTTTGCCAGCTTATCGACAATTTTCGGTACTAACTCATCTTCGCTTTCAACAGGAAAAAGTTGTTGTATTTCTTTATCGGGAAACTCAATCTTTTTGCCGAAATCGGATATTTCATCAGCCTGTGGGTGCATAAACCGCAGAAAATCGTCTGCAATTTCTTCCAATGCTCCTTTCCAAATGTAGTCGTTGATTTGCTTCATCTTGCACAAGTATGATTTTTTCTAATTTTCAGGGCAAAGATATATATTTTTTATTTAGTTTTTTCTTGTATATTTAAACAAAATTCTCTTTACCTCTGTAAATAATAATCCTCCGTCAACCTGCGGAATTCCTCCGAGTAACAGTGCCGCGCCATTTCAATCAACAGCGAATTTTCGCGGCAAACTTCCTTCGACCGTGAAAATTCCAACAGCAACCGCTTTTCAGGTGCACCGGTTCGCGGTATTACTTTCGTCTTTTTTGAACAATACAATCCAGCCGTTTCCGCCTGTAAAATAAACTCCAACCCTTCGGCAACAGGTAAAATGACTGCTAATCGTCCGGCGTCCGACAAAAGTGTATCAGCCGCCTCAATCAAATTTTGTTGACTCAACGAATCGGTATGCCGGGCTGTCGAACGCCGGTTATCCGGATTTTTCAGCGATTTGTTAAAATAAGGCGGATTACTTACGATCAGGTCAAAACGGCAACCGGTACGTTCCGCAAAAACTTGCAGTGAAACGGCTTCTATGTTGATTCGTTCGCTCCAGGGAGAGTTATGCACATTTTCAGATGCTTGCGCCGCCGCATCTCTGTCTATTTCAATTCCGGAAACAGCGGCAGGCGAGCGTTGAGCGAGCATCAAGGCAATCAATCCGGTGCCCGTGCCCACGTCCAGAATGGATTGAACGTCCGAAACATCCGTCCACGCACCCAATAAGACGCCGTCTGTGCCGACTTTCATCGCGCACCTGTCCTGGTTGATTCTGAACTGTTTGAACTGGAAATAGGGATTAGACATAATTGAGTTGAAAGTTTGAGCGTAAAATTATGGGATTAGGGGAAGGCAAAATTAACGAATTTTATTGCATTGCGGGTAGTTTTTGCAAAGAATCTGAAATAATCCGCGGAATATCGCAATAAAGTAAAACTCATTTAAACTTTTTTACTATGACAAAAAACTTGCTCTTCTTCCTAAAAGCCTTATATTTAAATACGACCAGAATATACTTAAATAAAAAAAAGCAATAGTGCAAAAAAACAAAAAAACAAATAGAAACACTGATTTTACCACTTGTACCCAGGAACAGATACAGATTCGCTGCCAAAGTAGATTTGGCAGAAATCGTTCAGCGTATTCTTTACAAGACAAAGACAGGTTTCAACACGTTTATAAACTACAGACTTTGAAAAGCGTAAATTTCCGATAATTAGAACATTAATTTAATTTTGTGTCAATTTGTGTAATTCACGGATAAATATCTTTTGAGGCAGCCCTTTATTATTTTACAACCTTAGTCCATTCATTCGCAATTTTCACAACATAAATGCCATTTGGCAATCCGGAGAAATTTATTTTTTTATCTTTTGTTTCTTTTACTAATTCTCCGAAAATAGTATATAGCTGAATGTTTTCTTGCTCGTTTTCAATATCTTGAACATATAGGATGTCTTTCACCGGATTAGGAAATATTCTGAAGGAAGAAGACCGTATTGGCTCAGTAACGTTTACCGAATTGTTATCGGCAGGTATATTTCCGGAAAATCCGGAGCTGTTTTTTTCGGTCAGGCTGATAATTAACATCCCCTCCTTTACATTGATATTTGAAGGTGTCAAATAAGCCAGATTGCCGTCAAAAGTCCAATTTCCTTTTTTCCAACGGGTGGTGTTGAACATATCGAAATCGTCTTGCCAACTTAGCTTGAAATCGGAATTATTATCTCCTTCTCCCGGCGCATATTCATAGTATTTTATCCAGTTAATAAACTGATTCGCAGGTAGAAGTTGAGGGTTAAAAGGTCCTACCCAGGAAGTTTCAGACGAAATCCACAGGTTGAAACGCAATCCCAAATCGGTGTCGCGCAGGTCGGTAACTTGGGCGGTTGTTGCCCGCCGCACCTCGACGTCATCAATAAACCATGCGATATAATCCGGTGTCCATTCAATCGCATATGTATGATAACCGGTATTGGCATAAAATCCAAGTTCGTGATGTTTCTCGCTCGTTACTTGATTTCCGGCTACTCCCGTAATCATGTTGGATTGAAATTGAGAAGGGGATTTTCCCAATACTTCGATGTCGATTTCTCTCCATGGTTCCGGCGCTCCCATATATGAGTCGTTATGATAGAGGAACATAGAACTGACTGTTCCCGATTGAGCAGCCATATACATACGCGCCTCAAACCGTCCGTACCGAAAAAGCTGACCGGAATATAATTCCGCACCCAAGTAATTTCGCCCGTCATATTGCGAATATCCGGAAAAACTCAAAAAAAAGAATCCGGTCAAAAAAATAATTATTTTAAATAATGTTTTCATTTATTTCTTTACATATACGTTTCGTACATTAAAAATACATTTTTTGTTTGATAGCCAAATATTTATATCTCTTAGCATGACAGTTATGGGGGATATGCACCTGCCGGGAAACCCGCTAAGAACCTTATTATAAAAAACACCTCAATAGCACAGGAAATAAAAATTGCCTGAATGGCTAAAATTTTTAGAATATTTTTATTTTAATACTATTTTAGTTGTACTTTCAACACCTTGCCCTTCAATATTTACAAAATAAATGCCTGTCGGTATATCATTCAAGGAAAATTCCGAATTTCCCGCTGCACTAAATTTTGCCGCTATTTTGCCATAAATATCAAAAATATTTACCATTACCGAATTTGAGGCGCTTAAAGACAATGTTTTGCCACTTATTGTAACAAACGGAAGTTTACCGGATGTATTTTGTTTTATTGATGTTGTTTCCATAGAAACAAGCGCTACATCGCTTATTGT
>JAISVA010000037.1 GCA_031271815.1 Prevotellaceae bacterium | reverse complement strand
GTTCCGGCTTCAATAAAAAACTTGAAATATTTGAAGACATTCGACTTGAATTATAATGCATTCGATTTGAGTACTACCGATTTGAATGTATTTTCTACATTAGAAAACTTGACTTATTTGCGGTTGTTTAATTGTAAGCTGAAAGGAGAAATCCCTGTTTCATGGGGAAATCTCAAAAATTTGGAGACATTGAGGTTGGGCAATAGTAATGCAACTCATGTAAATGCCAATAAGTTAACAAGTGTAATTCCGTCACAATTGAGTGAAACAAAACTAAAAAACATTGGACTTGGTTACAATCAAATCGAAAACGTGGATAAGTCTTTTACTAATCTTCCTCTAACTACAGCTGAATTTAACAACCAGACTATCAATAACTCCTTCATCGAAATCAACGGAAGCGAGATCACCATTGAGATTCCTGCTTTCTGTTCCTTTGCCATCACAGACGGTAAGGGAAGTTTTGATAATAAAAACTATTTCAGTCTGTACCTCAACAACACCATTGTCGATAGTAACTATTCTACCGAAGAGGGTACGCTCACTTTTCGCAACGTGGACAAACACAGCATAAAAACGACCGATAAAATACGGATTGTGCAAAATGGCGGACTTGCAGACGGAACCTCAATCAATTACGCGGAAGTCTCGTTTGGCAAACAGCTGGAAGACAACGAATTTGAAATTCTCAAAAAAATATACACTGCCGCTAACGGCGAGAGCTGGATACAAAAATGGGATACCACCGCCAACAACCTGCACGAAAAAAGCTGGTTTGGCGTGAGTATAAAAGAGGGACACATTATTTCAATCGCCCTGCCCGAAAATAATCTAACAGGCTACCTGCCGGCAGAAATTACCGGATTGAGCCATTTGGAAACGCTCTATTTGCAGGCAAACGCCATTAAAGGCGCTCTTCCCGATTCGGTAAGCAAACTCGGTAACTTGAAATTCCTGAATTTGCGCGGCAATCAATTTTCAGGCGCCATTCCGCTGCTTTCCGCTATTACATCGCTCCGTAGAGTGTATTTAGCCGACAATTTATTCACAGGTACCATCCCGGCGCAATTCAACCAATTTGAAAACATCGAAATTCTCGACCTTTCGGGCAATGCCTTCGATGCGCTGGAAACGCCGTTTACTTATAATTTGAGTAAAATTTCGCTGAACATCGGCAATCAAAGCATTCAAAAAGACGAAATGCTGGATTTTACTGCCGGCGATATAACCATTGACCTGCCGTTTATCAACGCCTACAACACCGGTACGCAGGATTACAATGGCGAGTACCTGTTTGCATTGCAGGCAAACGGTTTTACGGTAGCCGAAGCCTATTCAAAAGGTAAAAACCTGATTTTCGCAGATGTAAATATAATGGATATTCCCGAAGGAGCAAAAATAACCGTCCGCCAGCAAACCGGAACGGCCATGGGAAGCATTATCCACTATGCCGGCATCCTGAATAACTCGGCAACCCCTATCGAAGACGCCGAATACAACGTGCTGGTAAAACTCTTTGAACAAACCGGCGGCAAGCAATGGACCGAGCCGTGGGATGTGTCGGAAAACAACATCCACCTCACCAAATGGAAAGGAATCATCATCAGCGAAGGGCACATCATCAGCATCGACCTGAGCAACAACAACCTACATGGGAAAATCCCTGCCGAACTGGCACAGTTGCCCGAACTTCGCTCACTGATTTTAAAGCAAAACAAACTGACCGACACGATTCCTTCGGAACTGGCTTACCTGCCGAAACTGACCCATATCGACTTTTCGGAAAACGAATTAACCGGATTGGATACCCTATTTACAGGCAGCATCAACGTGCGCTTAGACCGTCAGGCTATCCGGATGGATACGGTTGCACTCACATTGTCCGCCCTGCTGTTCGACAACAGCATAAACCGCTACGACCACACAGCCGGAATTTTCGGCAACCAGTCATACGTTGTTACTGTCGGCAGTTACACCAAAACGGTCTCCATTCCCGCCGCAGGCTTGAAACTCACAAGTTTGATGACGCAATGGGATATCCCGAACAACCAGCCGTTGACGCTGCGCCAAATAGGCGGCGCCACCCGCAACAGTACGCTTACTTACATTATCAGCTACGCCGAAGGGGATGCCAACATGGATGGTGTGATAAACGTACTCGACATTCAGACGCTTATCAATAAAATGCTTAATAAATCGCAATCGTACTTTAATGGCGGCGCAGCTGATCTGAATGACGACAGCACGGTGAATATCTTGGATATTATACTATTAGTCAACAAAATACAACTTGAAAGTAAATAACATAAAAACAGAATAATATGAAACGCATTTATTTAAACCTCCTGACACTGCTCTTTTGCGTATCAACAATTCATGCGCAAAACAGCCTGAAAGTAATGCCGGTGGCAGCCGGACCGGGCGAAAAAAGCAGCGTCGTGATTGAATTGGAAAACACCGGTAAAATTGTTGGTTTTCAATTCACGCTTACCGTTCCGCAGGGACTTGTTGTGAACGAAAAGGCAGCGCAATTTACCGGCCGGAAAGGCGATCACGCCATTTATCCGCACAAGGTTAACAACACACAGTATAT
This sequence comes from Prevotellaceae bacterium, assembly GCA_031271815.1. GTDB lineage: Bacteria > Bacteroidota > Bacteroidia > Bacteroidales > Paludibacteraceae > RGIG9379. The sequence continues at coordinate 15,390 of JAISVA010000037.1, read as the reverse complement.
GTTTATCTGCTTTTCGATGTCGAGCGAACCGTTCGACGGAAACAGCGGAGCACTGGTTGAAATTCCGATAGAAGTGCCAGTTACCTACGAACCCAAAAGCATACACGAACTCTCGCTTTCGGGCGTTGTTTTGAGTTCGCCCGAAGGGATTGACGTGGGCGGTGAACATCAAGGCGGAACACTCACTGTGAGCGACGCGCGAACTCCCGATCTGGAAATTTCGGGCATAACAATTACCGAAACCGAAATTTCGCCCAACGGAACAATATCCGTATCCTGGGGCGTAAAAAATATTGGAAAGTCGGAAGCGCCCGGCGGCTGGCGCGAACAGGTAAGCCTTGTTTCCGTACAAACCGGTGAAAGGTATTCCTTCGGAAACGTAAATTACGCCGGCAATCTGGCTGTAAACGAAAACGTGAGCCGGAACGCTACTTTCAACATCCCGAAAATCGTTGGTATGGATGGCGAGGTAAAAGTAGAGGTCAATATGACACCAGGCGCCGAAATCAAAGAACTTGAAAAAGACCGGGCAAACAACAAAGCAGAATCAACCAACACTGCCACGTTAAAAAAACTGCTTTACCTGACGTTCAACCGTACGCAAATTGAAGAAAATACCGCCTCGACAGTAAGCGCCACGCTTACCCGGAGCGGCGACAGAAGCCTCGATCAAAATTTCCAGGTATCGGCTACGGCTGACGGACAACTGATACTTCCGGCTCTTGTAACCATCTTCAAGAACCAATCTTCTGTGGCATTTTCCTTTCAACCGGTAAACAACACCATTGCCGACGGCAACCGGACAGCAGGCATCTCTATCTCCGGAAATGAATATCCCGCCGTATTACAGGAAATTGTTGTGATCGACGATGAAATAGGAACAATTACGATGACTTCGTCGAAAGATGCTGTTACCGATGGCGACACGATTACCATTACGTTGCAATCGGACATAGCACGCACCCAAGACGCTGTCATTACGCTTACGGCTGACCAGGCAAACCGCTGGACGGTTCCGGCAAGCATTTTACTTCCGGCGGGAGAAAAAATGGTAACGTTCAAAGTCGGCATAAAAACATTAACCACTCCCGAACCAACCGTAACGGCTAAAATTACCGCCAAAGGCGAAGGATTCAATCCGGGTGCGGCAGAGGTTCGAATCGAATCGGCAAATATCCCGGTATTTGAGTTTTCAATCGAACACGACACTATTTCGAAAGGTGACGGGCCGTATGCTACTTACGCCGTTATCAAGCGGTTGGACAAGCAACATATTCCGGTCACAATCAGGCTGCAAGCCGACTTGGCCAACGCACTCATACTGCCTCAAGACATAAAGTTCGCCGCAGGCGTATCACAGCAAAAATTCAACATCGGAGCCATCAGCAATGATATGGTTGACGGAACGAAGACGGTAAACGTTACCGCATCGGTTTACCTGTCGTCATGCCGCTGTACGGTAGCTGCAGGCGAAGGCAAAACGGAACTCCGGCAAACTGTCACCATACTTGACGACAATGGGTTGGCGCTCAAAGTAAAAGCCACGCCGAGCACCGTAAAAGCGGGACAAACCAATGCCGGAAAAATTACCGTCAGCCGCAACACTACCGACCTCACGAAAGCAGTTAGCGTAAAACTCACATCGGATATGCCTTCGGTGCTGACTATTCCGGCTACTGCCGTTATTCCTCCCGGAAAAGCATCGGTTGATGTGGACATAAACACCATTATCGACCCAGGCAAAAAAGGCGATCAGACCGTGCGCATACAAGCCGAAGCAGCGGATTACGCCACTGGTTTTGGCTGGATTCTGGTCACCGACCAAAACAAACCCGATATTGCTGTTACGGATCTGTCGGTCAACTCGCCGTTAGCAGGCGGAAGCGCTTGCGAAGCAAAAATTACTGTTGGCAATGTAGGATTTACCACGCTTGGAAGCGGCGCCAGAGTAGAATATTATCTATCCAAAAACACCTCCATGCAAAGCGGCACGCTGCTTGCCACCGAAGAATTGACCGGTGAAATTGCAACCGGCGCACAACAGGAATTTACACACACCTTTCAATTGCCCGACAAAGCCGGCAACTTTTACTTGATTGCCGTATTAAATTCCAACTTGAGAATAGATGAATTATCATCGGCAAACAATCAGGTGAATGCGCCTGTTCAACTTACCCCGGCATATACGGCAACTGTTTCTGTTGATAAACTGCTCTATAAATCAGAAGAGACAGTTACAATTTCCGGTACGGCCAAAATGGTAAACAACTCAATAGCCGCAAACAAAAATATCGAAATTATTGTGCGCAACAACAGCGGATTTTCCCGCACATACACCACAATGACCAATGAAACAGGCAACTACACACACACATTTCAACCGCTTCCGGGCGAAAACGGACACTACACCGTAAGCGCCGGTTATCCCGAAGCCGACAGCAAAGCCCAGGTTGAATTTGACCTTGCCGGTTTTGACTGGAAAAACAAGCCAAGCAGCTATTTACTATGGGAAGTAGTGGAATTCAGTACCAAAGAAGGCGAGTTTACATTGAAAAACAATACCGGCGTAACATTGACGAACGTGCGCGTGGTATTGCCCGGAAATACAGAATTTACGATTGCTGCCGGTTCGATAAACATTCCGGCAGGCGAAACGGTTTCGCTCCCCTATTCCATCACTCCTGCCGCACCAACCAAGGGACGCGATTATGTGAAATTTCCCGTTCAGCTGGTTTCGGACGAGGGCGCACGACTGGACGTTACTGCGTGGTATTACTGCCACCCGCAGCGGGCAAAGCTTACGGCTAACCCGGTTTCTATCAATACCACGATGACCAAAGGAGCAACACGTTACTACGAAATCGCCCTTATCAACAGTTCGGTAGAAGCAAAAGACGTGAAAATAGACATTCCAACTATGGACTGGATGACGCTCGTATCACCGCAAAGCATTCCGCTTATTGCGCCTTACGATACGGTGATGGTTATCTTACAATTGAAGCCGACCGACAAACAGCAGATAAATGTTCCGTTGTCGGGAAATATTGCCGTGAATATGTCGAACGGCGCAGGTATTAGCATACCGTTCAAGGTAGAACCAGTATCCGAAGCTACCGGCACCGTTGTGGTAGACGTGGTGGACGATTATACTTATAACACGGCAAGCGCACCGCATTTAGCCGGCGCAAACGTGATCATTCGCCACCCGTTCTCAGGTAAAATAATTGCCGAAGGCGTTACCGGTAGCGACGGTTTGTTTACTGTTGAAGATATTCCCGAAGGCTATTACAGCATAACCATTTCTGCCGACAAGCACGACAATTACCAAAACAACCTGCTGGTAGATCCGGGAAAAACCAACCGGTTGACGGCATTTCTTGCCTACCGGGCCATCAGCTATAAATGGGATGTAGTGCCTACGGAAGTTGAAGACGAGTATCAAATAGATCTGATTGTAGAATTTGAAACGAACGTACCGGCTCCGGTAGTTGTATTTGAATATGATAAAGCTCCGGTTGACCTGCAACCCGGCGAAAGCAAAATGGTGAACGTAAACATAACGAATCACGGACTTATCAGGGCATTGGACGTAAGATTACAAACGCCTACCGATGCTGAATATACCTTTACCTGGATGGCTGACCATTTCCCTGTGCTGAATGCAAAAAGTTCGATAATGGTTCCTCTCTTGATAAAACGTAATGACACAGAACTTAGAAGCAGTTCGGAAGGTTGTGGCGATATTCACATATATGGAGAGTATGAAGTAGAGTGTGGATTATTTGAATACACCACTACTTTTACAGGTAAATTTTCTTTCACGGGCAGACGACCTTGTGGAGGAATAGGAATGAACAATGGATATAGTGATCATTATTCTCCAGGAAGTGGTTATAATGGGCCTGGCGGTCCAGGATGTAGTAGTTGTAGTTCAAGCAACAGTAACTATCAAGCACCTGAAATAACAATAGAACCAACTTGCGAAAAATGTGCAACAGCATTTGTAGAAACAGTTATTGGCGCCATTCCCATAGTTGGAGATGGATATGGATGGTTTCAATGTGGCTTTGGAATAGGTGGAGTTATTAATAATCCGTCTATAGGAGGGAGTGTAACAACCCTTGCTGATTGTGGTTCAAATCTTATAGGCAGCATACCTATAATAGGAGATGTTATAGAGGGAATATATTCTATTATAGATTTTACACTTACATGTATAACAGGAGATGGAGTGGCTGATCATTTAGGAAATGCTATTGGGGGGTTATTCAACAGTGCAAAACTGAGATCGGGAAATAATTCTTTCCTTCAATTAATGGGTGATGATTTTTATTGGATGTCAAAAGCTCAAGATTTATGGAAAGCCAAACTAACTCTTCTCTTTAAGGATATGGATCTTTTACAAAACGAAGATTTTATGTTGTTTCTTACAGAAGTTGCAGATTACATAGATAATCAAAAATCTTTTTCTCCGGAAGAGATTCTTTCTTTAAAAGAAAAAATGAACAATACAAATATCGACAATGATTATATCGAATATTTCTGCAATCGTTGGAATACTTCGTTGGATGCATGGAGCAAAGGTGTTTTAATTCCAAATTCTCAATATACAGACATTATTGACAAAAATGAATTGGATGACTATGCAAAAAAAGGTGATTTGATTAGAGAATATGTAGAAAAACGAGGATTCTCTTCGGTTGAAGAAATGTTTGTAAAAGATTATGCAGAATTATTAGAATATGTAGAGAAAGAACGTAAAAATTCCGTCTGCGCCACCGTAACCGTTAAATTCTCGCAAACAATGACCATGACCCGCGAAGCATTCGAAGGAACCTTGACGTTAAACAACGGAAGCGATGCTGGAACCATTACCGATGTCAACCTCGACCTGATTGTCTATGACGAAAACGGTAACGATGCCACTCACTTATTCCAGATCAATCGCGATAACTTCCTGAGCGGTTCGGGTACGGTCGATGCGCTGCAAAGCAAAATTGGAACCGTGATTTTCATCCCGACTAAACAGGCTGCTCCTACCGTGCCGTTGAGTTACTCGTTTGGCGGAGTGCTTACTTATGTTGACCCAAGTTCGGGCGAAAAAGTAACCGTGCAACTGTTTCCGGTAACATTGGAGGTCAATCCAAGTCCCGACCTGGTATTGCATTATTTTATGCAACGCGATATGTTGGGTGACGACCCGTTGACAAAGGATGTCGTTGAGCCGTCCATCCCTGCCGAACTCGCTCTGATGATTACCAACGAAGGTTACGGCATGGCAAAAAACGTGCGTGTAGAATCCATGCAGCCCGAAATTATCGACAACGAAAAAGGCTTGCTGATTGATTTCTCGATTATCGGCAGCAACTTCAACAACGAACCGAAACAGCTGGGATTGCTGAATGTAAACTTCGGCAACATTGAGCCAATGAAGTCGGCTATCGGGCAATGGTGGTTTACCAGTTCGCTGTTAGGACATTTTGTTGATTATCAAATAAACGTAACGCATTTAAGCAGCTTCGGCAATAAAAACCTCAGCTTAATCAAAGATTACCGGCTACACGAGTTGATTCACAGCGTGCGCGCGTATGGCGAGGGACACGATGCAATGAACGATTTTCTGGTGAACGACCTGCCTGATGCCAATAACACGCCTGACCGTATTTATTACAGCAACGGCGAAAGCAGTGAGGTATATACGGCAAGCGAGGCGACCGCAGCACAAACCGTTTCGGCATCGCAGCTAACTGCCACGCTCACGGTTACACCTTATTTGATGGGCTGGAATTACGGGCACATAGATGACCCTGGACGCAATCAGTATAAATTAACTAAAGTAGTACGTAATTCGGATGAGCTGGAATTACCGTTGGCAAACTTCTGGCAAACATTTGTTACCATAAAAGACGGCAAAGAGCCGGTGTACGAAAACAGGCTTCACTTCCTCGATAAAATTACCGAAGTAACCGCCTATACGCTGTATTACGTCCCGGTTGATACCGAATATCCGAAAGTAATTGCGTTCGAAGGCGTGCCCGAAACAATGACGGAACAACCGTTGGTGAATATCTCAGTGAAATTTAACAAACCGATTACCGATACGACTTTCACTACCGGAAACTTGCGATTGATTCATCAGGGAACTTCCGTTCCTACCGGTAATATTGTAATCAGCAAAACCGACAGTGTTACCTATTCGCTTAACGTGCAAACGGAAACGAAAACGTCGGGCTTGTATGAATTAACCGTTCAATGTGCCGGCATCAGAGACCTGCTCGGCAATGAGGGCGAAACCGGCAAAAGCATAAGTTGGATACAGATTTTGGGCGAATTGGGCATCATCTCCTTCACCACCGACCAGGTGAAATCGCAGCCGGTAAACAGCGTGGAGATATTCTTCAACAAACCGGTGGCGCAAAATCAGCTGACGAAAGAGAAGATCACATTGAACGGCCAACCGCTGGGCGACAATGTTTCCATACTGACCGAAGATAATCTGCACTACACCCTTATCGGGTTGAGTGCCGACAACAACCGGTCGGGAAGCTACGAACTGTCGGTCAATCTGCCTGCTGTCAAATCGGAAAACAATGTTCAAGGCTTAGTGGCGCAATCGTGCAAATGGCATGTGGATGTAGTAATACCTGCCGTGAAATATTTCACACCTTCCTATCAAGGTGCGGTAAACAACCAACATATTACCGCAATGCAGGTTGAACTGACCAAACCGGTTGTGAACGAGTTTGACGCCTCCTGGATAACGCTTTACAAAGGAAGTGAAAACCAACATGCACAATTGAGCATCAGTGAAATAGACAGTCTCCGTTACCTGATTAACGGATTGGGCGAATATACAAATACGGCGGGCGGTTACAAATTATCCGTCAACCAAAGCGAATTTACCGATGCGTTCGGCAACACCGGAAGCGGACAAACCGACACAATGTGGGTGGTAAATCTGGCAAAACCCGATGCGCCGGCAGGGATGAAAATTACGCCTGACAAGGGCATTTCCGACAGCGACAACATCACTTCGGGCGAAAGCCACTCAATCACGCTCAACACAACTGCCGATAAGCAGACGGTCATGCTCTACGCCGTTTCATCGCAGGAGGAAACGCTTATCAAAGAGCATTTTGCCGAAAACGCCGGTGAGGTAAATATTCCGGTTAACGGATACAGCGGTAATGTAACCTTCAAAGCCATAGTGCTCGATGAATACGGAAATGAGAGCGATGCAACGCCGTTCACTGCCTTTATCGACAATCAGCCGTTGAGCGTGGAAATAGCTAAAAAGACGGATTTTTGCAGCGGATTGACCTATGTCTCGGTCAAATTTACCGACGACATACATGCAGCCGAATTTACCCGCGATATTCTGACACTGAACGCAAGCGGCACCGAATTATCCACCGGAAATATCGAGATTATTCCTGTATCGGACAATGAATTCAGAGTAGAAAAATTTGACAACATCGAAAATAACGGAAATATTACGATAGGTATAAATACGGAAATGCTGCACAAAAAGTCGAGCGGTATGCAGGGCGCGGGTGTGGCGACTCAAAGCATCGGCAATGTAAGCAGTAGCGAGGTAAAAGTTACTCAATTGAGTGTAACCGTCTGTCAGGGCGATTCCTATCGTTTTGGCGGCGAAGACTTGACCGTTGCCGGGACTTACCGCGATACGCTGAAGTCCGTTCTTGGTTGTGACAGTATTCTGGCGCTTACATTGAACGTTAACCAGGCTTACTCTGCGCCGGTAAAAGCAACCATCTGTCAGGGCGGTTCCTACCGTTTTGGCGGTAAAGACTTGACCGTTGCCGGGACTTACCGCGATACGCTGAAGTCCGTTCTTGGTTGCGACAGTATTCTGGCGCTTACATTGAACGTTAACCAGGCTTACTATGCGCCGGTAAAAGCAACTATCTGTCAGGGCGGTTCCTACCGTTTTGGCGGCGAAGACTTGACCGTTGCAGGGACATACCGTGATACGCTGAAGTCTGTCTCCGGTTGCGACAGCGTTCTTGTTTTGAATCTGTCTGTAAGCCCAAATCCGGATTTAAATTTGGGTAACGACAGGACTGTGCCGTTTGACGAGCCGGTAACATTGGATGCCGGAGGCGAAAATATGTACGAATACGAATGGAGTACCGGAGAAAAGACACAAACGATAATCATAGAAAATACCGAATGGAAAGACACGATTTCGATTTGGGTACAAGTTTCCTCCGCTGATAACTGCATAAGCAACGATACCATTCAGATTATATACATGGAATCGGTAGATACAGATAAAAACTTCGCAGAATCAATCAACGTATTCCCGAACCCGACAAGCGGTAAAATAAACATATCATTTGACCATTCCGGAAGAAGGGAAATAACGCTGAGTGATATGTCAGGTAAAACAGTATATCGAAAGGAACACGATGAAAAGGACGTGATATTGGATTTCGGTCATTTACCGGACGCTACTTATGTGTTGAAAATAAACAGTCAACAATTCAAGATTATTATCAGGCATTAACGGTTCAGCTGTTTGAATTCCTTAATAAAGTTCAGTTGACAGATTAGTTCAAAACGGTCAGGTTTTAAAGGCCAGACAACCTGACCCGCAGACAAGCAGGATTCCTCATTTCATTCCGTACGCAACGGAATGCGGTGAGGAATTTTCCTTCCTGAAAATCAAATCCCAGGCCAACATCCAACATTTTTTCCTTAAACTTGCGCTTTTTAAGCAAAATAATTAGGGACAATCTTACGGATAATTATTTTATTTCACATATATAGCATTGATAATAAATTAATTATACATCATTATATAAGACAAAAATAAAGTTGTTTTAAAGATTTCCTTTAGTTTGTATATAAAATATAAAATTTGTAACTTCGTGCGTGATTTAAAATATTTTCATAATATTCTATGGTAAAAGTAATTAGAATAAAAAGAGGATTGGATATAAAGTTGAAAGGCGGAGCGAAAGATGTGTTTGCAAAAGCGAATCCCGCCGATTTGTTTGCCGTCAAACCTACTGATTTTCAAGGAATAACTCCAAAAGTAGTTGTAAAAGAAGGAGAGAACGTAAAAGCAGGCACTGTACTGTTTTATGATAAAAAAAATCCGGCAATACAGGTTGTTTCGCCCGTAAGCGGAACGGTACTTGCTGTAAACAGGGGCGAAAAACGAAAAGTGCTGGATATTCGCATCCAGTCCGACGGGCAATTTACATCCGAACCTTTTGAAAAAGCGCAACCATCCGACCTGTCTGCCGAACAGATCAAAGAACGGTTCACTGCAGGAGGTTTCTGGTCGTTTATCCGGCAGCGTCCTTATGATGTAGTTGCCAATCCGTATGACACACCGAAAGCGATTTTTATTTCCGGTTTCGATTCTGCCCCGTTGGCTCCCGATTACGATTTTATCCTGGTCGGAAAAAACGAAGATTTTCAATTGGGCATCAACGCGCTTGCCAAATTAACTGCCGGAAAAATCCATATCGGAATCAATACGGAATATGCTTCAAAAGTATTCAAAGAAACCAAAGGCGTTGTCATTCACGAATTTCGGGGAAAACATCCGGTCGGGAATGTAGGCGTTCAAATTCACCACATTGCACCTGTAAATAAAGGCGAAGTGGTTTGGACAGTCAATCCGCAGGATGTAGTTACCATCGGACACGCTTTCCGGAAAGGCATCCTGGATTTTTCCCGTTCGGTCGTGCTTTGCGGTTGCTGCGTGAAAAATCCGGCTTACTACAAGACGGTTTACGGCGCGTCCGTTTCAACTATTGTGGATGGAAATATAATCAACGCCGGACAGGCCCGTTACATCAGCGGAAATCCGTTGACCGGCACTCAGATCGCGGCAGACGGATTTTTGGGCGCTTATGATGCGCAAATCACCGTCATTCCCGAAGGAAACACTCAAGAATTTTTAGGCTGGATCATGCCGAGGCTTAAAAAATTCAGCGTAAATCATTCTTATTTCTCCTGGCTCACACCCAATAAGGAATACTGCCTTGACACCAACCTGAACGGCGGTGAGCGCGCGTTCATTATGTCCGGCGAATACGACAAGGTATTTCCGATGGATATTCTGCCCGAATTTCTGGTCAAAGCCATATTATCAAAAGACATTACGCGAATGGAGCAGCTCGGTATTTACGAAGTGGCTCCCGAAGATTTTGCGTTGTGCGAGTTTGTCTGTACCTCTAAAATTGAAACGCAGCGGATTGTGCGTGAAGGGTTGGATTTCTTGAAAAAGGAAATGGAATGTTAAAATTTACCTGTTGAAGCAATTTATGAGTAAAAAAGAAACTATAACTGTTAAATGCACAGGAATAACCGTTAACAGAGAAATTAAAAAATTACAATAATTAAAATTTGATTTAAAATTGAAAGCATTAAGAAGTTTTCTTGACAAGATAAAACCCAACTTTGAAGAAGGGGGCAAACTCGCAATGTTCCGTTCGGTATTCGAAGGAGTCGAAACATTTCTGTTTGTTCCCGGCACAACAGCTAAAAGGGGAACGCATATCCACGACAGCATTGATTCCAAACGCGTGATGTCGATTGTAGTTATCGCACTGATGCCGGCAATGCTGTTTGGAATGTACAACGCAGGCTATCAGCATTATTTGGTTACGGGAAATCCGGATGCCGGATTCTGGAATATGTTCCTGTTCGGATTCCTGGCAGTTATGCCTAAAATCGTAGTTTCGTATGCCGCCGGCCTGGGCATCGAATTTATTGTAGCCCAATGGAAAAAAGAGGAAATACAGGAAGGATTTCTGGTTACCGGGATGCTCATTCCAATGATTATTCCCGTTGACTGCCCATTGTGGATCTTAGCGGTAGCAACAGCCTTTGCGGTTATTTTTGCCAAAGAGGTATTCGGCGGAACAGGGATGAATATTTTCAACGTAGCGATTATCGCACGCGCATTCCTGTTTTTCTCCTACCCTACCCAAATGTCGGGCGATGCCATTTGGGTGGCAAAAGAACCGATTTTAGGATTGGGAAATCACCCGTTAATTGATACATTTACAGGAGCAACTCCGCTCGGGCAACTTGCGACCAGCACCACGCAACAGGCGTTGCAACTGACCAATGCCGTTGGCGACCCGCTCACAACGCTCGATATGTTTATCGGTTTAATCCCAGGCTCCATCGGCGAAACCGGTAAAATCGCCATTCTACTGGGCGCCGTTCTACTGCTTTTCACCGGAATAGCCAGTTGGAAAACAATGATTTCAGTATTCGTGGGAGGTACGCTCACATGTTTGCTTTTCAACCAAATAGGCGCTAATCCGGTTATGAATCTTCCGTGGTATGACCATTTGTTATTGGGAGGTTTTATATTCGGAGCGGTATTTATGGCGACCGACCCGGTTACATCGGCGCGAACAGAGACCGGAAAATACATTTTCGGGTTTATGGTAGGAGCGCTTGCCATATCCATTCGAATGATTCCGGGTTATCCGGAAGGTATGATGTTAGCCATTATTCTGATGAATGTATTTGCTCCGTTGATTGACTATTTCGTAGTAAAATCGAACATAAAAAAACGAATGAAAAGAGTTGAAATTAATAATTGTGAGTTGAAAAATTAAAAATATATGGACAGAAACAGTAACAGTTATACTCTTATCTATGTTGCCGCGATGGTAATAATCGTTGCCTTTATCCTGGCGTTTACCGCCGAAGCATTAAAGGAGCGGAAAGACAGAAACATCGAAATAGATAAGAAAAGACAGATACTCTCTTCATTGAACATTGATGCCACTTCGCTCAATGCCGAAGAACTTTATGATCAATACATCCGAAAAGCCGTAGCAATTAACTACAGGGGAGAAGAAATAGAGGGAATTGATGCGCTTTCGATTGCAACGGAAACAGAGATTAAAAACCCGGAAGAAAGCAGACTCTTACCACTATACATCGCAGAGAAGGATGGCAAAACCTATTACGTGCTTTCGTTGTCCGGATCCGGCTTTTTCGGACCGGTATGGGGATATATTTCGTTGAAATCAGACAAGAATACGGTATATGGCGCTTATTTCTCGCACAAAGGCGAAACGCCCGGACTGGGAGCCGAAATTACGAAAAACGATTTTAAGAACCGGTTTTGCGGAAAAGAAATTTTTAAAAACGGGCTATTCAAATCCATTGCGATCGTGAAATCGGGCATATCGGTGAAAGACAGGGATTTTGTTAACGGAGTTACCGGAGCCACGGTTACAAGCCAGGGAGTAGCTCAAATGCTGCTGAACAGCCTTGAAGCATACATGGGATTTTTAACTGAAAAATAAGAAAAAGAAAATAGTTATGGCAACCAGAAGGAGTATTTTTTTCAATCCACTCAGCAAGAATAACCCGATAACCGTACAGGTATTGGGTATTTGCTCGGCATTGGCAGTAACAGTCAAACTGGAGCCGGCAATCGTGATGGCTCTTTCGGCAACGGTCGTTGTGGCATCTTGCAGCGTGGTCATTTCGTTTTTGCGCAATACCATTCCATTGCGGGTGCGTTTTATCGTACAACTGGTGGTTGCCGCCGCAATGGTAACAGTGGTCGATATGATCCTGAAAGCCTTTGCGTATGACGTAAGCAAGCAACTGTCCGTATTCGTCGGCTTGATTGTTACCAACTGTATTTTGATGGGACGACTGGAAGCGTTCGCATTGTGCAACAAGCCGCTGGATTCGTTTTTAGACGGACTTGGAAACGGATTGGGATATGGTATTATGCTGGTTATCGTGGCGTTTTTCCGCGAATTATTGGGTTCAGGCACCTTATTGGGCTTCCAGGTAATTCCGCAAGCGCTTTATGATGCCGGATACATGAACAACGGATTGATGATTTTGCCTCCGATGGCGCTTATCACAGTGGCCTGCATTATGTGGATTCACCGTCTGAAAGACAAAACGCTGCAGGAAAAATAACAGTTGAATAAAGATTAAATCAGAATAAACAATGGGAGATATTTTAAGTTTATTTTTCGAGTCGATATTTATCGAGAATATGATTTTTGCATACTTTCTTGGTATATGCGCTTTTTTCGCAGTATCAAAAAACATGGAAACATCTATCGGTTTGGGAATTGCCATTTGCTTTGTGCTGGTAATTACGCTTCCGATCAACTATCTGTTACACAAATATGTACTAAAATCCGGCGCTTTAATCTGGTTGGGCGAAGAGTTTGCGGCGGTTGATCTGAGCTTCCTCAGTTTGCTTATTTTTATCGCCGTAATTGCTTCCATTACGCAAATCGTGGAGATGATTATCGAGAAATATGCTCCCGCTTTATATACATCGCTCGGCATCTTCTTGCCTTTGCTTGCTTGTAATTGCGCCATTTTTGCCGGTTCGCTTTTTATACAGGAGAGAAATTTTCCTAACATCGGCCACGCATTTGTTTACGCCCTGGGGTCGGGTATCGGCTGGCTGGTTGCCATTGTGGGATTGGCTGCCGTGCGCCAAAAATTGACTTATTCCAATATCCCGGCGCCGTTGCGCGGATTTGGAATTACTTTCATCACCGTAGGTCTGATGGCAATCGGATTTATGTGTTTTTTGGGATTATAAATTAGACAGGAGAGATTTAACGTAAAAGATTTAACATAGACACAATGGTAATTTTATTAGCCGAAAATATATTGACAATAACTGCAAGTGTGGTAGTTTTTCTCCTCGTGACGATGATATTAGTGGGGTTGCTGCTATACACGAGAAAAAAACTGATGCCGGGCGGAACAGTCAAAATTTCAATCAATGGCGAAGAAAAAGTATTGGAAGTTGACAAAGGAATTTCGCTTCTCTCTACGCTGGGGAACAATCAGATATTCCTGCCTTCGGCATGCGGAGGCGTCGGAACTTGCGCTCAATGCCGCTGCCAGATACCTCAGGGGGGCGGAGGAATACTTCCTACCGAAGCCGGCTTTTTCACTCGTAAAGAAATACATGATAATTGGCGGCTCGGCTGCCAGGTGAAGGTTAAAAACGATATGGAAATAAAAGTTCCGGAATCCGTACTTGGCGTAAAAAAATGGGAATGTGAGGTTATTTCCAATAAGAATGTCGCTACTTACATCAAAGAATTTATTGTACGACTGCCCGAAAGCGAGCGCCTCAACTTCACTCCCGGAGGATATATTCAGATTGATATTCCGAAATACAGCCTCAACTATTCAGAATTTAACGTTGATAAAAAATTCCGTGCCGAGTGGACACAATATAAAATGTGGGATTTGAAATGCAAAAACATCGAACCGACCGTGCGCGCCTACTCTATGGCAAACTATCCGGCGGAGGGAGATATTGTAATGCTGAATGTACGCATTGCTACCCCGCCGTTCGATCCTGCTACGAAAGGATTCAGGAAAGTCAGTCCGGGCATCGCCTCCTCATACATATTCAACCTGAAACAGGGCGACAAAGTAATGGTTTCGGGTCCGTACGGAGAATTTCACCCGATACTGGACAGCAACCGCGAAATGCTATATATCGGCGGAGGAGCCGGTATGGCTCCGCTTCGTTCACATATTCTTCATTTACTTAAAACACTGAAAATCAAAGACCGGAAAATTTCCTATTGGTACGGAGCGCGTTCCAAAGGAGAAATTTTCTATGAGGAAGATTTCAGGGCGTTAGAAAGGGAATTTCCGAATTTCACCTTTAATATTGCCCTAAGCGCACCGCTTCCGGCCGACAACTGGACAGGATACACCGGATTTATCCACGATGTAATCTATAAAAACTACCTGATCAACTGTGACGAGCCGGAAGAGATTGAATACTACATGTGCGGTCCCGGTCCAATGGCAAAAGCTGTGAAGACAATGTTAGACAACCTTGGCGTTCCGCCGGAGATGTTGATGTTTGACGATTTCGGGTTTTAAATACTGAAAATCAGACTTTTAAAATAACCCTGCAAGATAATCATCAATACGGTTGGCTATTTTATCGTCTGCAATCGGATCTTCTATAAGGTCATAATTGTGTTTTTGTTCGACAGTTTCACGGTCTCTGTTAAGTGTTACAAAATCAAGCTATTTTTCATTATAATCATCGAAACGTAATACTTTATAACGTTCATCCTCAAAGTCTCGTTCATAAAATGCAAATTCCGTAACAACAGGCTTTTTGTGATTTATTCTCGCTACAACTGATGCCCATTTTTCTGCTTGTGTTGATAATTAGTTATATATGAAATTCCTGTTCATTTGTTTTCTGTGAAAATCCGTGTTATCTGCGTCATTGACGTTCCCCTTGTTGCCGGAAGCGTACCTCAGAATCAGGCAGACGGATTTTGTATTTACAGGCAAAAAAATTAAATTTGCGGTAAACTAAAAGACAGAACTTATGCTGACGATTAAAGATAAATA
>JAISVA010000019.1 GCA_031271815.1 Prevotellaceae bacterium | reverse complement strand
TATTAGCATCGGTAAGGAAATACTCGGATGAATTCGATAAAATCTTTCCACAAAAAACAAAGGAGGAAAAAAGACTGTTTTTGCTGCTGAAATTAGCATACGTAGAGGCTCGCTACAATCCGAAGTTTACAGTTACCAGAGAGGATATAGATGCACTTGTGCCGGTTGTAGAAAGGCTGGTTGAATTAGTAAAGAAGATTTGTGGTAAAAAGATTACGGAATATGGAACTAGGAAGTAATAACATTTTCGTTTCCGAACAATTATATCGCATAATATTAAGTAATATAAGTTGCGATTTATATATCTCAAAATAATTTCTATATCGAAGTCCGGAGGACTAACAGTTGGATACCCCCTTGCAAGCGAAGCGCAGCTCGGGGCAGAGCGAGAATAGAAACGATGCACCCTGCCAATCAACCCCGTAGCAGGTTGAACTTTTTCGGAGTTGGGAAAGAGATATCCGTTGCTCATCCCCCGGGCTGCGCTTCGCTTGCAAGGGGGTATCTAACTGTTAGTCCTTCGGACTAGAAATCAACCGGCAACTTGAATTAAGTAATATAAAAATCAATACTTTTAACTTAATACTCAACATCTACTAAAAACAACCCTTTTGCCGGAGCCGAAGTACCGGCAGCACAACGGTCTTTTTTTTCAATAATCCGTCTGAAGTCCTTGACCGATATTTTTTTTCTACCCACTTCTATCAGCGTTCCGACGATGGCGCGTACCATATTGCGCAAAAAACGGTCGGCTTGAATGGTGAAGATCCAACAATCGTCTTCCTGTTTCCAAAACGCCTGTTTGATTTGGCAATTATTGGTTTTTACATCGGTATGAAGCTTGCTGAAACTCGTGAAATCGGTATAGTCGAACAGCGTTTCCGCCGCTCTGTTCATCGCTTCGAAATCCAGCGGAAAAGTAATAAGTGCAGCAAACTCCTTGACGAAAGGATTTTTCCGGGTAGCGATATAATAATGATAAGTCCTTGATTTGGCATCGAAACGGGCGTGAGCATTGGGCGCTGCCTCCTCCAATCCGAGAATGGCAATATCGTGAGGGAGCAGGCAGTCTAATTTTCCGATAAAATTTTTCAAATCCGTGATCGGCTTTTCCGTATCAAAATGAGCCGTCATACGTTTGGCGTGTACGCCGGCATCGGTTCTTCCGGCTCCCGTTACGCCTGTTTTTTGCTGTAAAAGCGTTTCCAGCCCTTTCGTCAGCTCTTCCTGCACGGAATTTCCGTTCGGCTGGATTTGCCAGCCGTGATAGCCGGTTCCTTTATAAGATAGTTGAATGAAGTATCGAGGCATATTTTATTTTTTTCGGCTTCAAAAATAATGATTTTATATGAATTTTTAAACAATGTCTTTATCCCGTCAGGGATTATCGCTCAGTAGAGAAGGATATTGCGTAATCCGCTGCACACCGTTAGGTATGCAACCCGGTATATATCAGGTTGTATTCCTGACTGCATACAGGTTTTACCGGATATTTTTTCTACCGGGCGATAATCCCGAACGGGAATGAAGCAAACTTTTTAAGCAGTAATGAAAATTCTCACCTCACCCACCGAAATAAATTCTTCCCAATGGAACGATTTACTTAGGAAATCGGCCACCTCCTCTTTTTTCCAGACACGGGAATGTTACGATTTTTACGCCTCGCTGTCGTTTTTGAAACCGTTTATTTTGGGCGTTTCGGAAAACGGCGAATTAGTTGGCATAATTTGCGGGTACATCATTGCCGAAGGCAGTTGGTGGAAACGATTTTTCAGCTGGCGGGCGATTGTGCCGGGCGGCGCTTTACTTCACCCGGAAATTTCGGAAAAAGCCTTGGAAAGTCTGTTGAAACACACCGTTAATATCCTGAAAAGGAAAACGATTTATTTGGAATTTCGGAATTATACTGATTTTTCATCTTTCCGTGCGATTTTTGAGCGGGTAGGTTTTGCGTATCAACCCTATTTAAATTTCCGTGTGCCGGTGATGAATGCAGAGAAAGCTCATTCCCAGCTAAGTAAGACCAAACGCAAACATATCAGGAGTTCGCAGAAAATGGGCGCTGAAATCGTTGAGTTAAAGCGTGATAATGAGGTTAAGGCGTATTACAGCCTGTTGCAGGATTTATATAAAACCAAAATAAAGGTGCCTCTGTTTCCACTTGAATTTTTTGAGAAAATAGTAAAAATCCCCGAATGCCGGCTGTTCGGAATCATCTATCAAGGGCAGGTTGTCGGAGGAATTCTTTGCGTCTTCTTGAAAAATGAGGTTGTGTATGAATGGTTTGGATGCGGATTGGACGGCAAGTACAAAAACATACATCCTTCGACCCTGGCAACGTGGGCAGTGATAAAATACGCGTATGAAAACGATTTCCGATACGTGGATATGATGGGTGCGGGCAAACCGGACGAAGAATATGGCGTGCGCGAGTTTAAAGCGAAATTTGGTGGCGAGCAGGTAGAACACGGACGGTTTTTATTTGTAACTAAACCGTGGCTATATACGTTAGGTAAAAATGTGATATATTTAATGAAAAAGATTAATTCTTAAAAAATTTTATGTCTTCGTCATTTGAAAAAAGTAATGGATTTTACACTGAAAATATACAAACAACTCTTAACTGCTTTTCAACAAGCCGGTTATCAATTCCTTACTTTCCAACAATTTTGTGAGGGCAGGGCAGGAGAGAAGTTTGTCATCCTCCGCCATGATGTTGATTTGAAGGCCGGAAATTCTTTGGTAACGGCAAAAATTGAATATGAGTTAGGAATAAAAGCGACTTACTATTTCCGGATCATCCCGCAAAGTAATAAACCGCATATTATCAGAGAAATAGCGAAATTAGGTCACGAAATCGGTTATCATTATGAAGATTTATCCCTATTTAATGGAGATGCGGAAAAAGCAATAGCGCATTTCAAAGAGCAATTAGCCTGTTTTCGCCAATATTATCCTGTGAAGACAATCTGTATGCACGGAAGTCCGGGAAGCAGGATTGATAACCGGACTATTTGGAAGCAATACGATTATCGCGATTTCGAAATTATTGGAGAACCTTATATTGATTTGAATTTCAATGAAATATACTATTTGACCGATACCGGTCGCTCCTGGAATGGCGAAAAGTACAGCGTAAGAGATAAGGTACAATCGACATTCGACTGTCGTTTCCAGGCAACACAGGATATTATCAAAGCCATTCAAACAGGCGCGATTCCCAAAAAAATAATGATTGCCGCACATCCTCAACGGTGGACTGATAATTGTTTGGAATGGACGTGGGAGTTTCTCTTTCAACGTATAAAAAACAAAATTAAATATTTTTACAAATGAAGAAAATTACGATTATTTTTGCATTTATTGCTTTGGTTTTCACGGTTTCAGCCCAATATATTCCGGAGCATATTTCTTACACAAGGATTTACGATTTCATTGATGAGCTGGCAAATGACGGAGTGATTGAATTAACTTCGGTTACAAAGCCGTACAGTAAGGAATACATAGCTAAAAAACTGCTCGAAGCGCAGGAGCGGGAAGCAGTGTTGAATAAGCGCCAGCAGCAGGAATTGAAGTTTTACCTGAATGTTTATGCGCTGGAAATAAACCGGTTGCCGGACACAAAATGGTCGATTCTCGAACGGGAAAAGATTACGATAACCACGCTGCAACCTGCGATTTATTACCGGGATTCACTGTTTCGCGCCTATATGGCGCCGTTGTTGGGTATGCAGGTTTGGGCAAAATCGGGTAAGGCGGTTACCCAACGCTGGTATGGCGCTGAATTCCAGGGAATGATCGGGAAAAACTGGTCAATTTACGGAAGTTTGCGCGATATTTCCATTCGCGGCGACTTGCTTTCCAAACCCTCTTATCTCAACAATTTGCCCGGTTATGAGTACAAGGAATCGCAGGCGGGAGGCGATTACAGCGATTCGCGCGGAGGGATTACCTATTCAAACAGCTGGATTTCATTCGGATTGATGAAGGATAATGTCATTTGGGGCGATAACTATCACGGTTCTAATATCTTATCCGGTCGTGCTCCGTCATTTCCGATGTTGAAGCTGCAGCTAAGACCGGTAAAATGGTTTCAGTTGGATTATTTCCACGGCTGGCTGGTTTCCAACGTGAAAGACAGTACGCACTATTCGATGGAAGATACGCAAGCAGGCGTAACCAAGAAACAATACGGTATGGCAAACAAGTTCATGGCTGCTAATATGCTGACATTCATTCCAATCCGGAATCTGAATATCTCACTCGGAAACGCCATCATCTATACGGAACCGAATGTGCAGCCGGCGTTTTTTATTCCGATAGCCTTCTATAAATCCCTTTCCCACACATTGACGAAAGGAACCGGGGGAGAAAACGGAAACTCGGCGTTGTTTCTCAATTTGAGTTCGCGGAATATCAAGCATTTACATCTTTATGCCTCTGTTTTTGCGGACGAAATTAAGTTTTCGCGATTCAAATCAAGCGACCCCGAAACGAATCCTGTTTCCTATAAAATAGGGGCACGGTTGAGTAATTTCCCGTTGCAAAACCTCTCTTTGACCGGCGAGTTTACAAGGACTAATATCATAACCTACAAGCATTCCGTCCATGCGGCAACCTGGGCTTCAAACAGTTATAATCTGGGACATTACTTGGGCGATAATTCGCAGGAATTGTATGGTGCCATTCACTACAAACCGATTCGCGGCCTGGATGTGGAACTTTCATACTCGAATGCCAAACACGGCAACGAATATCAATACATCCGCGGACAAATCCGGAACATCATCAGTCAGCCGGCATTGAACGAAATCACGTGGAGCAATCAAACCCTTTCATTGGGTGCAAATTACGAGATAATTAAGAATACATATGCGAACTTGAAATTACAATACAGTAATATTCAAGGATATAACCTAACCTCAGCCCCTATTGGCGGCGAAGTGCGCGAGGATGCTCAAGGCTATCTGGATTTGTTCACCCCGAAGTTTTATCAAGGGAAGAATGTTACTTTTGAGGTGGGGTTGAGTTTTGGATTTTGAGAAATGTTTTGTATTTTTGCAATGAACCTTTAAAAGTGTAATTATGGCAACAATAACATTAGAGTATGATGATCGAAGTTCAACAGCGAAAAAAGCGTTGGATTTTATTCTT
Organism: Prevotellaceae bacterium; assembly: GCA_031271815.1. Classification (GTDB taxonomy): domain Bacteria; phylum Bacteroidota; class Bacteroidia; order Bacteroidales; family Paludibacteraceae; genus RGIG9379. The sequence continues at coordinate 16,953 of JAISVA010000019.1, read as the reverse complement.
TCATTAGGCTTTTTTCATTCAGTTGAGAAAAAACAGTCTGAATTGGATTTAGCCATACGGGATGTAGAGGCAGGTCGAACAAACAAATATAAAAACTCAAAAGAATTATTCAAAAAATTAAAACGGAATGTATAGCATTGAAACCACAAACAGATTTGAAAAAAACTACATTCAATGCAAAGTGCGCGGTTACAATATGGATTTGCTGGACACTGCTATTGAAATCTTGGAAAAATACGGCAAATTGCCGGATGAATATAAATCCCACAAGTTAAAGAACAATTGGAATGGTTATTGGGAGTGCCACATAGTACCGGATTGGCTTTTAATTTGGAAGAAAGATAAAAAGAAACTTGTTTTGCATTAACTCATACCGGGACACACTCGGATTTGTTTTAAAATATTTCTCGGTTTGATTTATTTTATAGCCAATGAAACCCATCCAAATGGTTGACCTGAAAAGTCAATACCAGAAAATAAAAGAAGAAATAAACGCCGGAATTCAGGAAGTTTTGGATTCAACCGCTTTTGTGAAAGGCAGAAAAGTTGGCATATTTCAGAAAAATCTGGAAAATTATTTGAATGTGAAACACGTCATTCCGGTCGGAAACGGCACAGACGCGCTTCAAATCGCCTTAATGGCGCTCGGATTGAAGCCCGGAGACGAAGTGATTACACCAACTTTCACGTTCGTTGCTACTGCCGAGGTAGTGGCGTTGTTGGGACTTACGCCCGTGCTGGTTGATGTGGATTTCGACACATTCAATATCTCTGTCGAATCAGTAAAAAAAGCGATAACCCCGAAAACGAAAGCCATTGTTCCCGTCCATCTTTTCGGTCAGAACGCAGATATGGAAGAGCTGATGCAATTGGCGAAGCAGCACAATTTATACGTTGTTGAAGACGCTTGCCAGTCTATCGGTTCCGTTTATACGTTTAGTAACGGGCAAAAGGCGCAGTCGGGCTGCATGGGCGACATTGGCTGCACCTCTTTTTTTCCGTCGAAAAATCTTGGCTGTTATGGCGACGGCGGCGCGATTTTTACCAATAATGACGAACTTGCAAAAAAAATGCGCGTCATAGCCAATCACGGTATGGATGTGCGTTATTATCACGATGTCGTAGGCGTTAATTCACGTTTAGACAGTATTCAGGCAGCTGTGTTGGATGTTAAGTTGAAATACTTAGATGATTATATAAAAGCACGCCGGCACGCAGCTGATTACTACGACAAGGCATTTGCCGGAAATCCGAAAATCACAATCCCGGCGAGAAGCCCGGAATCCACGCACGTTTTTCATCAATATACGGTCAAGTTGAACGGAATTGACCGAAACGATTTGCAAAAAGTCTTGGCGCAAAAAGGAATTCCGGCAATGATTTATTATCCTGTTCCGCTGCATTTACAAAAGGCTTACAAAACCGATCGGTATAAATCCGGCGATTTTCCGGTGGCTGTACAGCTTTGCGAGTGCGTGCTTTCGTTGCCGATGCATACGGAGTTGGAGGAGGAACAGTTGGAATTTATAACAGAATGTACGTTAATTTTAAAGAATGCATAAGTTAGTCAAAAAATCAATAAAAACATTTTACAGATTAGGGTATTTAACCCATTTGTCAAAAGAAGAAATATTGAACATTTTATCATACGAAATAGATAAGAAAAAGCATAAATATCACTTGTTTTCATCGTGGAATAAACATAAATATGAGGGAGTAATTAAAGATAATTGTTTTTATATTTCCCGAATTGTTAATAGCAGTAGACTTAGACTTTCTTTACCAATAATAGAAGGTTATATTGAAGAAAAAGATAATGAAACCGAAATAATTGTTGATATGAAGTTAAGTGTAGATGGAAAATTTTCATTGGCTATTATCATAGGATTTGTTTTTTTAATTATAATTGTTTTAATAATAGTTGCTGTGAATAGTTTTTTTGCGATGGATTTTGTTTCCGGAATAATACAAAGTTTATTCGTGATATGTTCACCTTTTGTGACGCTTCTTTTTATTAAATTAGCCCTGTCTTTTTTTGCATCAGAGTGTGAGAATTCAAAAAGAGATTTAAAAAAATTGTTTTCGGCTAAGATTATTGATGAGAAAAAATATTTTAAATTATAATAATGAATACCTATTCCGCCCACGAAACCGCCATCATTGACCAGGGTTCCCAAATCGGAAACGGAACCAACATCTGGCATTTCTCCCACATTATGCCCGGTTGCATAATCGGTGAAAATTGCAATATCGGTCAAAATGTCGTGATTTCTCCCAAAGCAGTTTTGGGCAAAAACGTAAAAGTTCAAAACAACGTTTCCGTTTATACAGGCGTGATATGCGAAGATGATGTTTTCCTGGGTCCTTCAATGGTTTTTACCAATGTAATGAATCCGCGCAGCCACGTTGTCCGGAAAGAGGAATTTCGGCGGACAATCGTCCGCAGAGGTGCCTCTGTCGGTGCAAATGCCACGATTATTTGCGGCGTAGAAATAGGAGCATATGCGATGATAGGTGCGGGTACGGTTGTCACGAAAGATGTAAAACCATTCGCGCTCGTGGTCGGAAATCCGGCAAGGGCAATCGGCTGGGTGAGCAGGAATGGTCACAAGTTGAAATTTAACGAAAATGACGAGGCATTCTGTCCCGAAACCGGCGAAAAATATATCTTGCAAAATAATACGGTAAAACCGGCTGGCAATTTGTATAATTCATAATAATTCGTGAAATTCGCATTGTAATAAATTCGCAATATGATAAAATTTGCCGTCATAGGACAAGGACACATCGGTAAACGACATGCCGAGATGATTCGTAGAAATCCCAATACGGAATTGGTTGCCGTATGCGACGTTCTGCCGAAAGAAGAATTAGGATTGCATGAGTTGAAAGAGCCTTTTTTTAACCAGGTAGATACGCTGTTCGAAGCAAATATTCCCATTGATGTGGTCAGCATTTGTACGCCGAACGGTTTTCACGCCGAATACGCCATCAAGGCGCTTGCCCATAAATACCACGTCGTTATCGAAAAGCCGATAGCCTTGACAAAAGCGGAGGCGGAAAAAATTATTTTCAAGTCGCTGGAAGTTTCACGCTATGTGTTTTGCGTGATGCAAAACCGCTATTCGCCGCCATCCGTCTGGTTGAAGGAAATTGTGGAAAGCAAGAAGCTGGGGCAGATTTATATGGTTCAGCTAAACTGCTACTGGAACCGAGATGAACGCTATTACACACCCGGAAATTGGCATGGCGATGCCAAATTGGATGGAGGAACGCTGTTTACGCAATTCTCTCATTTTATTGATATTATGTATTGGCTGTTCGGCGATATTACCAATATACGCGGAAATTTCCACGATTTCAGTCACCAAAGCCTGACCGATTTTGAAGACAGCGGCATCGTCTCTTTCGATTTCGTCAACGGCGGAATGGGCAGTCTGAATTACTCTACCGCCGTGTGGGATACGAACTTGGAAAGCAGCATTACGATTATCGGTGAAAAAGGAACCGTCAAGGTTGCCGGTCAATATATGAATGAGGTGGAATATTGCCACATCAAGGATTATGTGATGCCGGAATTGGCATCGTCCAATCCGCCGAATGATTACGGCGCTTACAAAGGTTCGGCGCAAAATCATCATTATGTGATCCAAAATGTAGTGGAAAAACTGCACGAAAGAGGCTGCATTTCGACCAACGTGCTGGAAGGATTGAAAGTTGTAGAAATCATTGAGCGCATTTACGAAGAGCGCGACCGTCAGTGGAAAAAAATAAAAAAGTAAACAGCGTTTTTGCCTCGTTTACACGTTTACTTTCAACTCGTTTACTAAAAAAATATGAACAGTCCTATTACCCTTGTTATAATCGTCGTTACCTGTCTGGTTTCCATTTTGTGCTTTGAAAACAGAGAATGGTTTGGCCGGTTACAATTCAATGCCTGTCAGGTAGCATACCGGGAGCAGTATTATCGCCTGTTTTCCCACGGTTTTGTACACGCCAACTGGTGGCACTTGATTATCAATATGTTTGTCTTTTTTTCTTTTGGCGGCGTGGTCGAAGGTTATTATGAGAGATATGCCGTCGGAGGAGGTTTAACTTATGCGGCAATGTACCTTTTGGCAATTCCGCTGTCCTCACTGTGGTCATTGATGAAATACAAAGACAATCCGTATTATAACGCCGTAGGAGCCTCAGGAGCGGTCAATGCGGTTTTGTTCGCTTTCGTTTTCCTGGATCCCTGGAGCAAATTGTATCTGTTTTTTGCCTTGCCTATTCCGGGTATTGTGTTCGCACTGCTTTATCTTTGGTATTCTTATGCAATGTCTAAGAAGGAAAATGACGGAATCGGGCACGATGCGCATTTTACGGGAGCTATTATCGGTATTTTATTCACCGCAATCTTTATTCCGGATTCGACGGCTAATTTTATTGCCCGACTGCTCGATTTTTGATAATTACACAAATATATAAAATTATATAAAGTTATTGTATTTTTTATACGAATGTGTAATGAAAATTATAAAATAAATTTCCAGACCGATTTATATAAATTAAAGGATTACCAAGATTTCTATATCATCTTTGTAATCCCTTCCTGATTAAAATATCTTGGTTCAAAATATTCAACAAGCACACAACGCGTCGTTCAACGCCACAATTGCATTTGAGTAACCGTCTTTGTTAATTACAAACTGCATATTTACCTGACGGAGCGACTGTGCGAAACATTCGATGTTGATGTTGTTTTCGCACAAGGCTTTTGCAGCTTTATACAGGAAGCCGGGATGGGCGATGTTTGTTCCCATGCAGCAGACAAGTGCAACTTGCTTCACGGTAATCTGATAGAACTTTTCCTTCAATTCGGTAATCAGCTCCTGTGCTTTCGCATTGTCCCAAATCACCATGGTAATGCTGTTGGCGTTGGTCGATTTCAGGATGTAACTGATCTCGTGTTTTGCGAAAACTTCCATTACGCGAAGGTCATACCCCACTTCGCCCACCATCATCGGATCGTGTATTTCGACAGCAAGCACTTTATCCGTTCCGGAAACGATTTCAATCCTTGATACTGGTGATACGTAATCTTTTGAAATCAACGTACCGGGATGTTCGGGCTCAAATGTATTTTTGATCCGGATATTAATTCCTGCCATTTCCAGCGGTTTGGACGCTTTCGGGTGAATGGCTTCCATACCGATGTCTGCCAACTGGTCGGCAACCATAAAGTTGGTAAAACCTACCGGAATGGATTTATCTTTTCCCACTAATTTCGGATCAGCCGAAGACAGGTGAAACTCTTTATGAATAACAGCCTCGTCCGCTTCTACCTCAACGGCAATTTTAGAAAAAGTCACTTCTGAATATCCGCGGTCGAAAGCGCGCATAATACCTTCTGTTCCTTTGGTATATCCGGTGGCGACACAAAGCGTTTTGGAAAAATCTATTCCCTTGAAAGCCATATGAATACGTTCGTCAATTGTCAACGATTCCGAATCGTCAAATCCGCACAGATCAACGAAAGTGGCATTTATTCCATTGTTGTTTATGATATTTACCGAATTGAATGCAGAATGAGCTTCGCCGATGGATGCCAAAATTTCGCGAGCTGCCAAGTAAAGGTTTTTCTTGTTTACATATCCCGTAGCGAGCACGTTGTTCATCGCTTGCAGGTAATTTTTTGCTTTTTCAATGCGCTTGGTAATAAAATCATCGGCTTGCGGCTGATTGAGTTTTATCTTTTCAAAAGTTCTGTTAAGCGCAATCAGTTTTTCACGCAGTTCATCCAGCGCAGCAATGTAATTTTCGCCGTTCAAAAATTTCACATAAATGCCGGCTTCTCCTGTCTTTTTGTGTTCCAACAGCCAATTAGTAACGTTGTTATATGCCGAAACGACAAAAATGCGGTTATACATATCCGCAGCCGTTCTTTTTCCTATAATAATGTTTTGAAGGCAATCTTTGAATTGCGACATGGAAGTTCCGCCAATTTTTTCTACTGTAAGCATTTTTCTATGTGTTTGTTTTACGTTGTATTTCAGTGAAATTTTATGCAAAGATAGTGATTTTTATTGAAATTTGAAAGTAGGAAGCGGGAATACAAACCAATATTATTTTAGGCAGGATCACGTTCAACTTCATAAATGTTATGTAATTTAATGCTGAAATGCCAATCAATTCTTCAAATTCAGATTAATATTCTCAATATAATCCAATAACTCCTCCCGACCCAGTTTTTTTTCGGACGAAGAGACAAAAAGCGGCGGTAATTCTTCCCACTGTTCAAATAATTTATCGCGGTAGGCTTTCAGGTTTTCATTCAATTTTGCATTGGAAAGCTTGTCCGTTTTAGTGAAGACAATTGAAAAGGGAACTCCATTCGCTCCGAGAAATTCAAGGAAATCCAGGTCAATCTGCTGAGGTTCCAAACGGGAATCAATCAGCACAAATAGATTGGTCAAACTTTCGCGTTGAAGGATGTAGCCCTGGATCATTTTTTCCAGTTTTTCGCGTCCCGACTTGCCGATTCGAGCGTATCCATATCCGGGCAAATCGACCAGAAACCACTCTCCGTTAACCATAAAATGGTTGATAAGCAACGTCTTTCCCGGTTTGGACGAAGTCATTGCCAACCCTTTCTTCCCGGTCAGCATATTTATCAACGAGGATTTTCCTACGTTCGACCGACCGATAAACGCATATTCGGGCAATTTACCTTCCGGACATTTGTTCACTGCCGGGCTGCTAACTACGAATTCTGCTGATTTTATTTCCATATAATGTATATATATAAATAAACGAGTAAACGAGAAATGGGTTCACGGTAAACGGGTAGTTTTATGTTATTCTCATTCTTGTTTACTCGTTTACTTTTTACTTGTTCAATGTAATATTTTATAAACTAATTCTTTTAATAATTCGCCGTCCGGGGCTGAGTTTTCTACTCCTTTCGACTTGGCATCATACGTTCTCAAAAGCGAGATAATCTCCATTGTTTTCCAGCCGTTGAAATTCTTCGCGGCAGTCTGATAATCCTTTACAAAATAAGGATTTATGCCTAAATCTCTTGCTACGGCTCCCTGACTTTTATCTTTCAAATAATAGTAAACCATCAGGTTGGAAAAGAAGTTATAAAGTACCGTCATTGTTAAGACCAACGGATTATTTTTCGGATTTTGCTCAAAATAAAAGACAATTTGATTGGCTTTAAAAACATCTTTATTAATCAGCGCATTCAACAGCTCAAAGTTATTAAAATCCTTGCTGATTCCGACATTTTTTTCCACCAGTTCAGGCGTAATCGTATTCGTTCCAGCCGGTTTACCAATGACCAATTTGTCCAGCTCGTTCACAATATTTCCTAAATTGGTTCCCAAATAATCGGCAAGTATTTGCGTTGCTTTCGGGTCAATCCCTACGTTTTTTTCTTTCAGGTGGTTGGTAATGAATGCCGGCACTTGATTGTCATACAGCTTTTTCGATTCAAAAAGAACCCCTGTCTTATCAATTTCCGTCATAAACTTTTTCCGCCCGTCCGGTTTGCCGTATTTATAACAGAAAACGAGAAGCGTGGAAAGTTGCGGCTTTTGGAGATAAAAGGATAACTCGTCCAGGTTCTTGATATTCTGCGCTTCTTTTACTACTACCACCTGATAAGGCGACATCATCGGGAAGCGTTTGGCGGCGTTAATGACTGTTTTTATATCCACATCATTTCCATAGAGCACCATTTGATTAAACTCACGCTCCGGCTCGTCCAACACATTATTCAATATGTAGTCGCTGATTATGTCAATGTAATATGGTTCTTCACCCATCAGGAAATAGACGGACTTATATTTTTTCTGCTTTAAATCCGAAAGAATGCTTTGGTAATCGGTTGTTTGTTTCGCCATTGTTTCTTCTCACATTTCATATTAAAAACCTCATTTTTACCTCATTTTTCTAATAAAACAACCTCAGTGGCTCAAGTAATTTCCAAAAGGACAACCTCATTACCTTATTTTATTTCATATCCTTTTAATGAGGTAAAAATGAAGTTTTATCATTCTATAATGATTCACAAATGTAACTATTTTTCGAGAAATATTAAAACAGAAAAGACACAAAGAAAAATAAAATCTTTGTGTCCTTCGTGCCTTTGTGTTAAAGCTTTATTAGCTTCTCGCCTTTTCTTTTGTTTTGATTATCTGGCGAATAAGGGCATCCATTGCATGGTCGAATGCTTCTTCAAATGTGTCTGCCACTTTTGTAGCAACCAGTTCGCTGTTCGGAACCAATACTTTTATCAATACCTCTTTGTTTTCTGCTATTTCCGGTTTTACCACTTTCAATGATATATCTACGCTGGTTATTTCATCGGAATACTGCTCCAATTTCACCACTTTTTTTTGGATAAACTCTTCTAATTTCGCGGTAGCGTCAAAATCAATCGCTTTTACTGTTACTTGCATTGTTATTTCCTCCCAATTTTATGCTCGAGGATGAGCTTGTTTATAAATTTTTTGTAACTGTTCGAAAGTAGTATGTGTATATACTTCCGTTGCGGCAAGGCTACTGTGTCCTAAAAGCTCCTTCACTGCGTTCAATTCGGCCCCGCGGTTCAACATGGCGGTAGCAAAAGTGTGTCGCAACACATGCGGACTTCTTTTCGACAAAGAGCTTACCATTGTAATATACTTATTCACAACACGGTAAACCAGCATTGGGTACAACTTCTCTCCGTCTTCTCTTACGAAAAGATTTCCGGACCGGTCGGGAACAACCTCATTGCGCATCATTAAATATTCGGAAACAGCATTCTTGAATCTGTCGCCAAACGGCAAAAGGCGTTGCTTGTTCCTTTTTCCCGTTATCATTACGGTTTCCCTGCCGAGGTCTATGTCGTTATCTTTTATGTTTATCAGTTCCGAGAGACGTATGCCGAGTGTATAAAACATCTCTATCATCAACTTATCTCTCGTTCCTTCAAAATCGTTTTCAAACAGATGGTCATACCCGTCCAACAGATTTTCCATTTCATCTTCCTTTAAAAATACGGGCAGCATTTTTTTGTTTTTGGGCGCTGTAATTTTTTTCAACGGATTATGAGAAACCAAATCGTGCTGTTTCAAAAAACGATAAAAAGACTTTAACGATGATAACTTTCTGTTTACGGAACTTGCCGAAACCGCACCTTCCATCAAAGATACGATCCACTCCCGGACAAGAGACGAATCTATTCTATCCGGTTCGAATGCGATATTCCGGCTTTCTACAAAATCTCGAAACTGAATCAGGTCAGTCTGATAAGATACAAAAGTATGAGAAGAGTATCCCTTCTCATACTTTATATATTGTAGAAATTTCTCTATGAACATAAAAGAGCAACTTACAAATAAGTACTTGCAGCGAATCTATGCAAAAAATCTGTAGTTTGCAATAAAAAAGCATTTTATTCTTCGGTACGAATCATATTTTGCACGTAAATCGCGTGAATTTTCTGTTGGCGCTTAATTACCGAAGGCTTGTCAAACTGTTGTCTGCTTCTCAACTCTTTAACCACACCTGTTTTTTCAAATTTTCTTTTAAATTTCTTCAAGGCTTTTTCAATGTTTTCGCCTTCTTTAATTGGAACTACAATCATTTTATTTTTTATTTTTGAGTATTATTGCATAAAAATTGCGCGGCAAAAGTAGTCATTCTTTTTGTATTTTCAAATCATTTGGATTAAGTTTTCATCATTTAGCTTAAAATTTACAATTATCTGCGTAATTGCCACGAATGTCAAAATCAATAAATTGTGTAATGAATTGTATAAAAGTCCACAAATTACACAAATTAACAATAAATTAACAGTTGAATTATCTGTAATTCGGCAAATTAAATAATTTGTGTTAATTCGTGCAATTTTCCGGCAAACATCTTTTGAGACAGCTCTTTATCATTTTTCGTTAGTGATGATGAGCGTTTTAAAATTTCACGAGCCGGATTAAAACTTCTGCTTTCAAACCTGTCAGGTTTAACCTGCGGACAGAAGTACATAAAATATTCAGGCAACATTAAATTTACTAACTGAACGACATTGAAAAAAATAGTTATCTTTACGCTTTCAAATTCTGGAAAATAAAAGGAGAAGTAGTGAAAGACAAGAAAAAAATTATCATCGTAGGAGGTGGAGTTGCCGGTCTTTCGGCAGGAATTTATGCACAGATGAACGGTTTTGACTCCCAAATTGTGGAAATGCACAGCATAGCTGGCGGTCTGTGTACTGCCTGGCACCGGAAAGAATATAAATTTGATTACAGTATCCAGTGGCTTGTCGGATCCAAATACGGTGTATTTCACAATGTGTATAGAGATACCGATATACTGAATGACGGTATAGAAATAATAAATCCGGACGTTCATCTTAAACTGATAAATCCCCAGGCGGAGGATTTTGTTATTTATACCAGCATAGATAAATGGGAAAATTATTTACTGGAAAAAGCTCCCGAAGATACACACGCTATAAGAAAAATGTGCAGGGATATGCGCCGTTGCACAAAGCTCGAATCGTTTGATTTAGCCCCGTCTCTTCGTAAGCCGTTTCATTATATAAGAGCGTTATTCCGTTCTTATCCAACGCTTCTCACTATTTTAAAGTATAAGAATCTGAGAAGTGAAGATTATTTTAACCTGCTGAATATAAAAAACGAGTGGCTGCATACGTCCCTTCACGGGATTTACGGGAACGCGAATTTTTCAATCATTCCGTTCCTCCTGATACTGAGCTGGTATGCCCAGGGGAATTCAGGTTATCCGAAGGGTGGTTCCCTTGCCGTTGCCGAACGAATGCACCAAAGATATACGAAATTAGGCGGAAATATCCTTTTCAAAAAAAGAGTCGCTGAAATTATGGTGGAAAACAGTCGCGCAAAAGGCGTTTTACTGGAAGACGGCACAAGGATAGAAGGCGATTATGTTATCAGCGCCGCCGACGGCTATCATACCATTTTCAACCTGCTGAAAGGGAAATATTTCTCTTCAAATATAAAAAAGGCATACGAAAACTGGGAGCCTTTTAACGCATTCGTACAGGTATCTTTCGGTGTGAATGCCGGTTTAAAAACGGATGTTCCGGTGCAATGGGTGCTGGCGAAAGGAAAAGAAATCGGAAAAACGAAATTGCGATTAGGCTACCGTATCCTTAACTATAATTTTGACAAGACAATGGCTCCGGAAGGAAAGAGCTGTATCATCATTCGTTTTGAAAGTCCCTGGGAAATCTGGGAAAACCTTTCTGAAGAGGAATACCGGGAAGAGAAAAAAAGGATTGAAAAAGCAGCTCTTCAACTGTTGGAAGAACACTATCCAGGAACATCCGCGCTGGTCGAAGTGTGCGACATAGCCACTCCTCAAACCACGGTAAGATACACCGGCGCGTGGAAAGGCTCCTACGAAGGATTTCTTCCCTCTCCGAAAAACATCACACAACAGTTGTCGCTAACCCTGCCCGGACTTTCCCGGTTTTATATGGTTGGGCAATGGCTCTTTCCCGGCGGAGGGATTCCCCCTTCGGTATTGTCCGGAAAATGGGCGTTGCAGATGATTTGCAAGGAGGAGAAACGGAAATTCACAAACCAATAAATATTTTTTATTTGCTGTAAAGTTATCTTTTTTACGGAATAATAAAACGGAGATATTCCATTCTTTTCAAAAAGCCCATTTTTGCAGATAAGTGTTATTATTTATTTTTTAAAAAAATCTAAAAAAAATCTTTCCGAAATCCAAAACCCCGACCAGAAAAACATTCCAATAAGTTCTATCAGGGAAATAGCTCCAAATATGGCGCCGGCAACGCCAAGTCCATAGGAAAAGACGGAAAAATAATCGCGAATAGTGTTCGAAAAGTCTGAAAAAATACCGCCGTCGGACCCCGAAACATAGCGCATCAGCAGAGCAAAAAGGACAAAACCAATTGTGGCGAATAATATCCCACAAACAATTTCAATGATAATTTTTTTCATATTTTCTGCGTATTAGTTAAAATAATAAAGTACATTGATTCGTTTGTTAACGAATCAAGTGTAATTCCTTTAGATATAAAACAAGTTTTAACAAATAAGGTTCGATCTATTTCAGTTTTTAACATAATAATAACCGATCACCCGCATTATTACCACTAACGAAAAATAATAAAAGTCTGTCTCAAAAGGTATTTGTCCACGAATTACACAAATTAACATGAAATTAATAGAGTTGAATTATCTGTAATTTACAAATGGTAAATAGAATAATTTCGTGTTCGTTTGTGTGGTTTGCGGACAAATAATGCACTCCTTTGCAGAATTTATTGTTTCAGATGTTAGTGGTAATATAACGGATAATCAAAAAATATCATTTAGTGATGAGTAATCAATCTTAACTGAATGACATGGAAAATCTATTTTTCTTTTTGGGGCATTCTGTATGAAATAACCAAATCAATGACGGCGGCGACAAACAGGGCAAGCACCCATCGCTTATCTTCAATAAACATCAAACAGGCCGATGCCGCGAGCGCAAATGAACTGATAAACTGCTGGAAACGAAGTCTTTTAATTCGAAGTTCATCGCCCCGGATCGGTTGAATATACCTTCCAACCAAAACGCCGGCAACACCCAGCGAAAAAACGAAAGGCGCTACCTGTATCTCATCCAAGCGGATTTGAAATATGGGGAGAACAGCTCCGATTAAGACTAAAGTGGCTCCAATGATAAAGATTTTATTCATTTTTCTCAATTCTCAATGATAAAGATATCCTCATTTGCCTTTTTCATCAAATACTGTTCGCGGGCAAATTTTTCGAGGTTTTCGTTGCTTGATTGCAATTCGATTTTTTTTCTCGTACTTTGTTCAATCTCTTTTTCGTAATAGGTAATTTCGCTGTTTAACTTCCTGATTTTTTGATCGTAGTTGAATCTTGAAAGCAAGTCATTCTCGTCAAAAAACGTCATCCAAACGCCAAAAAGGACAACAGCAAAAATATACTTGTTGCCGAATACCGGTTTTATGTATTTGAAATATACCTCGCGCATAAGCTGTTGTATAATAATTGGGAACGGTTGTAAAAGTACGGAAAAAGTATTTATGTTCGCGCTTTTTTACCGATTATTTTTTATGCTTGTCTGTACGGGAAATAATAAACAAAAAAGAGACACAATTGTACCTGCATTTGTAAAACTATAATGATATTGGAAAGATAAGCATTCTATTTCCCAACTGATTTTAGCTTATGTGAACCATCACAATAAGGCTGGTTTTTTGACAATCCGCAACGGCAGAATGCAGTTATGTTTTTCCGGTCAATGAGGGTTCCATCCATGTTCTTGAATGTAAAGTTGCCATGAACCAATAGCGGTCCGCCATCCGTAATTTCAATGGAGAAGTTGCCTGAAGGCTCAGCCTGTTTCGTTTCTTCCTTGCCTTTCTGATCGTTCAGGTAACAGGTTAACGCTCCGCCGGGACATTTTTTTACCTGATTGATAATCTTCTCCGTACTTGCGCCGTAAGGGTTAACCCATGGTCTTTTATTCGGATTGAAAACTTCTCCCAACTCTTTCCAGCAATGAGAGGAGTGTATACATAAACCTGGTTTCCAGACAATGGTAACTTCGCCGTTGGTGTATTCTTTTACTGTTTCGTCCATATAATTTATGATTTTTAAATCTTTCCTTCAGATAAACCGTAGAGGCGACTTACCGCAGGCATTCGATATTTTTATTTATGTTATTCGTTCAATTCTTGTTGAAATAATTATTTTGTTTTATTGAATTCAACAATGCCTCCCTGATAAATATAATTTCCTTTTTTATCAATAAAACCATAAACCCAGCTAAAGTTATTAAATAAACTACTTTGTATACCTACACGAGCAAAACCATCTGAAAATTTACCAATATGATTATAAATACAAGGAATTACCTCTTTGCCTGTTCTATCAATTACTCCCCATAAATAAGTTGAACTCATTGTATTTGTTCTTTTAACAACAAAAAAATCTCCAAAATCTCTTCTATCGTATAAGTCATAATCATACAAAGGTATTATCTCTTTACCTGTTTTATCAATAAATACCTGTTTTCCGTCTTTCCAAACAACTGCCAAGCCTTCCGAAAAATCGCCTCCTTTTTGATAAATACAAAGAATAACTTCTTTTCCTGTTCTGTCAATAAAACCACATTTTCCGCGTCCTTTGCTAACAAATGCCAAGCCTTCCGAAAAAGTGCCCGCCCAACTATAAACAGGTGGAATTACCTCTTCGCCTGTATTATCAATAAATCCCCATTTTCCGTCTTTGTTAACAGATACTAAGCCTTCCGAAAAACGGTTTACTTTTTGATAAATACAAGGAATAACTTCTTTGCCTGTATTATCAATAAATCCCCATTTCCCGTCTTTGTTAACAGATGCTAAGCCTTCCGAAAAACGGTTTCCTTCTTGATAAGTGCAAGGAATAACTTCTTTGCCTGTTCTATTAATAAAGCCAATTTTACCAAATTTATCTTTAACTTGTGCCAAGCCTTCATTAAAACTATTTATTTCTATATAAATACAAGGTGTTATTTCTTTGCCTGTGTTATCAATAACACCATATCTTTCATACTTTTTTCCCACAATCGCCAATCCTTCACTAAAACGACCTGCTCTATGATAAATAAAAGGAATTATCCCTTTGCCTGTATTATTGATAAATCCACATTCTCCGCGTTCATTGCAAACAAATGCTAAGCCTTCCGAAAAATCATTTCCCATTTGATAGATGCAAGGAATAACTTCTTTTCCTGTATTATCAATAAATCCCCATTGATCAACCCATTTTCCGTCTTTTTTAACGGGTTTTCTAACAAGCGCCAAGTCTTCCGAAAACTTACTAATCCTACGATAACCACAAGGTACTAATTCTTCACCTGTTTTTTTGTCAATTAAACCAAATAGACCTCCTTTTTCAACAAGAAAAAATTTTTCATCAAAAAAATGAATCTCATCGTACTCATAAACACAAGGAATTATCTCTTTACCCATGTTGTCAATAAATCCCCATTTTCCGTCTTTCTTAACGGGTGCCAAGCCGTCTGAAAAATCTGAAAAATCATCGTATTTCATAAGTGCTGACGCAAGCTTTTTCACATCATACTTGTTCTGTCCAAACGTATTAAAGCTATTTAGACATAGGGTAAGATATAAAAGTAACATTATGGTCTGTTTGTTCATGTTTGTATAATTAGTTTAATATTTAATTTTTCACTTCATTATCCTGTTGTGCCGTTGCCCACTTATATACAACTGAAGGTTATGCTCAAAAAAACTTAACAGATATTATAAAATCCCCTTCGTGCTTGGTAACTCAAATGTATAGATATCGCGTTTGATTGCCATTTTGATAGCGCGAGCCAGCGCTTTGAAAATTCCTTCTATCTTGTGATGCTCGTTTTCCCCTTCTGCGCGGATGTTTAGATTCATCCTCGCGGCGTCGCTCAACGACTTGAAGAAATGCAGGAACATCTCCGTAGGCACATCCCCGACGTATTCCCTCTTGAATTCGACATCCCAAACCAGCCACGAGCGTCCACCAAAATCCAGCGCTACGCTGCAAAGGCAATCATCCATAGGCAGGCAAAAACCGTAACGTTCGATTCCGCGCTTGTCGCCGAGCGATTTCCACAACGCCTCGCCCAGGGCAATAGCCGTGTCTTCTATCGTGTGATGCTCGTCCACACACAGGTCGCCTTTTACCTTTATTGTCAGGTCACAACCCGAATGCTTGCCGATCTGTTCCAGCATGTGGTCAAAAAAACGGAGACCGGTTGAGATTTCGCATTTTCCTGTTCCGTCCAGGTTGATGCGTACGTATATATCCGTCTCCTTCGTTGTCCGTTGAGCAACGGCAATGCGTTCGCCCGCAAACAGAAACTCGGCAATTCTGTCCCACTCAGTAGTAGCCAATGCGCAAAACTCTTCCAGCTTTTTTTCCTTCAAAATCGTTTCCGCCTTTTCCGGTTCACACAGGAAAATCGCTTTGCAGCCAAGATTTTTTGCCAGTTCGACATCCGTTATGCGGTCGCCGATAACATACGAATTTTCCAGGTCGTAATCGCCGTTTATATATCCGGTCAGCATCGCGGTTCCGGGTTTGCGGGTGGGAAGATTATCTTCCGGACAGGATTTATCAATAAATATCTTGTCAAAAACAATCCCTTCGTCTTCCAGAATCTGCAATATTTTTCCCTGTACCAGATCAAAATTTTCCTGCGGATTAGCCGGTGTTCCGAGTCCGTCCTGGTTTGTTACCATAACCAATTCAAAACTCAGGTTTTTCCGGATAAAATACAAATTTCGTATTACATTCGGCAGAAACTCCATCTGTTCAAGGTTATCCACCTGAAAAGTAACCGGCGGCTCCACAATCAGTGTCCCGTCACGATCTATAAAAAGAGCTGTTTTCTTCATTTTTTCTTTTGATTTGATGTGCAAAAATAGAAAAAGTAAACAAGGTGGGCAAATTTTTCGGTTTTGCAACCTTCCGGAACTTGAAAAATATTCTTACCTTGCGTATAGCTCGCTAATGAAGTATGCTATGTATTTTGTTTTCAATAATCCGATTGACATACGCTACATATTTTGATTTTCCGTGCAAAAGACTTAATTTTGCAATCAACTAAAAAACGGAAATGATGACTACTAAGGATAAATACATTAACCCCTACACCGATTTCGGCTTTAAGAAGCTGTTCGGCTCGGAAGTCAACAAGGATTTATTGATTGATTTCCTCAACGAATTAATCAAGGAACAGGGAAGAATAGTTGATGTACAATACCTTAAAACCGAGCAGTTTGGCAGGGTCGAATGGGAGCGCAAATCCATCTTTGATATTTACTGTGAAAACGAGCGAGGCGAGAAATTCATTGTCGAAATGCAGCGCGCCAAGCAGAATTATTTCAAAGACCGGAGC
>JAISVA010000031.1 GCA_031271815.1 Prevotellaceae bacterium | reverse complement strand
AATAATATTATTTTTGAACATCATTTGGATCAAATAAAAGGGAGGACGGAAACCATGGGAATAGAAGAATTGATACTAAGGGCAAGTAAGCATGAAGGAATGAAAATAGGAGAAAAACGCGGGTCAGAACATCGAACTCTTGAAATAGTAACAAATATGATCAACAAAAATCTATCAGACAGTATGATTGCCGATTTCACAGGTGTATCTTTGAAGTATATTCAAAAAGTGAAATCTGACTTGTTAAAAAATAATATAGACAATTAATTAGCTCTTTTCATTTGAAATTGAGATATTACATAGATACTGACTTTATTTAATAACTGTTTTATTTATATACAGGAGAAAATTGTTTTTATTTTTTTAATCACTTGTTACAAATTTGCATAAAATGAAAAAAATCTATATGCTCGTCGTTTGCATTTTATTTCAGACAAAAATCTCTTTTTCGCAACAATCCGAAAATACCGGTGACATAACGATGGAATTTTCGGAGGATTTTTTTGTAAATGAAGAAAAGGAAAACGATCCGGAAACAATGGCGGAAGAAATAGACTTTCTGCGGGAAAACAAAATTTGTATCAACGAGGCGATTTTGGATGACTTGCTTCGGATTCCGTTTATTTCCGGGCAAGAGGCACACGGCATCATCCGGCATCGTCAAAAATATGGGAAAATGCTTTCGCTGTACGAGTTAAAAAGTATTCCGGAACTGGATATGCAAGCAATCAAACAAATTTTGCCGTTCATTACCGTTGAGTCTGCATCCGGATTTTCTTTAAAAACCAGCCTGAAACACAGTAAAAACCAGCTTTTTGTGCGTTATGACCGGTCGTTGGAGGATAAAAACGGATACGTAAACAAAGCTATCGCAGCTAACAAAAAGTATACCGGCGATTCAAACCATTATTTTGTCAAATACCTGTTTCAGGCTTCGGATAAAATCCATTTCGGACTGGTTGCCGAAAAAGACGCGGGAGAACAGGCGTGGGGAGAACACAACAAAGTTGTTGATTTTCAATCCTTTCATTTTCAATTGTCCGAAATTGATTTTTTGAAGCGCTGGGTGGCCGGCGATTATAAGGTCTCTTTCGGTCAGGGATTGGTAGTGGGCACAAGTTCCATCATCGGAAAGTCAAGCAGTGTGATGAATACGTCAAAACGCAATCGCGGACTGCAGAAATATTCTTCCACCGCTGAGAATGGTTATTTTCGCGGAACAGGAGCGACTATTCGCATCTTAAATTTCGATTTATCACTCTTTTATTCGCAAAACAGGATTGATGCCAATCTTTCGGAGGATGATTTTGTTACCTCTTTTAAAACAGATGGTTTTCACCGGACAGAGCGGGAATTGGGAAAAAAGCAAAATGTTGCGGAATACGTTTGGGGCGGTAACCTGAATTATCAAAAGAAGAATTTCTCAATCGGCGGCACTTTTATCCGGTATCGTTACGGAAATATCCTGCAACCGTCGGATCAGCCGTATAATCGCTACAAAATCCGGAATACGGACAGCTATTGGAATGCCGGAATTGACTACGCTTATCGAACTTACGGAATGAGTTTTTTCGGTGAATTAGCGCGCGGGAAAAACGGCGGAACGGCTTTGCTGAACGGCATCAATTTTCATCCGGCATCCCGCTTGGGAATTTCGCTGCTTTACCGGTATTATACGCCCGACTATCAAGCGCATTACGCAAACGGATTCAGCGAAAATTCGCACATCGAAAATGAACGCGGTCTTTATTGGGGCATTGAATGCAAACCGGCAAAACGCTTAAAAGTTTCGCTATATGCCGATATTTATGCTTTTCCCTGGGTAAAATACAACTTGAATAAACCCTCTTCGGGAGCCGATTTTCTGTCGCAAATCCATTTTTATCCTGCAGGGAATCTGGATATGTATTTGAGATACAAGTATAAAACGAAGGAAAAGAACAACAAGGTAACGCAATCTGTTATTTTTTACGAGACCCATGCACTGCGCTATGGCATACAGCATAGCCTGACCAAACGGCTGGCTTCGCACACAATCCTGGATGGGAACCGCTTCTCGGACGAATCTTCTGAGAACAGTTACGGATGGTTACTGGCGCAGGATTTTTCGTACGATTTCATCGAAAAAGTATTGGATCTTTCTTTTCGATATGCCTATTTTCGCGCGCCGGCTTATGAAAACCGGCTTTACATTTACGAGAAAGATATTTTACACGTTTTTTCCATTCCGGCGTATTCCGGCGCCGGGCATCGGATTTGCTTCAACCTGCGTTTTCAACCCGTGGCTAACTTAACCTGTTATCTCAAATACGGCGCTTATATTTATACCGACGGAAGAAAAACAACCGGCAACGGTTTGGAAGAGATCGAGGGAGTTACATCTTCAAATGTAAAGTGCCTGCTGAAGTATGTGTTTTAGGCTATTTTACCTTGAACCTCAAACTGATTTTGAAAATCTTACTACTTTTTGTATTTGCGCCGCTATAAATAGTCAAGGGATTTTTGAAAAATGATTTAAATTTTTTACTTTTGCGGAGAAATAATTTATTTATACAGTATGAAACGTTTATTATTATTGCAAATCGCATTATGTATCAGTACATTAACATTAATCGCAGCATCCAAGTATTCGCCGGCAATTATCCATACCAAAACCGGCAAAAAAATAGAGTGCCTGGCAAAATTCCCGGATCTCAAGGATAAGAAAGTATCCTACAAACTGAGTCAAAAATCGAAAGTCGAAAAAATCCCAAGCGAATCAATCGAACGAATTGCTTTTATAAACGAAGAAGAAGATTCTTACGGGGAAGTCGTATATACCGCCTATACTTTTTATGATATACTGGGAACACGCGAACACAAACCGCAATGGCTCGGCGTAATGATTAAAGGCGATGCTGCGAAAGGCGAAGTTACGCTATTGATGTACCGGGAAAATCCGTCAACTTTTTATATTATATGTAAACGACCGAAAGAAAGAATCCCGACATACCTGGGTGCATACACCTTAGGTTCCTTCCATATTGCAAATCCGTTCTTTAAAAAGGCGGCGGAATATTTTTCCGATTATCCGGAGTTAGCAAAAAAAATCAGTGAGAAAGAGTTCAAAGAGAAAGAGATAATGGATATTGTAACCGAATATAATGTATGGAAATCCGCAAGGTAATTTTTATGAAAAAAGTTTTAACAGTGACCTTACTGGTCTTGTATTATGGGTTACCATTGTCTGCCCGGGATAATAATCTGAGAAATTCGATAGCAATTGTCCGTCCAAGCTATACTGCCGAACAAACCGCGTTTTTGGGTCAAATGAGCAGTACTCTGATAAAAAACGGCTACATAACATCAGCGAGGATATTAAAAGGCATGGAAATAGGAAGAGGCTTCGGTTCCGGATTTGTGTATGTTGCTCCTTCGGGAGAGGCATATATTCTTACAAACAAACACGTTGTAAGAGACGCGCCGGCTGCCGATATTTTATTTTTTACCGAAAATAATGATAGTCTGATTTATCAAAACTGTCCGGTAGCGGCAGTTTCGCCCAATTTGGATATTGCATTAGTAGCCTTGCCAGCTAATGCAAAAACAGAAGGAAGTTTGGCGTTTTATACGCAGCCCGTTAAAGACGGGCAGGACGTCTGGTCTGCCGGTTATCCGAGTCTGGGCAACAAGCCGGCCTGGCAACTCGGCAAAGGTATCATTTCCAACCAAAACGTGCGTGACGAACATCTTGCCGATCCTGCAGTAACATTCATTTTTCAACATACGGCACAGATTGATCCCGGCAGTTCGGGCGGACCATTGCTCATCAAAAATGAAACGGGATACGAAGTAATCGGCATCAATACATGGAAAGCAAGAGGAAGAGAAAACGCAGGCTTTTCCATTCCTGCAAAAGCCATTGTTCGGTTTTTAAACGAATCGGCCGCGGGTGAAAACGAAAATCCCGTAAAAGAAATTCCCGAAACATTGTTTAAAGAGCCGGATGTAAAATTGATAGCCGAACATATCTCTTTTGATTGGGTTATGCAAATTACAGCCTCCTCATTTGATGCGATGATTACCAGAATGTCCGATGATTCCAAAGAATTGATTACAGACGCATTTCAAGAAGGCGAACCAATCAAAGCCTTGCGCTTGCTCATTGCCGATGCTGCCGTTACTAAAATCAAGAAAGAAAAGGTTGTTTTGGAACAGCCAGAGATTAAGACAATAAGCGATTCCGAAATGCAAGCCGTTTTTTATGCAAACGGAAAAGAGTATAGCACCCAATGGATTAAGGAGCAAAATGCATGGAAAATCAGCAGTTTCTCTCTTATGCCAATGGAAGACATAACAGCCAAAAGCGGATTTGCAACAGAACTTGATTTTAATGTAAATATTTCATTGCAAGCCGATTATCTTTTTTCCGACAAACACGGGTTATTTTATTCTTTTGCGTGGGAAAAACGTATTTATAAACACATGATGTCTCACATCGGTGTGGGATATGGGACTTTTTTAGTAACGGAATATGAATTCGATCCGTCAACGAGTCCGGATCTGATAGAAGAAGAAAAGCATTCACCTTTTTTCAACGTCGATTTTGGATTTGGAGCGCTTTTCCCTCTTCGTTTTTCTTCCACATACCTTGTTCCTTATGCAATGGGAATCGCCGGGATGGAATTGAGCGAAGAAAGCAGCCTTTTCCTCGGAGTGCAAAGCGGTGTAAACGTCGGATTTAAAGTATCCAAAAGGAACGTTTTGTATATCGGTCCGGAATTTAATATAAAATTTTTGGGAAAATTCAGCGAATTTGACTTGTCGAACCAACGAACTGCCGTCGGGATAAAGGTAGGGATTTATTTATAAATAAACTTGCCGGCTGATTTTATGATTATACAATTAGACCGCCTGCAAGAATGCGGATAAAGCAGTTGACGCGGATTTACACAGATAAAAAATTAGCACAGTTTTTAAAATTGAATATCAATTGATTAAAAACTGCGCTATTTTGTGTTATCCGCTTCATCTGCGTTCAAGAGTACTTTTAGGACAGCCCTGTTTTTTAGGAAATAAAAACCGGACTTTGCACTTATCAAAGTTTATTCGGCTCCTGATTCTGTTTATCGTTTTTTGCCTTCCTGCACACGTCATCAAGCAATCGAATCAGGTCTAATGAGAATGAAAACGGCATGCCTTGACTTTCCGTTTCGCCGCGATCCAAACAGTCCATCACCTCCTGCGCCTCGTAATTATATCCGTTTCCGACAAGGCTAACGGGGATTTCCTGTTCATCATCATCCCCTTTTCGTATCATCAATCCGGTTGGAATATGAAACATCCGGCATAGTCGCAATGAGCCGGTCTCGCCGAAGAGCTTTGCCTCTGTTTCGAGTCGTATAGCGAATGAGGAGGTCAGCACACTGATTTCATCGCCTGCGTGTTTCAGCAGGATGGAAGTGGTCATATCCGTCCCGGTAGGAGCCGCCACGGAGGCAACCTGCACCGACGTTGGTTTCCCGAACAGGTAAAGCGCCATAAAAAGCGGATAGATGCCAATATCCGGAATTGAGCCTCCTCCTAACTCAGGGTCAAACATCCGGCTTTGCGGATCATAGGGTGGTTGAATACCAAAATCGACTTCCAATAAAATCGGTTTTCCGATGGAGCCATCCTGCATCTGCTGCTTAAACGCCTGCACAGTGGGCAGGAAACGGCTCCAAAGAGCTTCCATTAAAAAAAGATTTTTTTCTTTGGCTTTTCGAATCATTTGCTCGACTTGTGAAGGATTGGATGCAAAGGGTTTTTCGCACAGCACGGCTTTTCCTGCTTCCAACGACATCATCGTATGCTCAAAATGCAGGTTATTGGTCGTTGCGATATAGACAATATCAACCTGCGGGTCTGCCAGCATTGCTTCATAAGATCCGTAGGCTTTTTCAAAACCGTATTTTTGGCGGAACGTTTCCGCTCTTTCTGCCGACCGGGCGGCGATGGCATAACAGGTTGCATTGGGAAGTTCTTTCAATCCTTCTGCAAATTTTTCGGCAATCCTGGCTGCACCGATAATGCCCCATCTGTATTTTTTATTCATTTTTGTATCTTTTTTTGTTTTCTTAAAAGCCCGTTATTCAGCTTTTTATATTGAATAACGGGCTTTTAAGAAAATTCTCCTGGTAATTATTTTTCGGACAAAAACCGGTATATTTTTTTCCGGAATTTCCAACCCAAAGCAACAAAGCAACCAAATATAAAGAAAACCGGAACGTATTTGACCAACGATTTTCTTAAATTATTTACCGGAATCGGATCTACCCTGAATGGAGACATAAAACGAACGCCACCCGGCTTGATCTCTTTTTCCCACTGAAGTCCCTGCATGGTGTATTCCAACCCTAAAATATCATCATGATACAATCGTCTTTCCTTTTCGCTCAACAATATTGTCTGGTCGAGTTTAGCCTGCGAACCGGATTCTTTCTTAAAGTACTCCTTTTTCCTTAAACTGTCTAATAGCTGAATTTCATTGTTAATCATCCTCATTTTTTCATCTATATGCCTCATCCGGATGGCATTTTCTTCCTGGACAATCGCGTTACTTTCATAGAAGCTTTTTATTTTTTTCAATAATTTTGAATAGATTGCCGTATCTCTCGAAGTGACAACAAGCAGTAAACGATCATTTAATCGAACATCATTCGTATCTCTCTTGATAGCTTCAAACTCGTATGAATAATCTACTTTAACTGCGCCCAAATATTTTTTAATAAAAAAATAAGAATCAATCGAAAGTAAGTTATTAGCCTCTTCCCGAGTAAGATCAAGCGCTTGCATTAAAGACGATTTATTTTCATCCATGGTATATAAACCGAGCGCATTGGTTAAGTCGCGATAGAAATAGGCATCATAAACATTGAAACGTATTTCCGTTTCTCCGCGATAATGCAGTTTTTCAGGTCTTGATTTGTAAAACGAATATAAAATCCCGAAAATAACCGCAACTACTAAAATCCATTTTGCCTGAAACAGAAACCGGAGTAACCAAACAGTAAAATCCCAGATTTTAAATACGATTTTGCGAATATAGTTAAAAATGGTCCGGATGATGTCAATCAAATCCAATTCTTTTTTTTCTTTTTCTTCCATAAATTTTTCGTCTTATATGCGACTTGCTGTATCATTCGATAAAGATACAAAAAAAACTAAATGTAAATAATAATTATCAAAAATAATTACTTCTTAATCCAAAGTTCCGGATTCAGCAAATCTTTTTCTTTCCAAACCTGAAAAAGAAGCACGGCATTGTTGCCGTTTTCAGCATCTTCGTATATTTTCCCGATTTTGTTTCCGCGTGCGACTTTATCTCCGACTTTCACGTAGATATTCGTAAGATTGGCGTAAACCGTCAGGTAATTTCCGTGTCGCACAATCACTGCATTATTGCTGCCCGGAATGGAAAAACACTGTGTAACGATACCGTCAAAAACAACCGTGGCTTCCGATCCTTTGGGCGCAGTGATGTATATTCCTTTGTTGTTGGTGGTTATGTTTTTCAGTACAGGGTGCGGCTGGACGCCGAATCGCCCTGTAATCAGTCCGTTAACAGGCCACATCAGCACGCCTTTGTTTTTTTCAAATCCGCCTGAGAGTACTTTTTCTTCCTTCGTCATTGCATATCCGCCTTTGGTGGCGGCTTGCGCCTGCCTGCGCTTTTCTGCCTCGCGGGCTTCTTTGGCAATTAATTCTTCTATTTTTTTGTTAAGCTGATTGGCTATCTTTTGTTGGTTTTCCAACTCCGCTTTCAGCTCTTTCTCTTTTTTTTGCAATGAAATAACGAGACCGTCCTGTTTTTCTTTTTCGACCAACAGCTGCGTTTGCTCATGCTTTCGTTGCTCTAACAATTCTTCCGACAGGCGTTTTGTTTCGTTCAACTGTTCTTTTTTTATTGTAAGGTCAATACGCGACGTCTCAATCTCTTCGGCTTGCTGCTTGCGGAGTGAGGCAAATTGCTGCAGGTAGTTAAATCTCCTGTACGATTCCTGAAACGAAGCTGCCGACATGACAAAGAGCAGCCGGCTGTATGAATTGTTTTTTAAGTAGGCATGGTAAACCAAATCGACATACTTCTGTTTCATCAGGTTGTATTCGATTTCCATTTTACCTATCTCCCCTTCCAGCGTCGAAATCTTCAGTTCTAATTTGGCAATTCCGCGGTTTTGCTTGGCAATAAGGTCGTTTCTTTTTTGAATATCATTATTAAGACGTACTATTTCCTGCAATGTCTGTTTGGTTGTGAGCTTGGTTTGAGAGAGCGATTCATCGATTTTTTTCATCTGGTTTTTGACCTTATCCTGCTTATTTTTCAGGTCGTCAATCTCTTTTTTTGTTGTTGTCTCTTTGGGCGCCGTTGTTTTCTGTGCCGGCTTCTTTTGGGCAGGGGCGGATTTTTGAACTGGTTTTGTTTTCTGCACCGGTTTTGCCGCGGGTTTTGACTTTTGAGTGCCGGTTTTGGTTGTTGTTTGCTTTGGTTTGCGTGATTGCGAATTTTGGGCATATCCTTCCATCCATTGGGTTGAGGCAATCCAACAGAGTGAAAAAACAATCAGGAACGATATGTACTTAAGCCTATGCATCGCGTTTTACTGTAACATTTTCAACAACTCTTCCAACGTAACCTGCGTGTAGGAAGAAGGTACGGGAAAGTTGAAATTTAGTTTTTTATCTAATTCTATCTTATTGTATGAAACGTCCATCCGGTGTTGTTCCTTTCCGTCCGAAACGGTTATCTTTACCAGATGGGGAAAGAAATATCCGCTTTCCAGCGAGTTGAAATTCTGGTAATTCCATCCGATAGAAAATGGCTCGCTGTTCATAAACATTCTTCCGGACATCACCCGTTTTTCGTTATTGATGTTAAACTCCTGAATAAGACCTTCTTTATCTGTCTGGAGCAGAGAGAGTTCGCCCACTTTCACCTCTTCAAAAGCCGATGACTGCACTTGCCCGGGATTGTCATATATGAACAGCGCATTGGTGAATATTGCCTGAAAAGCATAATAGTTTATGTTTATGCCTGTTTCTTTTCGCAGCGAATCAAAATCGGCTTTGAAATAGCGCCTGTTTATGCGGTCAACAACAGTTACCGAATGCCGGGTAATGCTTGCCCGTCCCACTTCCACGCCCAATAGCGGCTGAATCGAAAGGACAATGATGCTGTCTTTCCGGATACGAACCGTACCGTTTACATTTATCGAATTTTGTTTTTGTACGAACGTGAATGTCGCCTTCGGAACGTTGAAAGTTGTATATTCCAACTCGCTCGGCAACGATTCTTTCCCGGTTGTTTTCCGCACTTTTTGCGTTTTACAGGAGGCAATCAGCAGCAAGAAAACTACGCAACAAAAAAAACAATATCTTTTACTTTTCCACATATTCACCCGTTTCTGCTTTTTTCTTTAAAATACTATTTTCCTTTTCGCTCTCTTTTTTCATCTCCCAGGCGGCTTGCCACATCTTTCGGGCTTTCTCCCTGTTTTCCGTTTTGTAGAGAATGTCGCCGTAATGTTCGAGTACATCGGGGTCGTTGTTTCCGCCGTTGGCAAACGCCTGTTCGATATACATTTGCGCCAGCAGGTAATCGCCCTGTTTGAAATAAATCCACGCATAGGTATCTAAATATGCCGGATTTTTCGGATCTGCCGCCACGGCTTTTCCGCTCATACGCTCGGCTTTCGACAAATTTTCATCGCCTAACGATAAAAAATAGGCGTAATTATTTAACACCAAAATGTTGTTTTCATTGTAAACAAGGGCGGTATCATAGGCAAGGAACGCTTCCTGTCTTTGGTGATTTTCCATATAAAGGTCGCCAATCTGACCCTGGATAGCCGAACTTAATAAATTATTCCGTTCTTTCTGTAGCGCAATTGCCTTTCGCCATGCCCATAAGGCGGTTTCCGGCTCTTTTTTCAAGCGGGCGGCAGTTCCCATTGCATAGTAAAATTCCGGGTTTTCGGGAAAATGCTCGACGGCTTCGCGCGTGGCGTTCAGCATTCCGGCCGTGTCGTTCTTCATCGAATAATAGTTCACCAGCATCAGCCACGAATCTTCGTATTTCGGATTAATTTCCAGCGCTTTGCGAATATACCCGATGCCTTCTTCCTTGTTCTGATCCAACAGATAGGCAGCGTAAATCAAGTATGAAAGTTCTTCTTCGGGATACGATTTGATTACGTTCAGATAAATAGTATCATTGACAGCAGTTGCCAGTATGCTGTCCTGGGAAATAAAGCTGAGTATGCTTTTTTTCAACTCATAATCAGTCGCTTTGTCTTGCAGCACCGAAGACAATAATGCCAGTCCCTCCGCCGTTTTTCCCTGCCGGATATATAAAAGTCCCAACTGGTTGGTTGCCAACGGCTCGTCCGGATAATTTGCCAGCACAGAACGATAGGTTTTTTCCGCCTCCATTTCGTTGTCGAGCACAAGATAAAGATCACCCTTCAATGTCTGATACTTCGTCTGTTTCGGAAACGCTTTTATGAGTTTATCAATTTCATTGAATGCTTTTTTCTGATTTTTTGCAGAGATATACAACTTGAATTTTTCCAGTGCAACCTGTTCGTTTGTTCCGTTTCTTTCTTCAAAACTGTCTAACGCCTGAATGGCTTTCTGCGGCTGCTGCATCTGTGCGTACAAGGATGCAAGAATGTAGTAATATTCTTTCTTTTCGGGATGTTTCTTAAGAATCTCTTCGCTCACTTCCGCCGCCTGCCTGTACTCCTTGTTTTGAAGGTAAAGTTGAACCAGTGCCTGTTTCATCCAAAAATTTTCGGGTTCCAGCCTGACCGCTTCAATCATATATTTTTTAGCCAAAGGAATGTGACCGGCTGAAATATTCAGATTTGCCAGTTCGGAAAACACGGTGGCATTTTCAGGATCAATGTAGTAGCAGCGCAAGAGATTGTCGGCGGCGGCATCCCGGTTGCCCCGCATCTTTTGCCGCAATGCTTCCAGAAAGTAATAATCAAACTTTCTCTTCTCTTCTGCCCGAATAGCCGTTTCCTGCTTTTGCGAAACGGCAACCGGCTTTTGTTTTCCGAAGGAGGGTAAAATTACGAAAAGACATAATGCTAAAAGCACGAAAGCACGAAGAGGCGAAAGCGCGAAATTTTTATCTTGTTGTGTCTTTGTGTTCAACATTACTATTGCTTGCATTGTTTTTTGCTTTTTATTTTTTTCCGGTATGTCCGAAACCGCCTGCTCCGCGTTCCGTTTCATCGAGCAATTCGGACTTTTCCCACTGTACCGAAGCGTGTCCGGCAACGACCATCTGGCAGATCCGCTCGCCGTCTTGAATAACAAACGTTTCGGAAGAAAGGTTGATCAGAATGACTTTGATTTCGCCTCGGTAATCGGCGTCAATCGTTCCGGGACTGTTAAGCACGGTAATTCCCGCCTTCACGGCTAATCCGCTTCGTGGTCTGATTTGCGCTTCATATCCTGCCGGCAGGGCAATAAACAATCCTGTCGGGATTAATTTTCGTTCAAGCGGCTTTAACTCGACCGGTTCGTCCAGGTTGGCGCGTAAGTCCATTCCTGCCGA
This sequence comes from Prevotellaceae bacterium, assembly GCA_031271815.1. GTDB lineage: Bacteria > Bacteroidota > Bacteroidia > Bacteroidales > Paludibacteraceae > RGIG9379. The sequence continues at coordinate 21,234 of JAISVA010000031.1, read as the reverse complement.
AAGTCCGGTAGCATACTCGGGCAGCGCGTGCTTTGATTTATTGATGATTTTTACTTGCATGGTGAAATTTGGGATAATAATATCTGCGAAAATACTATTTTTTATTGAATTTTTGGGTAATTGAAACAGATTAAGTTTCTTTGCCGAGAAAAATTAGCAGAATTTTAAGTACACTCTTAATCTGAAATAAAAATGGTTAAAAAATTATCCACCGAAGAATTTATCCCCGGAAATCCCCATTCCGACCGCTTTCTGCCGGAAGCGCCGGAACAAGTCCGTTTTTATGACGAAAGTTATGTGTATATTTTAAAAAACAGACTGAAAGCAAATGATATTGCTTCCGGTGAGATTATCTGGGAATTGTCGCTTAAGGAATTGAACCAACTTTTGAGAAAAGAAAATATAAAGGAGCTGAAGAAATTTCCGGAAATTCACTGGATGAAAGAGCAGGCGGATAGCTGCTGGATACAGGTGCAACAAAAAATCCTGTTTCTTGATTGCCGGAGAAAAGAATTCATAAATGTTATCCGGATAGAAAAAGAATGGAAAAACTTTGATTTCAACGAGGAAAAAGGAGTTTTTGCCTATACTATGCGGAATGGACTTTACCTGTTAAGCATTGACGGAAAAATCACGACCGTCTTTTCGGATAAAAACAAAGCGGTGACAGCCGGACAGGCAGCTTCTCGCAGCGAATTTGGAATTACAAAAGGAACGTTCTGGTCGCCAGCTGGTTCAATGCTGGCATTTTATAAAGTGGACGAGCGTGGCGTAACCGATTATCCGCTGGTTTGTGTGAAAGATCCGGTTGCAACATTGCAAAAAATCAAATATCCGATGGCGGGAAAAAGAAGCCAGCAGGTACGCCTGGGAGTTTATAATGTCGATAAAAACGAGCTTTTGTTCCTGGAATCGCCCGATGAAAAGGAGGCTTACCTCACTTGCATCAGTTGGAGTCCCGACGAAAAGCATATTTATCTGGCCGAATTGAACCGTGCACAAAAAGAATGCCGGGTAAAACGGTATTCTTCCGAAAACGGACAATTAGAAAAAATACTGTTTTCGGAGCCAGATGAAAAATATACGGAACCACAGCATCCGCTGTTTTTTCCGGATAAAAATCCCGGTTATTTCGTTTGGCAAAGCCGGCGCGACGGTTTTAACCATCTCTATTTATACGATGAAAACGGTAATTTTATCCGGCAACTGACCAAGGGAAACTGGGAAGTAACCGAATTGACGGGATATGACAGGAAGAACGGGCAACTGATCTTTTTGTCTACAATATTATCGCCCCTGAACCGGAACCTCTGTTCGGTTCATCTTGAACAGGGAAACATTGCGTTATTGACGCCGGAAGACGGAGTACATCAAATCGCATTTTCTGAAAAAAACGATGTTTTCATCGATGTTTTTAATACAATATCCATTCCTGGAAAATCATTTTTACGTTCATTGCAGGATGGGAGAATTATTCGCGAACTTCACATCTCGCCTGATCCGTACACCGGTTATATGATGCCCAGGATTGAAACAGGCATCATTCGGCAAAGCGAAAATACGCATGAACTTTACTATCGCATTGTCCGTCCGCAAAAAATAAGTCCTCGAAAAAAATACCCGGTCGTGTTTTATGTTTACGGCGGTCCGCATGTCCAACTGATTCGCAATGAATGGGTCTCCGGCACAAAGGGTTTCGATTATCTGATGGCGGATGCCGGGTATGTAGTGTTTTATATCGACCCCCGAGGTTCGGCTTATCGCGGAAAAAAGTTTGAAGAAGCAATCCGGATGAATATCGGAAAAGCACAGTCGGAAGACTATACATTTGCGATGAAATGGCTATTTTCGAACAAAAATTATGTGGATAAAAACCGTGTGGGCGTTTACGGCTGGAGCTTCGGCGGATTTATGGCTACGTCTCTGATGCTTAAAACGGAACTGTTTGGTGTGGGAGTAGCGGGCGGTGCGGTGATCGACTGGGCGTTTTACGAGGCAATGTACACCGAACGGTATATGGAAGTGCCGAAAGAAAACGCGGCGGGATACAGGGAGAACAACCTGCGAAATTTTATCGGGAATCTGCAGGGAGATTTGTTGCTTATTCACTGCGACAACGACCCGGTGGTACTGTGGCAACATACGCTTTCGTTGTTGAAAAAAGCGATTTCATCGCGAAAACAGGTCGACTATTTCGTCTATCCGGGGTATGCACACAACGTATTGGGAGCGGATCGCGTGCATCTGATGATAAAGGTTAAAACGTATTTTGACAAAAGGCTTTGAAAAACAGGATAAAGTGTGTCATCTTACCTTTCCGGTTGTGATTTCAAATAATTTAATTTACCTTTGAAAAAATGAAAGAATAAGCACAGCTTCGTGTCCCTTGCACCTGTGTGTTTATCAAACTCATTGAATTTGATACTGGGAGTAATATGGCTGATATGCGCTAAAAATTTAACGAATTTTTGAATGAACGAATTTTTGAATGAACGAATTGATGTGTCCAGAAAACAGGGCAGCAATATTTTTCAGGCTATTCCGTCTGCAAATAACTTTGATTTCCTCAGGTTGCTTTTAGCTTTTTCGGTCATGTGCAATCATTATTCCGGACTGACCGGTCAAAATTGGTACCTGCCAATCTCTTCGGCTATGGCAGTGCACGGTTTTTTTGTTATCAGCGGCTTTTTGATTATGCGAAGCTTCTATCGTTCACACTCGTTGAAAGACTACTTCCAAAAGAGGGCGAGAAGAATTATGCCCGCCTATATACTGGTTGTTTTACTATGCGCTTTCGGCCTGGTTTTTTTAAGCGATTTGTTAGCAGGACAATATTTTTCTTCTCCCGTATTTTTTAAATACCTGGCAGCCAACTTATCGTTTCTGAATTTTATTCAGCCGTCTTTACCGGGTGTTTTTACCGAAAATCCGGAAATGACCGCCGTAAACGGCTCTCTCTGGACGATTAAAATTGAGCTTTTGCTCTATCTCTCCGTTCCATTTATTGCCTGGTTACTCCGTCGTTGGGATAAAAGGATTGTGTTGGGAGGAATTTATCTTTTTTCAATCATTTTCAATCGCAGTATGGATTATTTATATCTCACAACCGGTAATGAAATTTACGAAATGTTAGCTCGTCAAGTCTTCTTTCAACTCTCATTTTTTATTTCGGGAGCCTTTCTTCTGTTTTATTTTAAGATCTTTTTTAAATATCGGTTTGCCCTTTTTTTGATTGCTCTTCCGGCAGTTCTTTTTCGCTCGAATGATTTTGTTTTTTTTCTATATCCGATGGCTTTAGGAATTGTTATTTTTACGATTGCCTTTTCTTTACCTTTCTTAAACAAAGCGGGGAAATACGGTGACATTTCTTACGGGATTTATCTGTTTCATTTTCCGGTTATTCAGCTGTTCATATCGCTTAATCTTTTCAATAACAATAATTTTATCGCTTTTTTGCCTGTAGTTTTTTCAACGTTACTTTTAGCCTGGTTATCCTGGCATCTGGTAGAAAAGCGCTTTTTAGAAAGAAAAAACAAATAGACTGTACATGTTTCCCACAAAGACTTTACGGGAAATAATTCATTTAAGTTTCTATTTATGTATCTCAAAATAATTTCTATTTCGAAGTCCGAAGTTAATGTCAAATGGCATTAACTTCAGACTTGAAATCAACCGGCAACTTGAATTAATTATCATAAGTTGTTTATTTTTTATTTCTAAAATAAACCGATAATAAAAGAAATAACTTATCTTTGCGCGATTAGAAAGTTTATTTTATACAACAAGAATCTTAAAAAATGGAAGAAATAAGTTATGCGTTAGGTCTTAGTATGGCTAACAATTTCCTGGGAACGGGAATTAAAGGGTTGAACGTGGAGAAATTTACGAAAGCAATGAACGATGTATTTGAAAACAAACAACCGGAAATGAGCTATGAAGAGGCTAAGCAAATCATGAACAACTATTTTTCCAAATTACAACAGGAGGCGGACATTATCAATAAAAAAGCCGGCGAAGAATTTCTTGCGGTAAACAAGGGAAAAGCCGGAGTTGTGACTACACCGAGCGGATTGCAATATGAAGTGCTGCAAGCCGGAGAAGGAGCAAAACCCAAAGCTACCGATTCCGTGCGTTGCCATTATGAAGGCAGACTGATCAACGGAAATGTTTTCGACAGCTCATATCAACGCAATCAGCCGGCTGATTTCCCTGTTAATCAAGTAATTCCGGGTTGGGTCGAAGCATTGCAACTGATGCCGGTCGGATCCAAGTGGCGTTTATTTATCCCATCCGAATTGGGATATGGCGAACACGGAGCCGGAGATATTATCGGACCAAACTCTACACTCGTTTTTGATGTAGAATTACTCGAAATCTTATAATTTTTTACAAAATGAAAAATATCTTATTTTTTTTACTGCTCGGAACTTTCCTTTCGGTTCAGGCAGCGCCCAAAAAAGCGGCAAAAAGCACGATGAAATCATCCTTGGATTCCGTTAGTTACGCTTTTGGAATGCAAGTCGGAGGTGATTTGAGAAAAAACCTGGAGACTATTCCGGGCGGACCGTTACAAACCGACCTCTTCATCGAAGCTATGACTAAAGAATTGAAAGCCGATACCGCCAATCTTTTGTTAGACCGGACAAAAATAATGGAAGTTATTCAAACATATTTAATGAAGGCAGAAGCCGACCAGGCTAAGAAGGCGGAAACGGAAAATAATTTATTTTTTGAGAACAATAAGAAAAATAAAAATGTTGTTACAACAGCATCAGGTCTTCAATATGAAGTATTGACGCAAGGCAATGGAGCCCAACCAAAAGCAACCGATAAGGTAAAAGTGCATTATCACGGAACGCTGACCGACGGCACTGTTTTTGATAGTTCCATAGAGCGGGGAACTCCGATTGAGTTTGACCTGGACAAAGTAATTCCCGGTTGGACGGAAGGAGTACAGCTGATGTCCGTCGGCTCTAAATACCGTTTTTTTATTCCCCCGGCGCTTGCCTACGGTTCGCGTGCCACAGGGAAGATTAAACCCAACTCTATCCTGATTTTTGATGTCGAATTGCTGGATGTTACACCGGCACAAGAGACGAACAACGGAGCCAAATTTCAGTTTGAACCATACCAGAAAAGTAATTAATTTTTAAAAATAAAAAACAAATGAAAACAGCAAAATTTTTAGTAGGAGCGGCACTTCTTGCAGGAGTAGCTCTTTCGTCTTGTCAGCAAGGTACCTCAAAAGCCAAAATGGTTACCGAAATTGACACAGTCAGTTACGCACTCGGATTAAGCGCAGGTTCGGGATACGCTCAAAACCTGAAAGATTTTCCGGGCGGCATGGAAGTAAACAAGGAAATACTGATCAAAGGATTTATGCAGGGACTTAAAGAAGATACCGCAAACTACCAAATCAAACAGGACGAGCTTTTCCCGCTTCTCCAGGCATTTTTTACCAAAATGACAGAAAAGGATAAAAATGAAGCAACGCTTAAAAATACGCAACTTTTATTTGAAAACAGCCAAAAGGAAGGGGTTAAAGTTACCGAAAGCGGCCTGCAATATAGAATTTTGAAAGAAGGCAATGGAGCTATTCCAACGAAAGAAGATGTTGTAAAAGTACACTACACAGGAAAACTGGCGGACGGAACCGTTTTTGACAGCTCGGTAGAGCGTGGCGAACCTGCCGAATTCCCTGTTGGCGCAGTAATTCCGGGTTGGACCGAAGCATTGACCATGATGCCTGTCGGATCAGAATGGGAAATCGTTATTCCTTCCGAGCTTGGATACGGTGAAAATCCGGTAGGGAATATTCCTGCAAATTCCATCCTTTTCTTCGACGTACAACTGTTAGACATCGTGAAAAAATAAGTTTTTACCAATTCTTTAAAGAAAGGTCGTAGAATAAATTTCTGCGACTTTTTTCTTTAAAAATGGCCATATTTATATTAAAATCACTACTTTTGTTATCAAATTGATAAGTATTCATTACAAATGGAAAAAATAGACAGTCTCGACAAACATATCCTGGAAGTAATTACCCAAAATGCCCGTATCCCTTTCAAGGACGTAGCTGCAGAATGTGAAGTTTCCCGCGCTGCCATCCATCAACGCGTACAGCGTTTGATTGATATGGGAGTAATTATTGGATCAGGCTATCACGTAAACCCGAAAATGCTTGGTTACCAAACCTGTACCTACATTGGAATCAAACTGGAAAAAGGCTCAATGTATTCCGAAGTGGTTCCCGAATTGCAAAAAATACCGGAAATCGTGGAATGTCACTTCACCACAGGGCCTTATACAATGATGGTAAAGCTTTATGCCCGCGACAACGAGCACCTGATGCAGCTGCTCAACGGAAAAATACAAAGCATAAAAGGCGTCTCTGCCACCGAAACATTGATTTCACTTGAACAAAGCGTAAAAAGAGAGGTGCCGATTACGTATAAATAGGCAATTTTTTCAGGAGGTCGTTTCAATAGATATTTACCCGCGAATTACACAAATCAGCACAAAATTAATATTCTGATTTATCTGTATTTACGGTTTGCAAATTGAATGATTCGCGTTAATTTGTGTAATCCGGCGGACTTTTAAACAGCCTCATCCAACTATTTTCAATAAAATAAAACGAACTTTTAAAAAATCATATGAAGGAAAACTTGTTGCAATACGTTTGGCAATACGGATTATTTGCGATGGAATCGTTGAAAACGACAACCGGAGAAGCGGTTGAAATTATCGACCGTGGAAAAAAGAACACGGATGCCGGTCCCGATTTCTTCAATGCAAAAATAAAAATCGGGAAAACCCTGTGGGCCGGAAATGTAGAAATCCACCTTACTTCCGCCGACTGGAACCGTCACAATCATCACAAAGATAAATCATATAACTCCGTGATTCTGCACGTAGTCGAAAAGGCAAACCGACCGGTTTACCGGCAAACCGGCGAAGAAATCCCGCAACTTGAAATTGCTATCCGCGAAGAGATCAGGGAGCGGCATAAGGTGTTACTCTCCTCCGGCGAGTGGATCCGGTGCGAATCTTTCTGGAAACAGCTGTCGCCCGAATGTATCAAACTTCATCTTCACCAATTGCTGAACGAGCGTTTTATGCGAAAAACAGACGCAATATTGATGCATTTAACGCAAAATAATAACAACTGGGAGGAGACCTTTTATGTCTTTCTCACAAGGAATTTCGGGATGAATATAAACAGTTTGCCGTTCGAAATGCTGGCAAAATCACTTCCGCTCGCCTGCTTGGGAAAACACAAGGATAATTTAGCGCAAATCGAAGCGCTGCTTTTCGGACAGGCAGGTTTGCTAAGCGGAGAAACAAATGACGAATATTTCCGGTTCCTGCAAAAAGAATATCTTTTTTTGCGTCAAAAATTCTCTTTATCGCCGATTGATTCGTCACTTTGGAAGTTTGCGAAAATGCGTCCGGTCAATTTTCCCACCATCCGGATTGCACAGTTTGCGATGTTAATTCATCGCTCATCCAAGCTTTTTTCCCGTCTGATGGAAACCGGCGATCTGACGAAATTACACCATTTTTTTCGATACGGAACGTCGGCATACTGGGAGAACCACTACACGTTTGGAGAGATTTCGCCCAAACGGAAGAAAGTTATCGGAGAAGAAAGTATTAATATTCTGTTAATCAACACTGTATCCCCTTTTTTATTCGCTTTTTCCATCAAAAAGGATTGTCCCGAAATCCTGGAAAGAGCCTATTCCCTGCTGGAAAAAATTGCCCCGGAACAAAACAGCATCATCGAAAAATGGGAACAGTTAGGCGTAAACGCAGAAAATGCCTATGATACACAAGCCCTTTTAGAATTGAAAAAACAGTATTGCAACGAGAAAAAATGCTTGCAGTGCGGAATCGGGTATCAATTATTGAGTAGTCGAAAATCTTCCTAAAAACATTGATTTCTCGTTTTTTAGCCAATTATACTTTCAATTATGACGAAAAAAATGTATTTTTGGAAAAATTTAATTTAAACAGCGACAGAATGTCCGAAAACATTACGTCCGAAAGCACGGCACGACAAAAAGACAAAATAGATATTGATGCGATTCTTGCCGATAAGGCTCCGGGATTGAAAAAAAAATTACCTCAATTTATGATTCGTTATCTGAAAAAAATAGCGCATCAGGATGACTTGAACGGTTTTTTCAGAAAATACGGAGACCTGTACGGAGCAGATTTTGCCAAAGCTATTTTAGATGATTTTAACATTACGATCAAAATCGAAGGAGAAGAAAATCTCCCGGCAAACGGAAGGGTTATCTTTGCCTCCAACCATCCGCTCGGCGGTGCTGACGGGGTGGCAATCCTCAAATTCCTGAGCGATCATTACGGGGAAGCAAAAGCTCCGGTCAACGATATGCTGATGCATGTGGAAAACCTGGCTGACTTTTTTATTCCTATAAATAAACTTGGCGCGTTGGCAAAGGATTCGACCGCGATGATTAATAACACGTATGAATCGGACAATCCTATCCTGTTTTTTCCTGCCGGAATGGTATCGCGCAAGCAAAAAGGCGGAATACGGGATTTGGAATGGAAAAAAACTTTTGTAGCAAAAGCGATACAATATGAAAGAGATATTGTACCTTTGCATTTTGTTGGATATAATTCGCCTTTCTTTTACAACCTTGGGTATCTTCGGACAAAATTGGGCATAAAGGTCAATATTGAGATGCTTTATCTGGTAGATGAATTATATAAACAACGCAACAAAACCTTTACAATCAGAGTAGGAAAACCCATTTCGTGGACGACATTCGACAAAACAAAATCACAACGCGAATGGGCTGATTGGATCAGAGAGAAAGTATATAGTTTATAGATTTTTGGAAAATTGAAATAACGAAAAAGCTGAATGGAAGCGATTATCGAACCGATAAGAATTGAATTGTTGGAAGCAGAATTGACACCCGAAAGATTCCTGCGGAAAACAAATAAGAGCGACAATGAAATTTATGTCGTTACTCAACATAATTCCCCCAATGTGATGCTCGAAATAGGCAGGTTGAGGGAAATTTCTTTCCGCGCTTCCGGCGGAGGTACCGGTTTCTCGGTCGATATTGACGAATACGATCGTATGGAAAAGCCATATCACCAGTTAATCGTGTGGAATCCGAAAGAAAAAGAAATCATCGGCGGGTACCGCTATATACACGGTTCGGATGTCACTTTCGATGAAAATAATATTCCGCAGCTGACCTCTTCTCACCTCTTTGCTTATTCCGATAAATTCGTCAACGAATATTTGCCTTACACCATTGAGTTGGGACGTTCCTTTGTGCGTCCCGAATACCAGTCCACCCGGATGGGTTCCAAAAGCCTGTTTGCCCTTGACAATCTTTGGGACGGGCTGGGCGCGTTGATCATCACGCTGCCTCAATCAAAATATTTCTTCGGAAAAGCAACGATGTATCCTTCCTTCGGAGAAGAAGAACAAAATTTGATTTACTATTTCTTAGACCGGTATTTTCCGGATAAGGATCATTTGGTTACCCCTCATAAAGCTTTGAAAGTCAGCTTTGACCCGACAAATATGGACAAGATATTTCACAAAGCGACTTACAAGGAAAACTACCAGATCCTGAAAGAAGAAATCCGGAAAAGAGGGAAAAATATTCCGCCTTTGATTAATGCCTACATGGCGCTTTCGCCAACGATGCGCACTTTCGGAACGGCTCTCAACGATGAATTCGGGAATGTCTTTGAAACCGGCTTAATGATTACAGTAGAAGAGATTTTTGAAGAGAAGAGAGTTCGCCACGTATATACTTATATTGAAGAATGCATCGCGAAAAACAAACCGGATATAGGATATGGCAAGATTTGTTGAGTAAAATTCTCTCATCACTCCGAAAGAATTGATTTTCAAGCTATTTTCTTGCAAGAATGGATAAAAACCCGTCAAGAATCTTAAATTATTGTCAAAAAAAATAAATTATTGCATATTCACATCAATAATATTTGTTTATTCTCGTTATATTAGCAGTCCATTATTTAAAATCAAATAACACAAAAGTAAAAATGAAAAAAGTAAGATTATTATTAAGTGTTTTCTGCCTGGCGTTAATTTCGTCTTGTTGTGGCAATGCGAACAAGGAAGGCGTTGCCGGAGGTTGCAAAGCAACATGTGAGAAATCGGAAAAATGCCGTGCATCTAAATGCGAGATGACAGAAGAACAAAAAGCATATTTTGAGAAATGGCAGAATTTCGAAAACCTTACTGTAGAGGAACAAAAAGAGATGATCGGTAAGGCAAAAGCATGTTTTGAAAAAAGCATCGCCGAGAAAAAAGCCTGCATCGAAAAAAGCGAAGCCGCATTGGCTAATTTTGACAATTTATCCGTTGCCGAACAAAAAGAACTGTTAGACAAAAAAGTACCATGCACCGGTAAAGGAAAATGTTGCAAAGGCAAATGCACAGAAAAAAAAGAATGTAGCGCAGAGAAAAAAGAAGAAGAAAAGAAATAGATTTTTTTCATAATGTTTTGATTGTTGAGAAAGCCATGAGTAATTTTTATTCATGGCTTTTTTCGTTATAATTTTCTCGCCCGCAGCATTTCACGTTTTCCCGGCGGACCGGGCAGTCGTTCGGTCTCGTAACCTGCAGTTTGTAACATTCTTCTGACAGAACCTTTTGCACAATAGGTCGTCAGGATTCCGTTGGGATTTGTTTGATTGAAAAGATGAGAAAAAATTTCCGGAGACCACATCTCCGGCTGTTTCTCCGGAGCAAATGCGTCGAAATAGATTAAGTCAAAAGTACGGTTAAATCGCATTTTTGTCAAATCTCCTTTTATTTTATGCAGTGTAAAAAAAGCATCAATCCGCGCATCCTTATTCCATTCACAATCATGTAAATAGTCAAAAACAGAATTTTCCATATCGATTTCATCGGGGAAATTAAGCATTTTTATCCATTTTTTATCAATCGGGTAAAGTTCGATGCCGGTATAATGAATCGGAATGCTTCTTGATTTTGCTTCCAGGCAGGTAAGGATTGCGTTTAATCCCGTACCGAATCCGATTTCCAGTACAGAAATCTCCTTTTGTTCGATTTGATTCAATCCTGCATTTATGAAAACGTGTCTTGACTCGGTCAAAGCTCCGTTGACGGAATGATAATGTTCATTTAATTCCGGAACAAAAAAGGTATGCGAGCCGTCGGCTGTTTTTTCAAGAATATACATGATGCGCTGCAAATTTATAACTCTTTTATCATCAAATAATCCTCGTGATTTGCATGGTCGGTTCTTTCTGCGGAGATCTTATATCCCAGTCGCCCATAGAGCCGCACGGCAGGATTCTCCTTTTACACCAAAAGAGAAGTTTGCCGGTATCCATGTTCACGCAGCAATTCAAAAAGCTTTTCCATCGTTTGACTTCCGATCCCGTGTCCACGCCAATCCGGCAGCACGGAGACCGCAAGTTCGGGCGTGTCGCCGTCTATGTGCCCGTATGCAGGAATTATCCGAACCCATGCCGAACCGACTATTTGTCCGTCCTGTTCTGCCACCACTCGCAAATCATCCCTGCCGCCGAAATCCTTGATATACACAAAAATCTCCGGTTCAAAGATTATCTTTCGCGCTAAAGGATCTGCTCCGGGAGGCAGAAAAATTACGTAGTATAAAAATCCTCCAGAAGAGGATATTCATCATTCAAAATCGGACGGATTTTTAAATTATTCATTATATCTTCTTTTGAATTTTATTTAACTTTCTGATTTTTAGTAGCATAAAAAACTTGTTTTTATCCGGACTGCCTACTTGATCACACTTCCCGTCGCCTTATTTATCTCGCTTGCTTTCGTGATGATTACCCGCTTTACGCCGGCTTGGATGGCTTGAAATGAATTTTCCAGTTTTGGAATCATTCCGCCCCGGATCATTCCTTTCTCGACATATTCGTCAAACAGCGGACGGGTAATTTCGGAAATAACGCTTTCATCGTCGTTTTCGTCCATCAGAACGCCTTTTTTCTCGAAACAGAATACCAGTGTAACGTCAAAATACCCGGTCAACGCTTTAGCTGCCTCGCCGGCAATTGTGTCGGCGTTCGTGTTGAGCATATTTCCCTTTTTATCGTGCGTCAGCGGAGCTAACACAGGAACAACATCCTGATGAATCAAATCGGCTAATATCTTGGCATTTACTTCTTTTACATCGCCTACGAAACCGTAATCCACCTCTTTTACCGGGCGTTTTTCGGATCGCATGTAGTTCAAATCGGCGCCTGTCAATCCCAATGCGTTGATATTCAATGCTTGCAATCGCGCAACGATTGTTTTGTTGACCAATCCGGCGTAAACCATCGTAACAATTTTCAGTGTCTCTTCGTCGGTTACGCGCCTGCCGTTTACCAGTCGGCTCTCAATGCCCAGGCGCGATGCCAGGGCGGTTGCCGAACGTCCGCCTCCGTGCACCAGAATTTTATGTCCTTCTATCGAGGAAAAATCGGCTAAAAGCTGTTTCAGCGTTTCCTCTTCCTCTACGATTTTTCCTCCGACTTTGATAATTGTTAGTTTTTCCATTTTTGTATTTATATATATTTTTTTATATTAATGCTGTTCGGTTTTGCCGTTCTGTTACATGGGGCTGTATAAGAATACATTTATCTGCGAATTGCACAAATTGACTCTAAATTAATGTCTAATTATTAGAAAATTATATATTTAGATTAAACAATTGGTGTTAATTCGCTTACTTTTTAGACAGCTCTGTACCCATTCAACTCTTTAAACAACATTACCTTTTAAACCAGTTATCCCAAATATATTCGTAATTTTTCTCTTTCTTCATACTGAAATTATCCAAATCAAACGTAGCCGTAAACAGCTGCTCGTGATACACCGCTTTCTCCACCAAATGGAACGAACAGGTAAATTTCAACCGAACAACTTCCGTTTCTATAAATTTGATGTACAGGTCGGTACGATTATATTCCGTTGAGCGGTAAAACGGATCGCCCCAATAAACTTCATTGCTGTGATCGCCGTAAAAAACCTGTTGCCGTCCGCCCCGGTAATAGGAATTAAACAATCCGAGACCTTTGTATTCCACTTTTATTTCCGACAAAAAACCTTGCGGCGTGTGCCATTCCCTGATGCTTCTGTCGCGCTCCACACCGGCAGTCCAGCCTGCGTTCGCTTCCAGTTTTTCAAAACAATCTGTTTCTTCCGTTAAATCAATTCCCAGCGATGCCCACACCAAACCGTTGTCGTGCAATCCTTCAGGAATTTCCGGATCTTTTTTCGACGCAAAATGATAATAATAGCTGAAAAGCTGACCGTAGAGCATCTTTAAATTATACCGTCCCGACAAGCCGACAAAAAATGCTTCGTTTGTCACTTTCGTTTGCCGTCCCGTCCAATCAAGCCACGCATTGAGGAAATATTTGTCCGAGTATTTCTCCCAAAATATCCCGGTTACCATCGGACGGTAATTCAAAATGCTGTCCTGAAAAAACATTCGCGGATATTTTTCCAGCGTCATTTTTCGAGCGAAAGAACCTATATAAAAACGGAAAGGCTGCCTGTCAAACTCATAATACGCGATTAAATCGGAATAATCAATCAGTCTGTCGCTGCCAAATTCGTGCATCAGGTCAGCTCCGACAAAGATGCGATGCTGTTTATTCCAGCCCAATCCTACTTCGGGCGCAATATGAATGCCCGCCATTGTCTGCGAGTTTCTCAGTTGCGAACCTGAAAATTCGTTATTATCAAAAAAACCGTGCATCCCGGCTTTCCACAAAAATTCCTGCGAAAAAGCAGCGCCGAAGACGGCTAAAAAAACGGACAAAATGATGGATTTTTTTCTCATTTCTTTTATTAAAATTTTTTGTACAAATGTAGCATTTAATATTGATTGATTATTTGCGAAAAATATATACTTTTGCAAAAGCATTTAATTTGTAGCTTGATGTGGCAAAAGACAATAATATTATCAAAAGTATTTGATTTCAAAGATAGAAATTTGAAAGAAATGATTGAAATATTAGTGAATCTTTCTAAACTTTGGCACAAAGAGATTCAAATTGATTTTTCTAATATCAAACAAATTAGAAAAGGAGATTTAATGGCTTTAATGGCACAACTAGAAAAATTGTCATTAAGGCAAAAACAAATTAAATTCACGGGAAATATCTCTAAAAATGTACGCGATTTACTTAGTGAAAAGGTTGTTCATTTTAGGACTGATGTTTTAAATAATGCAAAAATTGCGAGTGAGGTAAATCCTGATATTGTAGAAAATGTAGTAAATGATTTAAAAGTATTAGGAATTAGCAGGAATTCTATTTTCGGTTATACTTTTTATGAACGTATTAAAGCTCTTCTTACTGAAATAATGGGTAATGCTGTAGAACACGGGATTAGAAACAAAAACATTAATTATTGGTTAACTTCGGAAATTGACACAAAAAATAAACAAATAATATTTACATTTGTTGATATGGGACAAGGCATTGCGCATTCTCATAAAAGAGCAAAAACTTTTCTAAAAATAACTGGCTTATTTTCAGACAATAAAATAATTATTGATTCCTTGGAAGGGAAATTACCATCTTCTACGCAAGAATTAAACAGAGGAAAGGGTTTGCCTGAAATAAGGAAAATAATAGAGAAAAAAATTGTGTCAGAATTTGTTTTAGTAACAAATAGAACATTGGTACAATATAATAATAATCAATTCTCAACAACAAGAATATCTAATTTTAAAGGAACATATTATTGTTGGACAATAAATAAAAATAATTTTGAAAAATGGAAAAGAACGTTTCAATAAATATTGCGACCGATTTTAGTAAAAATCTTGGTGTGCGAGTCGGGCCTTCTTCTGGGGAGACATTTTTTGAAGAGATACTTAATAAGAAATATATTGAGGCAAAAGATACAAACCGTCAATTAGAAATTAATTTGGACGGTGCAAGTCCTTACGGAAGTTCCTTTTTAGACCAATCTTTCGGAAAACTTTTCAGAGAATACGGAAAAGATGTGGTTGATAGAATAATATTTAAAACTCAATATTTCAATTGGATAGTTGATATTATTAAACAAGAAATATGGAAGTCGTAAAAAATTTTTATTATGGTTAATTCTTCTTGTGATTGCAATAATATTCTTCTTTTTTATTAGAGCATTATATTGTCAGTGTTGGTTTTCTTCTATTATATTTTCACAAGAAATATTACCTTTGGATGCTTTAAATATTTTTGTTTCAGGAGTTATTGCAGTTTGGCTTGGTTGGTATATTACAAGAAAACTGACTGAACAACGTTTCTTAAAAGAATTTATCATTAAAGATATTTGTCGAATAGAAGAACAAATTGAATCATTTGAAAAGTTAATCAATACAAACAATGCGACACTTCAATCAATTTTTGCTGAATTAAACGATTTGAAACATAAGATTGAAAGGTTTGATCGAACAACTAAACTAACACTTTTTTCATGTAATGACGTTAATTACTTAAATATTTACCACACAAAATTATACAAAATTTCTACAGAAGAAATAAATTTACCAGCAGATAGTAGAAACGAGTTACAAAGTATATGTGATGATTTTGTAGTTTGTTTGAGAAAAATTGTTTGTAAGATCAACAATATGTAAAAATTCAATTACACTATTTTTAATTTCAAAAATCACACTAAAACAGCAACCTTTGAAGCGTTTTGTTACTTTAATTTTTTTTTTGTTTAGGTATTTATTTCATTCAAAAAATGTTTTTCTTCGTCCTTAAAATCCAGATTTCGTCAAAACTTTGTGTATTTTTGTAAGCATTAAAAAAATATAAAGAAAAATGGTACTAAATTACATCTGGGTCGGATTTTTTCTTGTCGCCATGCTGGTAGCATTGATACAGTGCATTGTTTTCGGCGATTTTACCGTTTTTGAGCGGATTGTAAACAGTACTTTTGAAATGTCCGAAATGGCTGTGATGAAAATCGCACTGCCGCTGGGGGGCGTGATGATTCTTTGGCTGGGATTGATGAATATCGGCGAAAAGGCAGGTGCAATCAACTTTTTATCACGGATCATCGGGCCGTTCTTTTCCAAATTATTTCCCGAAATACCCAAAAATCACCCGGTGAATGGGCAGTTATTGATGAATTTCTCGGCAAATATGCTTGGGTTGGATAATGCTGCAACGCCATTGGGATTGAAAGCAATGAACGGATTGCAGGAGTTAAATCCGCAGAAAGACACTGCTTCCAACGCGCAAATTATGTTTCTTGCGCTCAATACTTCCGGGCTGACTTTAATTCCGATCGCGATTATGGCGCAGCGTTCCATTTTGGGCGCCGAAAATCCGACGGATATTTTTGTGCCGCTGCTTATCTCCACTTACGTCTCTACGATTACGGCGATTATCTATGTGAGTATCCGGCAAAAGCTGAATCTTTGGAACAAAACGGTTATTGGCTGGCTTGGTTCCATCACGCTCGTTATCGGGTTGATTGTTTATTGCTTTTCCCAATTGGATAGGGAAACCATGATTACTGTTTCCAAATTAGTAAGCAACTCTCTGCTTTTCAGTATTATAATCGCATTCATCGGCGGAGCGCTCTATAAAAAAGTAAATGTATATGACGCCTTTATCGAAGGCGCCAAATCGGGATTTGAAACAGCGGTAAAGGTAATGCCTTACCTGATCGGGATGCTTGTTGGAATCGGCGTTTTTCGCGCATCGGGAGCAATGGACTACCTGATAGAAGGATTTCGACTGTTTTTTTCACTTTTCCCGATTAATACGGATTTTGTTGACGCTCTGCCTGTTGCGCTGATGAAACCGCTTAGCGGCAGCGGAGCCAAAGCCATGATGGTGGAGTCGATGATAACGAACGGGGCAGATTCGTTTGTGGGTCGCCTTTCCTGCATCTTTCAAGGAGCAGCCGACACTACGTTTTACATCATTGCCCTTTATTTCGGCTCGGTAGGAATCAAGAAAACGCGGTATGCCGTTACGGCAGGACTGGTTGCCGACCTGGGCGGAGTGGTAGCGGCAATTTTTGTGGCTTATCTTTTCTTTGGATAAATTGTTACCAAATTAATTCTTTTTTCAATATTTCACACGCCTCACAAAAAATATTTCACCGAAACGGAAAATTTGAACGTGAATTGCCGTATTTTTATTAATTTTGTAGTTTAAATGATAAATTAAAAAATATAAATCCTATTTATATGGCAGAAAATTTAGATTGGTCAAACCTTTCGTTTGGCTACATACCGACAGATTACAATGTTCGGTGTTATTACCGTAACGGTTCGTGGGGAGAATTGGAAATCAGCTCCACGGATACGGTTAATTTGCACATGGCTGCTACTTGTCTGCATTACGGGCAAGAGGCATTTGAAGGATTAAAAGCATTTCGCGGGAAAGACGGGAAAATCCGTATTTTCAGAATGGACGAAAATGCCAAACGCTTACAGTCTTCCGCAGCGGGACTTTTAATGGAAAAATTCCCGGTCGAAAAGTTTAAGGAAGCAGTTATTCAGGCAGTTAAATTAAACGAACGATTCATTCCACCTTACGAAAGCGGTGCATCGCTGTATATCCGTCCGCTGCTAATCGGAATCAGCCCCCGGGTAGGCGTAAGTCCGTCCGAAGAATATCTTTTTCTCCTGTTCGTAACTCCGGTAGGACCTTATTTTAAAGGCGGGTTCCAAACCACTCCTTTTGTTATCCTGAGAGAATACGACCGCGCCGCACCGCTCGGAACAGGAACCTACAAAGTAGGCGGAAACTACGCCGCAAGCCTGGTTGCCGGAAAAAGAGCGCACGATATGGGTTATTCGAATGTATTCTACCTGGATCCCAAAGAGAAAAAATACATTGATGAATGCGGCGCCGCTAATTTCTTCGGAATCAAGAATAACACTTATGTTACTCCGAGTTCAACCTCTATTCTTCCTTCGATTACCAACAAAAGCCTGATGCAATTGGCTGAAAGTATGGGAATGAAGGTTGAACACCGTCCGGTACCGGCAACCGAACTGGATACTTTCGAGGAAGCCGGCGCTTGCGGAACTGCCGCTGTAATCAGTCCGATCGAACGCATCGACGATATAGAAGAAAGTAAATCATACGTCTTTTCAAAAGACGGGAAACCGGGTCCGGTTTGTACGAAACTGTATCACAAACTGCGCGCCATTCAATACGGTGATGAAGCCGATCCGTTTGGATGGGTGACGGTTATATAAAAATGATTAACGCTTGGTAAGGAGCCGTCTCAAAAGAACGCGGATGACACGGGTCTTCACAGATAACAAACGAATAGGAATTTTATATATAACTAATTATCAATGATATAAAAATCCGTGTTATCTGTGTCATCTGCGTTCAAAAAGACTTTTGAGACAGCCTCTTGTGATTTGCAAAAAACTGACAGAAAAATGCAACAAGGATGGGGAAATACCCTATAGCCGTCAGGTTAAGAAGAAAAACTCTCGGAATCAATGCTCTGAAAGGGCAAAATAAATAGGATAGGGCGCCGCCCTATTTTGTTGTAACGTCGGCAACCCAGCCCTGAAAGGGCTATATCCTGATTTCGCCCATTCGGGACTTAGAGAAAGAAAGATACATTTCAAATCGTAGGACGATTCCCTACGCTATTGAAATATAAGGCTTTCAGCCTTAACCTGACGGCTATAGTACATAACCCCGCTCCTACGAGCATACACGTTTCTATTTGAATATCTTAACCCTTTTTTCAATCGGTTGCAATTCCTTTTTTCGAGGAACATCCAACGGCTTTCCAAAGGGCATTTGTCCGATTAAAACCCAGTCCGCAGGTAAATTCCATTTCTTACGTACCTCTTCGTCTATCAACGGATTATAATGTTGCAGGGACACTCCAAAACCTGCGTTTTCCAGCATCGTCCATACAACCAGCTGGTGCATTCCCGATGTTTGCTGCGACCAGTTTTTTAAATTATCCTTATACAAAGGGAACTCCGTTTCCAGTTTTTTAATTGTTGTACCGTCTTCAAAAAAAAGCACCGTCCCGTAACCCGAAGCGAAAGAATTGTCTATTTTCTGTTCAGTTTTGGAATATGCCTGTTCCGGTACAATTTTCTTCAATGTCTCCTTTACGATATTCCACAATGCTTTGTGATTTTCTCCTAATAAAAGCACCATCCGGGTTGTCTGTGAGTTGAATGCGGAAGGTACGTTATTTGCTGCAAACACGATTATATCTTCTATTTCTTTATCCGGTACCGGAGAAGAACCGGTTAGTGCGTAAAAACTTCTTCTGTTTGCCAAGGCCTCTTTGAAACTTTTTTCCATGCAAGTTGTTTTTAGGTTATTAATTAATAAATCGTCACAATGTTACGGGAAAAATTAATATTTATCACAAAAATGTGAGTTAAAAATAAAAAATAAAACAGTTGAATGGTTACCTTTGCGAAATGGGATTAATTTATATCAAAAACGGGAACATCTGTGCAGGAATTCTTACGGATGTGGGCGGACGAATTGTTTCGTTGCAGCGGGACGGCGGCTCCAATATCCTCGAAAGTAATCCAAATCTATGGAATGAGGATGAAACACAACGAATTACGCCCTCTCCCCGATTGACCGAAGAAGAGGATTTTAAAGCCTATAACGGACATGAAGTGTGGGTTGGTCCGCAAAGCGAATGGTGGAAACAGCAAACGCTGAATGTCGAAAAAAGCCGTTCTGCGCTCTTTTGGCCCCCCGACCCGTATATCATTTATGACTGTTATACTGTTTTGGAAAAAACCGGACATTCCATCGTTATGCAGGGAACGGAAAGCCCCATCAGCGGAGTTCAGCTGATAAAAAAGATTGCAATTGACGAAAACGGGAAACTGCATTTTGAAGTAACCGCCCGCAACATCCGGAGTGAGGCTGTAAAATGGGATCTATGGTTGATAACACGCGTAAACGGATACAACTTGAATTTTGTTCCGGTAACCTCTTCCGAAGATGTTTGCTTAACCAATCCTTCTCACGCACATCAGGGAAAAGCCCCTTACAAGGTCGAAAACGGCTTCTTTTCCTTTACTGCCGAAAAAATGGACAGCAACTACCGGGAATGCACCGGAAAAGCCGTCATCAATCCCGCAAAACCCTATATGGCAACATTGGCGGGAGATAATCTGTTGGTTATCCGATTTGATAAGCAAAATCCGGCCGACATTCATCCCGAACAGGGCGAAGTGGAGCTTTACAGTTTCGCTACTCCCCGGCGCGAAACTTCCCTGTTGGAGCTCGAAATTCATGCACCTTACAAAACCCTTCAACCCGGCGAAAGCATGAGTACGCGCGAAACATGGGAAGTATATCCTTTCCCGGCTAATGCAACAGAAGAAGCGGTACGGCGTTTTTTGGAGGAAAAATATAAAAATTAAGCGAGGAAGGAAATGGATTCTGCGAAGCTTTTATTAAATAAAATATCTATTAAATATAAAATAACTATGACAATTAACGAAAAACAGGACGAGATAATTTCTGAGTTTGAATTACTCGAAGATTGGTTAGACAAGTATCAGCTAATCATTGATAAAGGGATTTCGGGAAAAGGAATTGAAGAGAAGTACAAAACGGAACAAAACCTGTTGGAAGGCTGTCAGAGTAAAGTTTGGCTGGCAGCCGAGTATAAAGACGGGAAAGTTTACTACCAGGGCGAAAGTAACACCGATATTGCCGGTGGAATCGTAGTGATGCTGATCGACGTTCTCTCCGGGCACACGCCCGACGAGATATTGAACAGCGACCTCTACTTCGTCAATCGAATCGGGTTGCAAGAGCATCTTTCTCCTACCCGCTCCAACGGTATGTTGGCAATGATCAAGAAAATGAAACTTCTTGCTTTGGCATTTAAGGCGAAGGAAAATGCTTAGAATAATCAGATAAAAACAGCAAAAATCTTTTTCCGGTTTTGCTGTTTTTATTACCTTTGCCGCCGGATTAAAACAAAACATAATGCAAAAACGACTACTTGTGGAAAGGTATTTTAGAAGATATATTTGATGATTTCCTGCGGTTTATGTATCCCGATGCTGATGAAATTTTTGATTTCGGCCGCGGAATCCAATTCCTTGATAAAGAGTTGGAACAGCTTTTCCCTCCCGTAGAAGATGAGTTTTCAGTCAAAATTGTTGATAAGTTAGCTAAGGTTTACACGCGCGAAGGCATAGAAGAATGGATCCTGATTCATTG
>JAISVA010000015.1 GCA_031271815.1 Prevotellaceae bacterium | reverse complement strand
TGGTAAAGATTATCTACCTCCAAGGTAACCGTTTCCGATTCACATAAACCAACGGTGTCCTTGAAGACTCCGTCGGCGAGAATTTTAACTGATACTGGCTTGGTACAGGTGGCGCAGTTTTTAGTAGCCTCAACAGGAACGGAAGAGATAGACACATTGCGACAAGGGCTTTGAGCATCCATTGCCAATTGTTCCGGGTCTTTTAATTGCGCTTCTTTTCCGGTCACTACTCGAAAATATGTCATTTGCTTATCGTCCGGAAAAGCATCATCATTTCCCGGATCTTCAATTGTAAATTTTGGATCTTTCTGAATTTCGCTTAAATCTTTCCAAACAGGATTCAGCGTTGTACTCGGATTGTCAAATGTATATTGAAACAGATAACGAATATCATCTTCACCATAGTAATCCTTGGCAGACTGTGAGATTATCGCTTCTATCGTTAGAGGTTTATCTGAACATAGATTCAATAACTCCGGACCGGTTAGCGAAGAACTTACATCAACATCGGGCGGTGTACACACTGAGGCATAAATATCGTCCAAAGCGAGGTCTCCAATATTATCGCCATTGTAGTCGTCTTTTTTACTAATTACCTGCAATGTTACACAAGTCATGCTTGGGTCAGTTATTTTAAACGTTGTTTCAAAACTTTCCCAATTCGGACTTGTTAAAACTTTTGTTCCACTCGAAGCAAGTACCGCTCCAAGATTCGTCTCATTCCCTTCCATCAATCGCAATTCCACCTCAAAAACTCCGCTGGCTTTGGTATTAGCAGCAGAATAGCTTGCGCCGAATTTAATTTCTTTATCATTCGCACACAATCCGCATATTTCTCGTTCATACAATACCTTATTCATATTGCCGGAAGACCCAAGACCAAAAAACAGCAAACCTCCGGTTCCATCGCCTGTTGTGTTATCGTAAAATAGTGGTGAGGTATAAGGTAGCCACGGAATAATTAGAGCCCGCTCGTGTTGAGCGGGAGAATCTGACCAGTAGGTATATGCAGAAGTGAAACCCGGAGGTTTTGTTGCTATCGGCGGATTCTGATTAAAATAATAACGTTCAGTTTCATCAACCGAACCGGGCTGCAAGCTACCATCAGCAGCACGGTATTGGTAAGAACTTGTTCCTGCAAATTCACCAAAATCATCATAAAAAACAAATGTTTCAGCCATTGGCACGCCGTTATCAGCAGTACAACATGCTTTTACCTCCAAAGTAAATGCCTCGGCTGCTGCAGGCGCACAGCCCGGTAATGCTACCGACAGATTTACGGTATATGGTTGTATGTCCGGTGGAGTAACCGAAAACTGCCGGTCCGAACTTGTACCCAATGCAGTTGAAGTCCACGAATAGGTTGTTCCTGCCGGATACACTGCTGACGGTTTAAGGATTACAGGATTGGCAACACATACCGGAAGCACTTTTTGAGAAGTAATTTTCGGCAGTATAGGCTTGTTGCTTGTTATTTCAATATTATCAATTCCAATGGGCGCAAAATTAATACCGGGGGGTCTTCCTAAGTAAAACGTTACCACACCGCCAATATCGGCAGTTCCAGTGATGGTTATTTTCGCGGTACCTCCAAATGCAATGGTTGGTGTTGAAACACCGGTTAACGATTGATTGCTGGTTGCAGTTGTAGATCCAATAACATTAATATTAGTATTCCCATAGTATTGATTATTATTAACAGCATAATTATAGCCTCCAAAGGTAAAATCTCCACCTCCATTCGCTTTGGCATATTCGGCCGCCGACTCCAAATCAAGCAAATTATAAACATCGGCGGTAAAAGTAACCGTTGCCCCCGGAGTTAAACCGGTTGCGGAGTAAGAAAAAAATGCTCCTATATGCGTTGCGCCCGCATTCACAAACATATTATTGTGGAACTCTTTTAATCGAGGGTCTATTAATTTAGGATTTGCAACTATGGCACTCGCACCTTGAAAACCATTAGGAACACTATTTCCATTTGTCAAAATCATATTCCATAACGCCGGTGTAAAAAGATCGCCTCTTGCAGTCATTGAATTAGACAATACTCCTCGTTGTATCCCAATATCTACATTAGAGTAATATTGACAAGTTCCGCACAAATCTTCTAATTCTTCGCCAACATCCTCATTAAACCAACCTGTTTCATCGTTTGCTAAAACCGGATCAAATAATGTTGTTTGCGTGTCAAAATCCGTTCCGCCCACCACACAAGTTTGAGCCGACACATTAAAAGCGGACAACAGCAACATCCCGGTCGCCACTATCCATAACTTACTTTTTAATAAAGGCTTATTCATACGCTTTATTTTTTAGTTTTATGATTGAATTAATTTATTATTTGCAGATGTTGAAGCGCACAAAATCTATGCAAGAAATACTATACCCATTAATATTCACAATTTCCCTATAGATTATATACAAATCCAAGCGTGCTAAGGTATGAATTTTTTTTGAAAAAAACTAACTTTTGAATGGATTTTTTATATACTTTGTTTTTCGCACAAAAACGTGATCTTATAACAACAATTCATTATATTTGTAGTTTGAGATTAAAACGGTAGGTATTTTTGTCGAATTTAATGTATATGAAACACACCTTTTTCATTTTTATATCAGCTGTTTTTTCGTTTTCGCTTATGCATGCGAAGGAGACTACGCTTTCGGGGGTTGAAAAAAGTTATGCGGGACAGACGCTTACATTGCGGACGTATGCCGATCAAATCGTCCGGGACGAGCAGATACTCTCGGAAGTAACAGTCGATACTTCCGGATTTTTCTCTTTTGTCATTGATATTGCATCTCCGATTCAGGCATTTATTCCGATGGACTTATACTCCGGATTTATTTATCTGGAGCCGGGAGAAGCGTATCAGGTAAAATTACCCGGATTCATCGAAAAATCACTGCCTCAGAAGCTGGATCCTTATTTTACGCCAACGGAATATTTGCTTGAAATCGAAGAGCTGAAAAGGGGCGATTTTAACTTTCAGCTGATGGAGTTTGAAGAAGCTTTCGACTTTTATTCCGTCAAGCACTTAGTGTATGGCAATGATCCGGATTCGATACAAAAATCCGTCCGGGAAATGCGAAGCATCTTCACCGACCTTGACAACCCGTTTCAAATCCGGTTTAAGGAATACCGCTTTTTACTGCTGGAAAACTTCGCTTCAGGAGTTCATCCGGACAGTATGATTGCACGGCTGAACGAATTGGGAGTTGACATGGAAAATCCCGCTTTTTGGGACGTGTTTGATAGTATTTTTAACGATTTCATCGAAAAAAACAGGGATAGTGAGGAGGAATACGCACAGTTTCGCAAAATTATTGAAGACGGTAATGCGAAAATGCTTTTCGCACTGCTGCAAAACCGCTACGGAATAACGGACGCCTATTTGAAGGAACTGGCAGCTATCAGGCTGATTTCCGATTTGATAAACGTGGAAGACTTCGATAAGTTCAAAGTAATAGAATTGCTTCGCAAGCTGGGCGGAGGAATCCGGACGGAACAAAACCGCGATTTATTAACCTCTCTCGTCGAAAAAGCGTCGGCTAATATGACCGGCTCTCCGGCTTTCGACTTTACCGGCACCGACACGAAAGGGAAACAGCGCCATTTGTCCGATTTCATCGGTAAATATATGTATCTCAACTTCGGGAATACGCAAATCGACCAGACACAAAAAGAGCTGAATGTCTTGCTGCGGTTTGCCGATACCTATAAAAAGGAGCTCGTTATTATGAATATATTCCTGTATGATACGCCCGGACAGGTTGCCCGCATTGCAGCTCCATACAAGGATAAAATGATATTCTTGCATGTGGAAAATCCCGGTTTACTGCGTGAAATCTACCGGATTCGGAATATTCCCGCTTACTTCTTACTGGACCGGGATGGAAATTTTCTGATGACGAAAGGGGCCGAACCGAACGATGAATTACGTGTTTTTCTGCAGCGGATTATTTCTGGACGGTAGCGTTTCTCATAGCCGTTAAATTGAAATAACCGGCATAAAACCGGGAATTTTCAAATTAAAAAGTCAAGACAACTTCAAAAAAAAATATTTCATTAAATTTTGCAAAGAACAAATAATCTTATATTTTTGTATTTTAAATACTTAAATAATTTAAATAATTGTTTCATCAAACAAAAATACCAATGCAAAAATTCACGAGCATAAAATCAACGTTCGTCATAAGTATCTGTGCGCTGCTGTTTTTCGCCGTTAATGCGAATGGACAGGGGTCGGGATGTGGCTTGCTACCTTGTGAAATTCCTTGGGGGACAGCTGACAATGTAACTCATTTCTGTACGGACGACGGCAAAACTTACCCTGCAGGAACGGTCAGCGACGATCTGTCATATTTTATCGGCACCCCACTCCCCGGCACTCCCGATCCGGTTTTTGGGTTAGGCTGTCTTGACGGCAATGGGATTTATTATGCAGGATCATTGAGATATGTGCCTACCTGGTTTATTTTCAGAGTAGGCGAAATTACTGTTCCGAAATTGAATGATACCGGAAGCAGGTCATATTGTTATCCCGATCCGGAACCATGTGCGGATATATCATTCGAAATAGAACATCTCGGCGATGCTCCCTGTACGCCTCCGTTAGGTATTACCGCAGGGGATGTTGATTTTATCGGTTGGGGACCCTTTGAAGGAAATTCGAAGAAGGAGGTATTGGATAAGATTTACAACGGACTGCCGGAAACGCTTCGTCCCCCGACCGAATCGGGGCTCTGTCAGTCATCTCCCAGCATTAAGGAAACATGTACTATTAAAAATGCAAAAAAAGGCGAATGGTATCTGCTGCTCGTTACAAACTTCTCGCAATGCCCGGGTACTATTTCATTTCGTAAAGTTGGCGGCGGAGCAGAAATTGCCTGTCCGGTCCCTACCGGCATCGGAATGGATCCGGAACCTGTTTGCCAGGATGCGGATGAGTTTAGCCTCAGACCGGTATTTGCAGAAGGAGAAGAGCCTGAACCGGATAAGATGAAATACGAGTGGGAAGCTCCCTTCGCACTTACGGAGGCACAAAAGAAAGCCGAAGTGCTTACCCTTAAAAGGGAAGATGCGCCAAGCGGAACATTGCTTGATTACGCAGGTATGTATTACCTCACGATGACTTATGAAACCAATGCACCAAAAACATATCCAAGGAATGTAACTATCAGTCCGACATACATGAACCCGGAAGAAATTAAAGACTCCGTTAAAGAAAAGGATTTGCCATACAAGTTCGAAGGCGAAGAATTTACTACAACGGGGATTCATACGGTAGTTTTGAAAACAGTAGAAAAAGATGGTAAAACAGGAGGTTGCGACAGCCTCAGAATCCTTGATTTAACGGTTTTGAAAACCCAGTATGGCACAGGCGACTCAACAATATGCGCAAGCGAACTGCCATTCGTACACGAAGGAGTAACGTTTACTGCCGCCGGACCCAAAGAGATTCCCCTCACAGCCTCAAACGGCGCCGACAGTATCCTGACATTTACATTGCACGTAATTGATGCGAAGCCGGCAGTTACCGTATTAACCCCTACGCAAAGCCTTTGCGGAGAAGGGGAAGAAGTTGAGTTAAAAGCGACGAAGTCTCCGCACGAAGCAACAATAGAATGGTTTGATTCAAATAATACAAGCCTCGGTACAACGGAGAGTATTATGGTTACCCCTCTTTTTACAGGCGGAGATCACAGTTACAGTTCCGAAAATACTTATACGGTATCGGTTTCTTTCTGCGGACTTAAAGCAGAAGGGCAAGCGAAAGTATATGTTGACAAACCGCTGGCCGGAAAAATTACCGGCGACAGCCTGCTCTGTAAAGGCGGAACAACCTTGAATGCAAGCTCTTACGGCGCAACTACTTATAGCTGGACAATAGACGGCACGCCGGGCGAACAGGGAAATACCGCAACTTTAAGCGTTACGCCGGGTAACACTACCACATATATAGTAGCAATGACCCGGGGCGAATGCTCTGTAAAAGATACATTTACAGTAGGAGTCAATACTCCGCCGTTGATTTTAGATATTGACTCGATCGGGTACCTTGACCGTAAAATCATTGTTGATGTTGATTTCGGAACTCCACCGTTCCGGTATGGCGTAGATAGCGAACTCGGCGATTATCCGGAAAAGTTCAACCTGCAATTAGGTCCTCACACATTCTTCATTATAGATGCGCTGGGCTGTAGATCGAACGATTTTAAACACATTGTAAAAGCGCGACAGCCGATCTTCCCTTCATTCTTTTCTCCGAATGGAGACGGTGTTAATGACACGTGGGAAATCGGGAATTTGAGGGAGTATTATCCGAATGCCATTGTCGAAATATTCGACCGTTCGGGCAGGCTTGTCGCAAAATACATGGGTTTGGACACCGGCTGGGACGGCAAATCAAACGGAGATCCGATGCCTTCGACCGATTATTGGTACTCGGTTGACGAGGAAGGACTGGACAGAGTGTTTGTGGGACACTTTACGTTGAGAAGACGATAAAACAAATTTCATACAAAAAATCACATGGTTCCCACGCCTGCGGTTAATCAAATATCGCCCTGACGGACGAAGAGAGCGCATACGGCACCTCTTTGCCCGTCAGGGCGAGTTCAATTTTTGATTAACAGTGCAGGTTTACACTGAGAAGAACGGCTCAGTAAAGGATTCTATAACAACTAAAAATACATTTTTTATGGATTCATCAATGATAGAGATATATTGTAAAAACAACGGCGTCCGGAAAAAATATCCTGCCGGAACAAGTCTGCTTGAGATATACAAAGATTTGGGATTACAATTAAAATACGGTGTGATTGCTGCGCGGGCGAACCATAAAATGAAAGACCTGAAATTTCGGGTGTATAAGCCCAAAACGGTCGAATTTGTCGGGATAAACATCCCTTCGGGCATGCGCACTTACGTGCGTTCGCTCAGTTTTGTGATGTATGAAGCCATACGGGAATTGTATCCCGAAACCTCATTGCGTATCGAACATCCGATTTCCAAGGGATATTACTGCAAAATTCTTGACCTGAACCGCAAACTGACGGAAGATGATGTTCAGGCGATAAAGGAAAAAATGAGTCTGACTATTTTGCAGGACATCCCCTTTGAGATGGAAGTGCTGCCTGCCGGTCAAGCCATTGAAATTTTTGAAAAATCGGGTGCAAAAGACAAGGTAAACCTCCTGAAAAGCCTGGGAGCAATGTACACCCGCGTCTATAAACTGGGCGGATTATATGATTACTACTACGGATCACTGGCTCCGTCAACCGGATATCTGAGGGTATTCGACCTCCAACTCTATTACGACGGCTTGCTGCTGCAAGTGCCGAACAGGCAAAACCCGATAAAGGTAGAAGAGTTTATCGATCAGGAAAAACTGTTTGAAACATTTGGCGAAAATACGGAATGGAACCAGATTATGGGACTGCGAAATGTGGGCGATATGAACTTAGCCCTCAAAAAATCGCACAATGCTTCTATGCTTATTAAAGTAGCGGAAGCGCTGCAGGAGAAAAAAATTTCACAGATCGCCGATAAAATCTATAATAATAAAAACATCAAAGTAATTTTGGTTTCAGGTCCTTCCTCTTCGGGAAAAACCACTTTCAGCAAACGGCTGGGCATTCAATTAGCCGTAAATGGGCTGTTGCCGATTGCCCTTTCTCTCGATGATTATTTCCTTCCGAGAGAATTAACGCCGAGAGACGAAAAGGGCGATTATGATTTTGAATCTTTACATGCGCTGGATTTGGAACTTTTCAACAGTGATTTATGCAAATTGCTCGACGGTGAAGAGATTGAAATTCCGTTTTTTAATTTTGAAACCGGTCAGCGCGAATATCGCGGAAAGAAAATAAAGCTGAAAAAGCATAACTTGCTGGTACTGGAAGGAATTCACGCACTTAACCCCGATTTGACAAAAATCCCGAACGAGCAGAAATTCAAAGTTTACGTGTCGGCTTTGACGACCATTTCGCTGGACGACCACAACTGGATTCCAACCACCGACAACCGCTTGCTGAGGCGTATCATTCGTGATTATAAATACCGGGGATACTCGGCGGAAGACACCATCGCGCGATGGGATAGCGTACAGAAAGGTGAAGCCAAATGGATATTCCCCTACCAGGAAAATGCGGACGCAATGTTCAACTCAGCCTTGATTTTTGAATTTGCCGTAATCAAAAAATACGTGGAGCCTATATTACTGGATGTTCCGCAAGATTGCGAAGAATTCTCGGAAGCGCATCGCCTGTTGAAATTTCTCCGTTATTTTTCTGCCATTCAGGACAACGATGTTCCAACGACCTCTCTTTTGCGGGAGTTTTTCGGGGGTAGCAGCTTTATTTATTAAAAAACCGCATTAAAAAGATGGAACTGTCTTAAAAGAACGCAGATAACACGGATTTTCACAGATAACAAATGAATAGGAATTTTATATATGGTTAATTATCAACGGCATAAAAATCCGTGTTCATCCGCGTTATCCGTGCCGTCTGCGTTCTTTTGAGACAGCCTCATATAATTTATGTATTTCAAATTTAAGTTGCTATTTATATATCTCAAAATAATTTCTATTTCGAAGTCAGGAGGACTTGAAATCAACCGGCAACTTGAATTATTTCAACAAAAATACATTCATGAATTCAAACAAACCCGTATACAAGCAATTTTGCGAAAAACATCCCGAAATTCCGCTCTTCTCCCAATACTGGTGGATGGAGGCAGTCTGTGCCGGGCGGAAATGGGATGTCCTGTTTGTCCGCAATGCAACCGGCAAGATTATCGCGAGCATGCCTTTTGAATTCAAAAAAAAATGGGGATTGCGATACATTCTCCAGCCGATGTTAACGCAAACAAGCGGCATCTGGATCGACTATCCGGAAGGACAAACCGAAAATGAGCGGTTGAGCTACGAGAAAAAAATTTGCAACAACATTATTTCGCAATTAGACACGCTGAAATTAGCCGTTTTTCTGCAACACTTTCATTTTTCATTTACCAACTGGCTGCCGTTTTATTGGCGGGGATTTTCGCAAACTACCCGCTACACCTACCGCATTCCGGATATTTCCGACTTGAACAACGTTTTCGCCAATTTCTCGGACTCCAACAAACGGCATATCCGGAAAGCGGAAAAGGAGCTGAAAGTTTCATTTGAACTTTCTCCGGAAGAATTCTATGAACACAAAACACGTTCGCTATTACCCAAAGGAAAGAAAAATGAATGCCCAAAATCCTTATTCCTTGCTTGTTACAATGCTTCTGTTGCACGGAATCAGGGAATGATTATCGCAATAAAAGACCAGGCAGGAAATTTCCAAGCAGGCGCATTTATTGTGTGGGACAAACAGTCGGCATACTATATGATCCCGTTTGCGAGCCCGGAATTCCGTTCGTCGGGCGCCTCTTCGCTACTGGTATGGGAGGCATTGAAATTTCTTTCAGGAAAAACAAAATCATTTGATTTTGAAGGAAGCATGATAGAGAATACTGAGAACGCTTACCGTCGTTTCGGTTCTATCCAGACGCCCTATTCCCGGATAAGACGAAGCTCCTCAAAATGGATTGACTGTTTCGTACCTTTTTAAAACCAGTCTAAATTTTTATTGAAAAGAAGTTTAAGGGACAGGTAACAGAAAAGTGAAAACCTGATTTTAACAAAAAACTTTATTATTAGAACGTTATAATAAAAAATGGCTGTAGTTTAAAATAAAGTTGTAATCTTTTCCTTGATACTCTTCATATGTAGCCCTCCGGGCTGTCTGTATACGAAGGTTTTCGTAAATATGTGCAGATAGCAACTCTGTTTTAAACTACAGCCTAAAAAATTAATTGGATTGCTGAATCATAAGAATTAACCTCATCCTCTCATTCAAAAGTGCAGAATTATTAGAAAAAACGATGAGGTTTTATATAATATGAAATTATTTTTACCAAGATAGTTATTTTTAATAAATCTAATTGAAAATGAATATTTTAACATAAGATAGACATACTAAAAATACTCCTGGATAAAAAATTTAAACAAACCTGTAAAACAAAAAACTATTCAAAATATATTGCAGATTACTATTTTTTTATATCTTTGCCAAATATAGGGAAAGAAATCACAATTTTAAGAGAAAGTAAAATCATGGGAAAATTTTGTAGGAAATTGGCATGCCTTTTGGCAATGCTATTAAGTATATGTTCTCTTTCGGGACAAGATAAGCTTCTTATTCTTCAACTGACCGACCCGGATGATACTCCGCTTCTTTCTTCCGTAAAAATAACGTCACACGATGAAAGCGAAACAACATTAGTTCCCAATGAACTGGGACAAATCGTTACTTCGTTTGCTCCGGGCGATTATACCTACGAAATAAACTACGGAGACTATTCAACCGGGAAATTTTCCATTTCTGCTGCAGACGATTTTGTCTGGATAAACCTCGATTTCAGTAAAGCGACAATCACCCTGCACGACGGTGACGGGAATCCGTTGCCGGACGAAGAAGTCAATATGTACAAAATACGCGAAAACGGTTCCGATTCACTTTTTTCGACCAAAAAGACCGATGAAAACGGAGCTGCAGAATTTATTTTGCTCGATAAGGAAAAGTACAAATATACCGCTCTTTTACAACAGGAGATCTTCGAGATGGACGGAAGTTTGGATCGAAACATTGACGCACTGAGTGTCCACTCTCTGATGCCTGTTTATTTCGGTTTTAAAAAAGACGGCGTAGTCACAAATGTAGCCGCCGGAAATATCAGGGTTTACCGGAAAAACGATGCCGGGAATTATGTCCTTTACGGTGAATCGCCCGCAAAAGATGCACCCGGCGGCGCAGGTTACAACCTGTTCGACAGTCCGGTTTCCTGTAAGCCCGGTGATAAATACAGGGCAGAAGTTTCGACCGGCAAGTATGGTAAATTAACAGTCGAATATACCTGTCTGGTTACTCCGGAAATGAAAGATACGGTTTATTTTCTCATTGAAACAGCCCCCATAATAATTGTAATTCCGCCCGATACCATTCCGGTTTTCCCTCCGGATGACCCTTCCGAATGGGAAGGAGAAGTAGTCATTTTGACTGTAAAAACAGTATGGAAAGATCCGGAAAGCGACCATCCGGATGCGCCGTTCCTGATAAGCGACCGGAGATTCGATACGGACAATCATGCGACAAGAAAGATTTTTGTCTATAAAAATGCCGAATATACGATTGAGACAATATTTGAAAAAAATCCCCTAACTTACCTCCTCACGCAGGATACAACCATCATTCTCTACTACGATGATTATTACAAGGTAAATTTTGAATTTCGATTAAACGGAGAAACGGTTACTCCGGCATCGGTAAGAACTATTTGCGTAAATTCGGATAACGGCACAAACAAATGTACTTCGCGTTCGTACGAATGCGGCGGACAATTTTGCACCGTTTATGCAACGCCCGCCAATTATACCTACTCCTTTTCAATAAACGAATTTAAGTACACCGGGCAGATGTCGGATGTTTTTGAAATACCCGAAACAATAAAAACATCGCGCGGAAAAGACACCACCATCTATTTTGACTTAGTGAAGAAAAACGAAGTGAAATTCGTCGTATTGGATTTGGATGGCGCGCCGTCGCCTTACCAGTATGCCGGAATATTCAAATACAAGGATGGCGTGCTGCTTACCGACTCGCTGTATGATTTCGCCTCCCATTCCGGATTTACTACGGACGAATTCGGCGCTTTTACCGATTATTTGCTGGATGGCGATTATCAGGCTGTCGCACTGGACACCGTTTTTGACTTTTCGATCAACTCCGACGCAACAATTATTTTACAGCGCAAAGCTTCGGATGCGAGGATGAAAAAGGTCTATTTCAAATTCCTGCTCGAAGGAAAAGAAGTTTTTCCGCAAGTAATGCGCATGGATCTGCTTAATTCCGATTCAACGAATTACTCCTATATTATTCCTTCCATCCGGAAAGATGAAGAAGGAAATGACTACAACGTTTTCGATAAACCGGCGCGCTGCTTTGCCGGAGAGTATATATACAGCTTTTTGTTGCGGGATTTGGGATTCAACGGCGTAAAGAACGGATCGTTTACAACCGCCCTGTCGGCACGGGAAGATACAACCATTTTTATTGTTCTTCCGATAAAGCCGAAAGTCGAAATCACCGTACTTGATAAAGACCTGAAACCAATCGTTAACGTATATGGCGCCATATACAAGTATAACGATGACGGAACGCTGGACGCCAATCCTTTTTTCGATGACTTTACGCACAACGAGCTGAAGACGGACGATAGCGGACTTATCTGGGATAAGCTGATGCCCGGAAAATACCGGTTCATAATAGACGGCATCGTACAGCGCGATTTTGTTGTCGGCGAATACGACGTGAAATTCCAGGTCATATCCGGAGTTGATTATTATACAACCACCTTCATCGTGAAAGATACGAAAGGCAATCCCATCACGAATACACTATTGGAAATCAAGCAGGGTGAAGATTTTTACAGTTCAAATTTAACCGATGAAAACGGCGAAATGAAGATCGAAAATGAATCGGGCGCCTATACCTATTACTTGGATTACGGAAACGGGAAAGACAGTACGTATCATATCTTCCGGTCGGATACCACAATCTATATCGTTGTAGAGGAGCTGGTTTACACCGAATCAATCGCCGTAAAAGGATGCCGGTGCCTGCAAATCGGAGAGTCAATCCGGCTTTTCCCTGAAATTACGCCTGAGAATGCAACTTTCCTTGATGTTAACTGGAGCATTGACAATCACCTTTATGCCAACATATCATCCCGGGGCATCCTGACGGCAAATGAAGCCGGCATAGAAGGAAACGTGACTGTTACGGCAACAGCCAAAGACAAGTCCGGCATTTCAGGCACGAAAGAAATACAGATCAAACAAAATTGCGACGATGCAAAAATAGCCCTTTTCATCGGGGAAACAGGCGTAAAAGATACGACTGTTGCCGGCGGGACGATTTTGTTACTATTGGGCGAGACGGACACAAAGACGGAAAATCCGGTCAGCTGGTTTGTTTACCAGTATTCTACCGATCAAACAACCTGGAAAAATATAAACGCCGACCCGGTTCGGGAAACAGCCTTTACGATAAACGCGAAAGATTACAATCCGGACGAAACGGTCTATTTCCGCGTAATTGCCGCCGAAGATGAAGAGACGGCAAAAACAATTTCCGAAACGGAAGAAACGGCAGGAGCTTGCATCTCTTACTCCATTTCAACCACCGTAACATACAAAATGATTGATATTTTCCAGGATTGGACCAATTCGGTCTGTTCGAGCGACGCCGAAGTAACGCTCAGTCTATCGAAAGAATCGCTCGCCATCATCGAGCAAGCCGGTACAACCGTAGAATGGTATATGAAAACAGACGATGCGGCTGATTTTGTAAAGATAAATGTTCCGAAGGAAAACCAGCTCAATCCGTCGTTTACCCTGACCGGAAAAACTACGTTTAAAGTGAAAATTGTAAATGAATCTCAAAACTTCACAATCGAATTTGAACAGGCAATCGAATATATTTCCGTATCCGGTTTCAAGATAAACGCAAGCGAAACGGTTGCCTGTGCAGGCGATTTGATCGAACTCTCGGTAAACAATACGGATTATCCCGTAAATTCCTACAAATGGTTTAACGAAAGCGAGGAAACTACAATTACCGTTCGGGCAGATGAAACGGAATACTGGGCTGTGCTTAAAGCCTGTCCTTCGGATACTGCCAGAATTACACTTACCATAGACGACTCGTTGAAAATCAAGTTGACTGCAGATAAAGAATTGATTTGCGAAACGGAAACAAATCCAATCAGGCTTCTGGCAGAAATCACACAAGGCAAAGCAGGAACATTCAGCTGGTCGCCGGACAGTCCGGAAAATACATCATCCGTTTCGGTTCTACCTGACAAAACGACCCAATACAGTGTAACAGTCAAAACAGCGTTAGACAAATGTCCTGCCACTGAAGATTCGATAACAGTCACTGTGGAACAGGAAACAGAACTGACCCTTTCCGCCGATAATTACGATATATGCCAGGATAACGACCAACTCGTTACGCTGACGGCATACGTGCAAAACGGAATCCCGGAAGCATACCTGTGGTGGGACGGTGAAACAACTGCCGGACCGGAAAGAACAATTATTCCGGTCGAAAACGCCATCTATTCGGTGCAGGCGAAAGGAACAGCCTGTTCACTTTCCGACACGGCATACTCGGATGAGGTGAAAGTGGCTACGGCGTCGCCTGTAAATCTCTCGGTAAAAACAACCGTTGTCAACTTGGGCGAACCTGCCCGGTTGGAAGCAATTACCGGTAATACAATAACCGGACCTTACTACTGGTACCTGGTAGAAGAGGATTCCGAAACGCTGCTGGGGGAAACAAACGAGCCGGTATTCGAGCATTCACCTTCCAAATCAGTCGCCTACCTCGTAAAAGCGGAAAACGGCGGATGTCCGGTTACAAAAAGCCTTCAGGCAGCCATCAGGCTGGTTGATGCTACAAAAATACCTACGGCATTTACTCCTTACGACAAGGACGGACTGAACGACGATTTTATGCCGGGATACACGGTATTCATTTACGATCGCTACGGCAACCTGATCTGTGATTCGGAAGACGGGTGGGACGGAACTTATCGAGGAAAAACAGCCGACGCAGGCGTATACATCTATTCAGTCACCATGAAGGACGACCGGGTGGAGAAAGGTACGATTGAAGTAATCAGATTGAAGTAGATAAAAGAAAATAAATTACAAACAATAGATTAAAAATTAAAAATATGAGAAAATGGATATGGATATGTCTGTTATTTCCTTTCTCCGGCATGGCGGCTCAGGAAAATATTTCTGTAAACGCCGATCCCGAATTTACACGATACTATTCGGTCTTGAATAAGGAAGGACTTTCTCCTTACCGGTTCGGAAGGGTAGCTTTTTTTGAGGAAGGAATCGCATATACGGCAAAATTAGACGAGAAGCTTGAAAAAAGCAGCATCAGACCGGCTCCGGAATTGAACAGACTTGGAATAGAAGGACATTTCACATACGACGATTCTTCGAAAAAAATTTACTTTTCCAAAGGAGGATTACTCTATTCGTCCGTATGGAAAGGCAACCGGTGGGACACGCCTGAAACCGTTACAATCGCACGGATTAAAACGGAAAGACAAACCCTGCCCGGCTCCATCGTGGCATATAGCGGATGGAGGTACAAGCCTGACGACATACAAGTGCAGGGAAAGATCTACAATCCGGCGCTGTCTTCCGACGGAAAAAAACTCTATTATGCGGCAGACCTGCCCGGAACGCTGGGCGGATCGGACATTTGGTATTCTACACTTGAAAAAGACGGTACGTGGTCTGTGCCGGTAAATCTTGGAGAAAACGTAAATTCGGCTTCAGACGAAAATGTCCCGGTTTTACAGGGTGATACTTCGATCTTTTTCGCTTCAGTCACTCCGCAACCGGAAGATACGCAGGATGCAAACACCCGTCCGTTGCCGGAAGAAAGCCGCTTTTCGACAAAAAACGAAATGAACATGTATTTCACCCCGCTTACGTTCGACCAGCCGGCTTTGGCAATCGCCGACCTGCTTGTAAAACCGGATCCGGCGCCCGAACTTGAACCGATTCCGGTACTGTCGGAAACAGTTGATGCGGTTGATTCGGTCGCCAATTCCAACATATACCTGCAAGACCCCAAAACATGCGTTTTCCTTTTTGACTACGACAACGATAATTTGGTTGGCAACTACAACGAGGAGATTGCTTTTCTGCTGAAATTTATCAACCGGTACGAAGACGGTAAATTCATGATCGAAGGTTATACCGATGAAAGAGGATCCGAAGCATACAACCAGGCTCTCTCCGTAAAAAGAGCCAAAAAGATTTACCAGATACTTATTGAAAAAGGCATTTCAAAAGAAAGATTGAAATACGCAGGAAAAGGCAAAGCCGATCCTGTTGTCAAAAATGCGCAAACCGAAGAAGAGCATCTGAAAAACAGGAGGGTGGTGATACGGAATGTAGAGTGAGATTTAATGTTCAATAGTTCAAAAATTCAAGGTTTATCAGTCTGAACTTTGAACTCCTTGAACCCTTGAACTTTTAAATTTTTGAACCATAAATTAAATAAAGCAAAAATGAAAAAGAAACTCATCATATTATTTTTCGCTCTGGCATACTGCCTGACGAATGTTGCCCAGCAGGATTTATTGCTTTCGCAGCAATTCTTTTCCCGCATCGCTAAGAACCCTGCCGGTACGGGAAACAGCGAAGACATTGACCTTTTCCTCCTGGGCAGAATGCAATGGATTGGAGTTGACAATGCTCCCCGCACTTTCCTGTTGAATGGAACAACCTATTTCGAGAAATTGAAGTCGGGCGTGGGACTTTCCCTCTCTTACGATAAAATCGGCGCCGGACACAGCACAACGAATGCAAAAGCAGTGTATGCCTATCACATCGACCTCAACGAGAATTACATCCTCTCGATGGGGATTTCGGCAGGGGCCAACTTCGGCTATTTCGACCCGTTTGCCAATGAGCTGAGAGATGAGGATGAATTTGGAAAAAACACTTTCCCGCAGGAAAAAGAGACAAAAATCACGCCGGATTTTGACCTCGGATTTGAATTAACTTCCCTTCACTGGCTGTTCGGTCTCTCTTCTACACACATTACCAACAATACCTCAACGACATTCGAGTCGGGAAGACACTATTATGCTTATGCCCGGGGATTCTTCCCGTTGTCAGGCCGCTGGGATATTGCTCCGGCATTGGTTTACATGCACCGGAACAAAACCAACGTAATGGAACTGAGCGCAATGGGATTTTACAACCGGCTGATTTGGGGCGGCGTTACCTGGCGACCGGATTTGTACCGTGCTGCCAATCCCTCCATGATGGTCTTTACGCTTGGTCTCGAATGGGATAAATACCGTTTCGGCTATTCCTATGACCTGAACCCCGGCAGCCGCAACCACTTGCCGTCCAACACGCACGAAATACTGTTATCCGTTCGCTTCGGTAAGAAATAATTAATAACCGTAGCATATCCTTTCCGGCTAAAAAGGAAACAGTTTAAAGAGTCCGCGAATCATACGAATTAACGTAACTTCGATATAAAATATAAATTACAGATTATTAATGCATTAATTTCGTGTTGATTTGTATAATTCGCGGATGAAGATTTTCCGGAACAATCTCTTATAAACTTTTATTCCCTTACTTCTTAAACCGCATCACAATTAAATCTAAACCGTCCTTAAGAAAATCCTTATCCCGGATTCTGGTTAGTTAATAACCGAAAGGGAAATCTGCTTCATATCCTCTGATTTTCCCCCACTTTACTCCTGTTTCTGCCGGATAAAAACTAAAACAAACAAAATCAAACATTTAAAAATAAATTAACCGCTTGATTTATGAACATAAATTGTCAATAACCTGTTGATAATTCGTTGATACGCCGTTAGAAAAAATAGCGGTGGGGAATAGTGGGGGATGAATAAAATTTCGTAATTTTGACATTGTCAATCTAACTAAAAAAACAGATGCATCAATTTTTAAGTAACATAGAAGCAAAGGCGGATAACAAAGGGCGATTGTTCGTTCCTGCCCTTTACCGCAAATCCCTTGAGAAATGGGAGGAAACGGCTTCATTGTATTTGGAAACGGATGCGGTAAACAAATGTGTGAAGCTTTATCCCGAGTCGGTTTGGAAAAAGTTGGACGACGAATTTAAATCGAAGCTGAATTTATGGGATAAGACCGATTTGAACCTTTACCGCCAGTTTACCTCTCGCGTAGAGCTTGTCGAATTGGATTCAAGCGGCAGAGTGCTGATTCAGAAAAAACAGTTAGAGAAAATTGAAGTAGAAGCCGAAGCCCTTTTCGTTGGTGTGGGTTACTATTTTGAGATATGGAACAAGGATAATTTTGAGAAATCATTATACGAAGATGTTGATTTCGATAAAGCAATGCAGGAAAAAATGGGTAATCATACTTAAAAACAGGACAAAGGCATGAAAGCGCGAAATAGTTTTGTGTCTGATTTCGTGCCTTCGAGCTGTTTGATTATTATATAATATTAGAATTACGAATTGTATGGAAACAGTATATCACATACCGGCACTCCTTCGGCAATGTATTGACGGCTTGGAAATCAAACCGGA
Source organism: Prevotellaceae bacterium (assembly GCA_031271815.1). GTDB lineage: Bacteria > Bacteroidota > Bacteroidia > Bacteroidales > Paludibacteraceae > RGIG9379. The sequence goes on along the minus strand of JAISVA010000015.1, from coordinate 22,184 downwards.
TGGGATATATGTTGATGTAACGCTCGGCGGAGCTGGACATTCGCGGGAGATTTTGAAACACCTGGGAAAAAACGGCAAATTAATCGGTTTCGACCAGGACGAGGATGCGATCCGGAACATCCCCAACGACCAGAGGTTTACTTTTGTCAGAGGTAACTTTAAGCACCTGACCAATTTCCTGAAATACCACGGAATCGAAAAAGTAGATGGAATCCTGGCGGATTTAGGCGTTTCATTCCACCATTTCGACGATTCGCAACGAGGCTTTTCGTTTCGTTTTGACGGCGAACTGGACATGCGAATGAACCAAAAGGCAGCAGTCAAAGCCTCGGACATTCTTGAAAAATATTCCGAACAGCAGCTCGCAGAGGTTTTTTTCTACTACGGCGAATTGGCAAATGCAAGGAAAATTGCCGCTACGATTGTCAAAGCGCGCGAAAGCATGAAGATAAAAACAACGGCAACACTGCTCGAAATATTGGAGCCGCTCTTCAAAAAAGACAGGCAGAAAAAAGAGATGGCGCAAGTATTCCAGGCAATCCGAATCGAAATAAACGATGAAATGGAGGCTTTGCGCCGTTTTCTTACACAATCGCAATCGGTGTTGAAACCGGAGGGACGCATAGTTATCCTCACCTACCATTCGCTGGAAGACCGTTTAGTCAAAAACTTCCTCAAATCGGGAAATTTTGAAGGAAAAGTAGAGCAGGATTTTTTCGGAAACAAAAAAACGCCGTTCCGGTTAGTCAACAACAAGGTAATCATCCCGGACGAAGAAGAGATTGCTGCCAATCCGAGGTCGCGAAGCGCAAAGCTGAGGATTGCGGAATTAATGCATTATAAAAACGAAGAAGCGAAAGAGCGAAAGAGCGAAAGAGCGAAAACACGAAATAGTTTCGTTGTATCTCCATTCGCGCTTTCGTCCTTCCATGCAATTTAAATATAAGAAGTATGTTCAAATTTTTCAACAAGCCATTCACCAACGTAAAAGAGTTTACCGATATGACGGGGAGCTCCGTCAAAGACGTGTTTGCGGGAAACATACTGACCAAGGAAAATTTGACCAACCAGTGGAAATTGGTCTTGCTGCTCGTCTTCCTTACGTTTGGTTATATCGGCAACCGTTACAGCTGCGAACAGAAAATTGCCGAAATAGACCGGTTGCAAAAAAAATTGATTGATGTGAAATTTGAAGCATTAACGCGCTCGTCCGAATTGATGGAAATGGGAAAACAATCGCAAGTGCATAAACTGATTGATTACAAGAATATAAACCTGACGGAGAGTACCACTCCGCCATACCGCATAAAATCGGAATAATGACTGTAAAAAAAGAGATCATAATACGTTTTGGCTTTATCTACGCTGCAGCCGTCCTGATAATGATTCCCATACTGATTTTCGCTGGGAAGACTATTTTCACGGAAGGGGATTTTTGGCGCAGTCAGGGAGCTAAATCCAAGATAGACAGCCTGATTGTAAAACCCAACCGGGGAAATATTCTGGCAAGCAACGGCGAACTGCTGGCAAGTTCCATTCCCTCTTACAAGCTTTATATGGATTTCCGCGCAGACGGATTCAGGAAAGATACACTCGACGCGCACATCGAAAGCGTCTCGGCAATGCTTGCCGTTATTTACAAAGGAAAAAGCAGGGAGGAAATCAGGAAACGCATCCTGCAGGGATACCAAAAAGGAAGCCGCCACTTCCTGTTAGACGCCCAAAACATTTCTTATACCGATTTGAAAGAAGTAAAATCACACCCTTATTTCAAAAAAGGAGCCAATAAAAGCGGATTGTCCGTTTATGAACAGGTAAGCCGCAAGAAACCTTTCGGCTCGCTGGCATCCCGCACAGTCGGTGGATTATACGGCGAAATCGACAAAGGCGGAAGCAGCGGGCTGGAAATGAAATACGACACATTGCTGAAAGGTAAACCCGGAATCTCCTCGCGGCAGAAAATCGCCGGAAGATTCCGCACAGTCAATCAAATTGATCCGGTAGACGGATTAGACATTAAAACAACCATCGACGTAAACATACAGGACATTACCGAAAGCGCGCTGTTCAACGAGCTTGTGCGGGTAGGAGCAGAAAGAGGCTGCGCTGTAGTAATGGAAGTCGGAACCGGCGAAATCAAGGCAATCAGCAACCTGAAACGGATGGGCGAAAACCGGTACGGCGAGGCGGAAAATTTTGCCGTCAACAGTCAGACCGAACCCGGATCCACCTTCAAGGTAGCCTCCGTCATCGCCGCCTTGGAAGACGGCGTAATCGACACTTCCTACAAAGTAGATACCGAAAAAGGGATCTGGAAAATCAAAGGACGCGAGATGAGAGACCACAACTGGAACAAAGACGGATACGGCAAAATATCGGTCGCCCAGGCAATCTGGTATTCATCCAACATCGGAATCTCCAAAATGATTTACGAAAAATACGACAACAAACGCGAACGTTTTGTCGAACTCATCTACCAAATGGGATTGAACCAGCCGATTGATCTGGAAATCCCGGGCTACGGAAAGCCATACATCAAAAGTCCGAAAGATGCGTCGGCAGAATGGTCGGGCATTTCCCTCCCCTGGATGTCCATCGGCTACGAAACGCAAATACCGCCTATCTATATTTTAACATTCTATAACGCAATTGCCAATAACGGAAAAATGATTAAACCGTTCTTTGTCAAGTCAATTTGCCGGAACGGGGAAGAAATAGAGCAATTTTCAACAGAAACAATCAATCCGGCCATTTGCAGTCAGAAAACACTGGGAAAAGTGCACCAAATGTTAGTGGATGTAGTAGAAAAGGGAACAGCGCAAAAAGCTCATTCCGACATTTTTACGATTGCAGGCAAAACCGGTACGGCACAAGTCGATTACGGAAAAAGAGGAGCAAAAAAATCACACCAGCTCACCTTTTGCGGTTTTTTCCCTGCCGATAATCCGAAATACAGTTGTATCGTCGTGGTGTGGGGGCTACGACAGGGAGTGCCGGTTTCGGCAGGTGACATCAGCGGGGCGGTATTCAAAAACTTAGCCGAACGGGTTTACGCCCAGAGTCCGCTGCTGCAAGTCGAGCCGCAAGATGCCTGCGATGTCATCGACATACAGATACCCGTCACAAAAGACGGCAAACGAAAAGAATTGCAGCTTGTGCTGAGTAAACTGGATATCCCGCACACATACGGCGGTTCGGAACAGGATGAATGGATTTTTTCAGAAGCAAAAAAAGATGCCGTAGGAATGCGCGCACAGAAAATATATGCGCAAATTGTTCCGAACACAATTGGAATGGGTGCGAGAGATGCGGTTTATTTATTGGAAAACAATGGATTGCAGGTACGGATTTCGGGACACGGACGGGTAACTTCCCAGTCGCTCGAAGCAGGTAAGACAATAAAAAAAGGCGATATTATCCAACTTTATTTACAGTAAGCGTATGAAGACAATAGCAGAAATAACAGATGCCATTCCCGTACAGGAGCATATCGGCAGGTTGGATACGCCAGTTTGCGGAATAGCATCGGATTCGCGAAAAGCAGAACCCGGATTCCTGTTCATTGCCACTTGCGGAACGCAATGCGACGGGCACGATTTTATCCCCTCTGCAATAGATAAAGGCGCAAAAGCAATCATTTGCGAAAAAATGCCGGAGCAAAAAAATCCGGATGTTACCTACATAAAAGTAAAAAACGCCAATGAAGCATTAGGACAGGTTGCCTCTGCGTGGTTCGATTATCCCTCTTCCAACCTGAAATTAACAGGAATCACGGGAACAAACGGGAAAACAACCATTGCCACCCTGCTGTATCAGTTATTTATGCGCTTAGGTTACAAAACCGGTTTATTATCAACTGTTTGCAACTATATAAACGAACAGAAAATGCAGGCAACACATACCACGCCCGACCCAATTTCGCTCAACGCCCTGCTTGCCGAAATGGTAAATGCCGGCTGCCAGTACGCATTCATGGAAGTCAGTTCGCACGCAGTGGAGCAGCGGCGTATTGCCGGTTTGGAATTTGCAGGCGCCGTATTTACCAACCTCACCCGCGATCATCTGGATTACCACAAAACCTTTGCCAACTATTTGAAGGCAAAAAAACGCTTTTTCGATGATTTACCCAACGAAGCATTTGCCTTGACCAACGCCGACGATAAGAACGGCCTGGTAATGCTGCAAAACAGCAAAGCAAAAAAACTGACCTACTCCACGCGCAGCCTCGCCGATTTTAAAGTCCGGATTCTGGAAGATAATTTCGACGGAATGTTGTTGGAAATGAATGGAAAAGAGATTGTTGTTCCTTTTACCGGACGGTTCAATGCGTCGAACCTGTTGGCAGTACTCGGAACGGCTGTTTTGCTTGGTCAGGACGAAGATGAAGTATTAGTCAATTTAAGTGCATTGCATAGTGTTTCCGGAAGATTTGAAGTGCTGCACGCGCCGGCAGGCTACAAAGCCATCGTCGATTACGCGCACACGCCCGATGCGCTGCAGAACGTTATCAATACCATCAATGAAATTCGCGAAGGAAGCGGAAAACTCATCACGGTAGTAGGCTGCGGAGGCAATCGCGACAAGGGCAAACGTCCGCTGATGGCGCGCGAAACAGTCAACGGCAGTTGCCAGGCAATTTTCACCTCCGACAACCCGCGCAATGAAGATCCGCAAGCGATTATCAACGATATGCTCGATGGATTGGACGTAATTCAAAAGCGAAAAGTAATCGCCATTCCCGACCGCTACCAGGCTATTAAAACAGGTTGCATGCTGGCGCAACCGGGCGATATAATTCTTGTAGCCGGTAAAGGGCACGAGGATTATCAGGAAATAAACGGGGTGAAACATCATTTTGATGATAAGGAAGTTTTGAAATCAGTGATGAATGATAAAGTAAACTGACGGAATGCAAAACCGCTTTGCCGTTGATAGAAGAGAAAAACAGGAAATAAATGGTCTAAAACGCCATTTTGATGACAAAATAGCAATAAAAGGTATGATAATTGGATGATAAATGATAATTTTACAGGCAAAATTTAATACAATGATGAAGAAAATATTTAATTTACTGACTGTCTTATCATTTACGATAGCAGCATTTGCCCAGGAGGCAACAACAAGTGTAAAAACCGACACGGCAAAAGCCCAACCGGAAGTAGTAAACGTTCAGCCCGTTGCGGTAAGCGTTCAACTCGAAACGGTAATAGCCGATACCGCGAAAGCCGACACAAGCAAAAACGGCGTGATAATTAACGGCGTAATATGGGCAAAAAGCAATGTGGACGAACCGGGCAAGTTTGCCATTAACCCCGAAGATCAGGGCATGTTCTATCAATGGAACCGCTATGTGGGCTGGTGTGGAGTTGACCCGTTGATAAATTCCAACGACGATGACCGCTGGGACAGCATTATCCCGATTGGCTTCAATTGGGAAAAAGATAACGACCCAAGTCCGAAAGGCTGGCGTATACCCACTTTCGACGAGATTGACAAGTTGCTTGATACCGATATAGTTGACCGTATCTGGATCACCGAGAACGGCGTAAGCGGAACCCGTTTTACCGACAAAACCACCAACAACTCGATTTTCCTTCCCGCCGCAGGCTATCGCAATGTCAACGACGGTTCGCTCAATGATGTAGGCATAGGCGGAAACTATTGGAGCAGCACGCAAAACGACAGTTCTACCGCATACAGCCTGTTTATCTATACGCTCAGCGCCGGCAGATTTGCAAGCGGTAGCGGTTACGGATTCAGCATTCGCTGCGTGTCGGAAGAAGGATTGGAAATACCGGAGGAAGAAATTCCCATGGTAGACTGAAAATCAACCACTAACCACTAAATCACTGATAAGATGTTTTACTATCTATTCCACTATTTATCTCAATTCGATGTTCCGGGAGCCGGAGTGTTTAAGTACATCTCGTTCCGTTCGGCATTTGCGTTTATCTTTTCCCTGCTGATTGCCACAATTATCGGGAAACGAATCATCCGCCATTTGCAGAAAAAACAGATCGGGGAGATAATCCGTGACCTCAACCTGGAGGGACAGATGAGCAAAAAAGGAACACCCACGATGGGAGGAATCATCATCATCATTGCCATCGTTATTCCGTGCCTGCTCTTTGGAAGATTGGAAAACATTTACCTGATTCTGATGCTGATTTCCGTCATTTGGTTAGGCTGCATCGGCTTTTTGGACGATTATATCAAAGTGTTTAAAAAAGACAAGGAGGGATTGCACGGCAGGTTCAAAATCATCGGTCAGATCGGTCTCGGATTAATCGTCGGCTTAACGCTCTATTTGAGCGATGATGTGGTTATCCGCGAAAATATTACCAAGGTGCGCCACGACAACACCGAAGTAGTGGAATATGCCAAGCAAGACCAAAAGTCAACGAAAACTACCATTCCGTTTTTCAAAAACAACAACTTTGATTATGCCGACCTTTTCTCCTTTGCAGGAGAATATGCGCAAACGTGCGGCTGGATATTTTTCATATTAGTTACTATTTTCATCGTAATGGCAGTGTCCAACGGGGCGAACCTGACGGACGGGCTTGACGGACTGACAACAGGCACTTCCGCCATTATCGGGACAACCCTGGGGATTTTGGCATACCTTTCGAGTCACGTCGAATTTGCCGGATACCTTGACATTATGTACATACCGCATTCGGAAGAACTGGTAGTCTTTATCTGCGCTTTTGTCGGTGCCACCATCGGCTTTTTGTGGTACAACTCCTATCCCGCACAAGTATTTATGGGCGACACCGGAAGCTTGACGCTCGGTGGGATTATTGCCGTTTTTGCAATGATTATCCACAAGGAACTATTGATTCCGATTTTGTGCGGAATTTTCCTGGTTGAAAATCTTTCGGTCGTATTGCAGGTTTCTTATTTTAAATATACGAAAAAGAAATACGGTGAAGGACGGCGTATTTTCAAAATGTCACCTTTACATCATCACTACCAGAAATCGGGCATCCCGGAACCGAAAATCGTTGCCCGCTTTTGGATTATCGGAATGCTGCTGGCTGTACTGACGATTGTGACGTTGAAGTTACGGTAAGAGTATTATGCCATTGGTTAGTGGCAAACGATTATTCGAAACCATATATTTTAATTTACATATCATTAATATAAACAAATATGATAGAAAAAATTTCAGGACTAACAATTAACGAGGCTAAATATGATTTGCCCGAAATAAAGGGAAGGGGAAAATAGCCGTTTTCATATACACAGGCGGCGCTGATCCTAAAAAGGTTTTAGACCATGCTGTTAGTATATATGTTGAAGATAATGGTTATTATGAATTGATAGATGCTCATTTAGACAATCCCTGGATGCGAGTAGTTCTCAGTGATATAAACAATATGAGCCAAAAAGATTTTGATCCGAATACCAATAGATTAGCAAAAAACTAATAAGTGAAGTTTAATCTATGGTGATTGACGAAAAATTCAATGCAATAGTAGATGCCGTGTGTTATTGGTTGGGCTATCAATTTAAAATTGGACGGGAACAACTCATACACGAAGCAAGTTTAAGGTATCCCATAGCAGATACTATTACAGCAAAAGGAATAGCAATTAATAGAATTGTTCTTGAAAAACGTCATCCAATTTTTAAAAGTAAAAAGATTGATTTAGTAATTTTTGATAAAGATATTCAAGAACTCGCTGAAATAGAAAAAGATGATACAAATTTGAAAAAAGTTTATGAATTCAAATTAGCAAAAAGTGAAACAGGCAAAGAATATGACACAGAACACCAGCGAGTGTTTAATGATGTTGTAAGGCCTACATATTATCATTTGTGGAATAATAAAGACTGTTATTTCCTGATGTGTGGGAAATATGACGAATTTAAAACGTTTTTTGTTGGTCAGAAAAATGCTATACAACAAGAGAATCGAAAAAATATTGTTCCATTAAGACAAAAAACAAATCCGTTTGAAGGATGGCAGCCCGAAGGTTTATATAAAAATTGGTTTGGTTTCAAAATTGGCGAAGAAAAAGAAATAGAATTTGAGACAACTACTGAAAATAACTGTTGGGGACTTGAATCATTTCAAAAAAGCTACAAGCCGAGGGAAGAAAATAAAAATATGTTTTCAAATGCAATCAAAATAAAAACAAAATGTGTAGCTATCACGCCGCATGGACTTGAAAACGTAAGAACTCATGCTGCAGGTATATGGAAAATTGAGGCAGTTAAAAATTAATTGACAAACGAAAGCAACATTAGATAAAAAAGAATTTTAAAGCAAAAATGGAAAATAAAAACTCAAATACAGCTAAAAATCTCTCGAAAGCAAGAGACCTCCTGGTCGTCCTCGGCGCCGGAGAAAGCGGCGTGGGTTCTGCCATTTTAGCTCAAAAGCAGGGTTTCGACGTTTTTGTATCCGACCTGTCGGAAATCAAAGACCGTTACAAAGACGAATTGAACAGGCATTCCATTGCATGGGAAGAAAAACAGCATACGGAAGAGAAAATCCTTTCGGCAACAGAAGTGATCAAAAGTCCCGGAATACCCGAAAAGGCGCCGGTTATCAAAAAATTGCGCGAACGCGGAATACCGGTTATTTCCGAGATTGAATTTGCAGGAAGATACACCACCGCCAAGAAAATTTGTATCACCGGAAGCAACGGAAAAACCACCACCACGATGTTGACCCATCATATTTTGAAACAAGCCGGATTGAATGTCGGATTGGCGGGAAACGTCGGAACAAGCTTCGCTAAACAGGTGGCTGAAGACAATTTTGATTACTACGTGTTGGAATTGAGCAGTTTTCAGCTGGACGGAATGTATGATTTTAAAGCGGACATTGCCATCCTGTTAAACATTACACCCGACCATTTGGACAGATATGAATATAACTTTCAGAATTACGTCGATTCCAAATTCAGGATTTTACAGAATATGACGGAAAGGGATTACTTCATTTATTGGAACGAAGACCCCATTATCCGCGAAGAGCTGAGAAAAAGAAAGATAAAAGCAACCAAGTGCCCTTTTGCACTGAAAAAAGAAGGAGAAACAGTTGCTTACATAGCAAATGAAATAGTAGAAATATCAATGCAAAACAAAAAGTTTGAGATGGAGGTAGAAAAACTATCACTGAGAGGAGAACATAACATTTACAATTCAATGGCGGCAAGCATTTCGGCTTGTATTGCCGACATAAACAAAGCCTCTATCCGCGAGTCGCTCAGCGATTTCCGCGGCGTAGAGCACCGATTGGAATATGTGGCAACAGTACGGAACGTTACGTTCATTAACGATTCCAAAGCAACGAATGTAAACTCGTGCTGGTATGCCCTGCAATGCATAAAAACCCCGGTGATACTGATCCTTGGCGGAACCGACAAAGGAAATGACTACACCGAAATCGAAAACCTGGTAAAAGAAAAAGTACGCGCCGTCGTCTGTTTGGGAGCGGATAACACCACGCTGCACGAATTCTTCGACGGCAAAGTCAATACAATTGCTGATGCCGGATCCATGCAGGAAGCTGTCGAAAAATCGTTCCGGTTAGCCGAGCGAGGCGATACCGTATTGCTTTCTCCTTGCTGCGCAAGTTTCGATCTTTTTGAAAATTACGAAGACCGTGGCTCCCAGTTTAAGGAACAGGTCAAAAATCTCTGATTTGATCAAACGTAGAGACCGGGCGCGCCAGGTCTCTACTGCAAATTCAATATTTTCATCATTTTTTCATTGACAATGAAAGATTTTTTGCAAAAATACTTCAAAGGAGACGCGGTTGTCTGGACAGTCTTTATCGCGCTGATTTTTTTATCGGCGATAGCGATGTACAGCGCATCAAGCACCCTTGCTTTCAAGCAGAGCGATTACAATTCACCTGTTTGGCGGCACATCGTTTTCCTTACCATAGGATTTGTTTTTGCACTCATTGTACACATTATACCCTACAAAATTTTCCCCGTAGTAGGGACTTTTCTTGCGGTGGTTTCCATTGCCTTGCTGATTGTCACGCTGATAATGGGAGTAAGCGCCAACAATGCCGCCCGGTGGCTGGAAATCGGCGGCATTCAGTTCCAACCTTCCGAGTTAGCCAAATTAGCCGTTATCATCATATTAGCCGTTGTGCTTGGTCGGAAACAGCAGGAAAAACAGTCGGCTGACGATGCTTTCAAATGGAGCATGATTATTCTTGCAATTGCCTGCATATTGATTTTCCCGGAGAACTTTTCAACCGCGGCGCTTCTTTTTATTGTCGGACTCCTAATGATGTTTTTCGGACGTATTTCGCTGAAAAAATTGGGAAAAACGGTTGGTTTCATCGCGGGTTTTTGCCTTTTGTTGTATCTGACCGGACATTTTATACCGAAAGAAACTGCGAAAGACATACCGGGTCTTCACCGTCTTTCAACCTGGATCGGACGTATAGATAGCCATTTTACCCATAAAACGAACAACGGGTTGAAAGATTTTGTCATAACCGACGATAATTACCAGGTAGCTCACGCTAAAATCGCGATTGCAAACAGCAACGGATTCGGACGGGGACCGGGAAACAGCATCGAGCGCGATTTTCTCCCCCAGGCATATTCCGATTTTATCTTTGCCATCATCATTGAGGAAACCGGGTTCTTCGGGGCGATTTTCGTAATGTTTTTATACCTGGTACTTCTTTTCAGAGCGGGAGTTATTGCCAATAAATGTCCGAGCGCCTTTCCGGCATTGCTGGTGCTGGGATTAGCGAGTATGATTGTAATACAAGCCTTTCTGAATATGGCGGTAGCCGTAGGACTTGCACCCGTCACAGGGCAACCCCTTCCGATGGTTAGCCGCGGAGGAACATCCATTCTCATTACCGCCATCTATTTCGGTATTATATTGAGTGTCAGCAGGTATGCAAAAGAGGAGGCACAGAAGCAGGAAATTACGGAAGGAAAAACTAAAACAAAAGAGGCATGAAGAAGCTAAAATTTATCATCAGCGGCGGCGGAACCGGAGGACATATCTTTCCGGCTATTTCGATCGCAAACGCATTGAAGAAGAAACATCCCGATGCCGGGATCCTCTTTGTAGGAGCTGAAGGACGTATGGAAATGGAGAAGGTGCCCGCTGCCGGATATGCCATTAAAGGTTTACCTGTGAGCGGTTTCGACAGAAGCAACCTGTTGAAAAATTTCAAAGTCATAGCGCGCCTTTTCAAAAGCATTGCAATGGCGAAAAAAATCGTGCGCGAATTTAGTCCCGACGTCGTAATCGGCGTAGGCGGCTATGCAAGCGGACCGACCCTGTATGCCGCCAATAAACTGCATATCCCAACCGTGTTGCAGGAACAGAATTCGTATGCCGGCGTAACCAATAAGCTGCTGGCTAAAAAAGCCGCCAAAATATGTGTAGCTTACGGCAATATGGAACGTTTCTTCCCGGAAGATAAAATCATCCTGACGGGAAACCCGGTAAGGCAATTAAGAATTCAGCAGGAAGAATTAAAAACGGCTTATGAGCAGTTTGGATTTTCACCGGAAAAAAAGACGCTGTTGATTATCGGCGGAAGCTTGGGCGCGCGGACGATCAACCAAAGCGTAATCAACGGCTTGGAGGCATTGAAAAAATCCGGCATCCAGGTATTGTGGCAAACCGGTAAATTTTATTTCGAAAATGCGCAAAAAAACGCCATTTCATCGAATAATCCGAACCTTTTGACAACCGATTTCATCGCACGGATGGATTATGCCTACGCAATTGCCGACCTGGTCATCTCGCGTGCGGGGGCAAGTTCCATATCCGAACTTTGCCTGCTTGGAAAACCTTCGATATTAGTTCCTTCGCCCAATGTTGCCGAAGACCATCAAACACACAATGCGATGGCTTTAGTAAATAAAAACGCAGCCGTTCTGGTAAAAGACGTCGAAGCGCAGGAAAAACTGATCATGACCGCCTTGAATATAATAAGCGATAACAGCAAACTGGCCGATTTGGAGAAAAACATATTGACGCTCGCACTGTCGAATTCAGCAGATATTATCGCAGATGAAATCATAAAAATCAGTAATAGGTAGCAGAATGAAAAAGGTTTTTATTTTAATTTTCGCAAGTATTGCATTGCTGGGATGCTCGAAGAAAGCCAGCAAGGAATGGGTAGCGCTTTCTGAAGTTGCAGACGGGGAAATTGCCGTTGAAGCAGGATACTTATCTTCCGGCGAAACATTTTCTGCTGTAAACAACCTGCCGGTTATCGACAAAAAAATCATTCGAAGCGGTTCAATTACCGTTCAATCGGAAAACGTCCAAAAATCGCGCAAAGAATTGGACAGCATTTTGAACAGGACGAAATCATACATCCAGGATGAAAAGTTTTACAACTATGACTATCGCGAAGGAATGGAGATTACGGTCAGAGTACCGAACCGGAATTTCGACTCATTAATAAGTTTGATTTCGGATAACGGAATAGGAATTATCCGCAGCAAAAACATTTCGTCGAGCGATGTTACAGAAGATTATTACGATACCGAAATACGATTGAAAAACAAAGAGTTATATCTGGGAAAATACCGCGATTTTCTGGCGCAGGCAAAAACGGTAAAAGATATGCTTGAAGTGCAGGAAAAAATCCGTAATATGGAAGAAGAAATAGAAAGCGCAAAAGGAAAGTTGCGTTTTATTGATGACAGGGTAAATTTCAGTACGTTGAATATCGAAATTTACAAGGAAAAACCTGCTATTTCGGGTACATCGGAAATAGGTTTTTTCAACCGCCTTTGGGCTTCCATTGTTTCAGGCTGGAATTTAATCACCGATATTTTCTTCGTACTTTTATCGGTTTGGTCCATATTATTGATTGGCGGCATAATCTTTTGGGTCATTTTCAAAATCAAAAGGAATAACAACAGTTAAATAATTAAACAAATAACGAAATACGCTCCACTCTCCCTCCTTTGGAGGAGATTGGGAACAGGTCTTAAAAACGATGTTTCAAACTAAAAAAAACATATATTTCCTCGGAATCGGCGGTATCGGAATGAGCGCCCTCGCCCGTTATTTCAAAGCCAAAGGCTGTGAAGTGGCAGGCTACGACCGCGTCTCGTCCGAACTCACCCGTCAATTGGAACAGGAAGGGATGAACGTTCACTACGAAGATAACACGGAATTAATTCCCGAAAACTTCCGGAATCCGGAAAATACGCTGGTTGTTTACACCCCTGCCGTTCCGGCAACGATGAGCGAATTAGTCGATTTCATCGAGAAAAAGTTCTCTGTTTTGAAACGTTCGCAGGTTCTTGGCGAGATTACCCGTCGCCAACGCGCGATATGCGTAGCCGGAACCCACGGAAAGACCACCACTTCGACGATGACGGCGCACCTGCTGCACCACTCGCACATCGATTGCAACGCATTCATCGGTGGAATTTCCAAAAATTTCGAGAAAAACCTGCATTTGTCCGACAAAAGCGACCTGGTAGTCATTGAGGCTGATGAGTATGACCGTTCGTTCCTGACGCTCTCGCCCTATATGGCTGCAATCACGGCAGTCGATCCCGACCACCTGGACATTTACGGGAGCGAAGAGGTGTATCGCGCCGGATTTGAGGAATTTACCTCACTGATTCAACCCGGCGGCGCGCTTTTATTAAAGAAAGGAGTGCCGGTCAATCCGAAAATACAGGATGGAGTGCGTCTTTTTACCTATTCCATAAATGATAAGGAAGCTGATTTTTATGCCCAAAATATCTGCGTTGCAAACGGCGAAATTATCTTCGATTTTGTTACACCCGACGAATTAATCGAGCATATCAGGCTCGGCGTACCGGTAATGATCAATATCGAAAACGGAATTGCTGCCATGGCATTGGCGTTGCTCAATGGAGTCGCACCCGATGAAATCAGGAATGCAATGGCAACATTTGGAGGTGTGAAAAGGCGGTTTGATTTTCATATTAAACGGGATGACCTGGTTTTCATCGACGATTACGCGCATCACCCGCAAGAGCTGAAAGCCTGCGTTGAATCGCTCCGGACGCTCTATAAAGAAAAGAAAATATGCGGTATTTTCCAGCCGCATTTATATACCCGTACACGGGATTTTGCCGATGAATTCGCACAAAGTCTCTCACTGCTGGATGAATTGGTTCTGCTCGATATCTATCCCGCAAGGGAAAAACCGATACCGGGCGTAACTTCCCAGATGCTGTTGGATAAGGTGGCAATCGATAAAAAATGCGTCTGTTCCAAATCCGGTTTGGAAGAATACATCCGCGAAAATGATTTTGAAGTACTGGCAACCATCGGCGCAGGCGATATTGAATTGCTCGTCCCGAAAGTAAAGGAAATTCTGCTCAATCGTGTATGTAGAGACGGATCACGCCCCGTCTCTACGGAAATAACGCAGAGCAATCAACGAAAAAAATGAAAAGGAAAACATACATATTACTCGGAGTTATAGCCATATTGGGCTACCTTGTTTTCGCGGTTTCCGCCTTTTCCTACAAGTCGGATAAGCAGGCTTGCAACAACGTGGTAGTGGTGATAAAAGACAGCGCTCAACTGCGTTTTATCAGCAAAAAAGAAATTATGCTCTATCTGGCGCAAAAAGAATTGAACCCGATAGGTAAAAATATGCAAACGGTTCAAACAGAAGGGATAGAGAAATTGTTAAAGAGACAACCACGCATCAAAAATGCGGAATGCTATAAAACGCCTTCGGGAACTGTTTACATTGAAATTACCCAGCGCGAACCCATTTTAAGGGTTATGAACAGCGGACGGAGCTATTACGTGGACAGGGAAGGCGAAATCATGCCGGTTTCATCCAGCTTTGCCGCTTACGTTCCTATCGTGACCGGAGCGGTAAACGAGGAATTTGCAAAAGGGCCGCTTTACGATTTTGCATTGTATCTGAGGCGGAATGCTTTCTGGAATGCGCAGATTGAACAGATACACGTTGATTACAGTGAAGAAGTGGAGTTGATTCCGCGCGTGGGCAATCAGATTATCCTGCTCGGCAAGCTGGATAATTACGAATACAAGCTGAACAAGCTGTTTTCGCTTTATAAAAACGGATTCAGCCTGACCGGATGGAACTGTTACCGGCAAATCAACCTGAAATACGACAATCAAGTGATTTGCACCAAAAAATGAAATTAAAAATAGATGATATGCAGAGTTTTACGACAGACAACTTAGTAGTAGTGATTGACCTTGGAACTTCCAAAGTCCGGGGTATTGTAGGCAGGAAAGATGAAAACGGTCACGTAGAAATCATTGCTTACGAGGGACTGACTTCCAAAGGAGTTAAACGGGGCTCTATTTGCAATCTGGCAGAAGCCGCTTTTTGCATCAAGGAAATACTGGCCAAATTACAGAATAAGGTCAACTTCATTTTCAACGAAGGTCATTCCGAAGAAGAACGGAAAGCGTATGAAATAAACGGCGTGTATGTCGGGCTGAACGGTCAGACAATCAAAACGATGAACAGCCGCGTGCCGCGCAACTTAGGCGATGTCGAAGTAACCGAAGAGGTGGTTAAAACGCTCCACGCCGAAAATAACAAGCTGAAAATCGAGAACGGCGAAATCCTGGAAATCGTTGCTCAGGAATACCTTGTGGACGACTGCGACGAAGTGAATCCGGTGGGCTGCATTTGTACGCGGATAGAAGGCCGGTACAAGATTATTGCCGGTCGCCCGTCGCTCAAAAGTAATCTCGTCAAATGCTTCGATAAAGTCAACGAAGTGATCGAAAACAACGGAGGCTGCAAGATTGAAATTCTCGGCGTATTCCTGTCGCCAATTGCAGCGGCATCGGCGGTACTTTCAAACGAGGAAAAGGAGCTGGGCTGCGCAATGATTGATTTCGGCGCAGGAACCACTTCTACGGCCGTTTATTACAAAAATGTGCTTCGCCACGTGAGCGTTGTCCCTTTCGGCAGCGATGTGATCACGAAAGACATCATGGATTTGAAAGTGCTGGAAAACGTGGCGGAAATGCTGAAGCGGAAATTCGGATCGGCAATGGAAGAGCTGGTCGAAGATTTCCATATTTCAACCCCGCCGCCAATCTCCGGCAAGGAAGGAAAAACGGTTTCCAACAAATTTCTCGCCGGAATTATCGAGGCGCGCATCGAAGAAATCCTGGATTATGTGTGCTACCAGATCGAAAAATCGGAGCATTACTGCCACATCGACGAAATTGTCATTACCGGAGGAGGGGCCAGACTGAAGAACCTGGTTGAAAAGTTGAAATTGCGTACCGGTTTCGATGTCCGCATCGGAAAGCCCAACCAGAAAATATCATCCAATATGGATGTGAGCTACCTTGAAGTAGAATGCGCACAACTGATCGGATTGCTGATTCATGCCGAAAAAGCGTGCGTAAGAGAAAAGGCGCCATTTTCAAAAGAAGAACAATCCGAACAGGAAACGCCTGTAAAGAAGGAAAAGAAAAAAATAAAATGGAGCAACGTCGTCGGATTATTCGGAGATATATTTGAAGACTCAAAAATATAAAAGCATTACGGTTATGGAGGAAAATATGATTATAGAAGAAGAAGAAGGAATAAACCTGGTCGGTCTTGATGACGACAAGTCAATTATCAAAGTAATCGGTGTTGGCGGCGGCGGTGGGAATGCCATCAACTATATGTACAGGCAGGGAATCTGCAACGTTGACTTTGTAGTCTGCAATACGGATAAAGATGCGTTGAACATGTCGCCCGTTCCCATCAAGATTCAGCTCGGCGAAAAAGGGCTGGGTGCGGGAACCAAACCGGAAATCGGTCGCCAGGAAGCAATAAACAGCCTGCCCAGGATACAGGAAATGCTCGAAGGTACAGAAATGGTCTTTATCACAGCCGGAATGGGAAAAGGAACCGGAACCGGAGCTGCTCCCGTCATCGCACAAGCTGCCAAAGAGATGGGCATCCTCACGATCGGCATCGTTACCATACCTTTCCTGTTTGAAGGGAAAGGCAAAGTCGAACGGGCAATCGAAGGAGTGGAGGAAATGCGCAAGCACGTCGATGCGATTCTGATTATCAATAACGAAAAATTAAAAACCCTGTGCGCCGATTTTACGCTGAGCAACGCTTTTGCCAAAGCCGACAGCGTATTGACGATTGCCGCCAAGGGAATTGCCGAAATCATCACGAAAACCGGCTATGTGAATGTGGACTTAAACGACGTGCGAACAGTAATGACCAACAGCGGCGATGCCGTTATGGGTTCCGGAACCGCCTCAGGTCCCGACCGCGCCGTGGAAGCAATCCGTAAATCGCTGGATTCGCCGTTGCTGCTCAGCACGAACATACAGGGAGCAAAAAAGATTTTGCTCAATATCTCGTATGGAGAAGAAGAGGTTACGATGGACGAAGTGGGTATCATCACCGATTACTTAGAAAAACAGGTCGGCACGGATACCGAGATTACTTTCGGAACAATCCCCGACGAAACACTGGGCGAAGAGCTGAGCGTTACGATGGTAGCTACCGGCTTTAACCTCGATGCACAGGACATTTCCGACCACATACAACATCCGGAAAAACCGAGGACGGTTGTTATGGAACAGCCCGTCGAACCGAAAAAGGAAGTCAATGTAGGAGCTTATTACGGTAACATCTCTACCCACAATAATACTGTGCGAGGAGGAAGTTACGGAACAAAACCTGTTCAGGACGAGCAGCCGAAAACCGTCATTCTGGATATGGATGACGATGTCCACGTTGACCGTATGGAAAGCATTCCGGCGTATATGCGAAAAAGACAGGGCGGCGAACCCGCCTTTGCGCCGGAACCTGTCGCACAGAACGAAATTTCCCGTTTTTCAATCGGAAAAGAAACAGAGGGACTGAAAGATAAAAATGGATTTTTACATGATAATGTGGATTGAAAAATTAAACAAATCAGATAGGATGTAAATCCTACGTAACGTAATGAAATCGAATTAAAAATCAGTAATTTTATGGAACTTTTTGAACAAATAAGCGAAGACATAAAGCAAGCCATGCTTGCAAAAGACAAGGTAAGGCTCGAAGCTTTGCGCGGAGTAAAAAAAGAGCTGCTGGAAGCAAAAACCGCCAAAGGATCGGACGGTAAACTGACCGGAGAGCAAGGCGTGAAAATACTGCAAAAAATGGTGAAGCAGCGGAAAGATTCGGCAGAGATTTTCAAGCAACAAAATCGCCCCGAATTAGCCGAAAATGAACTTGCCGAAGTGGCAGTTATCGAGCAATACCTGCCGGCGCAAATGAGTGATGAAGAGCTGACTGCCGCCGTGAAAGAAATCATTGCAGAAACTGGAGCCGCCTCAGCCAAGGAAATGGGGAAAGTAATGGGCATTGCCTCTAAAAAGTTAGCCGGGAAAGTAGAAGGAAAGCTGATTTCGGAAAAGGTAAAATCACTGCTTGCTTAATTGGCGATATAATCAAAGACAGTGTCCATAATTTCATGTTAATTCGTGGACAAATCGTTCAGACATACTTCCTGTTATTTTTCATTAATAGTGATACAGGAACGTTAAACTAATTCCTTTTTTTCCGGAAAAATTCCGTAACAATCGAAGCGCAATCCTTTTCTAAAATGCCTGAAATGACCTTGCACTTCGGATGCAAGGCTTTGGGCGCAAAGGTAGAATATCCTCTTTTTTCATCCTTTGCTCCGTAAACCACTTTACCGATCTGTGACCAGCCCAATGCGCCTGCACACATAATGCAGGGTTCCATTGTGACGTATAAAACACAATCCGTAAGGTATTTTCCTCCTAAAAAATCGGCAGCCATTGTGACTGCCTGCATCTCGGCGTGTGCGGTAACATCGGTCAGTGTTTCCGTCAGGTTATAAGCCCGCGCGATGATTCGTCCGCCGCAGACTATCACCGCACCGACCGGAACTTCACCCTTCGTTTCCGCTTTTTTTGCTTCCTCGAGGGCTTGTCTCATAAAATATTCTTCGTTAAAATTTTCCATAAAAATCAAATTATACTACCGCATTTCGTTTTCATTAAACAAGGTAGGATAGTCCTCGTCGAATCTTTTAAGAATCGCCGACATAATGGTTTCGCGCAAAAAACGGGAACGGTTTTCAATCTTATATTTTTGGCAAAATTGCTGGAAAACGCGTATCTCCTTATCATTCAAAGAGAGTGTGATCTTGTTGTCCCTGTTCATTTTAGGCGGTTTCACAAGCGGTGCGGCGGTCGTCTTTTTTTTCTTCATACCAAATTTATTTATATCTCATCCATTTCCATATTTCATTGTAAGTTACTTTTTTACCATACATCAGGATGCCTGTCCGGTATATTTTGGCAGCTATCCAAGTCGTTACCCAAAAAGAAAGTAACAGCAAAGATACGGATAAAATCAACTCCCAAGCCCGGACATCGCCTGCCGGAATACGAATCATCATCACAATCGGCGAGGTAAAAGGAATCAATGATGTCCAGAAGGCTAATTGACCATTGGGATCGCTTGCACTGTTAACGGCAACAAGCATTGCAAAAACTACCGGGAGGATGATCGGCAACATAAACTGCTGCGTGTCGGTTTCGCTATTCGACGCCGCTCCGATAGCTGCAAACAGGGAAGCGTACAATAAATAACCGCCAAGGAAATAGATAATGAAAAAGAACGCGATTTCAACCGCATTTACCGCCGGAAAGACGGGAATGAGCGAATGAGCGGAAATCGCAGGGATTTCCATAAAACAGGCAAAGAGCACAGCGATAGCCGCCCATATCGAAAATTGCGTCAGTCCGACCAACGCAATGCCGGCAATTTTTCCCACCATCAATTCAAACGGACGAACGGACGAAATGATGATTTCAACAATGCGGTTTGTTTTTTCTTCAACCACGCCGCGCATCACCATTGCCCCGTAAACCAGAATAAAAAAGTAAATCAAAATTGCCGTAGCCATTCCGGTTATCAGTCTTGATTCGTTGGCAACCTCTTCTCCGGATGTTTCTAAAAGTACGGATTCCTGCTTTCCCGTTTGTTCGATGACGATTATCTCTTTTGTTCCCATATCATCGGCCTTGCTCAACCACACAGGCATACCGATAAGCGCCGCCATCAGCAAAGGAGTAAGCAATGTCATAACGACGAACGATTTTTTTCTGACTCTCGTCAGGTATTCGCGCTGGATGATGATGAGTGTTTTATTCATAAAAATAAGATATGTTTTCGTACTTCAACGTATTCTTTACACTCCGTTTCCGGCCAGGTAGGAGCTTTTCATAATATGCAGTGCAACTCAGACGGAGTTTTTAGATACTGTTTCTATAAAAATCTCATCCATACCCGGTAATTTTTCTTCAAAAGAAAGCAGCGGACAGTAAGTCATTATTTCCCGGATCAATTCATTCACTGAAATGTCCGCTTTTACCTTTACTTCCATTTCGTTTACCCCTTTGACAATTTTTGTTGAAATAACCTCAAATAAATCATTGGGCGGAACAGAAGCATTGAAGTCCTTTGTTTTTACAATAAAAACAGACTGCTTATGCCGCTCTTTGATTTCGGAAACGGCTCCTTCCAATACCACTTTCGACTGATTGATCAATGAAATCGTATCGCAAAGCTCTTCCACCGAAAACATATCATGTGTCGAAAAAATCACGGTAGCTCCTTTTTGGCGAAGTTCCAGTATCTCCTGTTTCATCAGACTGGCGTTCAGCGGGTCGAAACCGCTGAAAGGTTCGTCAAAGATGAGAAGCCCGGGTTCGTGCAAAACCGTCGTAATAAACTGTACTTTCTGTTGCATCCCTTTTGAGAGTTCCTCTACCGTCCTGTTTTTCCACGCGTCGATTTCAAATTTTTCAAGCCAGTATTTTATCCTTTTTCCGGCATCCACCTTCGACAATCCTTTCAGGCGGGCTAAATAGAGAATCTGTTCGCCCACTTTCATTTTCTTATACAGCCCGCGTTCTTCAGGTAAATAACCGATAAAGCGGGTGTCTTCCGGTTGCAGTCGCTTCCCTTTGAAAAGCACTTCGCCGCTATCGGGGCGGGTAATACAATTAATAATGCGGATAAGTGTTGTTTTTCCGGCGCCGTTTGGGCCCAATAACCCGTGAACGGCATTGGGTGCAATGTGGATATTTACCCTGTACAAGGCTAAATGACCGTTGTATTGTTTGGTAATATTTCTTGCTTCTAACAGCATTTTTATTCTATCAATTACAATTGCAATAAACGCAACACATATTTATTTACAAAAATACGCTAAATTCGTATAGTTTTTCCCATTTTTTTTATTATATTTGTTTTCCCAAATGAATTTTTAGAACAAGAAACAAGGTATTGAAAATAATGAATGTTAATTTTTCAACACTTAACGGTCTTATACAGGCTGTTGTACAGGATAAGCGAACGAATAAAGTATTAAAAGTCGGGTACTTAAATGAATCAACTTTAAATTACGTAAAAAACAGTCGTCAGGTTGCCTTGTGGAATGTAAAGAAAAACGAAATGCAACCGCTGGAGGGAGGAGAATACCATCGTCCGCTCACACTGGATACGATAATTGCAAACGAAGAAGGCGATGCAGTGATCATAAAAGCAATTCCAGAAGGATCAACCACCGGCGCAGATACGTTTTTAGGCGATAAAAATTTGGAAGATTTAATGTTTCTTTCCCGGTTACAGGATTTTGTCGAAAAGCGTTACCGCGAAATGCCGGAAGGATCTTACACCACAAAATTATTTGAGAAAGGGATTAATAAAATTTCGCAGAAAGTAGGAGAAGAAGCAGTTGAAACGATTATTGAGGCTGTAGGCGGAACTAAAGACCAGTTTATTTATGAATCTTCAGATTTGATTTATCATTTGATTGTATTACTGACTTGCAAAGGAATCAGAATTGAAGATTTGGCACGCGAATTGAAAGCAAGGCATAAAGAATGATAAGAAACAATAAAAAATGATTATTTTCGTTCATTTTGAAAGAAGATAATTATTCATTTTGGAAGTACATATCTAATATAGTAGGGATTTTTGAGAATAGGAATGTTTTAGCGAATTAAAAATACAGCGAAATGAATATAA
Source organism: Prevotellaceae bacterium (assembly GCA_031271815.1). Classification (GTDB taxonomy): domain Bacteria; phylum Bacteroidota; class Bacteroidia; order Bacteroidales; family Paludibacteraceae; genus RGIG9379. The sequence goes on along the minus strand of JAISVA010000015.1, from coordinate 157 downwards.
AATACAAAGTGATTTTGTTTTTTCTGTTAGCTTTTTCTTTCACACAAGTAAAGGCTCAAGAGGAGATCGTTTACGATCAGTATTATTTCAACTATTATTTGGTAAACCCTGCCGTAGCAGGAGCAGAGCGTTGTTCTCACCTGATGCTTACCGGCAA
>JAISVA010000010.1 GCA_031271815.1 Prevotellaceae bacterium | reverse complement strand
GAAAATCGGGCTTATATTCTCCCTGCACTTCGCAATGAATCAGGATCCATTCTTCTATGCCTTCGCGCGTGTAAACCTTAGCTAACTTATCAACAATTTTGACTGAAAACTCATCTTCTCCGGGAGGGAAAAACTGTTCCAACTCTTTATCAAGGAATTGGATTCCGCGGCCGAAATCAAAAATTTCATCAGCATTGGGGTGCATAAACCGCAGGAAATCATCAAATATATCTTCTAAAATACCTTTCCACAAGTAGTCGTTTCTTTGCATATCTTTTGTTTTAATATTTTCGGCAAAAATAAATAAAATAATACAAAAATATAAATCTAACAATACTAATTTCCACAGAATAATTATATTTTTGCATAAAAATAAAATAGCCTTATGGATGTAAAAATAGAACCTTCGTGGAAAGCGGTTTTGCAAGATGAATTTGACAAACCTTATTTTGAGCTTTTAACTCGCTTTGTGCGAAAAGAATATGAAACACAAGCGATATATCCGCCTGCGAAATTGATCTTCAATGCGTTTGATTTATGTCCGTTTGACCGGACAAAAGTGGTAATCATCGGACAAGACCCTTATCACGGTTACGGACAGGCGCACGGACTCTGTTTTTCGGTCAATGACGGCATTCCGTTTCCCCCTTCGCTGATAAATATACTCAAGGAAATTGAGGATGACCTGCATATTCCGTCCCCTAAAAGCGGAAATCTGGAACGCTGGGCAAAACAAGGCGTTTTGCTGTTGAACGCTACTCTGACTGTTCGCGCCGGATTGGCCGGGTCGCATCAGCAAAAAGGCTGGGAAGAATTTACGGATAGCGTGATAAAAAAACTGTCGGACAACCGCGAAGGATTGGTCTTTATGCTGTGGGGTTCGTATGCGCAGAGAAAAGGACTGGTTATTGATAAAAACAGGCATTTGGTATTGCAGGCAGTGCATCCTTCCCCATTATCTGCCTATCGCGGATTTTTAGGATGTAAACATTTTAGTCAGGCAAATGTTTATTTGCAGAAGAGGGGTGAAGCTCCTATTCAGTGGTAATGATTACGATTTACATAAAAAGTATGGAAAAGAAAATCGAAAACATTCCCGACCGGAACGGGAAAAAAAGAGTAGTAATTGTCGGAGGCGGCTTTGCCGGCGTGGAAATGATTAAGCGGTTTGATGCCCGGAAGTTTCAGATTGTTCTGATAGACAAGAACAACCACCACCAGTTTCAGCCGCTTTATTATCAGGTGGCAACTTGCGGGTTGGAATCGACTTCCATCGGTTTTTCTTTCCGCAAATCCTTTCAGAAGAAAAAAGACGTGCATTTTCGTTTGTGTCAGGCGCTTTCGATAGACAGTGAAAATAAATACCTGACAACAACGATCGGAACGATTGAGTACGATTATTTGGTCATTGCCACCGGGACATACACCAATTTTTTCGGGAATAAAGCATTGGAAGAGACCACAATGTCATTGAAAACGATTGCCGAATCCATCTATATCCGCAACCGGGTTATCCGAAGTTTTGAAATGGCGGTAAACACGCACGATCCGGAAGAGCGCAAACGACTGCTCAACTTCGTGATTGTAGGCGGCGGGGCGACGGGTGTAGAATTGGCAGGCGCTCTTTCCGAACTGAGAAAGTATATTCTACCGAAAGATTACCACGATTTTGATCTTAGCCGGATGAAAATCTATCTGGTGGACGGACTTGACAGGTTGCTGAATATGATGTCGCCGCGTTCGTCCGAAAAGACAGCTAACTATTTGAAGAAAATGGGCGTGGAAATCGTACTCAATGCGCAGGTAAAGGATTATTCCGACAACAAAGTGTTGCTGGCAAACGGTACGGTTATTCCTTCTTCCAATGTATTTTGGGTAGCAGGCGTGATCGGAAACGGGTTGCCGGGGCTCGACAAGGAGGTATATGGTCGCGGTAATCGCGTCCTGGTCAATGAGTATAATCAGGTCAAAGGACAGACTTCTATTTTTGCACTCGGAGATACCTGCCTGATGTCCACCGAAAAATACCCTAACGGTCATCCGCAAGTAGCACAAGTGGCGATACAGCAAGGGAAAAATCTGGTATCCAACCTGGAGAGAATAGAATCGCAGAAAACGATGCGTCCTTTCCGCTATAAAGATATGGGAACGTTGGCGACTATCGGAAGAAATAAGGCGGTCATTGAGATGGGAGCGTTAAAATTCAGCGGCTTTTTTGCCTGGGTTATCTGGCTTTTTGTCCACCTGATGGCAATTGTCGGGGTTAAAAATCGCCTGTTTATTTTGCTGGATTGGGGCTGGAGTTACTTTACACACGACACTTCGCTACGGCTATTAATCGAGCAGAAACGTTAGTCTCAAATTACTCCGTTACCTCTTCCGTATCCGCCGCGTCTGGAGCAACCGCAGGCTCTTCGGGAGCAAGCTGCAACGGGGTTGAATTTTCTTCCTGTGAATCAGGCTCTTTTTCCGGCGCAATCTCATCTGCGCCGGATTCACTTGTTTTTTCGTCCTGCGCACCATCACCATTGAGAGCACTTCCGGTCGAAAGCGTACCGGTTTCCAAAGAAAAACCCTCCTCTTCTTTTTCTTCCGGCGGCGGAGGCAAGTATTGATCAAATTGCGAAGCATCCAGCTCTTCTATCACCGTCTTTTTATTCCGGGTATAAAATGTAACATTTCCCAAAGATTGATTTTCGACATCCGAAGCTTGTATTTTAGCGTATATCCTGGTTTGATTTCGCTTTTTGTGTTTGATCTTAATCTCGCCGGCCGCCAGATATTCGAGGTTCAACTCCTTCATAATCGAATCCAAAAGCGGCGCTACCGAATAGCCCATCAGAACGCCGATGGAATCAATTACTTCATTAAAATCCGTTTGCCGGTAAATTGTATTTCCAACCAGGTTCATTATGTGTTTAGCGACTATCCGGCTTGTATCACCTATATTATAAAGTTTTTTCTTATTATGAAAACGATGTTCAAAATAATGTACAAAAAATTGATGTTCGTAAGTAAATTGAAAATCTTCCCTTTTATAAATGACCGAATTTATATAGTAACAATTCGGAACTTTTATTTTTAGTAATTTCTTTCCGTCCTTCCCTTTTTGGGCATTCTTGAGGTCTTCTTCTTCCTGTTTCCTGCGTTCTTTTTCATCCTCCTCGGCAAATTTCTCTTGCAATTCTGCCATTTCAAGGCTATCGGCATTAAGTATCGAGGGTTCTTCCAGTGCAAATTCTTCATCAAACAGCCGGTCGTCCTCTTCGGTCCATTCCCCTCCTCCTTTCTCTCGTTCCTTTATTCTCTTTTTCCGCTCTTTTTCCTTTTCTTTCTCGCGTTTTTTTCTTTCTTTTTCTTTCTTTCTCTGTTCTTTCCGTATCTCCTTTTCGGAACGCATATCTATGTCGTCATCGCTGTAAAGCGCTTCTTCCTCTTTTTCCGGGTCGGCAACTGCGTTCTCTTGCGGGTTTTCACTTTCTGCCTCCAATCCTTCCTTTTCGCGTTTCCTTCGTTCTTTTTCTTCCTCTTTTTCCTGTTTTTTTCGCGCCTTTTCTTCTTCTTTCGCCAGTTTTTCACGCTCCTTTAACTCCTGTTTTTCCAGTTTTTCGCGCGCTTTCTGTTCTTCTTTTTCGCGTTTTTCTCGCTCTTTGTCGGCAGCTGTAACTAACTCATCATCATTATACAACACTTCTTCTTCCTGTTCATTAGCTTCCGGAATCCTTTCAATTTCCTGCTCCTTTCCTGCATTTGCCTTTGCTTCTTCTGCAGCTTCCTTTTCTAAAAGTTTACGAACTCTCTCTTCTTCTTTTTCGCGATTTTCACGTGCTTTCTGTTCTTCCTTTTCTTTCCGTTCCAGCATTTTCCGCTCTTCTTTTTCGAGTCTCTCACGTTCTTTTTGAGCTTCTTTTTCCTGCCTTTCGCGTTCTTTCTGTTCTTCCTTTTCACGTTTCTCGCGCTCTTTGTCGGCAGCAGTAACTAAATCATCATCATTGTATGACGCTTCTTTTTCCTCATTTTCTTTGGCTTTCTCGTTTTCAGCATTCATTCTTGCCTCTTCGGCAGCTTCTTTTTCCAACAGTTTGCGTATTCTCTCTTCCTCTTTCTCACGGTATTTTCGTACCTTTTCTTCTTCTTTCTCCCGTTTTCTCCGCGCTTTCTGATCTTCCTCTTCCAACGAGGCGTCAACCGACGCTTCGCCATTCACCCCCTCTTCGTTTGCAAATAAACCGGAAACGGTAAAGAGTGTAAAAAACAATATAAATAACCAATATTTTAATTTATTCGGATACAAATTTCGTCAGATAAAGGTTTTGTACTTTTTTAATTCGGCTCGCAATTTCTTACTTTTGTTATCTGTTACGCTATCCATTAATTTCCAGAAACGGTTGCTGTGGTTCATTTCTTTCGTATGACAAAGTTCGTGCAGTAAAACATAATCAATCAACTCGCCCGGAAGCGTCATCAGAAAGTATGAAAGACTGATATTTCCGGCAGACGAACAGCTCCCCCAACGTGTTTTACTCGAACGGATATTTACATCCGAATAAGCGAATTGGTATTTTTCGGCAAAAAATGCCAGCCGTTTGGGCAAAATCCTTTTCGCTTCCATCCGCATAGCCCGTTCAATTCCCATACGGATAGCTGCTTGCGAATTTTCCGAGCGGATATCCAGCTGTTGCGGACAAAGCACCGTAAGCAAATTGGGCGTAAGTTTGAAATGAAACGAAGAAAGCTCACTCCGCATAATTTTTAATTCAAACGTAATGGTTCGAAAAATGGTATTTTCATCAAAAATAACTGCATCTTGCTTTTTTAAATGTGCGAGAATCCAATTACGTTTGGACTGCAGAAAACGAATCCCTTCTTCTGTTTGCAGCTTTTGGGGAACAGTTAGAATCACCTTCCCCTCTTTCAGCTTAATGGCTATACGGTTAGCCTTTCCGCTTCGCCGTATCCGGACATGCCCAACCACCTCATCCTCATAAAAAACGTCTTCCAACTGCCTTTACTTTTGTTTAACCTGCAAAATTAACAAAAATAAAATGATTTTTTCTTGCAATTTTTTTTCTTCTTTTATTTGCAAATTCAAAAAAAGCGCCTATCTTTGCACTCGCAATCACAAAATGGTGCCATAGCTCAGTTGGTAGAGCAAAGGACTGAAAATCCTTGTGTCCCCGGTTCGATTCCTGGTGGCACCACCCTCAAAAAGGAAGTTAAGAAATTAGCTTCCTTTTTTATTTTAAATAAAAAGCAAAAAAACAAAAAGTTTGGGTGCGATAAAGGAGTTAGCTGTTGAGTGGCGCTATTATTCATGGAAAATTGAAGAACTCCAAACGGATGATATTAGATATGTGGGGTAGGATATAAATACTGCGGAGTAACAACAAAAAGGTTACAAACAAAAAAAGAAATGTTACGAGTAGAATATAAATTACTCATAAATAAATTGTTAATAAGCTCAAAAAATCGTATATTTGAAAGTTTAGAATCATCATAAAACACAATATCTTATGACGCGGAATACTTTTCAATCCATTGCATTTTTGCTCGTGCTGCTGTTTCACTCGTTTATCGTGAAAGGAGCGAGAACGTGGTCTAACGCCGATTACGTTAAGATTGATATAAATTCGGGCAATCCGGCTTTCCCATATCCTCAGTTCCTGGAATATGCAAAAGGAAAAACCCTGGCTAAATACAATGCGGAAGGAGTAACCCACGCCGATATGGAAAAAGCAGGTCGCGAAGCATACGAAATTATGTCGCACCGGTGTCGCTATGACGGGGGTACACATTGTGGGGTGCCGTATATCACTTTTAATAATTTTGTAACGTTCCCAAACAGCTTACCACAAGGCGGAGCTGAATTTTGTTCGGAAGGCGATGGTTATATGCTTTTAGCCGCTGCGATTTATGCCGACCAGCCTACTTTCAACGGTTTATGGATGTGGGTTCACGATAACCGGCTTTCCAAGGTAAAGAAGTATTCCGACGGCTCATGGCTGCGTCAAGGGTATGTTTTGCCCGATGGTCGTCTTGTTTGTAAAGACCCGGAAGCCGGTGTGGGAATGCCCGGTTGGAAGTGTTTTGCTAATACCGGTGTAGGAGACAGTTGGACACACTCTGCTGCAGATGGTGACTACGATATTGCAATGGCTCTTCTTATTGCCTATAAACAGTGGGGAGAATTTATGTATCAAAATGGCGTTCCGGTAATAAGTGATGGCAAGCAGATTTCATACAAACAGGCAGCCCAGGATTTTATTAAAGCCTTGGTTGATACCGTTCCATATTATATGGCGAACGGAATGCAAAATGGTTATCTCACCGGTGATATAGGTGTGGATGGTTATCCGAAAAGTGGAAATTCCTGGGACGAAATGACCAATTGGAGAGCTACGCAAACTTTGTTCGGAAGCGAACTTTGTGAAAAACCTTCTTTGTTGAGCTTAAAATCTATTTATGCTGATTATAATGCACCTGCTTATTTTAATGAATTTGCCTATTGGTTGGAACACGGCGATGGAGAGGGTACGCCATGGCAAATTAATCAGTATAAACGTGCCGAAGCATCATCTGATTGGCTAGCAGGTCAATTATATGCGCAAGGAGGAATTGCTTCCATAGGAACATATCAAGTAGCGGGTAATACGGTTTCATTTTCTGCTTATAAAGATGGAGAAGACTTTCGTTTCGCCTGGCGGAACATCCTCAACTATTTATGGCACGACAATCCAACCTCAACGTGGGATCCTACAACCCATACGGTGAAACCCGGCAGCAATACTTTCCAGCAGGATCTAGCGATTCGACATGCAGAATTTTTAAAAGAACCAAAGAATGGAAATGCTGTCATATGTGCACAAATGGGTACATCTCCGGATGCAGGACAACCGTCGTGGTCGGGTCCTGCTCAAATTCCTATGACCTACTTTATGAATGGAACTATATTTGCTGCCGATAGAATTAATTATACTCTTGGTTGTAGCGCCCCTGCTGCCGTAGCATCTGAAGATTTGAGTTTTATAGCTGATATGTATCGTCAAAGTGAGTTGGTTTGGGATGATGCATCTGCCCTTGATGCACAAAGCCTGACAGATGATGATGACAGATACATCAAAAGTATGCCAAAATATTTCCATGGCTGGTTCCGTAATTTGGGTATGCTTACGAATACCGGGAACCTTCACGCTCCGCGTAACATGACGCCGAAAGCAAATATGAAAGTATATATGTCTGTCGATAAAACGTATGCTTATCAGGGAGATAAAATAACTTATACCGTTCAATACCGTAATTACGGAAGTGTGGAAGCAAAAAATGTATCAATTGAAACAGAGTTAGACCCTAATTATCAATTTGTAAGCGCCGCTGAAGGCGGCACATTATCGGGAAATAAAATCGTTTGGAATATTGGTTCCGTTCCCGGATTTAAATCCGGCGGATTGGCAGCTACGCAGGGTTCCGTGCAGTTTACGGTGAATGTCAAGGATACTCAAAATCCGCGTATTTGTCTAACAAGCACTATTTCGGGAGATAATTTTGAAGATTGGGTAAGTAATGAATTCCCGAATAACGCGACCTACACGATGGAACGTAATTGCGTTGATATTCTTGCAAATCGTTCCTTGTATGTAGATAAAACTGCAAACCGCACAAGTTTGAATCCGAACGACGTGGTAACATTTACGGTTGATTTCGGCAATAAATCAGAAGGCGAAGATTCGTGGCTGAATGGCGGACGCGACAATGTTCGTATTTCGTATGGTAACTACTATCTACCGGGAGGAAGTCCTACCGATTTTTACCATTTGTACCGTTTTTGGAATGATTCGTATGAGGCATATATCAATATGAATAACTATCGTGTTTCCTATTTTATGTACGATGCTGCTGCCATAGGTTTGTATGACCCTGTAAAAAATCCAACAGGCTGGACATTTGTGCTTGACAATGGAAATGATATGGATAAATATGGATACAAAACTGGTTCTACAACATTTGCATATCAAAAAATTCCGCAAGGCGAAGATGCAAACGGTAAATGGAATCAGCGATTGATGATCCGTTTTGCTGATGTGTTGACAGCTCCCTCTACGCATGTGTATGATAAACTTAATAATACATTTCAAAATCACAAGGGTGTTTGGGGTCCCGGATTTATTCGCGCCAAATTGAACGCAAATCCAAGTACGAATATGCTTGCTCGTGTGGCGGACGATTGGTCATACTCTGCTGATGTAACAACAAAGGCATTAGATGGTCAGGCTGAAACATTTACATTAATTTCGCCAGCTTGGGCAAATTATGACAATCCGGGTTACATTATAGATAACTATTCGCGACACGTCTGCAACCCGGTCTCTGTTGGTAATTACGGAAGAATATTGGTTGAGGAGTTTGATGGTTATACCTGGCGGCGTATTCAAGGTACCGGTCCGCTGCCCGGCAAGGAGGCTTATAATGTAACTATCGTAGATACGATTCCGTATGAACTGGAATGGGTTGACTGGATTGACGATACCGCATTGAAAAACGAAGCCGGCGAAAAAATAAAAGCAACCTACACGCCGGCGGCTAATCCGCAAACAGCCGGTTACACAGGTATTGTGCATTGGACGATTCCGGTAATGCTTGTCGGCGAAAGTGACAAACTCGTGTATCAGGCAAAAGCGCGTAACTTGGGTTGCCCTGCGGCTCCGGATACATATTACGATAACGTGGCTTGGATTTGGTCGGATACCGATTCGCCCGATTCATCAATGGTTAATTTAATGACTACTTGTGCCGAATTGCCTCCGGTTATCGAACCACAAACTTCCTTATTTAAAACCGCGAATAAAACTTCGGCGGAAGTAGGCGATGTGGTTAGTTATGAATTGAAATTTGTAAATACAGAGGGGACACGTGTAAATGCCAATTGTAACAGCACCACAGGCTGGCAAGCCTTAGGAACAGGCTCTTTACCGGCAATAGGATCAGGTGGTTTAAAACTTAGTACAGCCGGTGCAGGCGCATATTTTTTCGCACCCGAAAAATCGTATGGAAAAGACGGTGCAGTGTATGCCACTATTGGCGGCAATCCTTCGGTTACACAAGAGCTTTTCATTGTATTTCGCTATGTAAGCGGCACGCCGGGGCAAGCTAATTTTCGAGGTATTTGTATGCAGATGATTGTAAATCAAACAGGAGCCAATAAATTTGGTTATCGTTTGTATAACGACGGTACGTTGGTTAAGGCAGAAGGTTTAAATTGGGACGATGTAATACAATTTCCGGGTAGCAGCACTGCGCCAACGTTTAAATTTGTGTTGAACGGCGACCGCCTCTATATGTACATTAACGATGCCGACGACGAATGGACAAACGTTGCAAAAGATTGGTCAGGCTTGACCTCCGCCGGTCCCGGAATGTTTGGTATGTACGTAAGCAGCAATGGAAACTCAAATACCGTTTTGTCTTCGTTTACCACCGAATTGGATTATGCCTTTGATATTACATTAATAGATAATCTTCCGGCAGAATTGGGTAATATAACCAATATCTCCGATGCCGGAGCTTGGGATGAAACTAAAAAACAGATTTCCTGGCAAACAGTGGCAACAACTACAGCAACGGCATTGGCTCCAAACGATTCTATTATTCGAACTTTCGATGCCGAAGTCCTTTCATGCAATAACTTTATCAATAATTACGGTTTGGCAACTGTTTACGGTCTTGATACGCTCAAGGTATTAAATACTATAGAATGCGGTGCGGATCCATGTCAATTAACCGGCTCTACCCTTACTACTAAGCTTCTAAATTTCTGTCCGTCAGACAGCGCTCTTCTTCGCGTATTGCCTAATACACCGGGCGATTACACCTACGAGTATTACCGTGAAGG
>JAISVA010000008.1 GCA_031271815.1 Prevotellaceae bacterium | reverse complement strand
GCATTTACACTTACTGCTGTTGAAATTGCAAGAATTGCGGTAAAAATAACTTTTTTCATATAAAATAAATGATAGTTTAAAATGGCCTACTCTGTTCAGGATTTTCGGCTTCCTCCTTTTCTGTTTGTTATGACTTTTAAAGACTGTTTTAGTAGTTCTCAGCTAATTTTAAAATGTCATACAACTCTTCGGCGGTATACTCTTCAAATAAATCATCCGGGTAATAGACGATTTTAACTGTATTGCCGTTTTTTGTAACGCTTTCGTAATCTTCTCTTTGGATGTTATCGTAGGCGAATTGAGCTTGCTCGGCGCTGGGCCAAATCTGTTCCATCACCTGATGGTCATATACGCCATTTTTGTAAACATAGGTCGATACTTGTGTATAAATGCCGTTGCTGACGGTTTCAACAACATTGCCGTCTTTCATTGTTACGCCAAATTCAACATCTTCTATATGACCAACATCACCGTTCCCGTTGTTTTCCTTGTCGTCGTCACTGCAAGCGTTGAACATTAACATTCCTGCGAGGCAGATCGCTATCGCAAGCACATTCCTCAAATTAAAAATCTTTTTTGTCATTGGTTGAAAATTTATCAGGTTATAAAATAGAATTTACATGAAACTCATTTAACCTTTTTCAGTAATGCGAAAAAACTTGCCCGTTTGCCGTTCGGGCAGGCTATCCTTGATGCCTGATGCGTGACAGAGTCTCTTCGTCCGCCTTTTGTAATTGCAGGGTATCCTTGCCCGGACAGAATTAGATAATACTTGTTCCCTGTGTGCATATTTTCATTCTTTCTTATTTCTGTGACAAGTTAAAAACTTGCTTTTTACTTGGCGAAGTTACAAACTTCACCCAACGGTGCTACTTCCATTATTAACACGCTACCGGCTACTGAGAGAATAAAATTTTTCTCATTCCTTTTATAATTTAAATTTGTAATTGTGTTTGAAAAAAACATCACAAAGCTAACCGAAAAAAACAGGCGCGTCAATAGTCCTTTTTGACTATTGTTTTAATTAAAAAGGAGGCTGTCCTAAGAAGCAGTTCGAGTTAATGATAAGAATCAGCATGCATCAGTCATTCCCTGACGGGATTTTTCAGCCGGTCGTTCCTTTTTGTAAAAAGAATAATTCAAACAGCTTTTAAAGGAACGCGGATGACGGGGATTTATGCAGATAAAAAATAAGATTATCCGCAATCTTACCACTGCTTCTGCTTCCAATCCGGAGGATTGAATATAAATAACCGCTAATGAAGCGTAGCGATTGGCGGTAAAAGAAATAGCAACATCGCAACCCTGCGAAACAGCTCTTTATCTTAGAGTAATGCCCCGGCACAGGACAGGACGATGTCCATTCATTTTCAACAGGTATTTAAACCTCATTTCCTGATTAGAAATCTTTTTAATAAGGTAAAGAGGTTAGGGAAATATATAAAACGGTTGTTTTGTTGTAAATAAGGTCGAAATGAGGTTTTGAACACGCATGCAGAAGAGGTTTTGCAAATTAATTGTTGATGGATTCAAAAAACTTTACGAAACTACCCGTTGATATTTTTTACAGAATGTTTCCCGGTTTTATTGAACTATTTCTTTTTAAAAGGCGTTTTATTAACAACTAAAAATAGATAATTTATGAAACATTCAGGAGACGACAAATTAGATGCGGAAGAAAGACGTGAACTCCCCGACTCGGAATTTGGAATTCCGGAAACAAGAGAGTTCCCTATTCCGGATGCAACCCACGTAAGGGCGGCTGAAGCTTATTTCAGATATGCACCGGAAGATAAAAAGCCTCAATTGGCTCGTTTTATATTGAAAAAGGCTAAAGAGTTTGGTGTACACGTGAAAAGTGAAACAATCCTCGGATATGCATCTTCGTAATGTTTTTCGAAATTCTTTCAAAAAAAACAAGATGCAATTGAAAATCAATCAATTGCATCTTGAAGAGTTGTTCCACCAGGATTCGAACCTAGACAGACAGTACCAAAAACTGTAGTGCTACCATTACACCATGGAACAATCCGTTGTGCTTTTCTGAAAAAGCGATGCAAAGATAGGCGTTGTTTTTTTAATATGCAAATTATTTGTGATATTTTTTTGCATTTCGAATACTGTTAATAAGGCACGAAAGCGCGAAGGCATGAAAGCACGAATTAACTATCAGCAGTATTTTAATTCGTGCTTTCGCCCCTATTTTACAATCAAAATAAAATAATTCTTCTTCCCTCTCTGAACAAGTATATACTTGTTATTCAACAAAAAAGATTCATTTAATGTAAATTCTACATCTTCGATTTTCTCCTTGTTGATTGAAAATCCGCCTCCGGTAATCATTTTACGCATTTCTCCTTTGGATGGAAAAACGGGAGCCTTTTCGGTCAGCAAATCAATCCCCTTGATTCCGGATTCGATGTCCGACCTGGAAACTTCAAACTGCGGAACTCCTTCAAAAACGGCTAAAAACGTATCTTCATCCAATTTTTTCAGCGTTTCCGAAGTGGAACTGCCGAACAAAATTCCGGAAGCTTCTACGGCTGCCGTATAATCTTCTTCGGAATGAACCATCGTAGTTACTTCCTTTGCCAATCGCTTTTGCAGCGGACGAAGATGCGGAGCTGCACTTTGCACGGCTACAAGCGCATCAATCTCCTCTTTGGGCAACAAAGTAAATATTTTGATGTATTTTTCAGCGTCTGCATCGCTCACATTCAACCAGAATTGGTAGAATTTATAGGACGATGTGTATCTTTTATCCAACCAGACATTGCCTGATTCTGTTTTCCCGAATTTTCCGCCGTCGGCTTTTGTAATTAGCGGGCAAGTGAGGGCAAATGCTTCTCCGCCCGATTTTCTGCGGATTAACTCCGTGCCCGTAGTGATATTTCCCCACTGGTCGGAACCGCCCATTTGCAGACGGCAATTGCTGTTCTGATACAGGTGAAGGAAGTCGTATCCCTGCACCAGCTGGTAGGTAAATTCGGTAAACGACAATCCGGCGCTCGACTCTGACCCCAGCCGTTTTTTCACGGAATCCTTTGCCATCATATAGTTGACGGTAATGTGTTTGCCTATGTCGCGGATAAACTCCAGGAATGAGAAGTTCTTCATCCAGTCGCAATTGTTTACCAATTCGGCAGCATTCGGCGCGTCGGAATCAAAATCAAGGAATTTGGCAAACTGCTTTTTAATCGCATCCTGATTGTGACGCAATGTTTTTTCATCCAGCAAATTCCGTTCCTGTGATTTTCCCGATGGGTCGCCAATCATTCCCGTAGCGCCTCCCACAAGCACCATTGGCTTATGACCGCAACGCTGGAAGTGCTTTAATATCATCACACTTACCATGTGCCCGATGTGCAGCGAGTCTGCCGTCGGGTCAAAGCCAATATATGCAGTGGTCATCTCCCTGTTCAGTTGTTCTTCCGTTCCCGGCATCATATCGTGGAGCATTCCACGCCATTTAAGTTCTTCAACAAAATTCATACGTTATAATTTTTGCTGCAAAAATAGTATTATTATTTGTCTTGAACCAGGATTTTTATAAGATTAAAAAGATTTTCAAGACAGAAATAATCCGGCTAATCCCTTTAATCTTATAAAAATCCCGGTTCAGGACAAATATTATAATTTTCTAAAAAAATCGTTGTCAAAAGGTAAAAACGAAGAAAAAGACAACGGAATATTCGGGTAATTTTCAATAAATTTCTTGTATTTAGAAAGGCTTATTCTTGTGGCATCATACTTACATTCAATCGCTTGTGGCGTTTCGATGTTGGGCAACACAAAATCAACTTCGTTATCATCAGAGGTGCGCCAAAAATGAATTTCGTCCGTATTGTATTTTTGACAAAGATGTTCAAAAACGGTATTTTCCCAAATCATGCCTTTATCTATTCTCTCGCTAACAGGTTGGAAATTATTTAGTAAACTGTTTCGCATACCGTTGTCGTGCAGATAACCTTTGGGCATTTTGGTCAGCTCTTTCCGCAGATTTTGAAAAAACGGCTTTACGAGTGTAATATGAAAACATTTTTGTAAAATCTCTAAATAATGGCTGACGGTTTCGTTTTTTATTCTCAATGTTGCCGATAATTCATTCGTATTTAATAAATTGCCCGATTGAGAGGCAAGTAGTCTGAAAAGACTGTAAAATGCAGCTTCGTTTTGTACACCCGCCTCTAAGATGTCGCGTTTAAGAAATGAATCTCGAATTTCAGCCAATCGCGCGATTTTTTCTTCCCGAACCGTTTCGGTAATCACAGCAGGATAACCGCCAAAAAGCATAAATGCTTCCCATTCCTGTCGTAACAATTCGATTTCCAGTGTTTTATAGTGTTTGTTTTTTCTGATTTCAATTACTTCTTTTAGTAAATTTTCTTTTTTGCGCAATGCCAAATATTCATCAAAAGCACAGGGAAGTAACCAAAAAATCCGCTTTCTGCCTGCTAAAGAGTCATTAAACGACTTGTCCAAATAAAACGCGCTACTGCCTGTTGCTACAATTTTTATCTTATGTGCATATTCGTCATAAAGCAATTTTAAAAAGTTGGAAGGGTCGGAAAGGTATTGGACTTCATCCACAAAGACGACTATGCGGTTTTCCGTTTCAGGCAGATACGAAAGCAGATTGAGAGGCGATTGATTCAAGTCGTTCAGTACCGCTCTATTCTCCAGGTTTAGAAAAACGGTGGGAGTATTCATTTTTTGACAATACTCATCCAATTGCCGCATTAATGTGGATTTTCCCATTTGCCGTGCACCAGTAATAATGCTAAACTCTTTTTTTTTAATATGTTGCTGTAATTTTGCAAATAAGTTTCGTATCATAATCCTTCTGTTTTTCACAACAAAGATAACAAAAATATCCAATACAAGTAAAAATATCGGATAATTTTACCTGTGCATAGGTAAAATTATCGGTTATTTTTACCTATGCACAAGTAAAATTATCCGATTCTTATTGCTGATTAAAACCCAATTCCTTCCATATTTCAGAGTGAAAGCCTTTGATTCTATACGCTCCATACTCGCGGCGCAAGGGATAGTTGCCACGCAATTTTTCGAAAAGAGCCGGATTTTTTCTTAACCGGGCATCATCTTGCATAATATTATAAGCATGCAAAATTGCTTTCGGAATATCTTCTTTTTCCATAGAAATAACAGGATGCGGAGGAATGGGAAGGTTCTCGACTTTCCAATTATCTATTCCAAGATGAAAAAAACGGCTTACGGCTTGTACCGACATGCTTGTTGCATTGGCTTTTCCGTCGGCAGAATAGCCGGCAATATGCGGCGTTCCGATGTCGGTTTCCGCCAAAAGCTCCAAATCAATTTCCGGCTCATTTTCCCAGCAGTCAAGCACAACGCCGCTTAATTTTTCTTTTGTAATGGCATTTTTCAATGCGAAAGTATTTATGACTTCACCTCTTGCGGAGTTGATAATAACTGGCTTTCTACGTAAATCCGAAAAGAAGGAATCACCTGCAATGTGATAGGTCGGATACCTGGTATCTTTTGTCAAAGGAGTATGAAAGGTAATTATATCAGCCTCCTCCCTGATTTTTCCCAATGGAACAAAATTACCTTTTCCTTCCCGTTCTTCGCGAGGCGGATCGTTGAGCAACACCTGCATACCCAAAACTTCAGACAAGCAGGCAACCGATTTTCCCACATTTCCGACCCCGACAATGCCGATTGTTTTTGCTCGAAGGTCAAATTTCCGTTTCAAGGAAAGCGTAACAAGGGCAGATGCAATATATTGAGCTACGGATTGCGCATTACTCCCTGCTGCATTTGTCCAGGCAATGCCTTCCTTTTCGCAAAAGGCGGTATCAATATGGTCGTAACCGATGGTAGCCGTAGCAATAAAACGAATGCGGCTTCCTTTCAGCAAAGCCGCATTACATAACGTGCGCGTCCGGACAATCAATCCGTCGGCGTCCTGCACATCTCGCCGGGAAATGCTGCTGCCCGGCAGATAGATAACTTCTGCATAAGGCTCCAACACTCCTTTTATATAGGGAATTTTATCGTCGATGACAAACTTCACGGTTCATTCTGTATAATCAAGCCGTATCTTTGGATGAAAGCAAGGTGCTCGGCGATTAATTTTTCCTTCACGTCGCTCCCTTCTTTTGATACATTGGTAAAGATTTCAAACAAACGGTCACTTTCGTCCATTGAAAACGGAGCGCCTCTTTGGAGTAAATTAACAGTCTCCTGATATTCATTTGTAAAAAGCCTATCGTAGAACGCTGCAAATTCGACCGCAGCCAAGCGGAGTGAATCATCGCCTCTGAACGAGGACATCGCCTGTAATTTTTTCAACGCTTTTTTAGCATGTTCTCTGCTGCTTTCGAGCGCAGGTTGGATTTCATCGGTTTTCTGCTCCTGAACTAATTTTGCGATACCGACTGCATCCTTTTCTACGTTTGTAACCTGATCCATAATAGCTGTGTTATATTCCGCCGGACTTGTTGCACACGCTCCTAACAGCAGTGCAAGAATCATACCGGATAGAAATAATAAATTTTTCATAAAGATTATTTTTTTAATGGTTAATTGCACAAATTAAGCGAAAATATCTTCAAAAAGTTCACAAACAAGGAAGATTTTTTTTACTACTTTTGTATTTTACACAAAACCTATTAAGTACGATGGTCAGAAAATATGATTTTTTAGTAATTGGATCGGGCATTGCAGGGATGAGTTTTGCCCTGAAAGTTGCCGGTAAGGGAAAAGTTGCCATCCTGTGCAAAACCGGGTTGGAAGAGGCGAACACCTATTTTGCACAGGGAGGAATTGCCTCCGTAACAGCCCGGTCGGATAATTTTGAAAAACATATAGAAGATACGCTGATTTGCGGGGACGGCATTTGCGATGTCGCCGTAGTAGAAAAAGTCGTCAGAGAGGCTCCGGGACAGATTGCCGAATTAGTCGGATGGGGCGTTAATTTTGACCGCGATGCCGACGGAAATTTCGACTTGCATAAGGAGGGCGGACACTCCGAAGCCCGGATCCTGCATCATAAGGATAATACAGGGGCGGAAATTCAGGAAAGCCTGGTGCGAGCCGTAAGGGCAAATCCGGATATTGATATTTTTGAGCAGCATTTTGCCATCGAAATCCTGACGCAGCACCACCTTGGAGCCATCGTAAAACACACGACGCCGAACATCGAATGCTACGGCGCTTATGTGCTTAACATCCTGACAAACCACGTACTTACTTTTTTGTCAAAAGTAACAATGATTGCCACGGGCGGCATCGGAAATATCTATCAGACCACTACCAATCCGACCATTGCTACCGGCGACGGCATCGCTATGGTCTATCGTGCCAAAGGACTGGTAGAAGATATGGAATTTATCCAGTTTCATCCCACCGCTTTGTTTAACCCGAAAGAACGCCCTTCTTTTCTGATTACGGAAGCGATGAGAGGGTATGGCGCCGTGCTCCGTACTCAAAAAGGGGTGGAATTTATGCCGAAATATGATTCGAGAAGTTCGCTGGCTCCACGCGATATTGTAGCTCGGGCGATCGACAATGAATTGAAAATCAGCGGAGATGACTTTGTCTATCTGGACGTAACACACAAGGATGCGGAACAGACAAAGGAGCATTTCCCGAATATCTATAAAAAATGCCTGGAATTAGGCATTGACATTACCAAAGAATATATCCCGGTGGCTCCTGCCGAACATTATTTGTGCGGCGGAATAAAAGTGGATATGGATGCAAGGACAACAATCAACCGCCTGTATGCTGCTGGCGAATGCTCCCGAACAGGACTGCATGGAGCCAACCGGTTGGCATCCAACTCGCTGATCGAAGCGGTTGTTTATGCCGATGCTGCGGCAAAACACGCACTGGGCTTAATTTCTTCACTCGGATGGAAAGAAGACATTCCGATGTGGGATGATGAAGGCACTTCGCTCAACGAGGAGATGGTGCTGATTACCCAAAGCGCCAAAGAAGTGGGACAGATAATGAACGCCTACGTGGGAATTGTACGTTCAAACCTTCGTTTGAAGAGGGCGCACGACCGGTTGGAAATTCTTTACAAGGAAACGGAGGGGCTTTTTCAGCGATCCGTCCTTTCCAAAGAGATTTGCGAATTGCGCAATATCATCAACACCGGTTATCTGGTCATCAAATTTGCCCTCCAGCGAAAAGAGAGCCGCGGATTGCATTATACGATTGATTATCCGAAAAAAAATGAACATTTGAGCCTTTATTGAAGTTGCGTTGCTTGAAGTATGCCGGGTTATACAAATGAGTCTTTTTCGTTTAAATCAGCCGGCGCGCTTTTTTTATCTGCCGTAAATTCTCGTACAAGATTTAGTTTGTGATTGATATTTTTTGTATTTTTGCAAATCAAACACAGTTGATTAAACCTTAAATTTTTTTATACCATAAATCTTTTACACAATGAAAAACAAAATTTCTATTCTATGTACGGCTATTGTCGTCTTTTGTACAGCGGCAAACAGCTATTCCCAAAATTATGAAATCGGAACTTGGGAAGGATTCAGAACCTCTGCCGTCACATTTACGTTCGACGACAATTGCGCCAATCAGTTCACGGCAGCGTTGCCGATTTTTGACAGGCTCGGATACAAGGCAAGTTTCTATCCGGTAATCAATTGGAGCCCTAATTGGAACACTTTGAAAAGCATGGTGGCAAACGGACACGAAGTGGGCAGCCACTCCGTTACGCACGGGCAAACTGTCACGGATGCCGAAATGAGCAGTTCAAAAAACACCATCGAGCAAAACATTCCGGGCGTGAAATGCAACACGATTACCTACCCGAATTGTAACGTTCCGAATCCGGAAAGTTCGGTCAGCAAGTATTTTATCGGCGGTCGGGTGTGCGACGGACAGGTGGCAAACACAACCCCTTCCAACTACAACCGAATCGGCTCGATTATCTGCGGAAATGCAGGCTCATGCAACTCATTGGCTAACTTCCAAACGCAACTGAACACCGCCAAAAACAAAAAAGGATGGGCGGTATTCCTGATTCACGAAGTAAACAACGGCAGCGGATATTCGCCGTTGCAAGCGTCGGTAATCGAAAGTACGTTAAACTATATCAAACAAAACGACGGCGATTTTTGGGTAACCACTTTTCGCAACGCCATTTTGTATTCTAAAGAACGTAACGCGGCAACCGTAAGGGAAGTGTCGAGTACGGCAAATGAAATTACATTAAACGTAACCGACAACCTGGACAACGCGACTTACAATTATCCGCTTTCCATCCGCCGTGCAGCGCCTGCCGGTTGGACAAGCATTACCGCAACCCAAGGCGGGAAAGAAATTGAGGCAAGTATCAAATCGGGCTACATCTACTTCAGCGCCGTTCCCGACGGCGGAACAGTTGTGCTGACTACCGGAACGCCCATTTCCGGTTATACGGTTTCAGCTTCCGCTTCTCCGGCTACCGGCGGAAAGATAGTCATTACTCCCGAATCTCCGAATGGTCGTTACAACGGTGAAACCGTTTCGCTTACTCCGGTTCCGTCAACAAATTGGGAATTTGCCGGCTGGAGCGGAGATGCTTCCGGAAATGATGTGCCTCTTTCCATCAAAATGGATAAAGATATAACCGTTAGCGCAAATTTTATTTTAGTGGGTGACGATACGGATAATGGTTTGATCCGGAACGGAAACTTTTCCGGCACTACCGGTTGGACATTTAGTCAATGGGAAGGAGCCGGAACTTTTACCGTATCGGGCAACGAAGCCAATATCTCTGTAACCGCCGTTGGTACAGCCGACTATAACATACAACTTGTTCAAAACGGTATTGCTATGGAAAAAGGGATGAAATACCGGCTGACTTTCGACGCTTCGGCAACAGCCGACAGGGTTATATCCGTGTTTATGCAGTTGGACTCGGATCCGTTTACATCTTATTTTGAACAGTCTGTTGACCTAACCACCGGAAAAGAATCATTTTCTTATGAATTTGAGATGAAAGAAACCACCGATCCTAACGGGCGTATAGCCATAAACGTAGGTAACGCAACTTCGACCGTAAAAATAAGCAATATAGAATTTTTCCGCATTGCCGAATTTTCACCGGAAGATCCCGGCGGCGGTGTGAATATTTCCGAAACCCCGGCAGTTGCGGATGCTAACTTGCATGTATACGTATTGCCGAATTCGGCTGTAAACGTAAACTTCACCGCCACAGGCAGCGGCGAAACCGAACTCCGGCTTTACAGCCTGAACGGCAGCCTTATCGCATCGGATAAACTATACACGCTTGCCGGCAAAAACTACTCGCATACATTCGACCAGGGGAAATTCCCGGGCGGATTTTATGTCGTGTGGATAAACAGCAACGGCAAAGTCGAACGCGCAAAAGTGGCAATTCCGAATTAATTTTTACGCTTATTTGCAAAACCGCCACTAACCTCCCGAAGGCGCGCTTTCACTGAGTTAAAGTCCCCGTCAGCAGATTTAGGAATAATAATGCGGATAGTCATTAAATTTTTGTCTATCCGCATTATTATTCCTGATAAAAAATATTTTCTGTAAAGACAAAATTCATAAAGAACACAGGAGGCTGACCTTAAAGATTTTTATTATTCCCTCAGGATGAAATGTTATTTTATTTTCAGTTTAAGCTTTCATCTGTCGGGAATGCCGTTTTATTTTTCTTTTTAATACAGCCATCCTTATCCACATTTGGATAAACTGATAAAACTTACTAAAATCTATACTTCAAGACGATGAATTTTATTACTTTTGTTGACCTTTAAAAAAGAACAAAACGAAAGCAGCGTGAAAAATAAGATTCTCCTCATAGCCCTCATATTTTGTGCGGCATTGATTTTGAAATCGTGTGCCAATATGGCGCAAGGACCGACCGGCGGCAACAAGGACGAAATACCGCCCGAATTTTTGAGAAGTATGCCGTCGCCCAATGCACTGAATTTCAGGAAAAACAAAGTCGAAATAGAATTTAATGAATATATCATACTTGATAATCCGACGAAGAATCTGGTTGTTTCGCCCACACAAGACCAGTTTCCGGTGGCAAAAGGCATCGGGCGGAAGGTAACGGTTGAGTTGCTGGATTCACTGTTGGAGAATACCACCTACACGATCGATTTCGGTAATTCGATTACCGACAATAATGAGAAGAATCCGGTTTCAGATTATGTTTTCACTTTCTCTACCGGACCGGTTGTTGACACAATGCAGGTTTCGGGCACAGTACTTAATGCCGAGAATCTCGCTCCCGTCGCAGGTGTTTATGCGGGCGTTTACACCAATTTGGACGACAGCGCTTTTACCTCCTTCAAAATGGAACGGATCACGCGGACAAACCCTCAGGGAAATTTCTTCATCCGGAATCTTGCCGAAAAACCGTATCGCCTTTATGCGCTGGAGGATGCTAACAACAACTATTTTTTTGACCTGCCAACGGAAAAAATCGCCACGCAGGAAGAGATCGTTACTCCGCGAATCGAATTGGAAATCGTGAAAGACACTACCGGCAGCGACAGCCTCACAACAGTCGAGACAATTCGTTTTCTTCCCGATTCATTGATTCTTTTCTTTTATCAGGAAGAAGACAAACGCCAGTTTTTTATCAAACAGGAACGCAGCGAAGCCTGGAAATTTACCCTGTATTTTAAAAACATTACCAAAAAACTGCCGGAAATCACACCGGTCAACTTTGAAGGAGAAGACTGGGTTTTGTCCGAGCCTTCCGTTACAAAAGACACGCTGGTTTATTGGATTACGGACTCGCTGATTTTCATGCAGGATACATTGCTTTTGGCAATAGATTATGAAAAAACGGATTCACTTGAAGAATTGGTTCCGCAACGCGATACAATCACGCTTCTTTATAAGGGAAAAAAACTGAGCCGCCGTGAAAAGAAGGAAGGCGAAGATAAAATGATTTTTACGCAAACGCTTTCAACACCTTCTGTTGTAGAAGTTTACAACAAGCCGGTTATCCAATGGAGTAGGCCGTTGATGTCGTTCGGAAAAGAAAATGTCTCTTTGACGGTAAAAAAGGATACGTTGTGGAATGACATTGATTTTCGTATCGAGCAGGATTCGAGCAACTTCCGCACGTACTTCATCATCGCCGACCTGGAGCCCGGGAAAGAGTACAAAATGCAAATCGACTCGGCATCCGTCACGGATATTTTAGGTTTTCATAATGACAAGATAGAGGCGAAATTCAAAATCCGCTCGAAGGAAGAATATTCCAACCTTTTCCTTTTAATGAAAAACGCTCCTGAAAAAATGTTCGTACAGCTATTGAATAAAAATGATATGCCGGTTATGCAATCTTCGGCAATGGACGGAAAAGTTACTTTTCAATATGTAAAACCCGGTGAATATTACCTGCGCCTGATAGACGACCGGAACGGAAACGGACGCTGGGATACCGGAAATTTCAAGGCAAAAATTCAGCCTGAACAAGTCTTTTATTATAATAAGCCAATAAAACTGCGTGTGAATTGGGATGTGGAGGAAGAATGGGATGTAACCGCCGTTCCGCTGCAGCTTCAACGACCACCGGAACTGAAAAGTAAGAGTAATTAAGTGATGAATGATAAAGTGATAAGTACTGGGATTTGTTGTTTATCCTCATCCTATTTAGCCCCTGTCAGCTATTACAGGCAAATAGCCGGCAGTGAAAGCGTAATTATCGAGAAGCACGATAATTACATCAAGCAAACTTACCGTAATCGTTGCCGGATAGCCACTTCCAACGGAATAATGGACTTATCCGTTCCGGTTCAAAAAAGCGAAGCGAAATGCCAAATGAAAGATGTTCGCATTGCTTATTCGGACAATTGGCAGCAAGCGCACTGGCGGGCGATCGAATCGGCTTACGGTTCTTCTCCGTTCTTCGAATATTACAGAGATGATTTTGAGCCTTTTTTTGAGCAAAAAACAGAATTTCTTATAGACCTGAATGCCGCCTTGCAAGCGCTTGTCCTGAAATTAATTGATATTGCTGCACCCGTCTCTTTTACAACCGGGTATAAAGATTCTTTTTCGGGAAATGAATCGGATTTAAGGGATTTTTTTCATCCCAAAAAAGAATATCAGCCCGGGTTAAAACCTTACTATCAGGTTTTTGACCGGAAATTCGGCTTTCAAAAAGATTTGAGCATCATTGATTTACTGTTTAATATGGGACCGGAAGCTGTTTTTATATTGACTTGAACCGTGGATTTAATAAGATTTACAAGACTGGCAGGATTATTTTTATCTTACAAGTCTTGTAAATCTTTTTTTTTATATTTGTGAAAATTTTTGTCAAATATGGAAAATGAATACAATTACGACGCCATTCGTCCCTACACCGACGAAGAGGTGCCCGAAGCATTAAAGCGTGTAGTAACCGAGCCGGAGCTGAAAGCAGTTTTAGCCTATCTTTTTCCAAATAAACCGCTCAACGAGCTGATTCAAACATTACTATCGTTTCACTCGGTTAACGATTTTCAATCTAAAATAGTGGCTCCCTTAATGTTGAATTTAGTAAAAAAGACATCGGACGGATTGGATATTAACGGGTTGGAAAAACTGAACACGGCGGAAAAATACCTGTTTATCTCCAATCATCGTGATATTATTCTCGATGCAGCTTTGCTGAATACGCTGCTGATTACGCACGGAATAGAAACTTCGGAAAATGCCATTGGCGATAATCTGTGTGTGAAGCCGTGGATTACGGAGATGATGAAACTGAACAAGAATTTCATTGTTCAGCGCAGCGGTTCCATGCGCGAGATTTTTGAAGCGTCTAAACGTCTTTCCGCCTATATTCGTCAAAATATTACTGAAAAACGCAATTCAATATGGATTGCACAACGCGAAGGTCGCGCAAAAAATGCCGATGACCGCACGCAGGAGAGTTTGCTTAAAATGCTCAGTATGAGTGCAAAAAAAAATCTAAAAAAGAGTTTCATTGAACTGAATCTTACACCGGTAAGCATCAGCTACGAATACGATGCCTGCGATTTCCTGAAAGCCAAGGAGTTTCAGCAAAAAAGAGACAATCCCGACTTCAGGAAAAGCAAGGACGATGACCTGCTGAATATGAAAACCGGACTGACCGGGTACAAAGGGCGGATTCATTATGAAGTAACCGGCAAAATCAATGACGAATTGAATGAAATATTGAGCGGGGACGACGACAGAACAGCCGTGCTGGAAAAGACAGCACGGCTGATCGACCGCAGGATTCATAAAAATTACAGGCTGTTCCCGGGAAATTACGTTGCACTGGACAATTTACGGGAAGAATCAAATTTCTTCGGAAAAATGTATTCGGAAAACGAGAAGGAAAAATTTAATACTTACATCGAGAATCAAATTCAAAAAATTGACATGCCGCAAAAAGACATCCCGTTTTTGCGAAATAAATTGACGGAAATGTATGCTAATCCGTTGATTAATTATCTGGCGGCAATCGAGGAATAGGCGTTGACAAAAACGACCCAACAAAAACGCCTTGAGAAAGAAAAAATGAACGAAACAACGAAACGATACTTGTTTTTTTATCTTATGAAAAATAAACTACAAAAACGCAGCATCAAACATTGGGCAGAAGAAGATCGACCGCGGGAAAAACTGTTAAGTAAAGGAAATCAGGCGCTTTCCAATGCCGAATTGTTGGCGATACTTATCAGCACAGGCAGTAAAGAGGAGAGTGCGGTAGAACTTTCAAAAAAAATTCTTCATTCTGTCGGAAATAATTTGAACCAATTGGGAAAGAAAAGTGTTTATCAGCTATCATCTTCATTCAGGGGGATCGGAAAGGCAAAGGCAATCGCCATTATCGCTGCCTTGGAACTCGGAAGGCGACGCAAGTTGGAAGAAGCTCTGAAGAGAAAAAAAATAACAACAAGCGAGGACGCTTTCCTTATTTTTCATCCGATATTGTCGGATTTGCCGTACGAAGAGACGTGGGTGCTTTTCCTGAATCGCGCAAACCGGGTAGTGGACCGGAAAAAAATGAGTATCGGCGGTATTGGAAGTTCGGTGGTGGACGTGAAAATGATTATGAAAGAAGCAGTTGCATGCCTCGCGTCAGCTATTGTGCTGGTTCATAATCACCCTTCAGGCAGTTGTACGCCGAGCGAGCCCGACAGGGAGGTAACTCAACGTCTCAAAGATGCGTGTACCATTTTTGAGGTTACTCTCTTTGACCATCTGATTATTGCCGGCGACAGTTATTTTAGCTTTGCCGATGAAGAGATGATCTCGTGAACCTGTTTTCACGTAAGGTTAGTATAAATCAAAAAATAAATATATTTGTAACGATTACACTTAAGATGATAACAATCTATATAGAACGGAAAACTGAAAGGACGGATTATATATTTAATCAGGTGTTTAAACACATGTTGGGCTGTCAGTTTACGCTCACGGATAACCCTGAAAAATATTTAAATGCGTCAAATCCGGTTATTTGTTACGCCAAAGAATATACAGGAAAGGGAATCCATATAATCCCTCACGGACTGCTTTCGGAGAAAGGCGTTCATACGCTCGAACCCGAAGTCTCTCATTGGGAAGAATTGCCTGTCTTTTTCCGGACTTCGGAGAAAGAAATTCCCTTCGACCTGTTTGCAGCCTCTTTTTACCTGCTTTCGCGTTACGAAGAGTATCTCGAAAAAAGTACGGACAAACACGGCAGGTATCCCATGGAAAAAAGCCTTGCTTTCCGTTACGGATTTTTAGAACAGCCCGTTGCAGATCAGTGGGCTATCAAACTAAAAAAAATATTACACGACAAGTATCCGGAAATTAAATTTAATACTCCCGCTTTTCAGTTTATACCAACCGTTGACGTAGATAACGTATTTGCCTATCGTCACAAAGGATTGCTTGTCAATGGATTTCAGCTTTTGAGGGAAGTTTTTACCGGAAAATTCAGAAAAGCGAAATACCGGTTGAATGTCATTTTGCGAAACGAAGAAGACCCGTTTTTTAACCTGAAAAGGATTACTTCGTTGCATCGGGAATGCGGCACGCTGCCGATTTTTTTCTTCCATTGCGGTGGTTACGGAAAATACGATAAAAAGACCTTTTTCCCAAGTTTTACTTACAGAAGCGACAGATGGCAGATTAGCCGCGATTTTATTGTCGGGTTGCACCCATCCTACCACGCTGCCTTTTCGCCTTTCCGATTTTGGCTGGAACGCAGAATACTGGAACGCAGTATGCTGGATAAATCCGTACTCCATAACCGGTTTCACTACCTTCGGTTCCGGATTCCCGAAAGTTACCGGATGCTCTCGCTTAAAGGATTTGAACACGACTGGTCGATGGGTTATTCCACACGTCCCGGTTTCAGAGCGGGTACCTCTTTCCCGTTTTATTTTTACAATTTGATTAGCGATAAAACGTACCGGCTCACCATTCATCCGTTTGCAGTAATGGACAAAACGCTGAAAAAAGATTTGAATCTGAACGATGAGCAGAGCAGGCAGTATATATTGAATCTTGCCCGCAGAGTGAAAGCCGTAAACGGAACTTTCGTCACCATTTTTCACAACGAAAACCTGACCGATGCTTTCGACTGGAAAGGGTGGAAGAAAATGTATTGTTCATTGTTGGAGGAATTAAGGGCAGAGGTGATTGGCAAAGTTTCTTAGAAGTCCGCGAGTTATTCTCAACATTTCCTGACGGGAATGTTGAAAAATAATAAGATTGCGAAAAATCATAAAAATAAAATATAGCATGAAATGGTTGAATCTGCAGATTCTTAATATTTCAAAATAATTTGCATCCTTCAAAAACATTCTCTATATTTGCGTCATTAATAAAATATCAAACGGGTTTTTCCCAAAGAGAGTTCCGGCTTCGGTCGGAATTCTTTTTATTTTTTAGTAAATTCAAAAAATGTATAAATACGATAAAAAATAATATTATTATGGCAGTATCTTATGTAACCGAAGAGGGTTATAACAAAATGACCGAAGAACTCAGACAGTTGGAAGCTGTTGACCGTCCGGCAATCTCCAAGCAAATAGCGGAGGCTCGCGATAAGGGCGATTTGTCCGAAAATGCGGAATACGATGCCGCAAAGGAAGCGCAAGGCTTATTGGAAATGAAAATTTCACTCTTGAAAGAGAAAATTGCCAATGCGCGATTGATTGATGAATCAAAATTAAATACGGATGTAGTGCAAATCTTAAACAAAGTAGAGATAAAAAACACGAAAACCGGACAGCGTATGACTTATATGCTCGTTTCCGAGCAGGAAGCAAGCCTGAAAGAAGGAAAATTGGCTATCAACACGCCGATTGCAAAAGCATTGCTGGGTAAAAAAGTGGGAGATGTGGTGGAAGTAACCGTGCCGGCCGGCCAAATACTTTTTGAAATTTTGAATATTTCCATTTAATTAAAAATCAGATGCCGACAATATTTTCAAGAATAATCAACGGCGAAATTCCTTCCTATAAAATAGCGGAGGATGAGCATTATTTTGCCTTTTTGGACATCAATCCAATCAAAAAGGGACATACCTTAGTCATTCCCAAAGTGGAAACCGACTATATTTTTGAATTGGACGATCAAACCCTTTCGGGATTGATGCTATTCGCAAAAAAAACAGGCCTGGCAATTGAGAAAGCCGTTCCGTGCAAACGTATCGGCATTGCCGTGATGGGAATGGAAGTTCCGCATGCCCATATTCATCTGGTTCCGTTGGAAAACGAAGGAGATTTGAATTTTAAAAATCCCAAATTGAAATTCACACCCGAAGAGATGAATACGATTGCCGAAGATATTCGGAGTAATTTTATATTGTAATTTCAGAATAAGAATTTTACACTAATCAGCTACCCCTATCAAAGTCAATGAATTTTATAAACACAAATACCTTTAGAACACTAAGTTGAATTTATTCTTTTATTTTCTTTGTGTGTTTCTAAAGGTCATTGTGTTTACTATTTCTCGTTAGGGATAATAATACCTTGAAATATAAAATCGTTTGCGTTAATCTTTCAATTTCAAATAACACTTAACCGGAAAATGGTCGGAATAATCCACTTTATCGACGTTGAACCGGAAGGCGGAAAAATCGTCGCCGTACATGATATAGTCGATGCGGAACCAAAACATCTTTTCGCGGAATGTATGACCGTAGCCGTTTCCCGATTTTTCAAAAGCGTCGGAAAGACGGTTTCCCTTGATTTTTGTATAGACATAAGAAACAGGAACATCATTGAAATCTCCGCAAACAATAACCGGGAAATCGGTCTTCGCAATTTCTTCGGAGACAAGTTCCGCCTGCTTTGCCCGTTTTTTATATGAGCGTCCCAATTTTTGAGAAAGCTGATCTACCACCTCGTTAATCCGGTCGTTTTTATACTCCTCTCCCAAATTTTTTATAAGTTCTTTGTCGTTCTCTGTCAAACGGTTGGATTCAAGATGACAATTAAATACCCTCACTTTCCTGTTGTGAATCCGGACGTCGGAGTAAACGGCCAAATTATATTTGCTGTCAAACGGGATTCGTACTTTTTGAAGTATCGGAAATTTGGAAAACGTCGCAATGCCGTGGGATTTGCGATTCTTGGTGTGGGTAAGTTCGAGATGGTGATACGGATATTTTTTGGACAACGTTCCTAATATTTCCGATTGAAACTCGTCGCTGTATCCGAATTCTTGCAGGCAGATAATGTCAGCGCCCGAATCGACAAGATAATCTATGATTTTATTTTTGGTTTCCGGCACATAAAAATTGAAAAGATGCACATTGTAACTCAGCACTTTAATTGAATTTTCGGGAACTTCATGATTCTTGTTCAGCGGAAAAGTGTTGAAAACGCTTTGATAGGAAACAAGCAATGCCGTGAGTGAAACGACAAAATACCATTTTCGCCGGATAATCCAAAAAATAAGAAACAGAACCGTCAGAAGCAAAATAACCGGGAACCCTAATCCGAAATAAGAGGGCAAAAGGAATTTCACCGGACTGATCCAGCACGCCGACTCGGCAAAAAACAACGCTGCAACTACTAAGAAATTAACCAAAAGCAGTAGTGCATTAAAAAATCCGGTCAGCCAGAATTTATTTTTGGCTAGCCCGGAAGAGATCTTGTTTTTCTTCTTTTGAAAGGGATTCATATCCGCCTCTTTTAATTTTTTCCAAAATACGGTCAATATTGTCGTTTTCCTGTTTCTTTCGCAGGTTGTATTCGTGGTCGTTCGCCGGACGTTGATGCGTGATTTTCAACTTCGGTTTTCGTTTGAATAAATCGAAAAACTTGTCCAGAATACGATTTATCCAGGCGGTAATATTACTTCCTTTTTTATAGCTTGCAGCAAAAAGATAGCCGGCAACCGCGCCGCCCAGATGGGCAATTTCTCCGCCAGCGTTGGACGAGCTGACATTCAGCAGGCTGAGTATCACGCCAATTATTGCAATCCATTTCAAACGCACTTCGCCGAAAAAGAGCAAACGTACCGGATAATCGGGTGCCGTTACCGCTACCGCCACAATAATACTCAACACCGAAGCCGATGCGCCCAATAAATAGCTGCCGTGTATTTTATCCGCGAAAAGCGGAAATATATGGTAAGACAGGATATAGAAAATTCCCCCGGAAATCCCTCCAATAAGATACAGTCCGACCAAATCCTTCTGAGAAAAAAACGACAAGAATAGCTTCCCGAACCAATAAAGCATCAATATATTGAACAGCAAGTGAATAAATCCGGTGTGTGCAAACATATACGAAATGATCGTCCACGGCGTATGCAGCAGCGTGGTGAGGTCGGCAGGCAACATCACAACGTTAGTCCACTCCGGATTGATTTTGAAGAGCTCCAAAATTGTAGCCGCCAATCCGATAACCAGAAAAACGCCCAAATTAATGTAAATCAACTTGGTGAGCGTAGTTCCCTCTTTAAAAGAATGTTGAATTTCGTCTTTAATACTCATAAAAAAATAAAATCAATCCGTAGAGACGCATTTTTATTTGTCTCAAAATAAAAAACTATCCGAACAACTGATGATTATTCGCGTCACGCTTCCATTTTCGGATAAGAAAATACCCAAAAAACATACCTCCGAGATGAGCAAAGTGTGCAACATTATCGGATTGGAAATTGCCTACGCCCAAAAGCAATTCGAGGATAGCATACCCAATCACAAAATATTTCGCTTTAATCGGAACCGGAATAAACATAAAATAAAGCGGCTGATTCGGAAACAGCATCCCGAAGGCAAGCAGCAATCCGAAAATAGAACCGGATGCGCCAACCGTTATCGTATTATATATTAAGTTAAAATCGCCCATGACAGAATTAGCATAATTCTTTCCCGACAGTAGAACGTCTCTTCCTTCGTTTTTTATAAGTTCTACCGCCTCGGGAGTTAACTGGCTTAACAGCGGATACAGGCGAATTGCGCAAACCAGCTCCTGAACCAAACCTGCTCCAATGCCGGTAATGAAATAAAAAATCAAAAAACGCTTGCTTCCCCAGGTATATTCCAGTACCGACCCAAACATATAGAGCGCAAACATATTAAAAAACAGGTGAGTAAAGCTGCCGTGCATAAACATATAGGAGACAAGCTGCCAAATCTTAAAGTCGCGCGACCGGAAAAAATGCAATCCGAGATATTCATCTAAATTGATATTCAGCGCTTGCTCAAAAACAAACGTTGCCAGAAAAAATAAAACATTAATGATAAGCAGGTTTTTTACTACCGGCGGAATGTTATCTAAAAAAGACGGGTGATGTTGATTCATTTTCTCCTTATTAAAAGTAATAATTCCCTGCAAAAATAGGCTTTTTTTTCGCATTTAATATGTTTTATGACACAAAAGAAACTAAAAGTTATTTTTTTAGAAAAAATATATCCCATAAATTTGGAAAGAATTAATATTCAACTATATTTGCACCATAAGTCAAGTAAGAGATTTAATTGTAGTGAAAGGAATATTAATTTTTAACTTTTAAAAAAAAACTCTATGAACAAAACTGAACTAATTAACGCGATTGCAGAAGAAGCAGGCTTGAGCAAAGCCGATAGCAAAAAAGCGTTAGACGGATTCATCAAATCAGTATCAGGCGCCTTGAAATCAGGCGACAAAGTAAGTTTAATCGGTTTCGGTTCTTTTTCGATCTGCGAAAAATGTGAACGTACCGGTATCAATCCTGCCACTAAGCAGCCAATTACGATTGCTGCTAAAAACGTGGTGAAATTCAAAGCAGGAGCTGAATTGGCGGATTCGGTAAACTAATTCAATCCGTTAATTGAATTGAAAATTTTAAAAGGGATGCCTTTCGGTATCCCTTTTTTGCTATGAAACCCGCAGGAACTAACGGTCAACAAAGAGAATGAACCAACAGTCAGCAACCAAAGGGAGTTAAAATACCTGTAGGTTCGATACGGCATTAATGTAAAAAAAGATAATATTTACGTATGAAAATATTATCTTTGTCCTATTAATTCACAAAACAATGACAATAGAAAGCACAATAGCACAATCCGTCCTCGCGGCAATTCAGAAACTGTACGGTCAAGAAGTTCAGGCAGGACAAATTCAATTACAAGCTACTAAGAAAGAATTTGAAGGCGATTTAACATTAGTCGTCTTTCCTTTTCTCAAAATTTCCAGGAAATCGCCCGAAGAAACAGCCAACGATTTGGGCGCCGAATTACAGAAATCAGAACCGCTTATCGCTAAGTTTAACGTAATCAAGGGTTTTTTGAATCTTTCCATCGCCCGCAGCTATTGGATTGATTTGCTGAACAAGATCGCTTCTGCTGGAAATTACGGGATTACAAATCCCAACGACAATTCGCCATTAGTAATGGTCGAATACTCCTCACCGAATACCAATAAGCCGTTGCACCTCGGACACATCCGCAACAACCTGCTGGGCTACAGCCTGTGCCTGATTCTTGCGGCAAACGGCAACCGCGTGGTAAAAACCAATATTGTCAATGACCGCGGAATTCATATTTGCAAATCCATGCTGGCCTGGCAAAAATGGGGAAACGGCGAAACGCCGGAATCTTCGGGCAAGAAAGGCGACCATTTGGTAGGCGATTATTACGTACGTTTTGACAAAGAATATAAAGCCCAAATCAAGGAACTGACCGCAACCGGAATGAGCGAAGAACAGGCAAAAAAGCAGGCGCCTCTGATACTGGAAGCGCAGGAAATGCTGCTGAAATGGGAAACGGGAGACCTTCAAACGGTCGCTCTTTGGGAAATGATGAACAGTTGGGTATATGCCGGTTTTGACGAAACCTACAAGCGCCTGGGTGTTTCCTTCGACAAAATTTACTATGAATCAACCACTTATCTGGACGGTAAGGAAAAAGTGCTGGAAGGCTTGGAAAACGGTGCGTTTTACCGGCGTGAAGACGGTTCGGTGTGGGCAGACCTCACCTCGAACGGATTGGACGAAAAACTGCTGCTGCGCGCCGACGGAACTTCCGTATATATGACGCAGGACATCGGAACCGCGAAACAGCGTTTTGATGAATACCCGATTGACAAAATGATTTATGTTGTCGGAAATGAACAGAATTACCATTTTCAAGTGTTGGCTATCCTGTTAGACCGTCTTGGATTTTCGTGGGGAAAAGACCTTGTGCATTTCTCATACGGAATGGTGGAACTTCCGGAAGGAAAAATGAAATCGCGCGAAGGAACTGTTGTCGATGCCGATGATTTGGTGGACGAAATGATTGCAACGGCACGCGAAACTTCCGAAGAGTTGGGAAAATTAGACGGACTTTCCGCAGAAGAAATTGCCAACATTGTTAGAACTACCGGATTGGGCGCATTGAAATATTTTATCCTCAAAGTGGATCCGCGCAAAAATATGACTTTCAACCCGAAAGAATCCATCGACTTTAACGGAAACACCGGTCCATTCATTCAATACACCTACGCCCGTATCCGTTCGGTATTGCGGAAAGCAGCGGAAATGAACATCGAAATTCCGGAAAAACTGCCCGCCGGGTTGGAAATTTCAGAAAAAGAATCAAACCTGATTCAATCCGTCGCCGGATTTGCCAATGTCGTTAAAGAAGCAGGTACGCAATACAGTCCGGCATTAATCGCCAATTATATTTACGAATTGGTGAAAGAATACAATCAGTTCTACCACGATTTTTCTATTTTGAGAGAAGAAAACGAACTGCTGCGCGCCTTTCGTCTCCGATTATCGGAAAGCGTTTCGAAAGTGGTTAAAAACGGAATGGGATTGTTGGGAATTGAGGTGCCGGAGAGGATGTAATTTGTTTGAACCATGATTTTCATAGAATTTGCAAGATTGTCAAGATATACAAGATATAATAGTCATTACAGTAAAATCTGTTAAATTCCAACTAAAATGACGAAAAATTTAAGAAACGAATTAACCCGCCGCATTCTCGTCCTGGACGGCGCAATGGGGACGATGATTCAACAATATAAACTGACGGAAGCGGATTATCGCGGCGAACGTTTCCGTGATTCGCAATTTCTACAAAAAGGAAATAACGACCTGCTTTGTCTGACTCAACCGCATATCATTCGCGAAATTCACGAAAAGTACCTGCAAGCGGGAGCCGATTTGATCGAAACATGCAGCTTTAACTCACAGCGTATTTCAATGACGGATTACGGAATGGAAGGATATATCAAAGAATTGAACCTTGCCGCCGCACGCATTGCACGTTCCGTTGCCGATGAATACACGGCGCAACATCCGGACAAGCCTCGCTTTGTTATCGGATCCGTGGGTCCGACCGGCAAAACCGCCTCTATCTCGCCCGACGTAAGCAATCCCGCTATGCGTGGCGTTACCTTCCGGGAATTAGCCGGTGCTTATCAGGAACAAATGGAAGCGCTGATCGAAGGCGGTGTGGATGCATTGCTTATCGAAACAATCTTCGATACGCTAAACGCTAAAGCAGCTATTTTTGCCGCCGGAGAGGCGATGAAAAAAACAGGAAAAAAAGTTGAACTGATGCTTTCGGCAACCATCGCCGACCGTAGCGGACGAACACTTTCGGGACAAACCGTAGCGGCGTTTTTGGCATCAGTGGCACATGCTGATGTTCTTTCTGTCGGATTAAACTGCTCTTTCGGCGCAAAAGACCTCAAACCGTTTCTGCGCGAAGTGAGCGACCTTGCCCCCTGGTTTGTCAGCGCATACCCGAACGCCGGCTTGCCCAACCAGTTCGGCGAATACGACGAAACGCCCGAAACAATGGCATCGCAAGTTAAGGAATATATCGACGAACGTTTGGTAAACATCATTGGCGGCTGCTGCGGGACAACCCCTGCACATATCGCTACCTATCAAGCATTGATTAAAAATGCCGGCGTTCGCAAGCCGTGCGGGAAAAATCACAACCTGGTTCTCTCCGGATTGGATGTATTGAACTTCTCTCCCGAAAAGCAAGCCGGAAAACCGTCATTTATTAATATCGGAGAAAGATGCAATGTGGCCGGTTCAAGAAAATTCTTACGGCTTATCAAAGAAAAAAATTACGAAGAGGCATTGCAAATCGCCCACCGCCAAGTGGAAGACGGTGCACAGATAATCGACATAAATATGGACGATGCGATGCTCGACGCGCAACAGGAAATGACTACATTTTTAAACCTCCTTGCCTCCGAACCTGAAATAGCCAAGCGTCCTGTGATGATCGACTCATCCAAATGGGAAGTCATCGAAGCCGGATTACAATGCGTACAGGGAAAAAGCATCGTCAATTCCATCTCGCTGAAAGAAGGCGAGAAATCATTTCTGGAAAAAGCGCAAAAGATTCGTCAGTACGGATCAGCCATCGTTGTAATGGCATTCGATGAAAAAGGTCAGGCAGACAGTTTTGAGCGAAAAATTGAAATTTGCGAACGGGCATATAAGTTGTTGACTAAGGAAATCAATTTCCCGCCCGAAGACATTATTTTCGACCCGAATGTGCTGGCGATTGCAACCGGGATTGAAGAACACAACAATTACGGCGTCGATTTTATCCGCGCCACAGAATGGATTCACCAGCATTTGCCATACGCCAAGGTGAGCGGCGGCATCAGCAACCTTTCGTTTTCCTTTCGCGGGAATGATGCGGTGCGGGAAGCGATTCACGCGGTTTTCCTTTACCACGCCATTCGTGTTGGATTGGATATGGGAATTGTCAATGCAGGCACGTTGCCTATTTATGAAGAAATTCCCCGGGATTTGCTCGAACATGCCGAAGATGTGGTGCTCAACCGTCGCCCCGACGCTACCGAACGAATGATTGAAATAGCCGAAAATATCAAAAGCCAAAAGACGGAAGGCACGCAGAAAAGCCAGCAGGATTGGCGCGCACAATCGTTGGACGAACGTCTGCAATACGCGCTTATCAAAGGAATTGGTGATTTTTTGGAACAGGACCTTGCCGAAGCCTGCACGCAATATCCAAGCGCCATGGAAATCATCGAAAAGCCGTTAATGGACGGAATGAACCGCGTCGGACAACTGTTCGGCGAAGGGAAAATGTTTCTCCCTCAAGTAGTAAAAACAGCTCGAACAATGAAAAAGGCTGTATCTATTTTGCAACCGTATATAGAGAAGCAAAAACTGGGAAACAGCAGTAAAGCCGGAAAAATCCTCATTGCCACCGTTAAGGGCGACGTACACGACATTGGAAAAAATATCGTAGCCGTTATTCTGGGTTGCAACAATTTTGATGTGATTGACCTCGGCGTAATGGTTCCGTCGGAACAAATTATCCAAACGGCGATAAGTGAGCAAGTGGATATTGTTTGCCTGAGCGGACTGATTACCCCTTCGCTGGAAGAAATGTGCCACGTGGCGGAAGAAATGCAAAAAGTAAACCTGCAAGTTCCGTTACTTATCGGCGGAGCCACGACATCGAAAATTCATACGGCAGTAAAAATAGCTCCTCTTTACGACGGACCGGTCTTTCATTTAAAGGACGCTTCGCTGAATACCTACGCCGCCATTCAACTGATGAATCCCGATACAAAAAAATCCTTTACCGGAAAAAACCGGGAAGAACAGGCTGCTATTCAATCGCAGCAAAAACAACAGGCGGAAGAGATTGTATCGTTGGAGGAAGCTCGGAAGAAAAAGCCGAATTTGTTTTCGTAAGGGTTAGGCTTTTTTGTTATTTTTTATCCTGAAATCAGGTTGTTAAGTAGAATTTATATCCTGCCCCGGTGCAATTTCATCTCTTCAAGACTTGTAAAGCAGGAAGAGATGAAATTATGCAACACAGGATACAAATCCGGTTTAACTGCATTTTGAAAAAAGAAAAAAATTCGCTAATTTTGTGTGCATTTTTCACAGAACGAAATTTCATCGGATTTAACACTATAAATTTTCATTATCAAAAATAAACAATTATGATTTATTCTCACGAAGTAGAACACATGTGTGTTGTGAAAAAAGGAGCAAATCATGCTTCTGCACCTATACCGGAAGAAGGTAAATGGGTAAGAGCAAAAGAAGTGAAAGACATTTCGGGTTTGACTCACGGTATCGGCTGGTGCGCTCCTCAACAGGGAACATGCAAACTGACATTAAACGTAAAAGACGGCATTATTCAAGAAGCTCTTGTCGAGACAGTAGGTTGTTCGGGCATGACTCACTCGGCTGCGATGGCATCCGAAATCCTTCCGGGAAAAACAATCCTGGAAGCTTTGAACACTGACTTGGTTTGCGACGCTATTAACACAGCGATGCGCGAATTATTCCTTCAGATTGTTTACGGACGTACGCAATCGGCTTTCTCGGAAGGCGGACTTCCTATTGGAGCCGGACTGGAAGACTTGGGAAAAGGGCTTCGCTCGCAGGTAGGAACCATGTTCGGAACACTGGCTAAAGGCCCCCGTTACCTCGAAATGGCGGAAGGCTACTGCACCCGCATGGCACTGGATGCAGACGGCGAAGTAATCGGCTACGAATTTATCCACCTTGGGAAATTCATGGACAGCATCAAAAAAGGTGTTGATGCAAACGAAGCATTGGAAAAAGCAAAAGGCACATACGGTCGCTTCAAAGAAGCCGCTAAATATATTGACCCACGTCACGATTAAAAAAAGGAGGAAATAAGAAATGGCTAAAAGAGAAATTAAATTTGAAAGTCAAGACCGTAGAATTGCTAATATCAACAAAGTATTAAATTCTTACGGCATCAAAGATATTGCAGAAGCAGAAGCTATCTGTGACGCAAAAGGCATCGACCCTTACCTGATTTGCGAAGAAACGCAGCCAATCAGCTTCGAAAATGCCAAATGGGCTTACGTGGTAGGCGCTGCCATCGCCATCAAAAAAGGCGCAACAAACGCTGCCGATGCCGCCGAAGCGATCGGCGAAGGCTTGCAGTCATTCTGTATCACCGGCTCGGTAGCCGACGACCGTAAAGTAGGTATCGGACACGGTAACCTGGCTGCCCGCCTGCTTCGCGAAGAAACAAAATGCTTTGCATTCCTCGCAGGGCACGAGTCTTTCGCTGCTGCCGAAGGCGCAATCAAAATTGCCGAAATGGCAAACAAAGTGCGTAAAGAACCGTTGCGTGTTATCCTGAACGGTCTTGGAAAAGACGCTGCGATGATCATCTCGCGCATCAACGGTTTCACTTACGTACAAACACAATTTGACTACTACACAGGTGAGTTGAATGTAGTGAATACAAAAGCATATTCCGACGGTCTTCGTGCCAAAGTAAAATGCTACGGTGTGGACGATGTGCGCGAAGGCGTTGCCGTAATGCGCGCCGAGGGCGTTGACGTATCTATCACCGGTAACTCAACCAACCCAACCCGCTTCCAGCACCCGGTTGCCGGAACATACAAGAAAGAGTGTATGGAAAACGGTAAGAAATACTTCTCAGTAGCATCCGGAGGCGGCACGGGACGTACGTTGCACCCGGATAATATGGCTGCCGGTCCGGCTTCCTATGGTATGACCGACACGATGGGACGCATGCACGGCGATGCCCAGTTTGCCGGTTCTTCATCCGTTCCCGCTCACGTAGAGATGATGGGATTCCTCGGAATGGGTAACAACCCGATGGTAGGAGCTACTGTTGCGGTGGCGGTTTCGATTGAAGAGGCGAGCAAGTAGAGGCGAATATCTTTCGCCCGATAAACATAAAAGCGTTGTAAATTAAATAGTTGCAACGCTTTTTATTTTTAATGTAATATTGAATTACGAAAACAGATATTTACCTTTGTTTTATTGCAAAAAACAATTTCATTATGAATAAAGATGTGATAAATTCATGGACTTTTATACAGTACTAATAAAAATTATTGACCTTGACATTAGTCGTAATAATGTGGATATGCATTTGATTTTTCTTAAAATATAGAAGGAGCTGTCTCAAAAGAACGCGGATAACACGGATCTTCACAGATAACAAACGAATAGAAATTTTATATATAACTAATTATCAACGATATAAAAATCCATATTCATCCGTGTTATCTGTGTCATCTGCGTTCAAAGAGACTTTTGAGACAGCCTCTTTTTGTACAGGAAGATAAAAAAAGATATTTCAATTTTCCAATAAAACGTTTTCAGGAAATGAATAAAGGGATATATGACGGGACGTTTTTTTTCAAAAATCTAAATGCTATTCCGTATAAAAAGAAGTAATCAGCTCCATCGCTTTTTCGTACAATTGGGGATTAATATTTACCTCATTCAACGGATTCAGTTTTTTATCCAGCATCTCATATTTTCCGTCGTAATAGATATTGGTAATCGTTCCTGCCGTGTCGATGATTCCGAATGCGATATAGCTGTCAACCAGGTGAAATTCGCGTTTGGTGCTGTCGAAAAGCGATTTCCCGATTGAATAGTCATTTGCCGGATTTTGTGTAGAAAAAACTTCCTGCATTAACGTTGGGACTACATCGTAGTGGCTTGTCAGGTGATGATAAACTTGCGGCTCATTTTCCTGCGAATAGTAAATAAAAGGCGTCCGTATCTGCGCATCGGAAAAGTTGCCGTTATGTCCCCAGAAATTTTTCCTGTTATCGTCAAACTCCTGTCCATGGTCGCCGGTTATGATAATAATGGTATTTTCGAGCAATCCTTCGGATTCCATTGCCGTAATTAATTCTCCGAAAATAGTATCCAAATAATAAACCATATTTTTGTACAGATTAAAAAACCTGGTCGGATCAACATCCTTACCTAAAGATTCGTATTTCGGATACATCCAGGTAGGCGTAAAGGGAGGTTTGAAGCTTTCGGGCATAATCATGCTGTGCAGCGAATCGTAGAACAGCAGCGAGAAAAACGGTTTGGAAGCCTCGTTTCTGTTTCTCAAAAACGAGAGAAAATTATTCGTCAGACTCCGGTCGCGCTGCCAGGCATTAAGCCCTTTCGTAGCCGAACATTGGTTGGCAACGGTAACAAAAACATTTTTATCCAGCGGAGGATTGCGAAGAGAAGCGCTTGGGAAAAGTTTTATGTCGTAATTGTTTTTTTGCAGTTCATCAATCATTATGGGACTGGTTTGCTTATCGCGAAAATCGTCCCAATACATTCCCGGCAACCCGAAAAAGAGGGAAAAAATAGCGGTACGCGTACCGTTACTGCCACTGTAATGACGGGTAAAGAGCGAGCTTTTTTGTGCAAACCGGTACAGATTAGGCGATGTGATGCTGTCTAACGTCTCGTAATGCCACGAATCCAACACAATCAGCGCGATGTTTTTTCCGGTTGGCGAAGTCTGGAGCATCGTTTTCGGGTAAGCATATTTTTTACCGGTAAAATCAGTATCAATGTGTTCATTATTTGTTTTTACGCCAAGAACCGAAAGTAATTTATTGGCATTCAGAGGCGTACAAAGCGGAAAATATTTATCAAGCCCCGTTACTCCCCGGTTGCCGGTTGCTTCACCGAAAGCGTGCCTGATTTGGGTAAATAATCCGAATGCAATCAATACGCTGCAAATAACATACAGGTATAGCATCCGGCTTTTTCCTGCTACCCAATAAGCCAAACGAAAAAGATAAATCTCGCAGGCAATAACCAGCGAAAAAAACAGCAAAGCTAACAGGTACAGCACAAAGGGCAATTCGAAAACCTGACCGGCATCCGGACCCAGCAGCTGCTCGACGACAAACTTGTTTATATGAAAGCGGTAGAGCGAAAATATATACGAGTCAATAATCAGTACAAACAGCAAAAGCGTAACCCCAATGATTGCGCAAATCATACTTGTCCGCTTATTTTTAGTCAAAATCGTGATTGGCGTATACAAGAAGAAAAAGGGAATAAAACTCAAAAAAACGAAATGGCTGAGAATTAACGAAAAGAGATAAAACGGATGCTCCGTAATCAATTCGTCGGGAATTAACGAAAAATAGCGAAATGAAAGCAGTAGAACAAAAACGGTATTGAACAGAAAAAACCACATACCTGCTTTAAGCAAAACTCTTCGACTGACCTCAATATCTCTCGATTTTGGCATACTTTTTTTATGAATTTCAACGGGCAAAGATAATGAAATAAAAAAATTTCAAATGAATTTTTCTGCATTTTATATATTTATCTTTCAAAAAAAGTATATTTTTTATATATCGTAAATGTATACAGAAATTCTAATTACATGTAGATTTCAATTATCCTGTTTGCTATCAACTCCTTAAAAGAAAAAATACTTTAATAGAAAAAATGCTGTTTTTTTCTTACCTATTTTTTTGCAGTTTGAAAAATAGATTTTATCTTTGCACTCGCTAATCAAAAGAGGTTAGTCGCATATAAAAATAATTCAAGAACGCGGAAGTAGCTCAGTTGGTAGAGCATAACCTTGCCAAGGTTAGGGTCGCGGGTTCGAATCCCGTCTTCCGCTCTCAAGGATGCCTTGGTGGTGGAATTGGTAGACACGCAGGACTTAAAATCCTGTGATCATTGCGATCGTATGGGTTCAAGTCCCATCCGGGGTACAGAGAGGGAAGTCTTATAAAAGACTTCCCTCTTTATTTTTTTAACCGGCTTAACTCAATCATTCTTTGTAACAAACGGATTTGCAACAATAGTGAAAGGAAAATGTACATTTTCCCATTTGCATAGATTGTCTAAAAAGAACGCAAAATACGCGGATTTACGCAAATTTACTCCCGGTTATTTTGGAAAAAGTATGTCCGGTATTGTAAGAGATGTTAAAAAAGAATACGCCACAAAAAAGGCCTCCAGTTGTATTTATCCTGATTTTACAGATTTTAATATAATTATGTAACCGGCAACAAAGTATAGCATACAAAAATCATTTGTTAACCGATTTATTAATAGTATCTTTGAAAAATTAACATCTGCTCGTTTCGATTTGTTTTATATTTATATTTTTTGATTCGTATAAAAAATTAAGAAATCATGAAACACAAGTATTTTAGGGTTATATTTGTATATTTATGTTGTATTTGGGGGATGAACGGACATGCACAAGTGCCCGTACACATCAATTCAGGGAATCCGAATTATCCTTTTCCTCAGTTTTTGGAGTATGCTTACGGCGATAATCACCGCCTTGGAAATCTTGGTACGAAAAATGCCGAGGGGGTGGTTCATGCGGAGATGGAACAGGATATACGCGATGCGTATCAGATACATGCTAATGAATTAATTTATACAAATGAAGAATGTGATGGAATAAGATACATTGCTGTTCCATTTCCTGACAATGGAAGACCCTACGACTGCACGGAAGGAGATGGTTATGCCTTGCTTGCCGCCGCTTATATGGCAGACCAAGTTACGTTTAACGGATTATGGTTGCGTACACATGATTTTAGACGACGAAAAACAAAACGCTACAAGGATTGTATCGAAAATTTTCCAAATTATATAAACGGGGATTTAACATTATGGGATGGGCAAACAGGCGGAGATGCAGCAGCAGATGGAGATGAGGATGTAGCTCTTGCACTTTATGTTGCTTATATGCAATGGGGAGAGTTTATGAAACACGAAAATGGAGACTATGTGATAGATGCTTGTGGAAATCGGATTTCCTACAAACAAGAGATGATTGACATTATTCGTGGATTAGTCGCTTTGGCTTTAGATCCTAACGTTGACCCAACAAGGGATCCTCTTGAACATTTATCCGGAATGATTGGATTCGATGGTTATCAAAAAGGCGGAAATAGCCAGGGAGAATTAACCGATTTTATAAACGAGAATAATTCGGTAGTAGTTAATGGAATGCGTATGTATCCTCAAAGGGGACGTGATGCAAAAATGCACGTTGACTATAACGCTCCTGCTTATTTCAAGCAATTCTATGAATTATTAGAGTCGTTAGATGGCAATCCGTCTGAATCATTCAAAGGTGATCCGTGGGAAATAAACCAGTTTCGTCGTGCTGAAGCCTCTTCCGATTGGTTAATGGGGCAGTTGTTAGCCAAAAATCCCAAAGCAATTCCTACTGCGGGATGGGTTGAAATGGTAAATGGTGTTCCTGAATTTTCTAATTTCAATCAAGGGGAAGATTACAGACATGCTTGGCGAACAATTTGCAATTATATGTGGCATGGAAATCCGACTTATTCGTGGAATCCGACAACACATCAAGTAGTGCCCGGTGGCAATACGCACGAATACGATGCAGGAGTAAGAATGTCGGCATTTTTGAACGATCCTGCACGATGGAATCCGGCAGCCGGTTCAAAATGTACTACTTACGGAGACCCTGAAATTCCGTATGGCGGACCAGCAACATTGACATGGCAATATGATCCGATGACAGGTATTGAGTCAAGTGATTTTATGGTATTGAACTGGCAATCAGGAACCGGAATATATTCGGCAGTATCAGCACAAGATTACGAACTAATGGGTTTGTTATACCGTCAGTGCTCTATAGATTGGGATGTAATGAACTCTTCCACTGACCGTTACCTCGGCTCCACACCTGTTTATATGCACGGATGGATGCGTCAAATGGGCATGATGGTTGCTTCCGGAAACTATCCGGGTCCGGGACAAATGCTTCCAAAAGCAAATATGAAAATCTATCGTGCCATCGAAGATTCCGTAACTTATTGTTATGCAGGAGACCAAATCAAATTTTTGCTCGATTACCGAAATTACGGTTCGGTAGATGCCGAAAAAGTGAAAATTGTAGAAAAAGTGCCGGAAGATTTTGTTTTCATCAGT
Source organism: Prevotellaceae bacterium (assembly GCA_031271815.1). Classification (GTDB taxonomy): domain Bacteria; phylum Bacteroidota; class Bacteroidia; order Bacteroidales; family Paludibacteraceae; genus RGIG9379. Next base: position 2,405 of record JAISVA010000008.1, on the reverse strand, counting down.
GCAACAAACAACGGAAAATACGATGCAGCTACACATACCGTTACTTGGGAAATCGAATCCGTAAAAGGATTTCAAACAGGAGGATTAACAGATACCAGAGGACAGGTTTCTTATGAACTAAAAGCGGGGAACAATGCTTCCGGTCGTTATTGTACCACTGCAGAAATTACTTGTGCCAACGGCTACGGCTGGATTTCTAACGAATACCCAAACTACATAACCCCTACCATGCAACGCAACTGTGTTGATGTGATAGCCCGTTCATTAAAAATCGAAAAAACGATAAACAGAACGATGATAAATAGCGGAAATATGGCTACTTATACCATCAACTTTGAAAATTCATCGGAAGTGGGATGGATTGACGGTGGTCGTCCAAGGGTGAATGTTGCTTTTGCCAATGGCATAGACGGTTCGCGCTTGCAACTTATGTTCCGTTTGTTTAACGATGCTATTGAGCCATATATAAATTATGGTAATTACCGTTTTTCTTATTATATAAATGATGCCGGATTAGATCGTTACTGTGTCAGCAATAACGATTGTATCGGTTGGGAATTATCCAACGAAATTTATGAAGGTGGAGATAAAGCAGGAGTCACCGTATCTCACGAAAATATTGTACCGGGCAAAGATGCTTTCGGCAGTTGGAACCAACGAATCAGTGTGCAATTTGCCCCGTTGTTGATTACAACCACAATGCACACTTCCCGACATTTCAGTAATAATCCGGTTCCACCGCCAAATTCTCGTGTACACAAAGGCGGCACATCGCCACTGAGAGGAGTGTGGGCATTATACCCAAACAATTATTCAACCGTAGATTGGAAAGACGATTGGTCTTGGGATGCTACTGCCGGCGATGACAAAGGCGGTTTGTATTACCCCGTTACTCCATCGTGGCAAAAGTTAGACACTAACGGAAAATCCATCGAAGAACCGATAACTAAATGGCTCACTTGCGGCTGTACGGAATCAAGTAAACAGATTCCGAATATCCTGGTAGAAGAATACGACGGCTACGTATGGCGCAGAATCTTAGGCAACGGACCGATGCCCGGACGTGATGTTGAAAACGTAGAGATACGTGATACCTTGCCGAAAGGTCTTACATTCGGCGAGTTTGTAAATAATTGTCCGCTCAAAGATTTCGAAGCCACGTGGGAAGTTCAACAAACAACCGACGGAAGGGATATTATCATCTGGTCAATACCTAAAATGCAAGTCAAACAAAAAGGCTCAATCATCTTTACTGCAACAGCCAATTTCCCATCCGGAAAAACTTGTGAAACAGCCGACGAAAGTATTATCAACTGTGCATGGATTTCGGGCGATAAAAATTCACCTGTTTACGACACTGCCAAAATAACCGTAACCTGCGCAAAAGTGCCTGAACCAATCGTGCCGACTACCTTGATAAAAACAGCCGACAAGGAGAAGTACGAAGTTGGTGATCCAATCTCGTACACTATTGAATATGAGCAAACACACGGCTCGATTGTAAAAAAAGCCACCGACATGGCAAGCGATTGGAGATTAAATCAATGGAATATTGCCGGAGGAAATCTAACATCCGGCTCAACGCAAACCGGAACGGCAATGTTCGACTACTCACAAGGTAAAAATGGATACCTGGAATTTGAATGCAATCCTGCGGTTTATGCGGCTTTCCAGGTTTTATTAAGAGACGGCTCCGGTTCCACTATCTCATTGCAGGTAAAACCGCTTACGACAAGCCAAATGGAGCTTACCTGTTATGTGAATAATACCGTAGTGCAAACCACTCAAAACATAGTTTACGGTGGAAGTAATCCATTTACCATGCGCATTGATCTCAATGAGGATTTATTGCGCGTATGGGTAAATAAAGATACGACAAACGCACCAATCTTCTCGATCGAAGGACTTCCGGTTGGCATCGGGTTTGCCGGTTTCAAAAATGGAAATATGACCGGCGGAGATGCGCACGGAGCTCATTCCTTTTCAAAAATCTATACCCACTTCGACTACGCCTACAACCTGAGCATCATCGACCGCAAGCCGGCAGAAATAGATTTCGGAACCGCAGATAACGGCGGCGTATTGCAAGGCGATTCCATCGTTTGGAATCTGGTTTCGGGTAAAAGCAATCCGATCCCTTTCGGCGAAAAATATACGGTCACGTGGGAAGGAACGGTTAAAGATTGCAGTGAATCCATTATTAATATTGCTTACGCAAAATTAATGGGGCACGCCGATAATGAAATTATGGCGCAGGCTGTATCCGGTTGCGGTTCAGCTGACTGCCAATTAACCGGCTCTACCCTTACTACTAAGCTTCTAAATTTCTGTCCGTCAGACAGCGCTCTTCTTCGCGTATTGCCTAATACACCGGGCGATTACACCTACGAGTATTACCGTGAAGG
>JAISVA010000036.1 GCA_031271815.1 Prevotellaceae bacterium | reverse complement strand
CTTCAGATGAAGGACGGCAGCATCCGTAAGGGAACGCTTGAAGTGGCGAAGTTTTGATAAGTTAAGTAAAGAATGAAGAATGAAGAATGAAGAATGGGGTTTCCTGTTCTTCATTTTTTTTGCATATATATCTTTTTTAGGTTTATGGCGTGGATGATTTCAAGTCATTTCACATAAGTTGAATGGAGGATAAGCGAGATTCCGGACGTAATGAAGAGTAATTGGTTTATGTTATGGCAAATATAATGTAATCGTTGTGTCCATCCCGGAATGAAGGTGAATCATACAAGTGAAACCTGTCTCAAAACGTCCGAGATAATCTTTTCATCAACCGAATCAAAGTCTTCTTTACGGGGTAAAACAAAAACACCTGCGATGTCAATCGCTCCCGGACTGATCATTTTGAAATCGTTTCCTTTTGCAAAAAAACAGGATGGACGATGCGCTTTTCTTGGAAAAACAAGCAGGTTCCATTCATTATTTTCAAACAGGGTAAAAACATTCATCATAGGTTCTTCTTTGGCGCCGGTTGACGCTTGGAGTTGTGCATATACTTGTTGGAACAGTCTTTGCGCCGTTTCCTTTTCCGGAGATTGCATCAACAGGCAGCTTCTGCCATAATTTTGCAATGCACAGATTCGCCCGTTTTTGTTCGTGTTGGTGTATGATTGACATCCTATGCTGTATAATTCCGTTCTGTTGAGACTGGAAAAGAGCTGATATTCCTGCTCAAAAGGGAGTTGCCCTTTTCTTACCGCTTGAAAGTGTAAATGATCGGGGGCTGAGGCTCCGGCTTTCGGACCATTGTAGAAAACGGTAAAACCGGGAAGCATCTGCGCAAAGTCCAGCATATCGCCTAAGTACGGTAATATCTCCTGTTTCTTATGTTGAATAAGAGGTATGGTGAAATGCTCTTTCAGAACCGGAAAAGGATTAACCAGGGCAACAAAATTTTCATTCAGCCGAACTTCCCGTTGCACGGCAGGTCTGTTTTCCGGACAGAGGAAACATTTCCGGGCAGCAATCGATTTCCCGTCTAATTTGGCATTGGACGAAACCGCTCTCGCCGGATTATATTGTGTCTTTATCACATACTTTCCCGTATTTGGGTTTCCAAAATTAAATGTACGTATTTTAACTTCATTTAACCGCAAAGCCTGTTCCCGAAATTGTTCCCATTCGGTTAGTTGTTCGGAATACAGTTTTTCAATTTCTGATTGTAGTGCGTTCATTGATAGATATAATTCTTTTTTATGAATTCTGCCGTATTAAATTTATGCTTGTCAGCCATATTACCCTTAACGAAAAAAAGTAAACACAAAGGCACGAAGCACACAAAGAAAATAATAAAATAAATACAACTTCGTGTTTTTTATGCCTTTGCGTTTATAAAATTTCATTGCCTTTGACACTCGCGGCAACAATGCGGATAAGCATTATTAGTTGTGTTCTAAAAGCTCAATTCTTAAACTTCAGCTCTTCCCCCTCCATATCAATCGTAATAGGTTTATCCTTGTTGATGTTTTGGGCAATCAGTTCTTTGGAAAGCTGATTCAATAAGTAGCGTTGAATAATGCGTTTTACCGGGCGGGCGCCAAACTGCGGGTCGTATCCTTCCTGTGCAATAAAATCTACAGCCTTTTCGGTTACGATTAGCTTCACGCCGTTTTGTCCCAGCATTTTTTCAATGCCTTTGATTTGCATCCGGACGATTTCCAGAATCTCTTTCCGGTTGAGCGGGGTAAACATAATCAGCTCATCAATGCGGTTTAGAAATTCCGGACGAATGGTTTGCTTCAGTAATTCAAATACCTCGTTTTTTGCCGATTCAATGATTTCCTCGCGGTTATGATCGTTCAGCTTCTCAAATTTTTCACGTATCAAAGACGAACCGATGTTGGAGGTCATAATGATAATCGTGTTTTTGAAGTTGATCAGGCGACCTTTGTTGTCGGTCAGCCGTCCGTCATCAAGCACCTGCAACAGGGTATTGAAAATATCCGGATGGGCTTTTTCAATTTCGTCGAATAAAACCACTGAGTATGGTTTGCGGCGGATGGCTTCGGTCAGTTGTCCGCCCTCCTCGTATCCCACGTATCCGGGAGGCGAACCGATAAGTCTCGTTACCGAAAACTTTTCCTGGTATTCGGACATGTCAATGCGTGTCATCATATTTTCGTCGTCGAATAAAAATTCGGCTAATGCCTTGGCAAGCTCTGTTTTACCAACACCGGTAGTACCGAGGAAGATAAACGAACCGATCGGACGTTTCGGATCCTGCAAACCCGCCCGGCTGCGTCGCACGGCATCGGAAATGGCTGAGATTGCCTCATTTTGTCCGATTACTCGCCGGTGCAGCTCTTCTTCCAGATGCAACAGTTTTTCCTTCTCGCTTTGCATCATTTTGCTTACAGGGATTCCTGTCCAGCGCGAAACAATGTCGGCAATATCTTCACTATCAACCTCTTCCTTAATCATAGGAGAGTTTGCTTGCATCTCTTGCAGCTTTTCCTGATGCTTGGCAATATGATGTTCCGCCGCCTTTATTTTTCCGTAACGGATCTCGGCAACAGCTCCGTAATTTCCCTCGCGTTCGGCGCGGTCAGCCTCGTAGCGGTAGTTTTCAATTTCAATTTTGAGCTGTTGAATCTGATTGATCAACTCTTTTTCGGAGCTCCATTTGGCGCGGATTACGTTGCTTTCCTCTTTCAGGCCGGCAATTTCCTTGTTCAGTTGCTCTAATTTTTGAGTGTTGTTTTCCCGTTTGATTGCTTCACGTTCGATTTCCAGCTGTTTGATAATGCGTTCTTTCGTGTCCAATTCTTCCGGTACGGAATCGACTTGCAGGCGCAGACGGGCAGCCGCCTCATCCATCAGGTCAATGGCTTTGTCGGGCAGAAAACGGTCGGTGATGTACCGGCTCGAAAGTTCCACAGCACTGATAATTGCATCGTCCTTGATGCGCACTTTATGGTGATTTTCGTATCGCTCCTTCAATCCGCGCAGGATGGAAATAGTGCTTGCCTCGTCGGGCTCGTTTACCATCACGATCTGGAAACGGCGTTCCAGGGCTTTATCCTTTTCAAAATATTTCTGGTATTCGTCTAATGTAGTGGCTCCGATTGCGCGGAGTTCGCCTCTTGCCAATGCCGGTTTCAGGATGTTGGCGGCGTCCATTGCACCCTCGCTTTTTCCGGCGCCGACCAAGGTATGGATTTCGTCGATAAAGAGGATAATCTCACCGTTCGATTGTGTTACTTCGTTAACTACCGCTTTCAGGCGTTCTTCAAATTCGCCTTTATACTTTGCTCCGGCGATCAGAGCCCCCATATCCAATGAGAAAAGCTGTTTACGTTTCAGGTTTTCGGGCACGTCCCCACGCACGATCCGATGTGCAAGTCCTTCGACAATAGCGGTTTTCCCTGTTCCGGGCTCACCGATAAGGATCGGATTGTTTTTCGTCCGGCGGCTCAGAATCTGTAATACACGACGGATTTCATCATCGCGTCCGATAACCGGGTCCAACTTTCCGGCGCGGGCGCGTTCGTTCAAATTGATGGCATATTTGTTCAATGAGTCGTAGGTATCTTCGGCCGACTGGCTTGTTACATTCGAGCCTTTTCGCAGTTCGAGGATGGCTTGCTGCAGTTCCTTTTCGGTCAGTCCCGCATCTTTAAGCGCAGAGGCAACCTCGCTTTTTTCGACCAGCAATCCCATTAAAATATATTCAACCGAAACGAACTGGTCTCCCGCTTTCCTGGAAAGATCTTCGGCTTTCTGCAAGGCGGCGTTTGATTCGCGCGAAAGATATGGTTCTCCTCCGCTTACTTTCGGAAACGAGTCGATCATTTTATCCACATCTGCGTTCAGTTTTACCGGATTTACACCTAATTTACTGAATACAAAATTAGTCACATGCTCGCCAACCTTGAAAACGCCTTTCAATAAATGGGCAGGCTCAATGGCTTGCTGGTCTTTACTGCGTACAAGGTTAATAGCCTCCTGAACAACTTCTTGTCCTTTGATTGTAAAATTGTTTAAGTTCATATTGTTGTGTGTTTACTTGTTTTTATTTTTGATATGATTAATGAATCTTCAAATTGTTTGCCATTAAACAACTGAAGAGGCGGTTAGGTTTATTTTTCTTAAATTTTTATGAAAAATCGGTAAAAATGACAGTTTTTTATTGGTTTTATGAATTTTTGACTGAATCTTTAAATCGTAATGAGTGAAGTGAGCTTACGTAATGAGTATAATAATCCTAACAATTTTTTAATGTATATCTGCAATTTTACCCAATATCCCGTCAGCGCGGGTGGGACATTTCTTTATGCAGAAAATTAAAAACTTATTTTATTTCTCTGTCGTATGCAATTGTTTTTAGAAATTATACTGCAATCCGACTCCTAATGTTTCCTTAAATTGCAGGTGCGTTTTTTCCCTGCCGTCTTCCATAATAAACTTGACATCATCGTCATACGCCAAGTTTATGCTCAGGTTAGCCGCGAAGAGGCGGTTGATTTTCATATTGAGTTGAATGTCCCAGTACATGTCAACGTTTTGGGGCTTATGGCTATAATCTGAAAAAAATTCCATCCGCGAATACAGATTCATATTGGTCATGATGTCACGTTGGAATTCTATTCTCAAACCGGCTCCGCATTCGGAAAGCAGGCGTTTACCCGGTTTAACGCCGTAAGCTCCTCCGGCAGACAGGTTTTCGTCCAAGACGAATGTTCCCCGCCAGGTTACCGGCGAAAGGGTCACCGAAAACCAGATTTGTGGTATCCAGGCAATACCGGGGCCGGCGCTTAGATACCCCGGAGCCATGAATTTAGAGATATAATTCTTTTCTTTTATTGTATAGTCGGATCCCTTGCTGAATTGAGTCTGGAAATTGACAAATGCTGCCAGGTACCAGTGTTTGACAATCCGGTAGCCATAAATGGAGTTGAGGTAGATTTTGTCGCTGGTTTTCCGCCTGCCTTTAGTTTCGGAATTGTTGATTCCGTAAGCCAGTTCGAGCCGGTTTTGCCAGAAATTCCTGTCTCTTTTATAATCAAGGTTGAAGTTGAACATGGCATCGGCTGCAAACGAGCGCTCTCCGCCGGCTGCCCAATAGCTCAGGCTGGTTTGTGCGAGATTAATGCCGGCTACCCCTTTTTCCTTCCAGTAGGTAGTGTCGGGAATTTCTTGAGCTGCAGCAACACCTGCCAACAACATTGCAAAAGCGATCAATATGAATTTTTTCATTTTTTTCATTTGAGAGTTTGTATGTCATGGAATGTCCAGTGCATTCCATTATGTATGGTTGCTATTCAACTTAATCTGTTGCCGGAATATCCGATAAACCTATTTTTTGTGTTTTTGTTGTTGAATAAGCATAATTTATTTCGCCTTTGCTTTCTTCACCTTTTCGTCATGTGCATCATACGCTTCCACGATCCGTTGCACCAACTTGTGCCGTACAATGTCTTTGACATCAAATTCGACCTTTGCAATTCCCTTTACCTCTTTCAGTATTTGCAACGCTTCTATCAATCCGGAACGTTGACGGGGCGGAAGGTCAATCTGCGACATATCGCCTGTTACCACAATTTTGCTGTTCATTCCCATGCGGGTCAGAAACATTTTTATTTGCTGCGTAGTGGTGTTTTGCGCTTCGTCCAGGATGATAAAGGCGTCATTCAGCGTCCGTCCGCGCATAAAAGCTAACGGCGCGATTTGTATGGTACCGTTTTCCAGGTATTCTTTCAGCTTGGAGTTGGGTATCATATCTTGCAACGCATCGTAAAGCGGTTGCAGATACGGGTCTATTTTTTCCTTCATATCGCCGGGAAGGAATCCGAGCTTTTCGCCTGCTTCGACAGCCGGACGGCTCAGGATTATTTTTCGTATCTCCTTGTTTTTTAACGCTCTGACAGCTAATGCAATGGCGGTATAAGTTTTTCCCGAACCTGCCGGACCGATAGCAAAAAGCAAATCATGCGTGTCAAAATCCTTGACTAATTTCTTTTGGTTGGGTGTGCGGGCAATGATGGGTTTTCCGTTTATTCCGTAGATAATCAGATCATTTTGCTTGGTTTCGGAAGGTATTTTTCCTTTTACGTAATTAATAATTACCTCTTCGGAGAGGGAATTGTGCCTGGCGCAATATTTTTCGAGCGACAAAATGATTTTTTCAAAGCAGTCAATTTCACTCTCTTCTCCAATCACTTTCATTGCATTGCCGCGGGCAATGATTTTTATTTTCGGAAAAAGGTCTTTGATTAAGTGGATATTCGCATTGTTTGCCCCGTAAAATATCACAGGATCGGCATTTTCAATCAGAATTATTTTTTCTATCATTTATTTTTATCAGTTTTTTGGTTTTTACTTTATATGGGTCTGAAATGGTGGATTTTTTACCAGAAAAGGCCGGATTGCAAAAATAACTGTTCGCAGTGCATTTCATGTAAAGCATTTGTTTAATGTTTTCTATTATCCGATTTTGCTGACCCTTTTCAAAATTTCTTCGTCGATAATCTTGATTTTCCGTCCGTCGATCGTGATAATTTTTTCGGAAACAAAATTGGAGAGTGTGCGAATGGCGTTTGAAGTGGTCATGTTAGAAAGGTTGGCAAGGTCTTCGCGCGAAAGGTAAATGCTGAGTGTGGCTCCGTCTTCCTCCAGTCCGTAGCTTTCTTTCAGGAAAAGCAGCGACTCGGCTAATCGTCCGCGGATGTGTTTTTGCGTCAGACTGACCGCGCGCGCATCGGCAATTCCCAGATCGACCGATAAGGCGTGAATGAAATACCAAGCTAACCGGCTGTTTTGCGAAATCAGGTTTTTGATAACTGTTTTGGGAACTGCGTAGATAACGGACGGCTCGAAGGCGCAGGCTCCGGTTACGAAATTCTCTTCGGCAAACATGGCGCGGTAGGCAAAAGTTTCGTAAGGTTTTACCATACGAACGATCTGGCTCCGTCCGCCCACGCCAGTTTTGAAAATTTTGGCTTTCCCTTTGACTAAGCACAGGAGATGAGTAGGGGTTTCTCCCTCACAATAGATCAGTTCGTTCTTTTTGTATTTCTGAACTTCGTAATTGTTTTTCAAATATTCCATTTGTTCGGGTGTCAGCACCTTCCAGATTTCCGAAATCGTTTCGATGCTTTCATACACTCCCTCATCTTTTTTTATAGCCATAATCTTACAATTTGATTATTAAATATTGCAAAAATAATAAAATTTATCAATAAAATGAAGTTATGTATTGAAATATAAGTTAATAGGATGTAGATAAGTTTCATAGAACTTACATTTCGATATGACTTCGGAAGTACATCTTTGGACTAATCTATGTTTTATCTCTGATATAAAAAAAACCGGAAGAAAGAAAAACTTTCTGAAAACCAATTGAATATGAATGAGAGTCAAAAACACTGAATGCTGCGTGATAATTTTTACGGAGGAATTTTAGACAGCCTGCACGTTGGAACTCGGAAATCCCAAGGAATGACATTCTATAAGGAGCAGTCTTAAAAAAACGCAGATAACACGGTTTTTTACAGATAACAAATGAACAGGAGTTTTATATATAGCCGATTATCAGTGATATAAAAATCAGCATTCATCCTTGTTATCCGTATCATCTGCGTTCAAAATGACTTTAGTGACAATCTCAAACCAACCCGGACAACTTCTTCTTTTTGCAAAAAAAAATTCGCTTCCAAGTTTCTTTATTCTTGAAAAAATATATTATCTTTGCAAATTACTTTTGATTTATTTTTACATAAATTAACTATACTTACTCAATTATGAAGTTGTTACAAAAGAAACTGTCCAACTATGATGCCGCTCAGAAAGTGAAAGAGGCGGGCGTTTATCCCTATTTTCGAGTAATAGAAAGCGACCAGGATACCGAGGTTATCATCAACGGTAAAAAAGTATTGATGTTCGGATCGAACAGCTATTTAGGATTAACAAGCCATCCTAAGGTGAAAGAAGCTGCCATTGCTGCTACGTTGAAATATGGAACCGGATGTGCAGGTTCGCGCTTTTTGAACGGTACGCTCGATTTACACATAGAGCTGGAAAAAAAATTGGCAGCATTTGTCGGAAAGGAAGACGCCATTATTTATTCAACCGGATTTCAGGTTAATATGGGAGTCGTTCCTGCTTTGACGGGACGGGAAGATTATCTCATTTACGACGAATTGGATCACGCCTCAATTATGGCCGGCAAGCAGCTTTCTTTCTCTAAAGTGTTTAAATTCAAGCACAATGATATGGAATCATTGGAGAAGGTCTTGCAAAAATGCGAACCCGACAAAGTGAAGCTGATTGTGGTAGACGGCGTATTCAGCATGGAAGGAGATATCATCAAGTTGCCGAAAGTGGTTGAATTGGCAAAAAAATACGATGCAAACGTCTATGTGGACGAGGCGCACAGTTTTGGTGTTTTGGGAAATCACGGACGCGGGGTTTGCAACCATTTCGGATTGACCGGCGACGTGGATGTGATTATGGGAACATTCAGTAAGTCATTGGCGTCTATCGGTGGTTTTGTGGCAGCCGACGAATTGGTTATCGACTTTTTGAGACACAATTCACGCTCGTATATTTTCAGCGCAAGCGCTACCCCTTCAGCTACTGCCGCCGCGCTGGCCGCCCTGGAAATTATGCAGCAGGAACCCGAAAGAATTCAGCGGTTGTGGGATGTAACCTATTTCGCGTTAGACGGATTCCGTTCGCTCGGATTTGAAATCGGGCACACCGAAACACCAATCATTCCGCTTTATATACGGGACAACGAAAAAACCTTTATGATTACCAAAATGCTGTTCGATGAAGGTATTTTCGTCAATCCGGTCGTAAGTCCGGCAGTACCTTCTTCCGACACGCTAATCCGGTTCTCCCTGATGGCAACGCACACGAGAGAGCAGGTTGCCGTTGCGCTCGATAAAATTGGGAAATGCGCTAAGATACTGGGAATTTTATAAAAAGCACGAAGGCGAGAAAGCACGAAGGCACGAATGGTTGATAATTTACATTCGTGCCTTCGTGCTTTTGCGCCTTCGTGCATCAATACGCTTTCTCTTCTCCTTTTACCATATTCCGGATTGTCAGATAGATAATTTTTATATCCAGCCAAAACGTCCAATTTTCAATATACCACATATCTTTTATGATTCGACCTTCCATTTCGGAAAGCTCTCTGGTTTCGCCCCGGTAGCCGGTTACTTGCGCCCAACCGGTAATCCCGGGTTTGGCGAGGTGGCGAACCATATACTTGTCAATCTGCTGTGAATATATTTCCGTGTGTTTCAACATGTGAGGCCTCGGACCTACGATCGACATTTGACCGAGAAAAACATTGATGAATTGAGGCATTTCGTCCAAATTCGTTTTACGCATAAAAGCGCCGATTTTCGTAATCCGGTCATCGCCTTTTTGGGCTTGAACCTTGTCAGCATCTTTATTCTGTTTCATCGTCCGGAACTTGATGCAATAAAACTCTTCTCCGTTTTTTCCTGTTCTTTTTTGCCTGAAAAAAACCGGACCGGGAGAAGACAGTTTGATGCCGATTCCCAGCACAAGATACAGTAGGGGAAATACAGTCAATAAAAAGAAAAACGAAAGAACAAGGTCAAAAGAACGTTTTATTATTCGATTGAATACACCTTGCAAAGGCTCTTCCATTAAAGAGATAATCGGAATGTTTTCCAGGAAGGAGAGGTTTACTTTTTTTGTCAGAAACCGTTTGAAATCCGGAACAATATAGCAGCGGATCATATTGTTTTCCGCAAATTTAATGATAGGTATTGCTTTTCGGTCTTCGCCTGCCGGCAGGGCGCATATAATCTCGTCAACGGAATATTCTTCCAAAAACTGGATAACATCATCAACTTTTCCCTTAACCAGGCTTCCTTCTACAACATATTCTTTTGAATCTCGATTATCGAAGAATCCCATAAATTTATACCCGTGAGAAAGATTGGTTGTAATGGATTTATAAACTTCATTGGCTATATTTCCGGCTCCAAGTATAATCACATTCCGCGAATTTCGCCCTTTTGCCCGGTACCGCTTTAATATTAACCTTGCAAGAATGCGCCAGGCGGATATGGATGCAAACAACAGGATAGAGAAAAGTATCAGAAACGAACGGGGAAGGTTATATCGGACAACAGCCAGCGAACCAAATAAAATTAAAATATTCAAGATAACCGTCTTGGTTACTTTGTTCAGTATGTTTTCTATGAAAACGGCCCGTTGGTCTAATGCAATGCCTATGAAAGAAAAACTTATGGCGTATGATGTGTTCATAAGCAGCCATAACATTCGCCCGTCCTCAAATAAATCAAAAGTTGATGGAAACTTGTTCCTGCAAAGGTAAAATGTCAAGACAAAACATACATTGAGGAAAAAAAAATCCCCCATTGCAGCTATGGCTTTGATTGATAATATATTATGCTTTTTTATGGGTTTCATTATTAATATATCTTAATTTAAGATGTCTTAAGATGTGGTGCAAAAGTACAACAAAAAAGTAATTTTTAAAAGATAATTATGTACAAAAAGAAAAAAGTCCTGCCGCATTTTTTGACAGGACTTTTATTTTTTATTTTAATACTCTTTGAGTTGTTAATTTGATAAATAACACCGTATTAAATAGCTTGGAAAATCTTTTAATATTTAAAATGCCCAACCTAAACGAAGAGCCGGATTGGCGTATGCACTAAAATTGAAAGAACCGTTTTCCGATTTATTTTCTTCGGTTGTTGTTGTACCGTTTTCGGTTATTTCATCGGATTCGTTTTTGAGATTTTTAAATTTTGCTCCGATTCCAACTTCAACACCAAGATATAAATTTTTTGCAAAATAGTAGTTAAATCCGGTAAAAATCCCCAACCCGAATGTATTAAATGGAGAATTTTCATTTTTTGTTACCCTTTTATATCCTGATTTTGTTTCCACTGTTTCCTTGTCGGAAGTAGTAGCAAGCAAAAGTTCGGCTCCAATGTAAGGAGCTAATTTGTTTGTCCCTTCAAAAGAATAGGTTACTCCCGGAGTAACGGAAATTTCGGAAATGGTGTTGGTGGTTTTAGTCCACTCTTCTTCTTTATTATCCGAAAATTCATTATTTATTCCGAATCCCACACCCAAACGTACGCCAAGTTGTTCGTTCAAAGAATAAGACGCCTTTAATTGTCCTCCCTGAAGAGAAACGGAATTAAATTGAAGAGGGGCAAAACCCACTTCGACGGCGAAACTGCCTTCTTCCGGTTTGAAACTTTCTTCCGGTGCCATTACGACCGTTTCCTCTACGTTCACTACTGTTTCCTGTGCGCTTATTGCCATTGTTGCGCCGAACACTGCAATTGTGACTAAAATCTTTTTCATAAAAATTTTTTTAAATTATTTATTTTGTTTTCTATAAAAGCGCTGCAAATATATGTGTTTTTATTTTTTGTAACATAATTTTTATGGAAAAATCAATCGCTACTGCTTAATTTTCGTTACATTTGCGGAATCGTTTTTAGAAAGAAAAAATTTAAAATATATGGGACTTAACGATTTTTTATCAAAATTATTTGGAAATAAAGCACAGCGTGACATTCGTGAAATTGAACCATACGTGCATAAAATTCAGTCGGTTTACCCTTCCATCGAGAAATTATCAAACGATGAGTTACGAGCGCGGACTATCGCTATCAGAGAACGCATACAGCAGTATGTTGCCGAAGAAAAGAACCGTATCAGCGAGTTGAAAGCGCAAATTGACGGCTTGGAAATTGAAGAAAGAGAGAAAAATTACGAAGAGATTGACCGGTTGGAAAAGGTAATTCTCGAAAAATACGAGGTAATTCTGGAAGAAGTATTGCCCGAAGTTTTCGCTATCGTAAAAGATACTGCACGCCGTTTTACAACCAGCGAAGAAATTATTGTTACTGCTACCGAAACGGACGGACAATTAGCCGTTGCCCACGATTTTGTTGAGATCGACGGCGACAAGGCAATCTATAAAAATCATTGGAAAGCCGGAGGTAACGACACGGTGTGGAATATGATACACTATGATGTGCAGCTATTCGGCGGTGTGGTTCTCCACAAGGGGAAAATTGCGGAAATGGCTACCGGTGAGGGTAAAACGCTGGTAGCGACACTGCCCGTTTTCCTCAATGCGCTGACCGGAAACGGCGTTCATGTGATTACCGTGAATGACTATTTGGCAAAACGCGACTCCGAATGGATGGGCCCGCTATACCAGTTTCACGGCTTGTCGGTCGATTGTATCGACAAGCACCAGCCGAATTCGGACGGACGCCGGAAAGCGTATTTGGCAGATATTACCTTCGGAACGAACAACGAATTTGGTTTCGACTACCTGCGCGATAATATGGCAACTTCGGTCGAAGATCTGGTGCAGCGGAAACACAATTATGCGATTGTCGATGAGGTTGACTCCGTATTGATTGACGATGCGCGAACGCCGCTGATTATCTCCGGTCCGGTTCCGAAAGGCGAAGACCAGCAGTTTGAGGAGTTATGTCCGCGCGTCGAAAAACTGGTAGGATTACAGCGCGCGATGGCGACCAACTACCTGACCGACGCAAAGCGTTTACTCAAATCCTCCGACAAAAAAGAACAGGAAGAGGGTGCACTTGCCTTGTTCCGCTCATATAAGGCGCTGCCTAAAAACAAGCCGCTGATTAAATTCCTCAGCGAACAGGGAATCAAGGCAATCTTATTGAAGACCGAAGAATATTATATGGAACAAAATAACCGGAATATGCACATTGCAACCAATCCGCTGTATTTTGTTATTGATGAAAAGCACAACAGCATCGAGCTGACCGATAAGGGAATTGATGCCTTGACGGGCGCATCGGAAGACCCTCAGTTTTTCGTTCTTCCCGACATAGGAAGCGAAATGGCAGAGATCGAAAAATCGTCGCTGACTCCCGAAGAGAAACAGGAGAAAAAAGACGAGTTAATGCAAAATTACTCCATCAAATCGGAACGCGTACACACAATTAACCAGTTGCTGAAAGCATATACGCTTTTTGAAAAAGACGATGAATACGTGATTGTGGACAATAAGGTGAAGATTGTGGACGAGCAAACCGGTCGTATTATGGAAGGTCGCCGCTACTCCGACGGACTGCACCAGGCAATCGAGGCAAAAGAACGAGTAAAAGTGGAAGCCGCAACACAAACGTTTGCAACAATCACTTTACAGAATTACTTCCGTATGTATCACAAGCTGGCAGGCATGACCGGTACTGCCGAAACGGAAGCCGGCGAATTATGGAGCATTTACAAGCTGGACGTGGTAGTCATTCCAACCAATCGAGCGATTGCCCGCAACGATATGCAAGACCGCGTTTACCGCACGACAAGAGAGAAGTACAACGCCGTGATTGACGAGATTGTCTCACTGGTAGAACAAGGTCGTCCGGTGCTGGTCGGTACTACATCGGTCGAAATCTCCGAATTAATCAGCCGTATGTTGAAAATGCGCAATATCAGACACAACGTCCTGAATGCCAAATTGCACCAGAAAGAGGCGGATATTGTGGCTGAGGCAGGAAAAGAAAGCACCGTAACCATCGCTACCAATATGGCAGGCCGCGGTACCGACATCAAGCTTTCGCAGGCGGTAAAAGATGCCGGCGGACTGGCAATCATCGGTACCGAAAGACACGAATCGCGACGGGTGGACAGGCAGTTGCGCGGACGCGCCGGTCGTCAGGGAGATGTCGGTTCATCTATCTTCTACGTTTCACTCGAAGATAATCTGATGCGCCTGTTCGGTTCCGAAAGGATTTCGGGCGTAATGGACAAGCTTGGCTTTAACGAAGGAGAAGTAATCGAGCACTCGATGATTTCCAAGTCAATCGAGCGCGCACAGAAAAAAGTAGAAGAAAATCACTTCGGAGTTCGTAAACGCCTGCTCGAATATGACGACGTAATGAACGCCCAGCGTGAAGTTATCTATAAAAAACGCCGTCAAACCCTGCTCGGCGAGCGTATGGGCGTAAACATTATGAATATGATTTACGACTCGGCGCAATCCATAGCAGATGCAAACCCCGACTTTGAAATGTTCCAGGAAGAGCTGATGCGGACGCTGGCGATTGATTCCCCCGTTTCGGAAGAAGAATTCCGCTCAATGAAAACGGAAGCATTAGCTGAAAAGGTATTTGAATCGGCAATGCAGGCATTCAAGCGGAAAACGGATAGAATTGCCGAAGTTGCATTCCCGGTTATCAAGGGAGTATATGAAAATCAGGGAGGGCATTATGAAAATATCCTAATCCCGATTACCGACGGAAAAAGAATGTATAACGTTCCGGTCAATTTGAAAGCAGCTTATGAATCGGAAGGAAAGGAAATTGTAAAGGTTTTTGAAAAAGCCATCCTGCTTCACACCATTGACGACAGCTGGAAAGAGCATTTGCGCGAGATGGACGAACTTCGCAGTTCGGTACAGAACGCAAGTTATGAGCAAAAAGACCCGCTGTTGATTTACAAGCTGGAATCATATAACCTCTTCAAGAAAATGGTGGACGAAATGAACCGCAAAGCCGTTTCCATCTTGATGAGAGGACAAATACCGGTTGCCGAAAAACAGGAAAATATAAAAGAAGCCGCACCGCAAAAAAGAGCGGATTATTCCAACTATCGCATCGGACGGGAAGGCGGACAGGCTGCTCCTCCACCCGAAAGAAAAGCCGAACCGATACGTGTTGAAAAGAAAATCGGCCGTAACGACCCTTGCCCGTGCGGAAGCGGAAAGAAATACAAACAATGTTGCGGATAAATTAATGAAGAATTAAGAATTAAAAACGAAGAATTTCTGACCTCTTCATTCTTAATTCTTCATTCTTCATTCTTAATTAAATAATTATGTTATCATTTATAACCTGGACGGTTGATCCCGATCTTTTTCACTTAGGACCATTGACGGTCCGCTGGTATGGCTTGATGTGGGCAAGTGCCATTTTTGCAGCACTAATTGTTGTTAAAAAAACATTTGAACACGAGCATTGTCCCGAAGAGTGGTCGGATAAGCTGTTCCTTTACGGCACAATCGGTCTGATTGTTGGAGCGCGTTTGGGGCATTGCCTTTTTTATGGCGCACACGACGATTTTTTCTACTACTATCGCCATCCGATTGAGATTCTGTATATATGGGAAGGCGGTCTGGCAAGTCACGGCGGAGCTATCGGTTTGCTGGTTGCGATGTACCTGTACAACAAAAATGTCATTAAAAAAGGCTACCTCTGGATACTCGACCGGCTGGTAATCGGCGTAGCGATCGGCGGTGCATTTATCCGGTTCGGTAACTTGATGAACTCCGAGATTTACGGCGGTGAAACGACCCTTCCGTGGGGTTTTATTTTCGTTCGTGCCGGTGAAACAGTGCCGAAACATCCTACCCAGATTTACGAGATCATTTATTGCCTCATTACGTTTGCCGTCTGTATGTGGCTCTACTGGAAAACGAATGCGGCAAAAAAAGAAGGGCTTATTTTCGGCGTGTTTTTAGTGGGAATTTTCTTTACCCGTTTCCTGCTCGAATTTATCAAGGAAGACCAGGTTGGCTTTGAACAAGGAATGCCGCTCAATATGGGACAATTATTGAGTGTGCCGTTTTTCCTGCTGGGTTTTTATCTGATATTTAGAAAATCGACGAAACAGATCGCAGGAAAATTAAAACAATCCTGATTTGTTTCGTGTTGTATTTGTATGGCAAATGAAAAACAAAATGGATTTATGCCTCAAAATAACATTATTTTAAACACAAAATTCGCAAAGGCGCGAAGACGTAAAGAAGTATATACTTTACGCCTTTGCGTCTTTCGCGTTTGATTAAACAACTATTCATTCAGTATGTACAGACCAGTTCACATTTCCGATTCAATTTACTACGTAGGCGTTAATGACCGCCGAACGAATCTTTTTGAAAGTCAGTTGCCCTTGCCTTACGGCGTTTCTTACAACTCTTACATTATCATGGATGAAAAAATCGCATTAATTGATACGGTAGATGTGTGTTTTTTCGAATCTTATTCAAAAAAAATAGAAGCAGCGATTGGCGATAGAAAAATTGACTATCTCATTGTAAATCACATGGAGCCAGATCATTCCGGGTCTATTCATCTTATTCGCGAGCATTATCCCGACATTCGGATTATCGGGAATGCAAAGACAATCGAAATGATAAACGGTTATTTTGAAATTACAAACAACCTGCAGGAAGTGAAGGATGGCGACCAATTGGAATTGGGAAAACACCGGTTGAGTTTTACCCTGACCCCGATGGTGCACTGGCCCGAAACAATGATGACGTATGACATAACGGAAAAGGCGCTTTTCTCGGGAGATGCTTTCGGTTGCTTTGGCGCGCTGGATGGCGGCGTGATAGACCAAACGATGAATCTGGATAAGTTCTGGAGCGAAATGCGCCGTTATTATGCCAACATTGTCGGTAAATACGGCGTGCCGGTTCAGAATGCGCTGGCAAAACTGCAAGGCGTGGAGATGAATTACATCTGCTCGACACACGGGCCGGTCTGGAAAGAACAAATTGAAAAGGTAGTTAATCTGTATAGTCGGTGGAGCCGGTATGAGGCAGAAGCCGGAGTCGTCATTGCCTACGGTACGATGTACGGAAATACCGGACAAATGGCGGAAGCCATCGCCGAGGGAGTGGTAGCTGGCGGTGTGAAAAATGTGATTCTTCACGATGTTTCCAAAACAGATGCCTCATTTATTTTGAGTGATATTTTTAACTATACCGGATTGGTTTTAGGCAGTCCTACCTATATGAACGAACTGTTTCCGGGCGTCGAGTCCCTTCTCCGGAAAATTGAAGTGCGGCAAGTGAAAAACCGCGTTTTCGCCTCTTTCGGTTCTTTTACGTGGGCGGGCGTTGCCATCAAACGGATCGCTCCGGTGATCGAAGGATTGAAATGGGACGTGGTCGGCTCAGTAGAGGAAAAACAAGCGCTCAAACAGGAAAAATACAACGAGTGCTTTTCCCTGGGGATGGAGATTGCAAACAAAATCAAGGGTTAAATGCAATCATGTAGATACCCCAAGGGCTACACCTTATAAATGTAGCTGAATGTTGAATTTATAATTTTAAAACAACCAATAACTAATAAACAAATATGAGAGTTCTTATCCAACCGGACTATGCGTCCGTATCAAAATGGGCGGCAAATTATGTAGCTGCTGCAATCAAGAAGTTCGGTCCTGCTGCTGACAAAAAATTTGTGTTGGGATTGCCGACCGGTTCTTCGCCGCTTGGGATGTACCGCGAACTGATTGAGATGAACCGCAAAGGCGAAGTTTCATTCCAACATGTCATTACATTCAATATGGACGAATACATCGGTTTGCCGAAAGAACATCCGGAAAGTTATCACTCGTTTATGTGGAACAATTTTTTCAACCACATCGACATTCCCGCCAATCAGGTAAATATTTTGGATGGAAATGCGCCCGACTTACAAAAAGAATGTGACCAGTACGAAGAACGTATTAAGAAAGCCGGCGGAATAAACCTGTTTGTCGGCGGTATTGGTCCCGACGGGCACATCGCGTTCAATGAACCCGGCTCGTCGCTCACCTCAAGAACCCGCGTGAAAACGCTCACAGCCGATACGATTATTGCCAACTCCCGCTTCTTTGATAATGATATGTCGAAAGTCCCGGTTTTGGCTTTGACGGTAGGCGTGGGAACGATTATGGACGCACAGGAAGTATTGATTATTGTCAATGGATACCATAAAGCACGCGCGTTGCAGCAAGCGGTAGAAGGAGCTGTGTCGCACATGTGTACGCTCAGTGTTTTGCAAATGCATCCGAAAGGCATTATCGTTTGTGATGATATGGCAACATATGAGATGAAAGTGGCTACGGTTCGTTATTTCCAGTTTATAGAAAAGGATAATCTTTGATGCTATTATCTTGAACCGGGATTTTCAAAAGATTAACAAGAAAAAAACTGCTAATCTTCTTAATCTTGTAAAAATCCCGGTTCAAGATAAATTTTTTAGGATAATATCTTATCTTTGCACTTCTAATGTCGAAAATTAATATTTACTATAATATGGATAATACAGCTTTAATTCAGGAAGTAACGGCGAAAGCGAATACATGGTTAAACGGTAATTATGATCCGGAAACAAAAAAAGAAGTTCAGCAAATGTTGGACAATCCGGATAAAACGAATTTAATCGAGGCGTTTTATAAGGATTTGGAATTTGGCACGGGTGGTTTGCGCGGTATTATGGGCGCGGGAACCAACCGTATGAATATTTATACCGTAGGCGCGGCTACTCAGGGATTGGCAAATTATTTGAAAATGCAATTTCCCGGTTTAGCTCAAATCAAGGTAGCAATCGGACACGATTGCCGTAATAACAGCCGTCTCTTTGCCGAAACGGCTGCCGGTATTTTTTCGGCAAACGGCATGAAAGTATATCTGTTCGATGACCTGCGCCCGACTCCTGAAGTCTCTTTTGCCATCCGCGAATTAGGCTGTCAAAGCGGCATCAATATCACGGCAAGCCACAACCCGAAAATATACAACGGATACAAGGCGTACTGGAACGACGGCGGTCAGCTGATTCCCCCGCACGATGAGGATGTAATCAAAGAGGTGGAAAAAATCAAATCAATCGAGGAGATTAAATTCAACGGCGACAAATCGCTTATCGAAATCATCGGAAAAGAAGTTGACGATAAATACATCCGGGCAATCAAGGGCATCACGCTCTCGCCGGAATCAATCAAGCGCAACGAGGATATGAAGATTGTTTACACCCCGATTCACGGAACAGGTGTGCGGCTCATTCCAACAACAATGAAAGAATTCGGATTTAAAAATATCATTCACGTTCCGGAGCAGGATGTGGTAAGCGGCGATTTCCCGACGGTTGTTTCGCCGAATCCGGAAGAACCGGCAGCAATGAATATGGCAGTAAAAAAAGCGATTGAAACCAACGCCGATTTGGCATTGGCTTCCGATCCGGACGCCGACAGGGTAGGGGCTGCCATTAAAAACGATAAGGGTGAGTTTATCCTTGTAAACGGAAATCAAACCGCGATGATGCTGACCTATTACCTCGTTCGACGCTGGAAAGAGCTGGGGAAAATAGACGGAAATGAATATATCGTAAAAACGATTGTGACCACCGAAGTCATCAAGGAGATTGCCGAACGCAACGGGGTGACCTGTTTCGACGTATATACCGGTTTCAAATGGATTGCCGCAACTATGCGCGAAATGGAAGGCAAGATGAACTACGTCGGCGGAGGCGAAGAAAGCTACGGTTACCTGCCGGAAACATTTGTACGCGACAAAGACGCCGTTTCCACCTGTACGATGCTTGCCGAAACCGCTGCCTGGGCGAAAGACAACGGCATGTCGCTCTACGACTTGCTGAGAAACATCTATCTGGAATACGGATTTTCGAAAGAAAAAGGCATTTCCATAGCCGAAGAGGGAAAAGAAGGCGCAGAAAAGATTAAACAAATGATGGCTGAATTCCGCAGCAATCCTCCGAAAGAAATTGCAGGCTCGCCTGTCGTTTTGATCAAAGATTTTAATACGCTGGTAGCGAAAGATAAAAAAGGCGTTGAGACAAAGTTAGATATGCCGGTAACTTCGGACGTGCTCCAATTCTTCACGGAAGACGGCAGCAAAGTTTCGATTCGTCCTTCGGGAACCGAGCCGAAGATTAAATTCTACATCGAAGTGCGCGGCGAAATGAAGTCACTGGCTGATTACGATGCTGCCAACCAAAAAGCGGAAGCGAAGGTTGAAGCGGTCAAGAAATCGCTGGGATTGTAATTGGCGAATGAACATAAAAATTTTGTAAATGGCTTGCCCCTTATACGCTATGGCGAACAAGGGTTGTCCTAAAAGTATTTTTGAACGCAGATGACGCGGATAACATAGATTAGCACGGATTTTAAACAATTGATTAAGATCTGTGCTTATTTTTTTATATGATTGTCCGGTATCTTACCACTAAAACTCTGCATCCTTCCGATCCGTAATAATCTGTTTTTGTGGAATCTCCACATTCATAAAGAACCGTAACGTCCAACGTTAATTTGGAAACATCTATTCCAAGGTAATAATTAAATTTTTTTTTATAACTTCGCAGATGAACAAAAACAATAAATGAAAGTTGAATGCTTTAAAACCTTTATTAGACCTTTATGTCTATCATTCTATTTGAAGCCTCTCAACTGAAAACTCAAAAGGGAAAACGGAAGACTAATACGGATTATAGATCTGAAAATCTTCAAGGATTGTTAGTTCACTTTCGCTTTTCTTTTGAGAAAAATAATCATTTTTTATCTTTTTGCAAAGTAAAGGAAGGATTGAATACAAATAACCGCCAATGAAGCAAAGCGATTGGAGGAGTGGAATTTGATAATATTTCAACCCGCGATTTGCATAAAATTGTCTTATTATATAATTCAGCAGCCTTTAAAAACAAATGTATGATACGATTAAGAATATTTTTCCTGCTCCTCTTCGCCGTATACATCCTGCCGGCGCAGAATATCGAATGGCGGAACGACCGCACAGGCGTCTATAACGAAACCGGACTGCTGAAATCCTGGCCAGCCGAAGGTCCCGAACTGCTGTGGCATTTTGACGGATTGGGACAGGGATACTCATCGGTTTCAACCGGTTCAAACAGGCTGTACGTAACCGGCATGACGGACAGCACAGGCTTTATCTGCGTATTGGATATGCAGGGCAAACTGCTCAACAAAAAAGAATACGGTAAAGAATGGCACATCAGCTATCAGGGCAGCCGCGGAACCGTTATCCCCGACGAAGGCCGGTTATATTTTGTCAGCGGAACCGGAACGTTGATCTGCTTCAACGAATCCGACCTGAGTGTCGTGTGGAAAAAAAGCATGCAGGATGATTTCGGAGGTGTCCCCCCAAAGTATGGAGTAAACGAATCGCCGCTGATTGTCGGCGATAAGCTGATTTTTACCCCCGGAGGAAAAGAACACAACGTTGTTGCCCTGAACAAAAGAACCGGCAGCCTGCTTTGGAGTTCGAAAGCCATGGGCGACATATCGAGCTATTGCAACCCGATTTATATTTCCGACCGGCAAATCCCGCAAGTCGTCACAATGACCGGACACCACATTGTTGGCATTGATATTTCAAACGGCAGCCTGCTTTGGTCTTTTCCGTTTACAAACCGCTTCTTCGAGCATCCGAACACGCCGGTGTATGGCGACGGCATGGTACTCTGCACAAGCAGTTACGGCGTCGGTTCCGTTATGCTGCGCCTGACGGATGGAGGAAAAAGCGTGGAGCAGGTTTGGAGTTCCGCAGATCTTGATTCCCGAACCGGACACCTGCTGAAAATTGGCGATTACGCCTACGGATCAGGCGATTACGGAAAAGGAAGCTGGTATTGCGTCGATTGGAAAACCGGCAAACAGATGTACAGGGACAAATCCCTTCCTGCCGGAGTAACGATAGCCGGCGACGGTATGCTTTACTGCTATTCCGAAAAAGGCGATATGGCATTAGTCGGGGCAACACCGGAGAAATTCGACATCGTCAGCAAATTCCGGATTACACTTGGCACCGAACAGCACTGGGCGCATCCAGTCATCTATAAAGGAGTGCTGTATGTGCGGCATGGGGATACGCTGATGGCGTATAAGATAAAATAAGTTCAAAATTTCAATAGTGGAAGATAAAAAGATCATAACAGCCACCACCATTCTAATGATCCTCATTTACACCGGCATCATCATAGCGTGGCATATTTATAACCCTCACGGAGATCTGGCGGTTCAGGCTCCGGGTGCCGATAATCGTCCGGAAGGACAGACCCGGGCGGCAAACGATGTGCGGATAGGCGAATATTTTGAGAAATACAACGATGCCTCTTCCGCGCTCACAGGCAAGTGGAACAGCTTCCGGGGAGAATCGACCTCCAATATCATAGAAACACCCGGAAAGATAAACACTTCCGAAACGGATTACCCTGTTTTATGGAGTGTCGAAACCGGAGAAGGACACGCTGCACCCGTCATTTATAACGGCAAGGTTTACTTTTTGGATTACAGTGAACAGTTGAGTTCGGATGCATTGCGCTGTTTCTCGCTGGAAACCGGCGAGGAGCTCTGGCGCAGGTGGTATCGCGTACCGATCAAGCGGAACCATGGATTTTCGCGCACCATTCCGGCAATCGGCGACGACTATATTATTACCATCGGACCCGAAGGACACGTGATGTGTTGCGACCCGTCGACAGGCGAACTGAAATGGTCGCTCGATATGCAAAAGGAATTCAACACCGAAGTGCCCTTCTGGTACACCGGTCAATGTCCGCGCGTCGATAACGGAACGCTGATTCTGGCGCCCGCCGGGGAGGAAATCCTGCTTGCCGGATTAAGCTGCCTGACCGGCGAAATCGTCTGGACGACTCCCAATACGCTGAAATACAAAATGTCGCATTCTTCCGTTATGCCGATGACATTGGGAGGAAAAAAAATGTATGTTTATATCGGAATAGGCGGTGTTTGCGGCGTTTCGGCAGAAGAAAGCGACCGCGGAACACTGTTATGGGAAACCGGCAAATGGAAGCCATCGGTAGTAGCTCCTTCCCCGCTTCAGGTATCATCCAACAGGCTGTTTATGGTTGCCGGGTACGGAACGGGAGGAGCGATGCTGCAAGTTGACCGCGACGGCAGTAAATGGACTGCCTCCGTCGCCGAACAGCACAAACCCAACGAAGGCTTGTCCAGCGAACAGCAAACACCGATATTCTATAACAATATGATCATCAGCGTGATGCCGAAAGATGGCGGCGGACTGAGAGGAAGGCTGGTCTGCTACTCGCCCTCCAACCTGCGCTCGCCGGTATGGACATCGGCTGCTGACGAGCAGTTCGGACTTGGTCCCTATATCCTGATTAACAAAAACCTGTTTGTTTTTAAGGACGACGGCGAACTGTATGTTTACGAAGTCGGGCTGCGCAGTATGAAGCTGTTGAAAAAACAGCGGATTATGGACGGTGCAGATGCTTGGGGACCGTTGGCATATGCCGATGGAATGCTGATTGTACGCGATGCGCATACGGTAAAATGTATCAAAATCATATAAACCACCTTAACAAAAAAATAACTATTATGGAGCCAATCACAGATAATAAAATATCGCGCCGGAAATTCCTGCAGCTATGCGGTTCTATACTCGCAGGAGGAACAATTGCCGGACTGTCGGGCATCCTGCTGCATAAGCGGTTTGCCGTTCCGGACGAAACTGTTAAAAACAGCGGCGTAAACCCAAAAGGAAATCATTTTTCTTCCCCATACAAACTGGTATCATCCATCAAGGTTCCCGCGTTTATTGAGGCTTTTGAGCTGGCAGGCGGTCTGATTATAGCTGCCGCATCCAACAATATTTTTATCTACGACACGGAAGGAAGCCTTGTGAATAATTTTGCCGTAGGCAGCAACCTCCGCGACATCGCTTCCGACAGTGGTAATATATACCTGCTTTTCCCCACCCGGATTGAGGTTTACAACCTAAACGGCGACTGGCTGCGCGATTGGGAGGCATGCAGCGATCGATCCGATTACTGCTCGATGACGCTCACACCCGAAGCCCTTTTCGTAACGGACGCCGCCAACAAAAACATCTGCAAATATACGCATGGAGGCAATTTTGCCGGATTTATTCAAAGCCCCGACGGCTTTATTGTCCCGAGCTATTCTTTCGGCATTACATCGGCTGACGGAGTTATATACTGCTCCAATCCGGGAAGGCACCGGGTAGAAAAATACACACCCGACGGCGAATACATCGGCTCCTTCGGAAAAGCGGGCGGAGCCGCCGGAATGTTCTGCGGATGCTGTAACCCCGTTCATCTGGCAGCCGCTAAAGGCGAAATTATAACTTCCGAGAAAGGAAACCCGCGCATTAGCTGTTACGGCACTGACGGCAAATTCCGCAGCCTGCTGCTCGACAGCCAAGCCCTGGGTGGAGGCAATACGGCATACGACATCAAAATCAGCAAGGATAAACTATTCGCAGCGGGCAGCAACACAATTTCCATCTTCCGGTATGACACGACGCAGGCAGCAAAAACCGCGTGCTCGGATTGTAAGGCGGATTGTCCTTTACGGAAAGGAGTAACCATATAATTAGTCCGCAAAGACGCAAAGATCTATTTCAAGAGTGAACCAAAGAAATTAATCTTGAAACACTGAAATTTGAAATGTTGAAATATAAATAAAATGGAAAAGAACGAAAACAGGTACAGCCCCATATCACGCCGGAAATTCCTGCAAATAGCCGGTTCGGCAATAGCCGGTGGAGCAATCCTCTCCGTTTTCGGAGGATTAATGTACCGGGCAAAAATGCGTGAGTCAAGCTACTATTGGCAGATCGACCCGCAAAAATGTACCCAGTGCGGACGCTGCCAAACGGAGTGCGTACTCCCTGTTTCGGCAGTCAAGTGCCTTCACGCCAATAAAGTATGCGGCTACTGCGATTTGTGCGGCGGCTACTACCGCTCAAATGTAAAGGAGCTCAACACCGCCGCCGAAAACCTGATGTGCCCCACCGGAGCCATCGAGCGCAAGTACGTGGAAGATCCCTACTTCGAATACACCATCGACGAACGTCTGTGCAACGGATGCGGCAAATGTGTAAAAGGATGCAGCTCCTTCGGCAACGGATCGCTTTATCTTCAAATCAAACGCGATTTGTGTAAGGACTGTAACGAATGTACCATAGCCACCGTGTGCCCGTCGGACGCCATCACCCGCGTCCCCCTCGCCGCAGCCTACAAACTAAAAGAATAAACAAGTTTAAACATTAAACTTTTATGCTAAAAAAACTCCTTTATATCTGTCTTCTGCTGCTGTTTTCCGTAACGTCGGCGGCTCAGAACCGGTTTCCAAAGCCTGATTTCGAATCCGGTTACCAGTATCCCGAAATAACCTATGCAGTATCCAATGAAGTGGTATGGGTTTGGGTTGATATTATCCTGCTGACGTTCTTAATGTGCATTGCAGCATGGGCTGTACTCAAAAAGCGGACGCGCAAGCCAATCGTGTGGATATCCGTTATCTCGGTAGCCTACTTCGGGTTTTTCCGCAGCGGATGCGTGTGCAGCATCGGTTCCATTCAGAATGTATCGCTGGCATTAGCCGACAGCACCTATATTCTGCCTATACCGGTACTGCTCTTCTTCATTCTTCCCGTGCTGTTTGCCTTTCTGTTCGGCAGGGTATTCTGCGCCGGCGTCTGTCCGTTTGGAGCCTTACAGGAACTGGTAAACCTGAAAAACTACCGGCTGTCAAAACCGGTCACCGCCGTGCTGGGTATGATTCCTTGGATTTACCTGATTTTCGCCATCCTGTATGCCGTTACCCGGAGCAGTTTCATCATCTGCCGCTTCGACCCGTTTATCGGGATTTTCCGGTTGGGGGGAGACATCGGGCTGATCCTGTTCGGCGTGCTGCTGCTCATTGCGGCAATCTTTACGGGCAGACCGTTTTGCCGCTTCATCTGTCCTTACGGCGCACTGCTCAGCCTTTTCTCGCGCGTATCCGTCTGGAAAATCAAGCTGACCCAAAAACCGTGCATCAACTGCGAGCTCTGCCACAACGCCTGTCCGGTAGATGCCATCAGGCCGCCGTATGAAAACAGGGTAAAGGAAACACGCCAGCAGGGAGTCAGACGCATCATAAGCTATTTCATCATCCTTCCGCTGATGATTCTTGCCGGAGCCTTCCTGATGCGCTCGGTCGGCAGTCATTTGAGCCGGGCAAACAAGGACGTACGCCTCTACAATATGGTTATCTCGCACGAAGCCAGCCCGCAGGACATCCCTTCAGTAGAGCTGGAAGCTTTTTACGGACAGGGCGGAACCATCGAAGCGCTCACTGCCGCCTACGAAAACATACAGGCTGGGTTCAAGCTCTATTCCACCCTCGCAGGCGCCTTGATCGGACTTGTTATCGGCATTACCCTAATCGGCTTATCCGTGAAACGTACCCGCAGGCAGTATGAAATAGATTATGCGGGGTGTGTTGCTTGCGGGAGGTGTTTTGGTTATTGTCCGCAGAATGAGGGGAAAATTGAAAAGTTGTGTCCCACACAGGATAAGGGATAAATAAATGTTACAAGAAAATGAATTGAATATGAACGAGACTGAACAACAGGAAAATTTATCAGACAAGGATATTTTTACTAAAATATGGACTTCACCAGGGAATGTTTTCAAATATATCAACGAGAAGGAGTACGAAAAACAGTTGGTAATGTTATTAGTTCTTGCAGGCATTGTAAGAGCATTTGACCAAGCGTCGTCAAAAAATATGGGTGATAGTTTGCACTGTGGGGAGTTTTTTTGTTTTTTATCATCACAGGCGGATATACTCTTTTCTCACTTGCAAAATGCGCTGCGATGTACGCAAGTTGCGTCCCATAACCATTAGGTTAATATATAAATCAGTGTGTTTCAATATTTTGTATTTTTATCAACATTTCCGTCAGGGAATATCGCCCGATAGAAAAGAGAATCCACCATCTCTCTCCTCACCGACTTCCGGACAAAAATAACCACGCACACAATAGAAAGTACCGTAAACAGAAAAGCCAGCAGCCATATCCATATACCGGCATTCATAAAGGTAATGCTGACGCTGATAAGGGAGCTGATAACCCCGGAAGCAATGGCGTAAAGCGGAACAATCAGGTTTTCCCTGTAAAGCATTTGTTCGATTTTATTGTCGGGAAAACCGAGCGTGCGATACAGGTCGATTTCATACTTGCGGGCAGACAGGTTTTTGCGGACAACAATGATAAAGCTCATAATGCCCAGCAGTAATCCCAACCCTCCCAACGTCAAAAAGATGGTAAGATAAGTGTCGGTAACGGAGTTGAATTGTTCCAGCCTTTCGTTGGTTGTGGAGACTCTTACGCCGTATTCATTCAAAGCCCGCGAAAGTAATGTTTTCACCTCTTCCTTTTCCGCCTCGGTGGTTTTGAGGAGAAATACTTCGCTGCCGGCGGTTTCTTCCCATATTTCGGAGAAGAAGGAACGGTCTATCAGGATATTTCCCTGAAAAATAGAGTTGGACAGCGTGCCGGCTAACAGGATGGGAACAGGCTCACCCTGATCGTTTTCGTACCAGAGCGTGTCGCCGAGATTCTTCATAAGGCTCCATGTGAGTACCGTAGCATCTACTAAAGCAGGGTATGCGCTGCCGGTTCGTGTCTGCATCCGCTCGAAAACGCCTTCCCTGTTGAGCGGGTAAATATTTTGTTCGACTTGAAAATCGCTGTTTTCCAGCCTGTTCATATCCAACCCCAACACAGTAGGAGTACTTACCTTATTCAGGTTGAGGCAGCTGGCATCGTCGGCACCATAGCGCAGGCATTGCAGGATTTCCGTATCCCATGGAAGGGTGGTGAGCGACAGCTTTTCTCTTCCTTCCTCCGTGTTCATATTGTGGTAGATGGGTACCGAACTTTCGCACCAGAGAGAGAAACCGCCAGTTCCGGTGCGCAATTGCGAACTGTCGGCAAAGCTTTTGCGGTTAAGTCCGACGGCAAAAACGATAAATATTCCAATGGTAAGTGCAAAAAAGGAGAGAACAGCTTGCTTCCTGCCGGCCGAAAGCGTGTCCCATACCAGCCTGTGCGTAGTGAAAGCAGTGGCAGAAGCGGAACTGTTCCGCCTTATCAGGTAATCGCCCCAGATCGCAGCGGTTCCGATCAGTATAATTCCGATGACTACGAAGAGAACAACAGAGTGCAGCAAAAAGAAGTTTACACCGACCGTTACGGCAGCAATGAAAGAGGAGAGGATGACGGCAGCTTTTTTTCGTTTTAAGGATGCTGTTTTCTTTCCGGCGTTTTGCTTTTTATCTTTCAGATTTCGTACGATGCTTATGTACAGGAGCAGCAGTGAAAGAATGATGCCGATAAGGAAGCCCGATATAATGGTAACTGCAGAAGGATAAACCGAGAATCCGCCGGTATGCGTCGCTCCTTTCCAGACATTGCCCAACAGCCACATAATAAGACCCGTGTAGAGCAATCCGGCAACCACTCCGGCTAAGGAAGAAATGAGCGCCACCGGAGCAGATTCCCGCCACAGCATCTTCGTGATTCGTTTTTTGGAATATCCCAGCGTTTTTAAAAGGTCGGTTTCGTGCCTCCGCCGGTACAGCATTTCCGATACCGGAATAAGCATCAGCAGCATAGCCGACAGGATAATAAAGAATCCGAGTGCCAGAAAAAGACCCGAAAAATCAACGCCGTTCATAGCCGCGTATATACTGTTCGCACGGGGATGGATTACCTGAATGCCAAACATTTCCGCTTTCAGACCCGAAAGATCGGGCTCGGAAGTTGAAACACGCACGGCGGTGGCATTCCCGTAAGCATTTGCCCAATCACGGGCAATGGCATCGTAGGCAATAATGGCTTTTGGAGTGTTGCGGTAGAGTTCCCAGTATTTCTCATCCTCACCGGTAATCAGATCCATGTTGATCGGGAGGTCGCTGTCCCACTCGGTGCACCGTTCAACGTCCGAAAGTCCGGGGAAATCTGCACTTAAGGTGCTGTCTTCCAATAGTTCACTCAGTGGAACAATGGCTTTTACACGTAAAAACAGCGAATCTGTTTTCAGCGTTTTCAGATCCTGCGAAGTGAAATAGGTTATCAGCACGCGGTCGCCCGGCTCAGCCTGTAAACGGTTGGCGGCATAGTCCGAGAGAATAATATCCTCCTTTTGCAGGGATTGATTTTTATAACGGTCAGCCGCCGTAACGAAAGAGTAAGGAATAGAAAGCCCGTCACGCTGCATGGAATTGGCTAAGTAAGAAAACAGCCGATTAGGCTCCGGGTTATTATTGCAGATGGCTTCGACTGTTTTTTCCTGTAAAAAGATACGGTCGGAAGTAATCTCGGTGAAATCTTTTTTACGGCTGACCGACAAACCGGAGGACGAATAATTCCAAGCCTGTTCAAGCTCATCGGCTGATACGTTATTGTTTGCCAATATCAGGTTTATCTTTCCATTTATTTCAAGAACTTCGCCCAACTCTCCTTGATTGACAAAGATATTGAAAGGAAGAACCTGTTCGTTTTTCAGGCTGATATTTCCGCCGTTTTCCGCACTGATTATTCCGTCGAAGGAAAGGCGCATGCTGGTTGTATAATTTTCTGTAACGAAAAGAGAACCGGACGGAACCGGACCGGAAGCAGGCAGGCGGAGCACAATTGCATCCGGATTATTTTCTCTTAACTCTCTCTGCAAAGCGGAATTGATGCGGGCAGCACCTTTGGCAATAGACCGGTCATTCACTCCCCAAACAAAAACAGGGATCAGCTTTCCGTTTTGTGAAATGAAGCCGTTAGTCAGCAGAATACCTCTTGCCGAGCCTTCAAACAAAGGAGCATCAGCCAGCTTTTCGTCCATAAAAGAATGGCGGGAAAAAACAATGGCCTGCGCGTCTCCAAGCCGTTCGGTTACCCGCTTTACCAGCGTAGTCCGTACCGAATTGCCCACCACCAGACTGCCGGTGATTACGGCTACGGTAATAAGCGTTGCAAGAGATACCAGCTTGTAATAGCGCGAAAAGAAAACGCTGTTTTTATATGTCAGATGGTTAAAATTCACTGTAATTTTCCTTCTTTAAGCGTGAGTATGCAGTGGGCGACGGAAGAGGTTTCGTCCGAATGGGTAGCCATAACAATCGTTGTCTGTATGTCTTTATTGATTTCGGAAAGGAGCGAGGCGATGTTTTTTGCGTTCTCCCTGTCCAACTGTCCGGTAGGTTCATCCGCCAGCACCAGCAGCGGCTTCATAATCAACGCCCGGCATACGGCAACGCGGCTCGCTTCTCCGCCGGACAGGGTGTGCGGATATTGATTGGCAACTCCCCGAATACGGGCAAGTTCCATCAGCCGGCGGGCGTAGTCGATTTCCTCTTCGCCGGCTTTGGATTTATGGGCAAGCGCCGGCAGCAGTATATTTTCCATCGCCGTATATTGAGGCAGCAGTCGGTGGTCTTGAAAAACGAAACCGATCTGTTTGTTCCGGACAAGCGGGCAGTCGATTCCCGGAGCAGTCATATCCGTATTGTTTAGAAAATAACTGCCGCTATCGGGCATAAGAAGCGTTCCTAAAATAGAGAGTAACGTTGTTTTTCCCGAACCGGAAGCACCTTTT
Organism: Prevotellaceae bacterium; assembly: GCA_031271815.1. Taxonomy (GTDB): domain Bacteria; phylum Bacteroidota; class Bacteroidia; order Bacteroidales; family Paludibacteraceae; genus RGIG9379. The sequence continues at coordinate 466 of JAISVA010000036.1, read as the reverse complement.
ATGGCAATAAATTCACCTTTGCGCACTTCCATATCCACTCCCTGCAAAACCCTGTTCAGCCGGTTTTCTCCGTCGGGGTAGCTTTTTTGTATGTCTTTTAATTTGATTAGAGTCATAAGTTTATCTGTTCAAAACAACTTTTGCTGTGGTTAAAATAAAAAGTTCAATCAAAACGATACAAAAATACACATAAAGAATGAAACCGGAAAGTGGACTTAATACAGCATTAAACATTATTTATTTTTATGGTTATCCGCAATCTTACCACTGCTTCCATTGAATATAAATAACCGCCAATAAAGCGAAGCGATTGTCTGTAAAAGAAATAGCCACATTGCAACCTCCGTTCGTCATAGCAGTGCAGTTAGAGAGCCGGTCTGAGTCTCCCGTAACAGTCAATAAGATGTGGGAAGTGCCCTGCCGGAATCGGCTTTGAGGAGCGGGTTTCAAACAGCTGTTTTAGCGC
>JAISVA010000039.1 GCA_031271815.1 Prevotellaceae bacterium | reverse complement strand
TATTTATCTTTAATCGTCAGCATAAGTTCTGTCTTTTAGTTTACCGCAAATTTAATTTTTTTGCCTGTAAATACAAAATCCGTCTGCCTGATTCTGAGGTACGCTTCCGGCAACAAGGGAACGCAGATAACACGGATGAACGCTGATTTTTATTGTTTTCCGTGAAAATCTGCGTTATCAGCGTCATCCGCGTTCCCAAAAGTCATGGTGGTTGAAGCTATCCCAAAAGTTTTTTGGAACGCAAATGACGCAAAAAACGCAAATTTTATTTGATTAAAAATTCCGTTGACATTCTTATTTGCGCAAATTCGCGTATTTTGCGTCATTTGCGTTTTTCTGAGATTGCCTCATTATATTATGTACGCTTAAGTCAAAAATAATAAACTCACTTTTTCAAATAGCAGGTTTTCAGCACAATGCTGCTGCCGTCTATTTTGCAATCTACCTCTTCTGGATTGTCGGTCAGGCGGATGCTTTTTACTTTTGTGCCCCGTTTTATTACCATTGAAGAGCCTTTTACTTTTAGATCCTGTATAACAGTAACAGCATCACCGGTTATTAATTCCACTCCGTTGCTGTCTCTCGGCGTGTTGTCTTCTGCTGCTTCCTGTTCTTCACCGTCTGTTTCGTAATTGCAATCGGGACAGATATACATTGTTCCGTCGAAATAGATATTCTCGGATTCACACGCGGGACAAATTGTAATTTTATTCATTTTTTATAAGTGTTTGTATTTATCATATAAGATTAATTATTTTCCTAACTATTCAATTTCAACGATTAACAATCTCCGTTTCCGTCAATTCTCCATCTTTGTATTTCTCTTTTTTGACAAGATTCCCCGACATATCGTAGAACAATTGAATGCCTTCTTTTTTGTCGTCCCTGCATTCGGCCGAGGAGGATAAAATGCCGTTTTCGTTATACCATTTCCATTCTCCTTGCTTTAAGTCGTTTACATACTCGCCTTCAAAGGAAAGCTGATCCGGGTAATGATAATATGATTTCATCTTTCCGTGTATTTTTCCATCAAGATATTCCGTTTCAACAACCAATTCTCCCATATTATTGTATGTGCGCCAAACGGCTTCCTTAAGACCGTTTTTAACATTGCCCGTCAGTAAGACGGAATCGTTGTCCCAATAAGTGATATATATTCCGTTTCCTTCCGTAACCGTTTGTTCTCCCTTTCTGTTCCATACGTTCAAAATCCTTTCCAATCCATTTTCATAAAATTTTTCCTCTGCCTGCTTTCCATCCGGGAAATAAGTCTTCCAGATGCCGGTCTTTTGTCCATCTTTAATTTCACCCGTCAAAAGCGGTGTTTTTTTATCTTCAAAACAGGAGGTATAAGTTCCATTACCGTTTTTTACCATTTGATTTCCATCAACATTCCAGCTGTTTTTTATAAGCATTTTACCTGCATTTCCGTAATGGATCTCTTCTTTAACCTTTCCATTTTCAAAATAGAAAATCCAATCGCCGCTATTCTCATCCTCTTTCATTTCTCCCTTACTCAATAATTGGCCGTTTTCGTAATACGATTTCCACATTCCGGTTTTTCTGTCCAACGCATAATTGCCTGTTTGATAGGTATTTCCATTTTCATATTTTGATACGTATCTTCCGTTCATTCTTCCGTTTTTATATTCAGCCGAATCATAAGGGAGACCGCTTACATAATAATTCACCCATATTCCGGTTTCCAGTCCGTTTTCATATGAGCCTGTTCTTTCAAGATTCCCGTTTTCATCATACCATTGCCAGTCTTTGTCGCGAAGATCTTTATGGAAAAATCCTTTTGAAAGGAGATTGCCGTTTGCGCGGTAAAAAGTCCACGCTCCATCGTATTTCCCATTTTTTATCTCTCCTTCCGACATAATTTCTCCCGAATCGTAGGTGTAAACTTTGTGACCGGAATAACCTTGCTTAAGGAAAATAAAAATCACGATTAACGCAACTGATGCAAGCGCAACCAACGGGATTCGCCATTTAAGGGTTCCGGTATATCCGCGGTTCATCAAGGTTTCGTCATCTATCTGCCTGAAAGAGAACCGATAGCCTTCGTAAACTGCGATTCCGTAAAACAGCACATCCATCGGATTAAATGAATCGGTCATAATTTCTGCAACCATATTGAAATCCAGGAATGAGAATACTTCCAGATAGCCGTAAGAATATTCGTGTGCAATGAAGCCGATTTGAGAGAAAAGATTACCCAGCAAGCAGCCAAACAGCGACAGGCAGGCGCCCAGCACTCCAAATCTTTTGTCAATGCCCGCGCCGAAGAACCGGACTGCAAATCCGACAATCAAGCCAACGGCAATTGCCATATAGCCAATCTGGTACTTGGTAGCAACAGTTATTGACGCCCATAAAATAGCGGCAAGGAAAGCGGCTAACGCGCCTCCGGTTGCAGCAAAAGAAAAATTCTGCTGCAAACGCAATTCGTTCAATAAATCTTCCTGTTTAATACGTGGGTTGCCTGTGTTTGATGCAACCTCATTGCTCGCCGGCGCAGCGACTTTTTCAAATTCGTTCTCGTTCATAATTATGTATTAATAAAATTTACCGGTTACAAATATAAATAAAATCTGCACAAACTGTCGCTATATACTTTTCCGGTTTCAAACTTTATATTTATCTTTGACCGGGTTTGTTAGCAAAAGCAAAGGCAGTTTTCCAGGTATTTTGCAACTAAACCTGTATGCAGAACAGGCAGGACAGAAGGAATAAAGATGATCAATTGCAATAGAAAACATACATTTTTCTAATTAAAGTCCGTATAAGGAGCGGACGTAAAACAAATTTTTATGGAATGGTTTTTAAAAGTTTTGAGGCAGTACGCCGATTTCGAAGGAAGGGCAAGAAGAAAAGAGTTTTGGATGTTTACGCTGTTTTACTGTATTTTTAATGTTGTAGCAGGTATTATTGACGGTCTTTTGGGATTCCGGGTCGGAATCTTCGGCGGTATTCTTGCACTTGGACTGTTAATTCCGTCGCTGGCTGTTTCCGTTCGTCGTTTGCACGACATTGGTAAAAGCGGCTGGTGGCTTTTTCTCCTTTTGATTCCTGTTATCGGTTGGATTATTATATTTGTCTGGGATTGCCAGGACAGCCAGCCCGGCGAAAACCAGTATGGTCCGAATCCGAAAGAAACAGGTGTCGAGATGAATTCTGACCGGAATTCCAGGTAACTTACGTGTTCGAAACTGCGTAAAAGGCTGAGCGCCTTGCATAATTCTGCCCAATAGCAACGCGCGTTGGTTACCGGAGACGCATCAAGGGCAGAAGCAGTCTCAACGTATATTCATCCGCAAATTACACGAATTGTTGGGATTGTCCTAAAAGAACGCAAATGGAACAAAATACGCGAATTTACGTAAATAAAAGGCAAATAAACTTATAACATGTTGATTTTTAATCAAATAAATTTGTACTGATTTGCTTTTTTGCGTCATTCCTGTTCTAAAAGACTTTTGAGACAATCCCAACAATTCGTGTAATTCGCGGGTTTTTAAACAGTCTCAGCATAATTTCCAACCTATAAGATTTCTCCAAAGAAAATGGAAACAACGATTTATAAAAAAACACTCCTGTACAGCGTATTGCGGATATACAGCAATTTTATTTACCGGCGCTGGTTCAGTACGATTGAAATAAACGGGGAAAATTCGATTCCCGAAAATTCGCCGGTCATTTTCGCCCCGAATCACCAGAACGGATTTATTGATGCGATGGCGCTTCTTTCGTCGTCGCCCAAACCGGTTGTTTTTTTGGCGCGTGCCGATTTGTTCAGGAAGAAAACGTTGGATAAAATCTTACGCGCATTGAAAATTATGCCGGCATACCGCATTCGCGACGGGATCCGGAATCTGAAAAAAAATGAAGATTCTTTCGGGCAAGCCGTTGAAGTGCTGCTCCACAAGGAATTTTTCTGTCTGATGCCCGAAGGCGGCCAGGAAGAAGTGCGCACACTCCGTCCGCTGGTAAAGGGAATGTTCCGCATCGCCTTTGCCGCGCAGGAAGTGTTGAAGGATACGGATTCGGTCAAAATTGTGCCTGTGGGCATTGATTACGGCAATTACGACCACAGCGGAAGCCATTTAATCGTGAATTTCGGCAAGGCAATCAATATACGCGAGTATTATGACGCCTACCTGGAAAATGCACCGGTGGCTCAAAACCAGCTGCGCGACGAACTGTCTAAACGGATGTCGCCATTGATGCTGAACATCCGTTCGGAAAAATATTACGACTGTTTCTACATCACTTCTTACCTTTACAATGCCGAAATGCTCGATGAAATGGGGTTGGATGACAATGAAACGAACCGATTGGCTGCACGTCAGCGAATCGTTTCCCTCCTGCAAAAAGCCGAAGGAAACAGTTCGCCGCTATTACCCGAATTGAACCTGCTCTGTAAAAAATGGGCTGAAAAACACAAAGACATCGCTTTTTCCGCACAAATAAACGAGTTTGGTCGCGAAACGGATGGAAATCTACTGGTTTCTTTCATCTATCTGCTCATTACTTTTCCACTGTTTTTATACAGCGCCCTGGTAAACGGAATACCGTATTTATTGACAAAATTCCTCACGCGAAAAGCAAAAGGAACCGGTTTCCAAGCTTCTTTTGTTTTCGGACTGTCAGGAATCCTGTTTCCTGTTTTCTATTTATTGGAAATAATCGCATTTACATTTGTCGCTCCTACTTTTTGGACGGGAATTGCCTTCATATTTTCACTTCCGTTATCGTTTTTCTTTATGCTGCGCTACAAATGGCGTTTCCGTTTTGTCAGGGAACGGATTAAAAATATTTTCGTGAAAGATAAAGAGGTTCCGGAAATTTTGAGCTATGCGAAACGGTTGCTGACTGACAAGTAAGGAGAGCGGGGATTGTCTTAAAAGTTTTTAGTATGCAAAAGACGCAAAATGCGCGACTTTACACAAATAAAAATGTCAATGAAATTTTTAATATATTGATTTTTAATCGAATATAATTTGTGCCGATTTGCATCTTTTGCATACTAAAAACTTTTAAGACAGCTTCATTAAGGCATTTCCAAAATCAAAAAAGCAGCTACATCCCTGTAACTGCCTTATTATTGAGAGCCGATAGCCGGACTCGAACCGGCGACCTATTCATTACGAATGAATTGCTCTACCAACTGAGCTATAGCGGCATTTGCGGTTGCAAATTTAATGGGAAAAAGTGATTTATTGAAATTTTTTTGAAAAAAAATCATTTCTTCAACACTTTCTTTTCTTCTGTTGTCAATCGCTGTTCTACTTTTTGCACATCTTCGGCAGACGGCAGATTTTCAGGGATTAAACCGCCGTGCGCTCCAACATTCTGTGTCTTCAATTTCAGATGAGGCAGTTTCAAATTGCGCAAGCAATGCTTTGATTTCTTCTGATTTCAACATAATTTAATTAATTTTTGTTTTTCGTGCACAAAGATAAGATTAATTTGTCTCAATTTTGCAATTCTAACCCAAAAAGAAGGTAACTTTGTAAATAAGAATAAGATACAAATGAAAGAAACGACAAACATACATCTCAAACAACTCGTATTATCACTGCCCGAAAAGCCGGGCATATATCAGTATTTCAACAGTAAAAACGAAATTATTTACGTTGGAAAGGCAAAAAACCTGAAAAAACGCGTTGCATCTTATTTCAATAAAATACACGATTCGGCAAAAACGCAAGTGCTGGTACGGCAGATTTCCGATATTAAATACATTGTGGTCGCTTCCGAACAGGATGCGCTGCTGCTTGAAAACAGTCTGATAAAAAAACACCAGCCGCGCTACAACATTCTGTTGAAGGATGACAAAACTTATCCTTCCGTCTGCCTGAAAAACGAGCATTTCCCGCGTATATTCAAGACTCGAAATATCATAAGAGACGGTTCCAGGTATTTCGGTCCTTATACCTATTATCCTGCGATGAAAACGGTGTTGGAACTCATTCATAACATTTACCAACTGCGTACTTGCAATCTGAATCTAACTCCTGAAACCATTCGACAACGGAAATTTAAAGTCTGCTTACAGTACCACATCAAGAAATGCAAAGGATGTTGCGAAGGATTACAATCGGAAGAAGATTACACAAAAAACATCGATGAAATCAAGTATATTCTCAAAGGAGAACTCGATGAAATCGAAAGATACCTGAAAAAAAAGATGAATGCAGCCTCGGTCGAATTGCGTTTTGAAGATGCCCAGGAGCTAAAAGAAAAAATTGAAGCAATTGCAAATTACAAGGCAAAATCGACGATTGTAAATCCAACCTTGACCGATATCGACACTTTTTCCATCGAAATAGACGAAAACGATGCGTTTGTGAACTACCTGAAGGTAACCAATGGCACCATTTCGCAGGCTTACACGTTTGAATACAAAATCCGTACGGACGAAACGAAAGAGGACATCCTTGCCAGTGCCATTGTTGAAATGCGCGAGCGATTCGGCGATTCATCGAGAGAAATCCTCGTTCCGTTCGAAATCGGGTTTGAATTGAAAAACGTTACTTTCTCCATTCCCCAGCGGGGCGATAAGAAAAAATTACTCGATTTATCCGTTCAAAACGTGAAACAGTACAAATTTGACCGGATGAAGCAGATGGAAAAATTCAATCCTGAACAACGTGCAACGCGCACATTAAAAGCGTTGCAAGATGCATTGAGTTTGAAAGAACTGCCGATGCATATCGAGTGCTTCGATAACTCAAACATTCAAGGTTCGGATGCTGTCGCCGCCTGTGTCGTTTTCAAAAAGGGGAAACCTTCCAAGAAAGATTACCGGAAATACACGATTAAAACGGTGAAAGGACCCGATGATTACGGCTCGATGAAAGAAGTTGTCCGACGTCGTTATACAAGAATGATCGAAGAGGAATCTCCCCTTCCCGACCTCATTATTGTGGATGGCGGAACCGGACAGATGGAGACCGTCAGGCAGGTGATTGAAGGAGAATTACATCTTTCTATCCCGATTGCGGGACTTGCGAAAAACGATAAACATCGCACGCGTGAGCTGCTTTTCGGTTTTCCGCCGCTTGTCATCGGGTTGAGTCCGACCGACCAATTATTCAAATTTCTTGCCTCCGTACAGGAAGAAGTTCACCGCTTTGCCATCACATTTCATCGAAATAAACGGAGCAAAACGCAACTGAAATCGGAATTGGAAATAAAAGGAATCGGCGCAAAGACGCAGGAACAATTGCTTAAAAAATTCAAAAGTGTGAAACGCATAAAGGAACTTTCTCTCGATGAAATCGCTAAAGAGATCGGACAGGCGAAAGCAAAGATTGTATTCGAAAGATTTTCGTCTTGAACCTGGATTTTCATAAGATTCTCAAGATTTTTTTCACGATTATCCTGCTAATCCTGTAAATCTTATGAAAATTCAGGTTCAAGACACCTTTTTCTCATCCGTTTTCAGTCGCCTGACCACTTTTTGAACATCTTCGGCAGGCGGGAGATTTTCAGGAATAATGTCGCGTTCGAGTAGCATTTTTCTTACTGCCAAATTATTGTCAATATGCTCTGTTTCAATTGGTTTTACGCCGTATAAATCTTTTGTTTGCACATTGACGGAAGTCATTTCAGCAGCTAAATCCTTAGCTTTTATATTAATTGTCGGCAAAAAATCGGCATGTAACCTAATAACTTTTGTAATTCCCTTGCGCTCCAGCACTCTAAGCCTTCGATTTTGGCTGAGGCACTTCCAAATAGAGCAAACAGTGCTTTGATTTCTTCTGACTTCAACATAATTTAATTAATTTTACTTTTATGGATGCAAAAGTAGTAATTATTAGTTGTAGTTGTTGTATTTTTGTATTTAAAAAATTATATTAAAAACTCAAGCTAATGTTTATCCGGGTGTTTCATCTTAGCTAAATGTAAAAATAAATTATAAACGAATGAAATACAACATCTTAACAGGAATCATTCTCCTATTCGTTATTGTACTCAAAATATCTTTGATGGATGTGACTTTTTTTTGGGATGCCATCACCTGTCTTTCGTTGCCTGCCAGGTTTTTTTATGAAAATAAGCTGCAAACGTTTGTCTATAGCGGTTGGTTGGATAATGGCGATCCACATGTCATCCCTTATCTGCTGGCAATCGTTTGGACATTATTCGGCAAAAACCTGATTATCTCTCACCTGATGTTTTTGCCGGTTGTCGCCGGAGCGGTTTTTCAAATCATTTTACTTTGTAAAAAAACATTAGCTCCTAATTGCGGAAAAAGCGATTTCATCGTCTTTTTCTTCGGTTGCCTCCTTGTCCTGGCTGATCCAAGCATATTAACGCAGCTTCTTTTACTCGGGATTGATTTGTGGGTTATTTTCTTTGCTATTTATGCCGTCAATCAAATGCTTTGCGATAAAAAAGCAGGATTATCACTCGCTTTCATCGGATTATGCCTTACAAACAAACGAGGAATGATTATCGCCGCTACACTGATGATTGTTTACGTTCTAAAAATCTTCCTACTGGAGAGAAGAGCGTTTTCAGTCAAAGAATTTACAAAAATCATCCTCCCTACCCTGCCCGGATGCTTCACCGTATTCATTTATTTACTCTTCAGATTTTACTATCACGGCTGGGTATTTACTAATGTGGATTCGGCTTGGGCAGGTACAGGCAATTTGGTCGATTTTTACGGTTTCATCCGGAATTGTGCCGCCTTCGTGTGGCGTAATCTTGACTTTGGCAGGATTGGTTTGTGGGCGGTTATGCTGTTTATGCTTGTAAAATTCGGATACAAAAGGTTGTTTAATTCGGAAACTTGTTTTTTATGGCTGAGCTATTTCCTGCTTCAATTTTCATTTGCGTGCGTTACACTGACTATTACCAATCCGTTTGGTGCACGATATTTCGTCGTTCAGTTTATTTTGTTTGCAATTCTTACCGTTAAATTAGTATTTGATTTATTCGATGAAAAGCATGCAAAAATAATTGCTTCGCTACTTATTGTTATTTCTGTTACGGGAAATTTGTGGTTATATCCCGAAAAAATCGCAAAGAACTGGGATTGTACACTGAAGCATCTACCTTTTTATTCGCTCCGTAAAGAATGTTTTGATTATATGGAAAAACATGAAATTGCCTACGAACAAACTGCTTCCGGTTTTTGCCTGTATGGCGACCAGCGAAATGTTGACTTAATGAACAAAGAACGAATTATTCAGAGCATTCTAACAGAAGAGACTCGATTTTTCCTTTACAGTAACATCAGTAATTTGGAAGACGAATTAATCGACGAATTAAACAATTCCGAAATTTGGACGAATATAAAAACTTTTGAGAGTGGTGGCATATTTATTCGAGTACTTTCAAAAAATAAAGAACAAAAATAGAACGTTCCACGTGAAACAGATCGAAAAATGATAATTGTAGAAACGGGCACCCCCGTTTCTATTATATGGAAATGCTCATTAAATAAATACAACAATACAATATGAGAGTGATAATCCAGCGTGTAACCCATGCATCGGTCACAATCAATCAGGAAGTAAAATCCAGAATTGGAAACGGGTTGTTGGTTTTAGTCGGTATTGAAGATCAAGACACCGATGCAGACATTGAATGGCTGACAGGAAAAATTGTAAACTTACGCGTATTCAACGATGAAAACGGAGTGATGAATAAATCCGTCATAGAAACCGGCGGCGGAATTCTCGTCATAAGTCAATTTACCTTGCACGCAATGACCAAGAAAGGCAACCGCCCGTCATACATCAAAGCCTCTAAACCTGGCTTTGCCATCCCAATGTATGAAAAATTTTGTCGTAAAATCGAAAAATTACTTGGGAAAGAAATCGGCACTGGCGAGTTTGGTGCGGATATGAAAGTGGAATTGCTGAATGATGGACCGGTAACGATTTGGATAGATTCTAAAAATCGGGAATAAGGACTCTGTTAAGCGTTTCCGGTGCTATGGCGTTAAAAGGGACAAAAAAACATTCTCCTAAATCAAAATGTTCCACGTGGAACACATGAAAATTTATTGATTATTCGGCACTTCACACGCATCTACAATCTTATATAATTTATCCGAAGGGCGAATCTTACACGGTACGGAGATGGAAAACAACTCCCCTCTCCTAACCTCTTTTGCAGGTTTATAATCCACTTGCATTTCTTCGGCTTTCAATTCGACAACGCCGGTTGTTGGTCCCATAATCAACAGTTCCTCTCCTTCTTTTACGCCATAGCCTGTTTCTACTAAAAATTCGGCTACTCCTAATTTGGAGAAGTATTTCATTCCTTTTGCTACATAAACTTTTCGTTTGGTGGCTTCTGATCCGTAAGTCGCGCTCCATTCTCCCAGCCGTTGTCCCAAATAGTAACCATTCCAAAAGCCGCGATTGAAAACAGTTTTCAACCGTTTATCCCAATTTTCTATCTTTTCATCGGAAAAAGAACCATCTAAATACGAATTAATCGCTTCATTATAGCATTGAGTAACGAGCTTCACGTATTCCGGTCCGCGCGCTCTACCTTCAATTTTAAATACACGCACGCCTGCATCAATCATTTTATTCAGGAAGTGAATGGTTTTCAAATCCTTTGGTGACATCAAATATTGATTATCGACCTTTATCTCAATATCACGTTCATCGTCGATTAAACGGTATCCGTGACGGCAAACCTGATAACAGGCACCCCGGTTTGCCGAAGCATTCAGTTCATGCAGACTCAAATAGCACTTGCCCGAAACAGCCATACACAATGCGCCATGACTAAACATTTCAATGCGGATTAATTCACCTTTTGGTCCCTTTATCTGTTCATCACGGATTGCCTTATAAATACTTGCAACTTGCTCCATGTTTAATTCACGTGCCAGAACAACAACATCAGCAAACTGCGCATAAAATTTCAACGCAGCTACATTGGCAATATTCAATTGAGTGGAAAGATGTACTTCTACTCCCTGCTGACGAGCATATAACATCGCCGAAACATCTGCCGCAATGATTGCCGAAACTCCAGCTTCACTGGCAGTATCAATTATTTCGCGCATCAACACAAGATCATCGTTATAAATAACAGTATTCAGCGTAAGATAGCTTTTGATGTTGTTTTCCTTGCAAATCCGTACTATTTCCCGCAAATCATCCGTAGTGAAATTGCTCGCCGAACGGGAACGCATGTTCAGTTTTTCAATACCAAAATACACAGAATCAGCTCCTCCCTGTATAGCAGCATACAAGCTCTCATAAGAGCCTGCAGGAGACATTATTTCAAAATCGCTACGTTGCATCATAATTCTACTAATTGATGCGCAAAGGTAATATAATTTCTTGTAAATTTGCACGATGAAAAGCATGAAAGACACGAAAGGTCGAACACACGAAGTAGTTTTGTTGTATGTTTTTTCGCACTTTCATACTATTTAATTATCAATTACGTGAAGAAACACTAATCATTTATGAAAATAGGTAATATCGAATTTGGAAAATACCCATTATTCCTTGCTCCAATGGAAGATGTAACAGACCCTGCATTCAGGTTGCTGTGCAAACAATTTGGCGCGGATATGGTCTATTCCGAATTTGTCTCGGCTGATGCGCTGATTCGGAACATTGAAAAAACGGAGCGAAAACTGATCATTCACGAAGCCGAGCGTCCCGTAGTTATCCAGCTTTACGGCAGAGAACCCGAACCAATCGCCGAAGCTGCCAAGAAAGCTGCAGAGGCAAAACCCGATATTATTGACCTGAACTTCGGCTGCCCTGTCAAAAAGGTAGCAGGAAAAGGCGGTGGCGCAGGTTTATTGAAAGACATTCCCAAATTGCTTGAAATAACAAAAACGGTAGTAAAATCCGTCAATATCCCTGTAACCGTCAAAACACGCTTGGGTTGGGACGAAAGCAGTAAGATAATCACCTCATTAGCCGAACAGATACAGGATTGCGGCGCACAAGCCCTTGCCATACACGGACGTACGCGTGCCCAAATGTACACAGGAGAAGCCGATTGGACACTCATAGGCGAAGTGAAGGCAAACCCTCATATCCATATCCCCATCATCGGCAACGGTGATGTAACGACGCCTCAGCGGGCAAAAGAGTGCTTTGAAACGTATGGCGTGGATGCGGTAATGATTGGTCGCGGCAGTATCGGTCGCCCATGGATATTTGAAGAAATAAAATATTTCCTTGAAAACGGCGATGAAATGGGGTTGAAACCTTTCTCCTGGTATCTCAAAATCTTGAAAAGACACATCACCGAAAACATCGAATGGCTTGGCGAACATCGTGGCATTACACATTCCCGCCGTCATTTGGCTGCCTCTCCACTATTCAAAGGCATTGACCACTTCAAACCGACACGAATTGCCATGCTGCGTGCCGAAACAAAAGATGAGCTTTTCGAAATTTTGGATGGGATTGAGGGGAAATTTGAATTAAAATGATTTTTATTAAATAAATGTTTCACGTGGAACAATGAAAAAATTATTCTATTCTGTTTTTAATATCTCTTTTGGTACCTACAACACACACAAGAAAACGCAAAAAAATTAGAATCCTTTAAAAAGGTTGAAATCCTGATATCATAGCCCTATGGCAACGCCTTGGGTAAAATTATCGCCCTGAAAGGACAATATAAATCATTTACGCAGTATTTTATATTATCCTTTCAGGGCGATTAACAATCCCATTTGTATTCCAAGGCGTTGCCATAGGGCTGGTATATATAAGGCTTTCAGCCTATATTGTCCGTCATCAATTAATGCGCCTCAAACCAGTTCTCTCCCACTCCATAATCCACCTTCAACGGAACAATCAATTTGAATGCCGATTCCATCTCTTCCACCACCAGTTTCTCTACTTTTTCCAATTCCGAATCCAGCACATTAAAATTTAATTCATCATGCACTTGCAACATCATTTGCGATTGTATTTTTTCCTTTTTGAAACGATTGAAAATATTAACCATCGCAATTTTAATAATATCTGCCGCAGTACCTTGAATCGGCGCATTAATCGCATTTCGTTCGGCAAAACCGCGAACAATGCTGTTGCGCGAATTAATATCGGGCAAAAATCGTTTTCGATGCAGCAATGTTTCAACAAAACCGTTTTTCCTGGCCACTTCGATACTTTCGTCCATATATTCTTTCACCCGCGAATACGTTTCAAAATATCCATCGATCAACTCCTTTGCTTCTCCTCGGGGAATGGATAAACGTTCTGCCAACCCAAATATGGAAATTCCGTAAATAATTCCGAAATTTGCCGTCTTTGCATTTCGCCGCATGTGCAAGGTTACTTCATTCATCGGCACTTTGTAAATTTTTGCAGCAGTAGCTGTATGAATATCGTAACCCGAATTGAATGCTTCAATCATATTCGGATCCTTGCTGAGGTGTGCCATAATACGCAGTTCTATTTGCGAATAGTCGGCAGAAAGGAATACGCAATTTTCGTCAGCTATGAATGCTTTCCGGATTTCGCGCCCTTCTTCATCGCGAATCGGGATATTCTGCAAATTCGGATTGCTCGAACTTAATCGCCCGGTTGCCGTAACCGTCTGATTGAAAGATGTATGAACTTTGCCTGTTTTCGGATTAATCAATGCCGGCAGTGCATCAATGTAGGTTGACAACAGTTTTTTCAACCCTCTATATTCCAAAATCTTGTCAATTACAGGATGTTTTCCGGCAAGCGATTCCAATACATTTTCGGACGTTGAATATTGTCCGGTTTTGGTTTTTTTTCCTTTATCTACAATTTTCAAACGGTCAAAAATAACCTCACCTACTTGCTTGGGCGAACTGATATTAAATTCAAATCCCACCATTTTGTAGATTTCATCTTCAACAGTTTTAATTCGTGCTGAAATTGTATTTGATGCCTGTAGAAGCGAACCGGTATCTATCCGCACACCCGTGTGTTCCATTTCTGCCAAAACCAGCATCAACGGCATTTCAATATCGTAGAAAAGCGTGTTGAGATTATTTTCAGTCAATTTTTTCTCAAAGATATTCTTCAGCTTCAACGTTACATCGGCATCTTCTGCCGCATATTCGCAAAGTCTTTCCAACGGAACACTGCGTATCGACAATTGATTTTTTCCCTTCGTACCGCAAAGTTCTTCGTAAGAAATCGTTTTGTACTTCAAATAAATTTCAGCCAGATAATCCATACCGTGTCGAAATTCGGGTTGAATCAAATAGTGAGCAATCATCGTGTCGAAAAGTTTGCCTTTGACTTCTACGCCATAATTGCGCAACATCAAAATATCAAATTTCATATTCTGACCGATCTTTCCGATTTTTTCATTTTCAAAAACCGGTTTGAATTTATTGACAATTTTTCGCGCGTCAATTTGGTTGACCGGCAAAGTAACAAAATATGCTTCACCTTCTTTCCAGGAAAAGGACATTCCGACCAGTTCCGACGAAAAAACGTCAACTCCAGTCGTTTCTGTGTCAAAACAGAAAAAATCCCGGCATGAAATTTCGGCCAGAAAATGGTCTATTTTTTCCTCACTGTCAATAAGTTGATAGTTGTGCCGGGTTGATTTTAAGTCGCTGAGATTTGAATATTTTATTTCGCCTGTATCTTCGTCAGCAAATTCGTCAAAGAGCGAGGTTTGAACAGGCGCGTTTTGTACAGTTTTCCGAACAGGTTCCATTTTTGCCAAAAGATGTCGAAATTCCAACTCTGTAAAAATTGCTTTTAATTTTTCCGAATCGGGTTCTTTTAATTTCAAGTCTTCTTCGTTCAGTTCAACCGGAACATCTTGCCGGATAGTTGCCAAAAAACGGGAAAAAATAATTTGTTCTTTATTTTCTTCTATTTTGGTTTTCAAAGCGCCTTTTAACTGGTCGGTCGATTTTAACAGATTGTCAATCGAGCCAAATTCGTCCAGCAATTTTACTGCCGTCTTCTCTCCTACTCCGGGACAACCCGGAATGTTGTCCGAACTGTCGCCCATCAATCCTAACAAGTCGATGACCTGTTCGGGGAATTTTAATCCCCATTTTTCTTCCACACCTTCGATGCCCAGGGTCTCATATCCACCGCCGTATTTTGGACGGTAAATAAAAATATGCCTGGAAACCAACTGTGCATAGTCCTTATCAGGCGTAAGCATATAGACATCAAAATTTGCCTTCTCTCCCATTTTGGAGAGTGTCCCAATCACATCGTCGGCCTCAAAACCGGCAACTTCCAGCACAGGAATGTTGTAGGCACGAATAATTTCCTTGATGATGGGCACGGCTTTGCGAATGTCTTCGGGCGTTTCCTCTCTTTGCGCTTTATATTTTTCAAACGCTTCGTGCCGGAAAGTTGGTCCCGCAGGGTCAAAAGCAACGCCGATATGCGTAGGCTTTTGTGTGCGTAATACCTCTTCGAGCGTATTTACAAAACCAAGAATTGCAGATGTGTTTTGTCCTTTGGAGTTGATTCTCGGAGTTTTTATAAAAGCGTAATATGCTCTGTAAATCAAAGCATAAGCGTCGAGGAGGAATAGTTTTTTGGTCATATTTCTTGATTTGTGAGATTCGTATTGGTCGAATAATGCAAATATAGGGAATTTTTCTATTATGATTTAAAAAATAAAGATTATGGGAAGAAGAATAATTTGTCAACCTTTAATGTCAATTCTACTGAAAATGCCTTTCCCGAATTACTTTTTTGCGTAAATAACGGATTATTGATAAAGCAATATACTGATTTGCATGATTGGAGCGATATTATTTATCAGTCTGCCTCAAAATAAAAAAGAGTTCCCCAATCTACATATTAATTCATTATTATTTTATATTTTTGCGCTTTCTGATATAATATTAGATATTTTCAACCGAACATAATGATTTCTATCGAACAGATAAAAAAACCGATTGCTGAAGAATTTAGATTATTTGACACGCATTTTCAGAAAGCGTTTGAATCGAATAATGAACTTCTCAGCGTAGTCAACCATTATATTTTGGAAAACAAGGGTAAGCAAATTCGTCCCATACTCACTTTTTTATCTGCCAAAATTTGCGGTATTCCAACTGTTTCTACCATTCATGCAGCTGTTTCGCTTGAACTCTTGCACACGGCAAGCCTTATTCATGATGATATTGTGGATGATACGTTCGAACGCAGGGGAAGAAAATCGGTTAATGCCATTTGGAAAAACAAAATTGCAGTTTTAGTAGGTGATTTTCTGCTGTCAAAATCCTTAGCAATTGCCAACGAGACACAAAACTTCGGCATTCTGAATGAAATAACCAATCTCGGAAAAGAGCTTTCGGAAGGCGAATTGCTGCAAATTTCCAACACGAAAAACTTTTCGACCAACGAAGAAAAATATTTCGACGTCATTCTCAAAAAAACGGCAACGCTTTTTTCGACCTGTACTAAATTAGGCGCCATTTCCGTAAATGCAAGCGATGAAAAGATTGATATATTGCGAAAATTCGGCGAAATTTACGGCATTTGCTTTCAAATACGCGACGATATATTCGATTATATCTCTTCCGAAAAGGAGATTGGAAAACCTGTGGGAAACGACATACGCGAAGGAAAAATTACACTGCCGTTATTGTATGCGCTGAATAATACCGGCAAACCAGTAAAAGAAGAATATATTTCTATTTTAAAAGAGCAGCATTTTTCAGAAAAAAACATTAAAAAATTAATTTCTTTTGCCATAGAAAACGGCGGGATCGAATATGCCGAAAAACGAATGACAGATTTCAGAAACAAAGCAGTAGAATTAATCAAACCATTTCCTGAAAATGAGATAAAAGAAGCATTACTGTTGACATTGGAACATACAATACAACGAAACAGGTAAACCTAACTACCCGATTTAAAATCAGGTAGTTAGGTTTACTTTTCAAAAATATCTCACTTCCTTTCCTTCAATCTCCGTCAACAAATTATTCGTCAGCCGGCTCGCACCAATCCGGAACAGGGCAGGAGAGAGGTATTCTTTTCCCAGCATGCTTTCAACAAGCGTATAGTACTTTACGGCATCATCCGTTTCCGAAATTCCCCCGGCTGCCTTAAAACCGATTTTGACGCCGTTTTTTGCATTGAATTCTTTTATCGTATCGCAAATAACGTATGCAGCTTCCAACGTGGCTCCACAAGCTATTTTACCGGTCGAGGTTTTGATAAAGTCAGCTCCGGCAGCCATTGCTATAATCGCAGCCTTTTTAATCATTTCAGCATCCTGTATCAAGCCTGTTTCGAGAATAACCTTCAGCTTGGCGCCGCGGCAGGCTGCCTTTATTTCGGAAATTTCGCCGTAAGTCTCTTCAAAATTGCCCGAAAAGAGCGCGTTGAACGGAATCACCGTGTCAATCTCGGTAGCGCCTTCCATCACTGCCATGGCTACTTCGGCAATTTTCACTTCGATAAATGTCTGAGCATGAGGAAATCCACCTGCTACGGCTGCAATCTCCACATTCTCACTCAGTGTGTCTTTTACCACCGGTACAAAATTCGGGTAAACACAAATTGCGGCAGGGTGGGGGAGTATCTCGAACGTATCATCAAAATCGTTCATCTTTTGTGTAAGACTGACAATTTTTTCGACCGTATCGTCCGTATTTAATGAAGTAACATCTATTAAGCCCAACAGTTTAGCATAAACCGATTTCTCCTTGTTTTCCGTATAACGACCAACTAAGGCTTTTTCTACTTCCAACGATAGATCCTTATTTTTAATACTGAAATCGTACTGATTGAAAAGTTGATTGAATTTATTCATATTTTTTATTTTAATGTTTTGAACCGTGATTTTAACAAGATTCACAAAATTGCCAGGCTTGTTTTAATCTTGAGAATCAATATAATCTTGTTAAAATTCCAGATCAAAACAGTTTATTATTTTCCAAATGTCTTGTTTTGTCTCTATTTGTTTTTTTCTCCATATTCTTTTTAAACGCTTCGGTAAGATTTACGCCTGTCTGGTTAGCCAAACATACTAAAACCCATAGAACATCCGCCATTTCATCTTCTAAATGATACCTTAAGTCGCTCTTCTTGCCGGACTGGTCGCCGTATGTTCGCGCCATAACACGGGCAAGTTCGCCGACTTCTTCCATCAAAACAGCCGTGTTGGTTAATTCGCTGAAGTAACGTACGCCATACGTTTTTATCCAGCTATCGACTTCTTTCTGTATTTCCTCTAATGTCATTTTAACTAAGTGAAAGCATTTTCAAAATAGGTTCAACCGCCTTTTCGCGCAATTCTTCATCTATCCGGATTTCAGGCTGTTCGGTCAAAAGCGCATGGTAAACTTTTTCCAATGTATTTAACTTCATAAAATTGCAATCGTTGCATGCACAGGTACTGTCGGCAGGCGGCGCGGGAATAAACAATTTTTCAGGAGCCTGTTTCCGCATTTCGTGCAGGATCCCGCTTTCGGTGGCTACAATAAATTCCGAAGCATCGCTTTCGGTAGCAAACCTCAGTAAGGCAGCTGTCGAACCAATAAAATCCGCTACATTCAAAATCACCGTTTTACACTCCGGATGCGCCAGTATCAGTGCATGGGGATATTCCTTTTTCAATTCGAGAATTTTTTCCAGTGAAAACTGCTCGTGAACATGACAGGCGCCATTCCAAAGCGCCATTTTCCGGTTGGTAATGCTGTTGATATAATTACCAAGATTCCGGTCGGGACCAAAAATTAATTTTGCATCTTTGTCAAAACTTTCCACGATTTTCCGTGCGTTTGTAGAAGTAACCACCACATCGGTCAACGCCTTTACCGCTGCAGTTGTATTGACATACGAAATAACCTGATGACCGGGATGCTCCTTGATAAACTTCTCAAACTCGTCTGCCGGACAACTGTCTGCCAGCGAGCAACCGGCATTCACATCAGGCACCAGCACCTTTTTATCGGGAGAAAGTATTTTAGCCGTTTCGCCCATAAAATGAACACCGCACAGCAGGATTATATCCGCATCCGTCTCAGCCGCCCATTGTGCCAATGCCAGACTGTCTCCTACATAATCGGCAACATCCTGGATATCGCCCGTCTGGTAATAATGCGCCATTATCACAGCATTTTTCTCTTTCTTCAACCTTTTAATCTCTTCAGCGTAATCAGCCATATCCGGAATTTTTTAAATTGTTGTTCAATTCGATATTATATTTATTTCTTCTTTTTTTTAAAATAAAAAAATGATATTGATAATAGGGTGTTGAAACGGTTTATATTTTATACGGATTTTTCTTGGAAAAGTCATTATTAAAATATTTGTCACAGGTTATTAATACTTATGTAACAAACATTTCGCTAAAAATGAAATAATTAAATCCGTTATCAACAATACTAACAATTGAGCAAAGTTACAAATAAAAATGTTTTTTCCGATGGTTGATTTTGTATAAAAACGGTTGAATATCTCTTTTAAAAAAACAGCGAAATAATTTGGAATGTTCATAACTCAAATTCCATATAATAGTTTTTGTATTTTAAAAATTTATTTTTCAATTTTTATCGGTTATTTGTCACAGGTTATTAACAGCAGTTTTTAGGAGTAATGTTGAAAGTTATAAACGAAATGAAGCGGTTCCGATTGATATCTACAAAGACCCGGACAATATATACTTTGAAATTCAATTTCGGAAAAAAATAAAAAAGTTGCGTCTTAAAATTTTAATTTTACCGGCTGAATAGTTTAGAGAAATTTGATGCGAAAATGTATGGACTTATTAAACAAAATAAATGCTATCTTTGCCGATCATAAATTCTTTTCTGTGAAAGAATTTAAAAATAACCCGTAAATTCGCGTCGTTTTGCAATATATAAGCGCGTAACTCGTTAAACATACGGAATTTAAAATATTAAGATTATAAATAGTCTAATTTGAAAATATAGAAAATATGAAACCGAAATTTGCTTCCTTATTAGGAGTATTGTTTTTTACGGTTGGATTGTCGGCACAAAACGATCCGGCCATTATGACCATTAATGGAAAACCGATTCTTAAATCGGAGTTTGAATACATTTACAACAAAAACAACGCGAACAATTCGCTCGATAAAAAGAATATTGAAGAGTATGTCGATCTTTTTATCAATTTCAAGTTAAAGGTGGAAGAGGCAAAAGCGAAGGGAATACACGAACGAAAAAGCTACATTGAGGAATTTGAAACATACAAAAATCAGCTTGCAGCCCCTTACATGACTGATAAAGAAACCGAAGAGGCGATTCTCAGAGAAGCTTATGCGCGCATGAAGGAAGATGTGGATGCCGGTCATATCCTGGTCAAAACAAACCGTGCCGACACTGCTGAGGCTTACGAAAGGATAAACCAGCTATATGAGCGACTGAAAAATGGGGAAAACTTTGAAACGCTGGCAGCCGGGAATTCGCAATGCCCGTCGTCCGAAAAAGGCGGACGGCTGGGATACATCACTGCCTTTATGACGGTCTATCCTTTTGAAACGGCAGCTTATAATACGCCGGTGGGTACGTTCGGCAAACCGGTCAAAACCTCTTTCGGGTATCACATTGTGAAGGTGTATGACCGTCGCCCAAGCAAAGGCTCTGTACGTGTCGGACATATCTTCAAACGTGTGGAAAACAACGAGCAGACGCGACAGATAGAACTAAAAGCTGATTCCATTTATCAATTACTGCAGGACGGAGCGGATTTTGCGGAAATTGCCGGAAAATTCTCAGACGACAGGCAAAGTGCGAATAATAAAGGAGATATGGGCTGGGTCGAAACCGGACGTTATCCGGTTGATTTTGAAAATGCCGCCTTTGCCTTGAAAAATCCCGGTGACCTGAGTAATATAATACATACCGCTTACGGTTTCCACATTTTGAAATTATTGGAAAGAAAAGAGTTAGGTTCGTATGAAAGCCTGCACGATGAGCTGAAAGCAAAAATACTGCGCGATGAGCGTGCAAGCCGGTTAAACGATTCTTACGTTGAAAAATTGAAACGGAAACACGGATTTAACCTGGCGAAGAACGGTTTGACATCGTTTTACGAGGTAGTGGAGTTGACGGATGAACAAAAAATCAGCAAGGCATACGCCCGTATGGAATCGCCATTATACACGCTTAATGGAGCAACTTATTCGCAAAAAGAATTTGTCGAGTATTTCAAGGTTGAAAAAGAAAAACTGGATAATGCGAAACAGAATAAAAACACTCCGGCAAACCGGCAAATCGACACCGCAATCTCCGGTAATGATTTTGTGGACAAAATATTTGCACAATATGTCAAAAAAGTGGTTATTGCAGCCGAACAAGCCTCGCTGGAAAAGGAACATCCCGAATACCGCAACTTATTAAGGGAATACAGCGACGGATTACTGCTTTTTGAAGTAAGCAACGAAGAGGTTTGGAATAAAGCCTCTGTGGATGTCGAAGGATTGGAAAAATTCTTTGAAGCAAACAAAGAAAATTATAAATGGGAATCGCCGCGTTTCAGAGGAAAAGTGCTTCACGCCGCCAACCGGAAAATACTTGCGGAAGCGCAGGAAATGATGAAAAATGCACCGAAAGATTCGATTGATATTCAGTTGAAAAGAAAATTTAATGCAGAAAAAGTACAGTTAAAAATTGAAAACGGACTGTTTGCGCCGGGAGCCAATAAAGCCGTAGATGCCGGGATTTTCAAAAAAGGAACATACACCGATGAAGCCTTTCCGGCAGTTGATTTCATTGGCGATTTGGTTGCCGTACCCGAATCTTACAAAGATGTAAGAGGTCCTGCAACCGCCGATTACCAAAATTACCTCGAAGAAGAATGGATTAAAAATTTAAGAAAAAAATATAACGTAACGATTAATGAAAAGGTGTTGAAATCAGTTAAAAGTAATTGATACAAAAATTCAGCACATTCATTTAAATGCTTATTCGCTTGTTCTCCCTAAAGTGTCCCTAATGGGGACTTTAGCTTGGTGAAAGTACTGTCAATCAGGTATTTTTGTTGCCAGGAAAGTCTTCTTCAGGGAGTTTTGGGATGGTTTTACGGATAAGCGCATTCATTTATTGGAATTGGAATCAGGTAAAAAAATAGTTTCAAAACCGGATACCGGAAATTTGAAAGAAGTAGGAGAATGAGGAATAAGAATTTTAAAAAAAATGCTTTTTACAAGAAAACGTTACCGTTTCTTGCATTGGGTCTGTTTGCCTCGTTTCTGTTTATTTCCTGTAAAAACGAACATTTTGGCAAGAGGGAACCAATTGCAGAGGCAGGCGGGAATTTGTTGTATAAAGAAGACGTGAAGGATATTTTCTTTGCTGGAATGTCGAAAGAGGATAGCACAGCAGCAATCGAAAATTACGTACGGATGTGGGCTACCGATATTCTGTTGTACGAAAAAGCACAGGAAAATGTCAAAGACAATGAGCAAATCGCCGCTTTACTGGAGAACTATCGCCGGTCATTGCTGGTGTACGAATACCAGCTACATTTAGTTAAAGACCGTTTGAAGAATAATACCGTTTCGCCCGAGGAAATCAAAGCGTATTACAACAAAAACACGCCGCTTTTCTATTCGGACGAAATATTGATTAAAGGTCTTTTCCTGAAAGTACCAAATCGCGCTCCGGATATGGATGCGCTGCGCAAATTGCTCAGCAATTCCAAAGAGAAAGACTTGGATCAGATTGAGTCGATGTGCATCAGGAATGCGGCAAAGTTTGAATATTTCAATGAAAAATGGGTGCCGTTGTCGGAAATACAACGAAAAAGTCCGATTCGCATAGAAAATAAAGAAAATCTGAAACAACGCTTTTTCTACGAAAGTCAGGACAGTTTATCAACCTATTTCCTTTATGTACAGGAATATGTGCCGGATGGCGAGCCACAACCGCTTGACTATGCGGAAAACAGGATTCGGGGTATACTGTCGGAGCAGAAAAAGAATAACTTCTTGAAACAGTTTAACAATAAAATGTATAATGAAGCCGTAAAAAGCGGCAAAGTGAAGATATACGAACAAAATTAAAAAAGATATGCAAAAAAAAATGTTGATTTGCTTGTTTACCTTGCTGTCGGGTGTTATTCCGACACAAATGCAGGCGCAAGATAATGTTGTAGACGAAATTGTATGGGTGGTAGGCGATGAAGCGATTCTGCGCTCGGATGTAGAAGAGCAGCGGATGCGTTACCAGTACGACGGTACGCAGGTAGAAGGCGATCCTTATTGCTTTATCCCCGAACAGTTGGCGCTGCAAAAACTGTATTTGGACCAGGCAAAAATTGACAGTGTTTTTGCCGACGAAAGAGCCGTCAATTCACAAGTTGAAATGCGGATCAACTATCTGATATCACAAATCGGATCGAAAGAAAAGCTGGAAGAATATTTCAATAAACCGTTGATTGAGCTGAAAGAAGAATTGCGCGAAATGGTACATAACCAGCAGATTATTCAGCAGATGCAGCAAAAAATCGTGGGCGATCCCAAAGCCACACCGGCGGAAGTACGGCGGTTTTTCAACAAAATACCGGAAGACAGTCTTCCGATGATCCCTGCCCGCGTCGAGGCTCAAATCATTATGGTTGAACCGCAGGTCAGCCAGCAGGCGATTGACGACGTGAAAACCCGGCTGCGCGATTTTCAGACGCGCATCGAATCGGGCGAAAGCGAATTTTCTACCTTTGCAATCCTGTATTCCGAAGACACCGAATCGGCAAAGCGCGGAGGCGAAATCGGGTTTATGGGAAAAGGCCAGTTAGTGCCCGAATATGCCAATACGGCATTCGCTTTGCAGGACAATAAAAAGGTTTCCAAGATCGTTGAGTCGGAATTCGGCTTTCACATCATTCAATTGATCGAAAAACGGGGAGACCGCGCGAATACACGACATATCCTTTTGAAACCCAGGGTTTCATTGGAAGAAAAAGACATTGCGAAGAAGCGTTTAGACAGTATTGCAGACTTCATTCGCAACGATAAACTCAAATTTGAAGATGCCGTTGTTCTTTATTCAAACGATAAAAATACGAGAAACAGTTCGGGAATCATGACCAACCCGAAAACCGGTAATTCAAAATTTGAGTTGCAGGACCTGCCTCAGGAAGTTGCAAAAGTGGCTTACAATCTGAAAACCGGAGAAATTTCAGAGCCTTTTGTAATGAGAAACAGCTTGGGCAATGAAGTGTTTGCCATTGTCAAACTCAAATCAAGCGCCAAGGCGCACAAAGCGAATATGACCGATGATTACTTGGAAATGAGAAACTTATATCTGGAAAAGAAAAGTTACGATAAACTGAATGAGTGGACTAAGTCCAAACAAAAGGGCATTTATATCCACATTGATAAGAAATGGCGGAATTGCGATTTTCAATTTCCCGGTTGGATAAAATCAAATTAAAAAACAGAAAACGTAAATGACGCTAAAAATGCGAATTTTCGCCCATATTTTTTTCATATTTCTATTTTTCCTTTGTGGAAACGACACTGTTTTCGCCCAAAAAAAAACGAACGTCATTTTGGAACATAGCGAAACGCTGTCTTTTGATAAGGCAAACAATTTTCAGGTGTTAAGCGGAAATGTGCGTTTCCGGCACGAAAATGCGCTGATGTATTGCGACAGCGCCTACTTTTATGATGGAAAAAACTCTTTCGACGCATTCGGTCATGTACGCGTAGTGCAGGATTCGATGACGATGAATGCCGATAAAATGTATTATGACGGCGATACCCGCCTGCTGAGGGCGCGCGAGAATGTAACGCTCAACGACGGCAATATGACCCTGAACACAGGGTTCCTGGATTTTGACCGGGTACAGAATTTCGGCTATTACTTCGGCGGTGGCAAATTGATCGATCCGCAATTTGAATTGACTTCGCAAACGGGCTACTACTATCCCGACAACAAGCAATCTTTTTTTAAGACCGATGTCGTGCTGATAAATCCCGATTTTACAATCAAAAGCGATACGCTCCAATATAATTCAGCTACGGAAATTGTCCGTTTGGTTGGTCCTTCGCATGTTTATTACGGCGACTATACTGTTTTTACGACCAATGCCTGGACCAGTACGCGCGAAAACCACGGAAGGCTGTATGATTATTCCGTGATTACAAGTACGGACGGAAAAAGGATTACAGCCGACTCCATAGCTTTTGATAAAAACCAGGGCTGGGCAAAAACATATCATAATGCCGTACTTCAGGATTCGGTTCGGAAAATTATCCTTCAAGGCGATTATGGGATTTTCCATGAAGACCCGCAATCGGGATTTCTGACCGAACGCCCCTATGTAATTGATTACTCCTCGCCCGACAGCCTGTTTCTGCACGCCGACACACTTTCTTTTTTTAACCTGGATTCGATTACCGACATGTTGAAGGCATACAATAACGTCCGGTTTTTCCGCGAAGATTTTCAGGGGAAATGCGACTCGCTGGTTTATATTTCCACCGACTCGGTTGTCAATATGTATCGCGCCCCGGTGCTTTGGTCGGAACAAAATCAGTTGAACGGCGACTCGGTCAAGATTTACATCAAGGACAGCGTTCCCGATTGGATCCATATCATTGGAAATGCAATGATTGTTTCGCTCGAAGAAAGCGATTCGACTAACTTCAACCAGCTTTCAAGCCGCGAATCCAAAGGCTACATCACTGATGGCGAATTGCGGAAAATCGAAATGATCGGTAATGCCATTTCCGTCTATTTCCCAAAAGACAGCGATGGCTCGTTAGTGGGAATAAACAAAGCGGAGGGAAGCCTGATGACCATTTTCCTGAAAGAGAAGAAGCTGGAAAAGATTGTGATGACTCCCGATTCAAAGGGAATCCTTTATCCGCCCGACAAAGCGCCGCAAGAAGAGCTTTTGCTCCGGAATTTTTCGTGGCAGGATAAAATTCGTCCGAAAAGCAAAGATGATATTTTTAGACATGAATAGGATAACCCGACAGTTTGCGAAACTGTTTTTATTTCAATCATGCAAATAATGAAGCTGGCTAAAAAGTCATATTCAACTTTCAAGAACTTTGAATTTATTTGAGTTAATATTATTTTTGGCTATAGTCTAAAATAGAATTGCAATCTATACATATTTCCGAGAACCTTCGTATACAGACAGCCCGGAGGGCTGTCTGTATACGAACAATATCAAGGAAATTCATAAAGACTACAACTCTATTTTAAACTACAGCTTTTTTTTCAAAAGAAATGGTTGGCTGAAAAAATCCCTGACGGGAATTGAACATTTTTTTAATTATCCGGCAGGAATGATTTTTAATATCTTACTTTTTTAGTATTTTTGTTCACACAGCAAAAAAAGTATGGATAATCAGGAAAGTATACAAAATACAACGGAAGAACAGGCTCTGATAGAAAGGGAGTATCAAGCGTTAGTTAATGACTACTTAAATTCCAATCACAGAAAAAAAGTAGAAATAATCGAAAAAGCATTTCGCTTTGCCAATCAGGCGCATAAGGGGATCAAACGCCGCTCGGGCGAGCCTTACATTATGCATCCGTTGGCAGTAGCGCGCATAGTAGCGCGCGAAATCGGGCTTGGTTCTACTTCTATCTGTTCCGCGTTGCTGCACGATGTGGTAGAGGATACCGATTACACGGTAGAGGATATTGAAAACCTCTTCGGCAAGAAAATCGCCTCGATTGTTGACGGACTGACCAAAATTGCAGGCGGCGTATTCGGCGAAAAGGCATCCGAACAGGCGGAAAATTTTCGAAAGCTGCTCCTTACAATGTCCGAAGACATCCGGGTAATCCTGATTAAAATAGCCGACCGCCTGCATAATATGCGAACCCTTGGCTCAATGCCGCAGGCAAAACAGCTCAAAATTGCCGGCGAAACGCAATATATTTACGCTCCGCTTGCTAACCGCTTAGGTCTCTACTCCATCAAAACCGAGTTGGAGGATTTGAGCTTTAAATATGAACACCCCGATAAATATGAGGAGCTTTCGCTCAAACTCGCAAGTACACAACATGAGCGCGACCGCCTGTTTGAACTTTTTTCAGTCCCGGTAAAGAAAAAACTGGAAGAGATTGGCTGTAAATTCAAGATACACGCCCGGATAAAATCTATTTATTCCATTTGGCACAAAATGCAGGTCAAGAATATTCCTTTTGAAGAAGTGTACGATATTCTGGCGTTAAGGATTATTTTTGACCCGGAGGAAGAAAAAGATGAAAAAAAGAACTGCTGGGAGATTTATTCGGCGATTACGGATATATACAAGCCGCATCCTGAACGCATCCGCGACTGGATAAGTACGCCCAAGGCAAATGGATATGAGGCGTTGCACGTAACGGTGATGGGCCCCGAAGGACAATGGATTGAAGTGCAGATTCGCAGTCGCCGGATGGACGATATTGCCGAAAAGGGATTTGCCGCCCACTGGCAGTACAAGATGAATGAAAAGGATGATTCGGAACTGGAAAAATGGCTGCAAACCATTAAGGAGCTACTCGAAAATCCGGAGCCGAATGCGATTGACTTTCTTGATACGTTTAAACTGAATCTGTTTGCTTCCGAAATTTTCGTTTTCACGCCGAAAGGCGATATCCGTACCTTGCCGTTGGGAGCGACGATCCTTGATTTTGCATTTGCTCTCCATACCGACATCGGATTCCAGTGCATCGGCGCGAAGGTCAATCACAAGCTGCAACCGCTTACCTACGAACTTCAAAGCGGCGACCAGGTTGAAATCCTGACTTCGAAAAAGCAAAAACCGAACCCCGACTGGATTGATTTGGTGAAAACCGCCCGCGCAAGGGGAAAAATAAGATCGCTTTTCAAAAAAGAATATAAGGCTTTTACCAAAAAAGGGGAAATCGCCCTGCAGGAAGAGCTGGGAAAAATGAACCTGCCGCTCTCTTCCGAAAACCTCTCGAAAATACTGGAATATTTTAATGAGAGCAGAAAAGAAGAATTGTATTATAAGATAGGAAAAGGAACATATAGGATTGAAGATTTGGACAAAACGGTTTTCAAGGGAAAAAGCGAAAGCCGGTGGATAAAATACTGGAAGCCGCTGTTTGGCAAATCGCCTGTAAACGAAAACGCTTCTGGCGAAAAGAAGAAAAAACCGAAGAACGTCAATCAGAAAGAGGTTGTAAAAATAACCGACGAAAATTCGGGCATCGACTACCTGATTGCCGAGTGCTGCAATCCGATTCCAGGCGACGATATTCTTGCCTTTGTGGAGGAAGACGGACTAATGATTGTGCATAAAAGGCAATGCCCGGTAGCAATGAAGCTGAAATCCAACTTCGGCGAACGGATTATTTCGGCGGTATGGGAAACGCACAAAGTGCTCTCATTCCCGGCAACCATCGAAATAAAGGGAATTGACCGGATTGGAATCCTGGGACAGATTGCCAAATTAATCACCGAAGTACACGGCGTAAATGTAAATAAGGTTAACCTGGAGAGTAAGGACGGTATTTTCGGCGGTTCTATCACGCTATATGTTCACGATGTGGAAGATATTAACAACTTAAGCATGAACTTACTGAAGATAAGCGGGATTAATTCGGTTAACCGGATTAATTAAGCGATCAAAAAATAACCGGGGTTTTGGTTAACCTCATTTTTGCCATCTCTCTGCTGTTTTGAAAACCCGGTCACATCCGGCACAAATCCCGGTTTTCCGGAAAACATGCTTTCGGCAGCTTGAGTATTTATATAACTCAAAATAATTTCTATTTCGAAGTCCGGAGGACTAACAGTTAGATAACCCCTTGCAAGCGAAGCGCAGCTCGGGGTAGAGCGAGAATAGAAGCATTGCATGCAGGAGGCTGTCTCAAAAGTCTTTTTGAACACAGATGACACAGATAACACGGATTTTTATATCGTTGATAATTAGTTATATATTAAATTCCTATTCGTTTGTTATCTGTGAAGATCCGCGTTATCTGTGTCATCTGTGTTCAAAAAGACTTTTGAGACAGCCTCTGAGCAGCAGTCACTTCTTGGGGATTTAGGGGCAGATCATATATCCCCGACCACTCCAGGTTTTCAAAATAATAATGGTATTCGTTTGTATTTTTCCATTTGTGCGAAGGGACATACATGCTTAAACCGCTGTATTTTAACGGGTCAATCAACAATTCATCCATCATTTTATCTGTGGCATCCTTATAAAGAACGGTTTTTGCAAGCTGTTCTTCAAATGGCCGGTATGCGGCGGATGTTTCTCCGGTTTTCTTGATTATCTCTCTCATATCAAAGAAAACATTCGGCACATTCGGCGTATGGTATGCTTGTAAATTAGTCATTCCTGTTTTTTCCAGCGAAGGAAGGCTTCCCTGTAACACAGCCCTGCAGGCATCATACAGCCGGTCTAACTCACGCGCATCTACCAAAGCAATGCTTGCAGATCGCAGAATGGAATGTTTCATGTTCCGGTAATGACTGATATAGTGCCTGCAGGCATTTGTTAAGGCTTCCTTATCGCCCGACATGAAAGGCAATACCTTTGAATAGGGGATTCCGGATGCGCCGTAGCCGGATTCGGCTAATACTTCGGTAGGAGAGACGATAAAATACCGGCATTTATTCCGTAATTCGTATAAGGTTTCAATATTCCCCATCAGGCAGGCGTCAAACCAGATGTATTCTGCGGTATTGTCGGGAAGATAAGAGGCTAAATCAACGATCTCGGCTACCCGCGGTGAGGTGTTTGTGCCGTCATCCTGGTCGGGACCAACATAACGGACTTTAGGAAAAACCGTGCTTTGCCGTAAAGTCCGGTTTTGGGTATTTGAATGCCCGTAAGGCAGCCAGCCCATCCCGTGCGACCACAATACCAGCCCAAACTTTTCTGCCGGAAACAGGGTTTTGGCATCCCGTATGACCTCTGCCAGAATAGAAGCATCGGCGGAATTAACTTCTACATAGGTTTTCGTTAGTTGTTCTTCTCCTTTTTGCGAGATACCGAACAGGCGTGGTGACTCTCCTTTTCTGTCAACATAAACCGCTACCCTTCCGCCGCTTCGTTTTGTTCCGGCTTTTAGCTGGCTGATGGTATATTCAACCTCTGAGTCCATGATGTCGTTGTCGGCTATCATATATACCAGAGTGGTACAGGAGATGGGGATGGGCAACTCTTCCTTGTCTCCACACCCGTTAAACAGCCAGATGGTCGATAGAAACAGGATTGGAAATATAAAAAAGCTAAATCTTTTGTATGACATATATTATTGTTCTTGTTTAATCAAGGTTGAAGGAATGAAAAAATTTAGGAATGAAGGAATTAATTTCTTCATTCTTAAATTCCTTCATTTCTAAATCCCTAATTTGTATTACAGCATTACTTTCGCTACTGTACTGCCGCTGCGAACGATCAGTACCCGACCTTGGGGAAGTCCCGAAATGGTCGTTTTACCGCCATTGGAAATGACTTTTTGCTGTGTAACGCCAGCAATACTCATTACCTCTATAACACTGCCGGC
Organism: Prevotellaceae bacterium; assembly: GCA_031271815.1. Classification (GTDB taxonomy): domain Bacteria; phylum Bacteroidota; class Bacteroidia; order Bacteroidales; family Paludibacteraceae; genus RGIG9379. The sequence goes on along the minus strand of JAISVA010000039.1, from coordinate 33,407 downwards.
TTCAGCAGTTACTACCAGGTCTTTACCGTCTTTATAGACAGGCAGCGGCAGTGAAGCTTTGATGCTGCGGATATCCGAGTTGCCTTTTTTTACTATTTGAATATCGTCAATCAGGACATTAATGCCTCGATTGAAATTAAGTTCAACCACAAATGAAACGGCACCTTCCGGAATAACCACATCTTCTTTCACGTAAGGCACCCAGGTATCAAAAACGGAAACCAGCGGAATGTATGCAATATCCCAGTCTATCGGCATTACCCAACCGGTAGCATCTGAGGTTCCAATATTACTAAACATTCCTCCATCTGTTCCGGCAGGTTCGCGTAATACTTTGTACTGGAATGAAACATCATAAGCGGCGCCGATTTCTATATCGGTAATCTCCTGGATTACAAACCGAGTAAAGTTTAATGTATTTTCTGATGCTACATCGACCTGAAAAGCATTACTGCCTTCATAGCCTCCTGACACTATACTGTAAGCAACTTCATCCGTAGAACCCAATGTCCATCCGGTTGGAGTTCCGTCTTCGTCAACAGTTTCGAAACTGCCGTTTTGCACTAAATTAATCTGTGCTTGTAAAGAAATAACCTGTGTAAGAAAAAGAGTTAAAAAAAGCACAATGTGATTATAATTTTTCATTTCTTTCATTTTTTAAAAGAATTAATGTAAAAAGAAGTTTGAAGACCAATGCGTTTTCAAACTTCTTTATTAAAAAATATCAATTAGGGAAAACTTTATTTACCCAAGGCCCTGTAATCCAATAGTTCGCAGAATTTAAAGCCCCTTTATAAGTAACCTGGATGAAAAAAGGATCATTATTCAAACAGTCGCTAAAGTTAGCTCCGCTTGAGGCTGGAAGAGCAATAGGATTAAGAGCCCTACCATTGGTAAAGAACCCGGCATAAGCAAACGGAGCTGCAAGTTTCATAAGAGTTGCATCAACCTCCGAACAGTTTATCCGAACAGGATTGGCAGGATTATACGGAATAGCTCCAGAGATCAAACCTATTACATTGTTTGCCATACAGTAGGATCCTGTGCCGTTATAATCAATGCACGTATTGTAACCATATATTATACTGTTACACAGTACAAATTGACTGGCACGACGGAATTGAGCTCCGTATAGTACCGTACCGCCGTTAGCGCTGCCATTTGCTGTACCAGCAACGGTCAGGTTACTGATCACCGGACGAGTGTAAGGAGCTACTTGTTCTCCTGTTGCATTGTTGTCGCACTCAATACCGTTGGCGTTAGCAGAGTATGATCCATTAGGATCCAATACAGCTACCAGAAACTGCAATTTACCTTGATAACCGAAATCGAAGTCAAAAGCATCGTCATCAGTTGCTGTTGAAATCAGATACTTGGCATTAGCGGCTCCACCGAAAAATTCAAATGCGTCATCAGCTCCGTAATATGCCTGAAGATTCTCCAGTACAGTACCTGAACCCACTCCACCGAAAGTAAAGGCATTCAGTTCGTTATCAGGAGCAATAGCAGCTCCTGCATATTCCACACGAACATATCTCAATGTACCCGAACTTGTATTGTTGAAAGCATCTATTTGGCTTTGTGGCAAGTTTCTGGCAGGTGTACCGTAAGTAACGTCGTTACCGGCTGCCTGAGCGGAAGTAATCCCTTCAATGACTTGGGCAGTAGGCTGATTGATAGCACCCGTTCCCAAAATAACGATCCCACCCCATGAGCCTTTGGTGTTTGATTCACCTTTAAATATAACAGGGTTGGACATTGTTCCTTCGGCGTAGATTTTCCCTGTCTTGGTAATAATCAAAGCCGAAGCCTCTGCCGCTGTCGCTTTTGCCTTTCCGATAATTACCGTACCGGGAGCAATAGTCAACGTACCATTAACTACAAATACTTTTCCATCCAAATACACAGTACCGCTCCAGTTATTTGTTCCTGTAATCACACCTGAAACGGTAATATCAGCTGCACGGGTATTTACACGGGCAGGAGCCATTTCGTCGTCTTTCGAGCAGCAAATCAGACTTATACTAATAAAAGCAAATAAAATTGTACCAATAAAGTTTTTAACAAAAGTTTTCATTTTTTTAATTTTTTAGTTGTAATAAAAATGGGAATGTTTTTCTTATTGTCGAATGCGGTTGCTTGTGCAACGGGCATACAAAGGGATAAGAGCCCTTTTCCGTGTTTATTATGATTTGCAATCCTGTTTAGCCGTTTATTTGTTTGTAATTAGTTGCAGACATTATCTGTATATTACTTGGTGGAGTTGGCTATTCCCAACCTGGATATACTGCGCTATTGTCCTTTTTTATTCTTTATTCCACCCATTTATCTCCGTTTATTAATACCTCAGGCGAAGCAAAAGGTATCTCTTCCGATTGGTATTTCCACTGCATAAGAGAGGATTTGTAAACCGGATAGGGAATGTTGTCCCGCTTGACGGCGCTGAGTTTGATCTCAGCTGTGGACGACGCGCTGCTGCCCACTTTATAATCCTGAATAACGGTTCCGTTGGAGGCATCGCTTATCCGGTAGAAAAAGCGGGCGGGAAGTCCCCTGTTTATGCCGGAATAATAGTCGGCGTTAAGTTGAATGTCATCGCTCAATTTTCCGGGAGCCAGCGTGAATTCTTCCGTTACGGTTTTCATCGTATCGGGCACATTGTCCAGCCGGTTGCCTTTTATCAGCAAGGTATATTGATCTACCGCCAACACGGTTATGCGTATGGAGTCGGCCCCGGGCGCCTGCCGGTCATCCGCATAGAAAAAAAGGAGGGAGGTAACGGTACTGTCCGCCCCGCTGCTGTTCATCTCTAATACCTGTACTCCGGCGCTTAACTGTATCAGCCCGATCGTAGTATATGTATCCGATCTCGGAACCACAATGGGAGAGACGCTCAGTTCTTCTTCCAGTTCGAGCACACGCCCTTCTTCTTCCAGCCGGTAAACGCGCAACCGGCTGTTTAACTGGGAGGGTCGTAAATAACTGCGGTCTGCTGTGAATGTAAGCCGGGAGGTTCGGGGCGACCAGTAGGGCAGCGAGTCTGCCAGTTGGATACCGGCATATTCCACCGCATAACGCGCCGTATTGTCAGCCATATATACAAAAGCAGGGCATACCGGAGTTATATGTTCATTCCATTCGACATATTCTTCATCCGTTTGGCAGGAGGAGAACATAAGTATGATTACTCCCAGGCAGGAAATTACAATCCGGTATATTATTTTAGATTCTATTTGTTTCATCTGATTTTATTTTAATTTTTCAAAATTTATAACTTGCCGATATAGACATATTTACTCCCTTACCGATACGGCTCATTACATAATCGCCATTGTTATAGTCCATACCCTGTGCCGTACGGTCGACGAAATAGGATCCGTCCGTGTCTACCTCTGTTCCCGGAAAGCTGTGATTCCGGTACACAATAATATCTTCATTCAAAAAATCGCTGATATTGAATTTAATTTCCAGCTTCTGTTTCAGGAGGCGGGCAGAAAGCTGCAGGTCGAGCACATTACGCGGATTCTCGTACTGGTCGTATTTTTCAAATTCTCCCCCATAAGCCAGCGTCCGCCCTACGCGGGTATAGTTCAAGACAGCCCCCCAAACCGTTCCTTCGTAGGCCAGTGAACCGTTGATATTATACGGGGCTAATCCCTGCAACGGGCGTTCGCGCTTGCTTTTCCAGTTCTCGGTTTCGATGTTGCCTTCCAGCACAGCTGCATTTCCGCCCAGCCACAGGTCTTTTAACTTCTGGGAAATAAACCGGAATGATTTGCGGAAATTCAATTCCAATCCACGTAAAGCCGCCTGGTCAAGATTCACCGTCTCGAGGAAAAAGCTTTGCTGGTCGGACTTTACCCTTACCATCTTTTCCACCGGCTTATCAAAATCCTTGTAAAAAGCTGAAAACGACACCACTTCACCCGGAAAAGGGTACCATTCCAGGCGTACATCATAGTTTTTAACCGAAGTTTTTTCCAGCGGCTTTACGTTGGTTACCTCTAACCGTTCCTCTACATTGTAATAGGTTGCCTCGGTAAGCTCCCTGAAATCCGGGCGCGCCAGTGTTTCCGTAAAAGCTGCCCGGAGATTCAGTTTAGGCGAAATGGCATAAATAGCGGTTACGGAAGGCAGCCATTCCAGCTCCGTACGGGTAAAAAGCGTATCTGCTATATGAAATATACCATTTTCATACCAGCTATATCTTGTAAGAGCATCGGTTTTCGCATGCTCCATCCTTACTCCCCCGATGATGCGTAATGGGTTGAAAGGATTGAATTCTCCCATCAGGTAAACGGCCTCTATGGTTTGTTTGCCTTCGTAATAATCGGCAGCACGATTGGAAAACCCGCTTGCTTTATAATAAAGCATCCCTCTATCGAAGTTAACCGGATCATAGAACCGTTGAAGACTCGTTACGTCCGTAAGGAATTCGCCAGCCAATTTAGTATCAATGAAACCATGCAGGTATTGCTGGTCATAATCCGCCCGGCGTCGCGAATAATGGAAACCCGCTTTCAGCTTCTGTTCCTTTTTCAATGCCCGGAAGGTATATTCGGCATTGGCGCCTGCATTATCCTTTGTTTCGTCCAGCCGGTTGTACATCACAAACTGGGTAGATATGTAAGGCTGCGAAGGACCTAACGACCACCGCCAGTCGAAGAGATAGGCATCGGTTGGATTCGGCACCTCACCTCCCGCCAGGTTAACTGACGCCTGCGCATACCGGTCGTCGGGGTTGACGCGGGAGGTTTTGTTGTAGTCGGCGCTCCAGCTCAGCTTCAAACGTTTATTGAAAAGCGTATGCTCCCCATCCAGCTGTGTCTGCATGAGGTGCGCCTGCAAAGGCGTGCTGTATACTTCATACCGCACAACTCCATTGTCATAATAATCGTTCATCATACGGTTCATCGTATGGTGGGTAAAGCGGTTGTTGTACAGGTTACGCCAGGTAATGGAGTGGTTATCGGTTTCCCAGCCAATATTGGCTACCGCACCGACTGCGGTTATAAACTTGAATCCGCGGTTGAAATGATCGCTCATGCCTTCTACCAGCGAATCACGGCTGAAGGTATTTACATCTTTGATTTTGTCCAGTGTTTCTTCATGGCGGTAGGTAAGTGCGCCTATCAGTCCCAGGCTATGCTGTTCGTTCAATTTGAAAGGCAAGCCGAAAGAAAGGGAGTAATTCTGTAAGGGAACCGCCTTGTATTTATAGAAACCGTAATGATTGATTTGACCGGCATTGTATTGTGATTGGGTTATCTGTCCGTCGTCATGTCCCGCATACCAGGAGCGGCGGTCGATTTCTCCGAAGAAATAATCCGAAGTAAAACGCTTATTGGTTTGAAATTCCCTTCCGGTACTGATGGTATTCAACCCCGTTCCTAAACTGATGTTCAGGAACTTTTCATTGGGAACGGAAAGTGTTTTTACCTGTACCAAGCCTCCGGTAAACTCGCCCGGCAGGTCGGGTGTAAACGTTTTGTTGACCACTACATTCTCAATCAGGCTTGCCGGGATAATATCAAATGAAAAGTTGCGGCGGTTAGGCTCCGTACTGGGCAGGGAAGATCCGTTGAGCTGCATATTGTTATAACGCTCGCTCATTCCGCGCACGGTAACAAACTTCCCGTCGTTGATCGTTACGCCTACGACCCGCTTCAATACCTGTGCCACGTTGTTATCCGAAGTCTTTTTGATCAAATCGGAACTGATGCCGTCGGTCATGGAAACATTTGCCTTTTGTACGGCAAACATTCCTATCGAAGAGGCTTCCCGGTATTTAGCGGTGACCACAACCTCTCCCAGTTGCAGCGAAGCTTCCTGCAAGACAACATCCAGCTGGGTTGTCCTGCCGGTATTAATCTTAATATCCGTTACCTGTTTCGTTTCGTATGAAATAAAACTGAATACTACGGATGCTGTTCCTGCCGGTATTCCCTGCAGGGTGTATTTCCCGTCCAAATCGGTCGCCACTCCCTGGGTGGTACCGGCTATCGTTATTGTTGCACCAACAATAGGCTCCCTTTGTTCATCAAATACGGTGCCCGAAAGGGAACCCGTACCAGCAGGCTTTGAGTGACCGGTATTTTCCCTGTTCACAATAGAATAGGTCTTTTCAGCTGTCTTTTTCCATTTGAATGCCGTATTAAGCAGGCTGTGCTCAAGCATTGTTTCGGCAGAGCTTTCCTTTTTCAAAACCGGCAATGTAATTCGACCTGAGCTTTTTCCGTCGAATGCTATTTTTATATCAAATTCCATAGCAATCCGGTTTAAGCGGGAAACCATAGATTCGGAGGGGTAATGCGATTCTTCCTCTGATTTATTTCCGGCTGCACGCACCGGGTAAACAGATATTATTAACAGAAAAAATATTAAATTCCAATTCATCACTTTTTTCATTCTTTCTTTTTTATATTTGTATAGTTTTATGTAATCGGTTATTCTTTTATATTATATTTCAAGATTTCACATCATAAAATTTCAAACCACAGACCGGGAAACATGTTTTTTCCGGCAGTTAGCCACATTAAGGCAGGTTGATTTCTTCCGGTTTCTCACAGGAATGTACTATCTATAAATAGTTATTCGAGACCCGTCCGCTTCCGATTTTGTATCATAGACTTCACAAATTGATTGAATGACAGATTGAATACCGGATTCCGAATAGGAACTATAGTTAATGGAAGCGTCATTGGGAATGGATCCCTCTTTTATTATCAGCTCATAGCCATAACGGAACCGGATTCTGACGATCAATTCATCGACGGAAACATTTTCCAGAATAAACAAACCGTCCTTCCAAGCCCCAACATTTTCGGGTTCGACCTTGGAAAAAGACACTTTTTTCATTTCATAATTGTAGGAAGCACGATCTCCTGAAAGCAATTTCCCAAAAGAACGTTGCTTGTCGGTCAGTTCCACACACCCCGTACGAACGGCCAACACGCCGCTTGCCATGCCTTCGTAGGCAACCATATTGAATGATGTTCCGTGTACTACAGCATTCATATTTGCAGTCTGAACAATGAAAGAGCGCTTTGCATCCTTAGCGACTTCAAAGAATGCCTCTCCGGTCAAAGTTACCCGGCGTTCCCTTTTACCGTAATCTTCTGCGATAGCAAGCCGGCTACCCGCAGCAAGCCGGATATCCGTACCGTCGGGAAGCCGGATCATCGTATCTTGCAAACAATGGATATCGTTGTTTTTCGCAGTGATTTCTGTCTGCATCGGGTGGGTCATCAGGAAAGAGAAAAATCCTACGGCAAGCAGAATAGAGGCGGCGATTCCCATTCCTGCATATTTGATAAGCCTCAAGCGGCTATATCTCTCCTGTTGAGGAAAAGCAACCGCTTCAAGTCCTGATTCCCGCCTGAAAAAAGTCAGATCTTTCAGCAGCAACCCGGTCAGGTTTGACCGGGATAATTTTCGCTTCCTGTTTTTTGCCGTAGCACCGTATATGATCGTTGAAATTATATTGATTTTCTCTATGTCTTCTTCGGTAGCTTCACCCTGTTCTAATTTCTCAAAGAGTAAATCAATATTCTCCCAAATTAATTTTTCCTGTTCCTCTTCCTGTCCGATTTCCATCTTTATTATCTTTTTGTGTTATATATAATTGTTTTTCCAATCAAATAAATGAATCAAGCTTACATCATATATATCGTATAAAGTCAATAATTTCTGAATTAAGATCTTGTTACAGTTTTATTTCTTTTTTATTAATGCGTTGAAAAATAGCAAATTGAATATTTAAAAACATATTTAAAATGTTTACTCGAATTAAACTGAACATAAAAATTATCATATAATATGCTAATTGTAATTTAATTGTAATAAGATTAAAGTAGTTTTGTGCGAAATGTAGATTGTTAGAATAAATTTATTCAAGCATGAATGATATCAGGATGTCAGATAAAGAGTTGCTGGAAGCCATTGCAGACAGCAGAAATGAAACCGCATTTACAATACTGTATAACAGGTATGCCAAGCTTATATTTAAATATTTACACTCCTCGGTTGCTGAAGAAGATCTCATATCGGACATTAGCCAGAATCTGTGGTTATATATCTGGTCAAATGCAGGGAAATTAGTAGCATATCCTTCTACCGGTTCGATTAAATGGCTGCTGTTAAACATGGCAACCAGGCGAGTTGCCGATTTTTACCGGATCTCTTCCGGAAGACGTATCATTTCCCTTGAAAACCTGTCCGAACATTTTTTGAATGAACATGCCATTGACTCTCTGGAGGCAAAAGTTTATGCCAAAGAGATAGAACATATCACACAAAAAGTACTGGAACGTTACCCGGATATTGATAAGAAATGCTTTTTATATCAGAAGCAGTTGAATTATACGGCTGCAAAAACCGCTCATCTGTTGTCCATTAGCGAAGCGAATGTGTACAAGAAGGTTTCACTTATATCCCAGGACTTACGCTTACGCCTTGAAGCAGCCGGTTACTATTCACCCATTGTAATCATGCTTATTGGCGATTTGACAATTTGAATGTTTTCTATTTTATTTAACCGCAATGGGCACAATGTTTTTTTGCAATGAACACGGCGAAGTTTTATTTCAAATGCATCGCGTTCATTAGGGTTTTTCTTCGCGTCCATCGCGGTTAAGAATTTTCTTAACCGCGATGCGGGGGCAGGGATAATATCGCAGGCAATCATTAAAAAGTATAATGCCAAACTTTTTACAATTATTTTCACTACCTTTGTAAGTTTCCTTTGAAAATGATTGATTTAGTGAAAGAAAAAGATAAAAAAACAGACCCGGAAGTGAACCGGGATGCCCTCGAAACCGGGCAAATAGAAGTGTTCGGAGCGCGTGTCCACAATTTGAAAAACATGGATGTCAGCATACCGCGCAACAAGATTACGGTGATTACCGGATTGAGCGGAAGCGGAAAATCGTCGTTGGCGTTTGATACCATTTTTGCCGAAGGGCAGCGGCGCTATATTGAGACCTTTTCGGCGTATGCCCGCAATTTCCTGGGCAATATGGAGCGTCCCGATGTGGATAAGATTACCGGCTTAAGTCCCGTAATTTCGATCGAGCAAAAGACGACGAATAAAAATCCCCGTTCGACGGTAGGCACCACGACCGAAATTTACGACTTTCTGCGTCTGCTCTTTGCCCGCGCCGGAGAAGCCTACTCGCACGTTACGGGCGAGAAGATGGTGCGATACACCGAAGAGCAAATCCTGCAGCTGATCCGCGAAGAATACAACAACGAGCCGATTTTCGTCTTAGCTCCCGTAGTAAAGGCACGGAAAGGGCATTACAAGGAGCTGTTTGAGCAAATCCGCAAGAAAGGCTACCTGCACGTCCGCGTAGACGGCGAACTGCGCGAAATTACCCATGGGATGAAATTAGACCGCTACAAAAACCACAATATCGAAATCGTAGTGGATAAGCTGACCGTTTCCGAAAAGAACGCGCAACGGTTGAAGGATTCCGTCCAAATTGCAATGAAACAGGGCGCCGGTTCCATTATGATTGCGCGCAAGGCAGACAATGTTGTCCGTTATTTCAGCAAGTTTCTGATGTGTCCCTCTTCCGGAATTTCGTACAATGAACCGGCACCCCACAATTTTTCATTTAACTCGCCCCACGGAGCCTGTCCGAAGTGCAAGGGGCTTGGTTGGATTAACGAGATCGATTTGGATAAAATTATTCCCGACAAAACGGAAGGCATCTACAATGGCGCTATTGTTCCGCTTGGGAAATATAAAAAGACGCTTTTCTTCTGGCAGTTGGAAGCAATTGCCGAGAAGTACGGATTTACGCTGAAAACGCCCGTCAAGGATATTCCCGAAGAGGCGCTTGATGTCATACTGAACGGTTCGGAAGAGAAAATTACCGTGAAAAATGCTTCGCTCGGAACGTCCAACTATTCGATGTCGTTTGAAGGCGTGCTGCATTACATTGAGATGCAGCAGGAAAGCGAAGCCTCTGCCACGGCGCAGAAATGGGCGAATCAATTCAGCCGCATCGTCACTTGTCCCGACTGTTGCGGTGCACGACTGAACACCGAGGCATTGCATTATCGAATTGCGGGAAAAAACATCACCGAACTTTCTTCCATGGATTTAGCTGAATTGAGCGAATGGGTAGAAAACCTGGACGACAAGCTGACGGAAAGACAGCAGAAAATAGCGCCCGAAATACTCAAGGAGATTCGTAGCCGTATCCGTTTCCTGCTGGATGTGGGATTGAACTACCTTTCGCTCAACCGCTCGTCGATGACGCTTTCGGGAGGAGAGAGCCAGCGCATCCGGCTTGCTACGCAAATCGGCTCGCAGCTGGTAAACGTCCTCTACATTCTGGATGAGCCGAGCATCGGGTTGCATCAGCGCGACAATATCCGCCTGATTAACTCGCTCAAGCAACTGCGCGACATCGGCAACTCGGTCATCGTAGTGGAGCACGACAAGGATATGATGCTGAACGCCGATTATGTGATAGATATGGGTCCGCGCGCCGGACGGCACGGTGGCGAAGTGGTTTTCGCGGGAACTCCCGACCGGATTTCACAAGCCAGCACCCTGACCGCCGACTACCTGACCGGAAAGAAACGAATCGAAATCCCGAAAGGGAAACGGCAGGGAAACGGGAAATTCATCGAAATAAAGGGAGCAAGGGGAAACAACCTGAAAAACATCGACGTTACGTTTCCGCTCGGTAAGCTTATCTGTGTAACGGGCGTTTCGGGAAGCGGGAAATCGTCGTTGATTAACAACACGTTACAGCCGATCCTGAGCCAGCATTTTTACCGCTCTCTGCAAGATCCGCTGCCTTACGATTCGGTTGAGGGAATCGACCATGTGGATAAGGTGATTAATGTGGATCAATCGCCCATCGGCAGAACGCCGCGTTCCAATCCTGCCACTTATACCGGACTGTTCGGCGATATACGAAATCTTTTTGTTGCGCTTCCCGAATCCAAAATACGCGGGTACAAACCGGGGCGCTTTTCCTTCAACGTAAAAGGCGGACGCTGCGAAACCTGCGGCGGAAACGGCTATAAAACCATTGAAATGAACTTCCTGCCCGATGTCTATGTCCCTTGCGAAGAGTGTATGGGAAAAAGATACAACCGCGAGACGCTCGAAGTGCGCTACAAGGGAAAATCAATTGCCGATGTGCTGGATCTGACCATCAACCAGGCGGTAGAATTTTTCGAGAATATCCCATCAATCTACCTGAAAGTAAAAACGCTGCAAACGATCGGCTTAGGATATATAAAACTGGGGCAACCCTCCACAACGCTGTCGGGCGGCGAAAGCCAGCGCATCAAGCTGGCAACCGAGCTGATGCGCCGCGATACCGGAAACACGCTTTATATTCTGGACGAGCCTACTACCGGTCTGCATTTTGAAGACATCCGGATATTGCTGGATGTATTGAACAAACTTGCCGACAAGGGAAATACGATTGTCGTAATTGAGCATAACCTGGACGTTATAAAAACCGCCGACTACATCATCGACATTGGACCGGAAGGCGGACGCGAAGGCGGTCGCCTGCTCGGCTGCGGAACACCCGAAGAGATTGCACAAAATCCCGAAAGTTATACGGGGGCGTTCTTGAAGGAAGAGTTTAGGGAACAGGGGGTTATGTTGTAAGGAATGAGCAACAGCAAATTTAAAACCTCATTTTCCCAACAAAACAACCTCAGTAGCAAAATAATGTTACAATTCACAGGAACTTCATTGCCTTATTAAGATGGTACTTATGGAAAGAATAAAGTAATGAGGTTTGGAAATAAAATATAAATCATTACTGCTGTTACTGAGGTTGTTTTTTTGGTAAAATGAGTATTTTACAGAGAAATATTTTGTAAAATATTTCTTACAAGCAACGTCATAGATTAATATTGAAAGAATTAAAAACGCAATTATATTTATGAACATCGAAGAAGCAAGAGACTATTGCCTGTCCCAAAAAGGCGCTACCGAAGATTTTCCTTTTGATGATGTTTCGCTTGTGATAAAAGTGGGCGGAAAAATGTTCGCCCTTATTCCATTGGATGCGGAGGAAAAACGTATAGCGCTGAAATGCGACCCGGAATTTGCGATCGAACTCCGGGAAAAATACGCTGCCGTTCGTCCGGCATTTCATTTCAATAAAAAACATTGGAATGACGTTTTCTTCGACGGTTCCGTTTCCGGGAAAAACATTAAAAAGTGGATAGACCATTCCTACGAAATGGTATTGAAAGGGATAAGTAAGAAAATGAGGGAACAGATACTTTTTAAAACCTGAACCTGTTGTAAAACATCAATCCTTTCTATTGAGCAAAATAAATTCTCAATAAAAAATGAATATAAACAAAATATAACAAAAATACTATTTAAATTTTTTTCATACTTAAAAACCGTCTCGCGTGAACAAAAAAAGGCGATATATGGTTTATCTATCAATATATAAATTTAAAAAAGATGTAATTATGAAAAAAGTGATTTATTTAGCTATTTTTTCCATGTTGGTTGGATGTTCGTCCAAAGCAAAATTTGGAAACCTGACGACTGATAATATTTCAGTTGATCCTAAAGTGTTGGAAGTAAAAGGAGGAGAAGTGACCGCAACGATAAAAGGAACTTTTCCTCATAAGTTTTTTCCTAAAGACGGAGAGCTTGAAGTTACCCCGGTTTTGATATCCGGAGGGAAAACCGTCAAAGGCGATAAGGTTATTTTCTTCGGAGAACAAATAGCCAAGCCGGGATTGATGATTGTTTCAAACAAAGAGGGAGGAACTTTTTCTGAAAAGCAATCTTTTCCTTATACAAGTGATATGAGAATGTCTCAACTGTATGCAGAAGTCAGATATAAAAGAGGCAATGAGAGCTTCCGTTCCATTCCGAGAATCAAATTGGCTGATGGAGTTATTACTACTCCGATGCTGGTGGACGTAAGCGAAGCTTCCATGGTCAGCCGTGAATTCTTCGGGGCAAGTGAAGGCGGAATTGAAACCGGAACAATCCAGTATGTAGTTGGAAAATCGGAGCTACGGGAGTCCGAATTATCAAAACCTGAAATACAAAAATTGTTAAATGATATAAAATCTTCGGGAAGAAAATCATATATCCAGATTACTTCCGCTGCATCTCCGGAAGGAGCAGAAGGGTTAAACTCCAACCTGGCAAAACACAGGGACGCGGAAGCTTCCGAATATGTTGCCGCAGAGATGAGAAAATTTAACGTGAATCTTCCTATCAAGCATACATTGATTGACGAGGACTGGGACGGGCTTTATGCAAATATTGCTGCATCCAATATGAAAGATAAGGATCAAATGATCAAGGAGATGAAAGCAGAAGGAAGCATCGACAAAAGACAGGTAATTTTGCATAAATATATGGCAAGCAACGGTTTGTTTGAAGCCTCTTTATTACCGCCGTTGCGCAGAAGCAATATTACGCTCCATATAGTGAACGACGAAAAGGTAAGAGCAGCCCACGCTACCATAAAAAGCAAAACGGAAAGGGAAATTTCCAAACTGTCGTTGGATGACCGCCTGGCTGTTACTGAACAAATGTTGGATCCGGATGAAAAAATACAGTCATACAGGGCGATTATCGTACACTATCCGAATGACTGGAGGGCTTACAATAACGCGGCTACCGTTCACATGTATCAAAAGAACTGGAATGATGCCTCAACAATGATTGACCGTTCAATCAAGGTGCAGGACCGTGCTGAAAACAGATACAACCAGGGATTTGTCCACCTGGCAAAAGGAAACATAAAGGATGCCAAAACCTGCTTTTCAAAAGCATCGGCATCTACTTCACCGGAATGGCAGAATGCAAAAGGCGCTAACGAAATCTTCAACGGTGAATATGCTAAAGCCGTAGCTACTTACGGAGATAAGGTTTGTAACAATGCGGCATTGGCTCAAATCCTGAACAAGGATTATTCGAAAGCCAAATCGACCTTGTCTAAAATCGAAGTTCCGAATGCGACTACCTACTACCTGAAAGCAGTACTTGGAGCCAGAACCAGCGACAAAGACATGGTATACAGTAACCTGAAAGAAGTCTTGTCGAGAGATAAAGCATTCGGACAATCGGCAAAATCGGATATTGAATTTGCCAAATATATGCAAGACGCCCAGTTCACAAGTATGCTGAACTAATCCGTACCTGCCGGGCCGATTCAATCGCCCGGTAATGTGCAGGGCATTCGGAAAATGCAGAAAAAAATCAGGGATATTCGGAAAATGAATATCCCTGATTTTTTTAGTTCGAACTTATGTTAATTTAGTGAATGGAAATTTTATGCTAAAGTTAAATGGATTATTTAGTAAACACAAAGGCACAAAGGACATGAAGTTGTTTTTCATTTTCTTTGTGTACTTCGTGCCTTAGCGTTTACTTTTTCTCGTCAGGATGTAATATTGCCGATAAACATTAAAATTTTCAATCCATCCGGAATAATATGCAGCCATTTCCTGTTCCGAATCAAATTTTGATTTCTGTGACCGCCGCTGCACGAAGCAAACAATGGATGTTTTATTTCTGATTCCAAATCACCCAGGCTGCGATTGCCTGCCCGTAAAGCATATCCAGCCCGGATTTCGTAGTGGCTCCGTGTTCCTCGCCCAATCGCAGGAAAAGCGTTTTGTCAGGGTTATAGACCAGGTCATACAATAGATGTTCGGGAGTAAGATACTGGTACGGGATTCCAGGTGCAACGTCCACGTTCGGGAAAGTGCCGACCGGCGTGCAGTTGATGATGATTTTGTACGCTTCCATAATCTCCTTTGTGAGTTGCCTGTACGAGTAAGCCTCGACGGATGGTTCGCGGGAGACAAACCGGTAGTCGATATTCAGCGTTTTCAGCGCATAGGCTATTGCTTTGGACGCGCCGCCGGTACCGAGTATCAAAGCGCGTTGATGCTGAGGTTGCAATAGCGGCGCGAATGAGTTGGTAAACCCGATCATGTCCGTGTTGTATCCTTTTAAAATGGTGCGTACATCCGAATATATGAACCGGATGGTATTGACTGCGCCGATTTTCTGCGCCACCGGATCCAGTTCGTCAAGAAAAGGAATCACCTTCTCCTTGTACGGAACGGTAACGTTCAGTCCCGAAAAACGGTTGTTGGCAACCAGCAGCGGAAAATGGGAAATATCCGGCAGTTCAAACAATTCGTATCTTGCCGTAATTCCTTCGGTTTCAAATTTTTCCGTAAAATATCTTTTGGAAAAGGAGTATTCCAATGTTTTTCCAATCAAACCATAAGTTTCCATATCGTGTAGTTTTTAGTTAAAAAAAATAGTCGAATCAGCGCTTAGCGTGCTTTTTCCCGGTTCGGAAGTATTCCATTTATACAAATGCGGTTTCTTCAAATCAATGCTTTTTGAAATCCTTTTATATGTTACAGTCAAAGACCTGATTCCGGACAGTTTTTTTTCGATGTATTTATCGGTTCCCTGCCATGTTTCATCATAAACGAATACCTCTGCGCAGCCGATCTCTGCTGTCTCTCCGCAGGCGATCGTATCCCGGCTTCGATCTTTCTCGTGCCATTCGCTTATAACGAAAATCGTCGTATCCATTGCGTTGTGAACCAGGTAAAAATTCGGTTGTTTTTCCAGTTTGAATAAGCTGTCCCTGATTTGCAGCGTGTAAACGCCCGTGCCGTTCCGGTCTTCGGGTTGCGGCGACCAGAAAATGCGTTGTGAAAGTTCATCCGTCATACGGGTTGTATTGCCGTTTTTTGCCGTTGCCGTTAGAGTGTGGATGGCGAACATCGTGGGACTTGTTTCAATGTTCCAAATATCATCGCCTGCTACGCCATTGCGCTCGTAGATTAATGTATCGCTACCCGGCTTCATCCATATCTGTTGAGTTTCCGTTTCGCCATTCAGTAAACAGGTCAGTAAAAGGCTGTCGCTAATCTCATTTGAAACTATATACCGGTAATTACGATGTCCCACCTCGCATCCGTTCAGGAGAAGGATTGAGAGCAGCAATACGGTAATCGCGCTGATTTCTGGTAACTTATAATTCATAAAAATTCGGATCTTCTTTTGCTTCCGGGCAAAATTCAAAAAACAGCTCTCTCGTTTTTTCGTCTTTCGATATTGCATCCGCAAAAAAACAGTGAGCTTTCTCTTTTTCGCCCATTTTGAAATAGGTAATTGCAAACAGGAGCGGAAGACCTTCGGCGTCTTTGTCTTCGTTCAGCAAGTCGGCTTTTTCATAATATTGAAGTGCTTTTGTATAATTTTCCGCATCCAGGTAGAGATTACCGATGGCTACGAACGTATCCGGCTGTTCGGGATTGATCGTCAGTGCATGCAGGTAACAGCTGAGCGCCTCTTCGTTATCGTTCAGGTTGACATACGCTTCAGCCATATAAATCCAGTATTCGCTCACACTGTCGTCAATTTTCAGCGCTTCGCGGATGTAGGTCAGACTTTCCTCAAACTGCTCCTGCTCCATACTGCAAATACAAAGCCCCGTCCACGCATCGGGATTTTTAGGATCTTCAATCAGGGCTTTCCAGTACATTTTTTTGGCAGTGTCGAAATCTTCCATTTTTTCGTAGCACTCCCCGATAAAGACGTATGAAAAGGTGTTGTAGGCAATCAGTTCGGCATATTCGAGGTATGCTTCCAGCGCTTTTTGATACCTGTCGCACTGAAACAGCGCATGCGCCTTTTGCAGCAGTGCATCATGGTCGTTGGTTCCGATTACGTGGGCGAAGTCGTATGCTTCAGCCGCTTTTTCGTACTCCTCTTCCAGGAAAAGCAGTTGACCCATATTAAACCAGGCCTCGTTGGAATAGGGATTTTCGTCCAGCACGCTGTTGTAAACCCGGATTGCTTCCTGCCGCCTGCCCGTTTGTTCGTAGCAGAATGCCAGTTCAAACCGGATCTCCGTATGGTCAGGCATGCGTTCGAGGCCTTTTTCCAAAAAGCCGGTAGCCGTTTCAAAATCCATTCTTTCCATGTAAACGTAAGCAATGTCCAGGTAAATATCGGGATTGCTGTTTTCGTCTTCGCCAACCTTTTCAAATAATTCTTTGGCGTCTTCCTCTTTTTCCTGTAAAAGGAATCCGTTTCCTTTCAGGAAAAGCAGGTCAATATTTTCGGGTTCAATCAGAAGCAGACTGTCAATCAGCCATATGGCTTTTGTGTTTTCGCCGTTTTCCATGAATATGGCGGCTTGCCGGATTTGCAAATCAATATTATTGGGGTGCAGTTTCAGGCCAAACGCAATTGCTCCCAATGCGTTTTTAAACTTTCGTTTGAGGGCGTAATGGTCGATAATCTCCTCTAAATCATCTACATCAAAGTAATCATTGCGGTTTTCCCTGACCGACTGTTCGTAGCGCCGCACCATTTCCTTGATATGATCGCCCGGAAAGATATGATCATTTTTGTTCATTCGTAGAAGTATAAATTTATACAAAGATAACACAAATAGTCTGTACTTGTGAACTTTAAGGCAAAAAACTTATTAACAATGGATGCTGATTGCAGGTATCTCCGTATGTTTCCGGGGTTGCGGCTGGATTTATGCTTTCCTAAACTCGCCCTCCTTATTTAATTAAACAAAATTTTTAATATAAATTTATTTTAAATTTAATATGTGTATATTATTTATTTTTATTTGAATATGGTAACTTTATAAATAAATCAATAAATTTAGTTGGAAATTTGTTTTTTTGAAAAAAATAAATTTATTTTGCTGAATTTTTAAAGAAAATTAGTATAATTTTTTTATTTAAAAAAATAATATAAAATACTTTTTCGGAAAATCACATTGAAAATTTATAAAACAGATCAGAATATGAAAACAAATTCTTTTTTATCATTATTAAAAATAGCTTGCCTGGCTTTCGGAATAATCAGTGCGGGCATACAGGGAAACGGAGCTTATGCCAACACAGTTAATGTGCCAACAGTAAGAACGCTCTCGTCTATTCTCACCCAGGAGCAAAAAGACACGATCACCACGCTTAAGGTGACCGGTTTTCTGGATGGTTCAAGCAGCAGTTATGACTTTGGCGTTTTACGCGCTATGCCCAATCTTCAGTACCTGGATCTCTCGGAAGTGGTAACTGTGAACAGCAATTCGACGCCAAACAACTCCATACCGGGCAGCGCTTTCAGTGGAAATACCAAATTAAAAACAATTATCTTACCCTCTACCGTTACAACTATAGGAGGCAGTTCTTTCGACGGTTGTACTTCGCTTTCGAATGTCGTTTTTCCCGATAGCTTGAAGACGATAGCTAATAATTATGCTTTCCGCAATTGTACTTCACTCAGCGCGCTTCTTTTTCCGGCTTCCCTGCAAACCATTGGAGATTATGCGTTCGACAGATGTGCCGGTTTGGCGAATGTTCAATTTTCCGAAGGTCTGAAGGTAGTCGGATATCAATCTTTCTCCTATTGTACTTCACTCAAGACGCTTCTGTTTCCGGCTTCCTTACAAACCCTTGGCAACTATGCGTTCTATGGATGCACCGGTTTAACAAGTCTCCAATTTGACGGAGATTTGCAAACCATTGGAGATTATGCGTTTTATAACTGTACCGGCTTAACAACTGTCCGGTTTTCCGAAGGTTTACAGACAATCGGTTATCAATCCTTTTACAATTGCCACCAATTGGAAGAACAAATTGAGCTTCCTTCAACAATAAATAAAATCCGATATGGGGCTTTTCAAGAGTGCAACCGGTTAAGATCGTGCAAAATTTTAGCCGAAACGCCTCCAACAGTAGATAATAGCAATTCACTGGGTAATATGGCTATCGTTTATGTCCCTGAAACTGCTATTCTCGCCTATCAGGCAGCCGCTTTCTGGAAGGACAAAATCCTTATTGCAGGAGAAGAGCCGAATACGCTGACCTTGAATATTACCACTCCGGGTACGCTGGGAGAAAGAGCATTGCAACAATTCAGCTACTTGAAAGAAATTAATGTTTTGAACCTAAGCGGCACATTGAATTCGGCGGACTTTAATGTCATCAAAAATGATATGAAATCACTGATTTCGGTTGATATTTCCGCGCTTACCAATACCGAACTGATTGATGAATTATTCCGTGATCGTCCGGGATTATTGAATGTGAAACTACCTGCTGACTTAAAACGGATAAACCCTTATAGCTTTTATAATTGTAAGGCGTTGGAAACTCCCGTTTTTCCGGCTTCGGTAGAAGAGATAGGGAATTATGCCTTTTGTTACTGTTATAATATGCTGGCCTTGGATTTACCAGCATCATTGAAATACATACGCAGTAATTATGCCTTTGCCTATTGTGTTAATCTGAAAGCGGTTAATTTCCCGGATGGCTTGCTGGAAATAGGAAGTTGTGCTTTTGAAGGTTGTTCTTCTGTTTCCGAATTAGATATTCCTCAGAGTGTAACATCTATTGGTTCAAACGCATTTTATGGATGCTCTGCCTTGAAGCGGATTTCTCTGCCGGATAATCTTACTGTTATTAATAATTATACTTTTTATAACTGTACGTCATTAACCGGCGTCATATTACCTTCTAAATTAACTACTTTTGGTTATGAAGCATTTTATAATTGTAATAAATTAACCAGCATTACTTTACCGGCAGGATTAATTAGTTTTAATGCGTATGCTTTTAATTATTGCACCGGTTTACAGCAAGTTATCTGTTTGCAGGCAACACCTCCGGTACTGAATTATGATGAGTTTCCTAATATTAATAAAGCAACTTGTGAACTATTAGTCCCTTCGTGGGCACTATCGGACTATAAATTAGCAAACAATTGGAAACTGTTCCCCGTCATCAATCCATACGATCAGGAAATAGACCGTATCGTCGTTAACGGTTCGCTGACATTAAACAACAGCGCGCGTCCGTTGGGATTGCCTTCTGTGGATATTACTAAGAATGGTAATTTGACTGTTAGAGGAAACACGCCTTTCAATACCAACGACTTCACGTTGAGATCGCAACTAAGATATGTTTTAAATGAAACTTATTATTATAGTGACTATTACACGTATTTTTCCAAATTCATCAGCGAATGCAGTAATATGACTGCACAGCAAGTAAAAGTTGATATGTATCTCTGGGGCAATCGCTGGTATTATCTTTCCTTTCCGTTTGATGTCGCCATATCCGATATCACGATTGATGCGGATGCTTATTTTGTTTTCCGCCGTTACGACGGGCAAACGCGGGCTGCGCAAGATGCCGGAAGCAGTTGGAAAAATATGACGGAAAGCGATACCTTACGCGCAGGAGAGGGTTATATTTTCCAGTGTAATAAAGACGTTAACCATTTGGTATTGCCGGCAACAGACGCATCGAAAAATAAATTATTTCAACCGGCTGACCAGACATTTACCCTGTATGAATATACTGCCGAAAATGCCGCAAACAGCCACTGGAATTTAGTGGGCAATCCTTCGCCGAGCTATTTTGATGTGCAATTCCTTGATTTTACTGCTCCCATTACTTATTGGAATGATTATAACGGAAGGTATGAAGCCATATCGCCGGCAGACGATGCTTTCCTGCTGCGACCTTACCAGGCGTTTTTTGTACAGAAGCCTGCCGATTTATCTTCCATCACATTTCTTGCCGCAGGAAGGCAGACTACTACGGAAATCACGTTGCGTTCGGCGTTAAGATCGGTTTCCAATGATAGAACATTAATCAACCTTGAACTCAATGATGCCGGATATGGAGATAAAGCCCGCGTGGTAATCAATCCCGACGCCCAATTGGGATATGAGCTAAGCTGCGACGCTTCCAAGTTTATGAGTACGGAACTTCAGGTGCCTCAACTCTATTCGCTGGATGCGCAAGCTACCCCGTATGCTATCAATGAGCGCCGGTTGGATGATGGAATTGTGCCGTTGGGATTTTATGCCGGTTCTGCCGACCTGCTTACCATTTCACTGAAAAGCGATGTGGGTGCGTATTCCGTTATTCTTTGGGATAAATACCTGAATATTTCAACCGACTTGCAGGCTGCGGATTATTCCTTTATCCCGGAATCCGGCACATTTAACGACCGTTTTGAATTGCGTATTGCCCAAAACGGAGGAGGAACTACCGGCATAAATGCAACCGGCCAACCGGAAACAAAGGTGTTCGTTTCGGAAAAAAATATCATAATCGAAACAGATGCAGCCGGAAAATCCGTAACGGTTTACACGGTTAGCGGCGTAAAGATTGCCGTAACGGAAACCGTAGCCGGCGCTATCGCAATTCCTGCCGCTCAGGGAGTTTATATGGTAAAAGTAGATGGTAAGCTATTCAAAACAATTGTGTTTTAAAAGATTACCCAGATGAAACAATACCGATATATATATTTAATGCTGTTGCTGCTTTTTGGCAGCGGCAGCCTGCTGGGGCAGGACATTCAATACGGATTGACCTTGCAAACGCTGCCTGCGGGAACGGGAAGCGTTACAGGGACAGGTATGTATTCCGCCGGCGCCACCGTCAACATACGAACCTCAGCCTCATACAATTATTTCAAGTTTAAATCGTGGAATGACGGGAATACGGTAATATCCACTTCGGCGAATTTTACCTTCACTATGCCGGAAAAGGCCTGCGTTTTAACCGCCGTTTACGAATATGACCCCGCAAACCCTGCCGAACCGAATATTTTGTACCAGGTGAATTTGCAGGCTTCGCCAAAAGGCGCGGGATCGGTTTCGGGCGCCGGGCAATATGCTGTCGGAAGCAGCAGAAGCATATCAGCATCCGCAAGCACCGGCTTTCGCTTTCAGTCGTGGAACGAAGGCGACAGTGTAATCGCCACTTCGTCGTCGTATAGCTATAAGATGCCGGAAAGGGATATGAATTTAACCGCGGTTTTTTCTTATGACCCGAACAGTCCGGGAGAACCGAAACAGCCGGATATAAAAACAAAGTCGGCGCTTTTCGTAGAAGCGCAACCTAAAGCAGGCGGATCTTTTAATATTACCAGCGGAACAAAATACGAAGAGGGACAAAGCGTGTATTTGTATGCCTATGCCAACACCGGATTCAAATTTGTCGAATGGCGTGACGGCGAAGAGGTTATCTCTTCCGGTCAGAGTTTTTATTACACGAAGGGAAGCAGCAATAAAACATTAACTGCCGTTTATAATTACGATCCCGGTAATCCAGCCGAACCGGGCATTCCGGCGGATGTTGAACACGGGCTGATTGCCTTAACCCAATACGGCGATAACGGTCAAAACATTCTTTTCCCGGTTTATCTGCTGAATCATAATATCAGTGTCCATTCCGTTGAGTTTGACATTACTTTTCCGGGAGATGTAACGGTAGATTATGAAAATGCAGTGCTTTCAGCAAGAAAAAACGGACATACGATAGTGGCAGCGGCATTGGGAGACAGTACTTACCATTATTCTATCCAAAGTGATCCGCAAGCTGATTTTTCGGGCTCCAACGGCGTCTTGATGAACATTCCCCTGATATTGCCCATAACATGGTCTGCGGAAAACACCTATCCGGTCAGGATTACTAACGTGGTAATGGGAACTCCCGGCGACACCATCAATTCAACCGCTCATCAGGGCGCATTGGGTGTTACCGGGGTAATCGACAACCGCGTTACTGCCAATTTTTACTCCAATATGTTCCTGAACAGGGTTGCCTTTATCAACCTTTCGACAGAAACGGCAACCGGCTTTACGTGGGATTTTGGCGACGGAACCACAAGCAGCGAAAAGAATCCGCTGCATATATTCGCTTCCGGCGGCACGTACAATGTAAAGCTGACCGCTTACAACGATTTCCAACAGGACAGCATAATTGTTCCGGTGAATATAAGTCCCGAAAATAAATGGATCCTGTCTGGAACCTTTTCATTGAACAGGCATAAGCAGGACCTGAAGAATTTCACTTCGTTGGAGGAGCTGTTTTTAATGCTTTCGCCGGCAAACATTCACAGTGACATAACAATCAATGTTGAAGCCGGCGAAACATTCGAATGGAACCTGCTGCCCGGCGATGAGAGCCTATTCGTCCAACTGTCGGATAAACTGGCCGCAGGAAACAGCAAGCTGATTTTCCAAAAAGACGGTACAACTGCCGTTAACCCGGTGATTCACTTCACAGGCGACATCAGCCCGCAGGGATACAACGCCCTGATACGCTTGAGCCGGCGGATGGAAACAGACCGGGTAGAAATAAAAATACTCGGGCAAACCGTTCATTTACAGCAAATATTCGCATACCTCCCGCAACGGATATGTTCGGGAACAAAATCGGAGCCGGTTGATTTTACAAAAATAAGCGAGGCATTTACCTGCGATTGGAGCCTGGCTGCTACACCAGCCTCTATTTCGGGATATACCGTTTATGGCTCCGGCGTTATTCCCGAAATGAATCTGTTGAACACTTCTGCCAAAACGGATTCATTGATATACAGGGTTTCAATTATGTACACGCCTCCCGCGTCATCTCCGGTAGAATTATATTCATGGGAATACAGGATAGTCGTTTTGCCTGCTTTACAGGGCGAATTGAATTTGCTTTCACCGGCAGAAGGGCAAATCCTGAACAGCTCAACCGTCAGCCTGTCGTGGAATGCCATAACAAATGCCGTTTACGACCTTTACCTTTATGAGGAATACGACGACGAGCCGGCTGTTCCTGCCGTAAGTCAGGTCAGGGGAACTTCCTATCAAAGCTCTGCCCTGTTCCGCTACGGCGCCGCATACCGGTGTAAAGTGGTTGCTTACAACGAATGCAGCCGCATCGAAAGTGAAACGGTTTCGTTCACCGTCAGGACGCTGCCCAACCTGCATGTAACTTCCATCGACTTTCCGGAGGATTTGAAAGCGGGATCGGAAATTGAAGTTGTTTACCGGATTAAAAACGACGGGCGCGGAGCCACGCTGGACGGAGAATACTGGAACAACCGGGTGGGCATTGTCCAGGATATGCGGAATCCCGCATTCATCTACTGGTTAGCCGAGAAGGGAAACAAGTCGGCGCTGGCAGCCGGCGATTCCTATCTGGATACGATCAACGTCACTTTGCCTGAACGCATGACCGGAAAAGCCTATCTGGTCGTTACCTGCAATATGGGGAATATCCTTTCCATTGACTGGTCGCCGGTGAGAGATACCGTTCCTGTTCCATACACGCCAGGCACAAATCAGATACCTTACCCTTACCTGAAATCCCAAACCGCTATCAACAACAACCGGATGCCTGAGGAGGGAGAAACAAATACGGTAACCGATAACTTCTTTTATTCCGAAGTCGGAATAAGCATACAGAAGTTACCTGATTTAAAGGTTCTTTCCATCGAAATACCGGATAGCGCCGTCGAAATGTCTTCTTTCACGGTAAAAGCAGTGATCGGCAACACCGGCGAAGCGGCACTTGGCAAAAAGCAGTGGACGGATGGAATTTATTCGAGCAGATCATCCGTCTTTAATCCTGCAACAGCTATCTTAGCTGCTGTCTCCAATGCAAGTTACGATAATTTGGAGCCGGGCGAATCCTACCAGGCCGCTTTTCAGGTAACCGCACCTGTCGATTCCTTTGCCGGCCATTACTATTTTGTAACGGCAGATATTAACGACGATGTCTACGAGTCCGACAACGGTAATAACCGTCTTGCCGGCGATTCAATCCTTATTTTGCCCTGTATGATGGATGAAGGCGACTACCGGCTGTTGAAGTCCGTTTTTGACGGATTCGGAGGCGTGCAGTGGAAAAATAAGTGGAACACGTCTGCTCCCCGGATCGGAAATTACTGGTACGGAGTAACTTTTGAAAACGGCAGGGTAACCGCTATCTCTCTGCCGGGCAATCTCCTGACAGGCGAGCTGACAGATGATTTCCTTCGATTCCCATACCTGACCGCTCTTAATTTGAATGATAATAAACTGACCGGCAGTTTAAGCGATCTGCTTGCAGGAGAACCGCTTTCCGTCAATTTGACTGCACTGTACCTGGGAAAAAACCAACTGACGGGAACCGTTCCGGCTGCGGTTTCAAAATTAACCGGATTGACTGATCTGGATTTATCATACAACCGGCTTTCGGGAGTGGAACAGGCTTTGCCGGAAACAGTTACAGGCTTGAATCTGCAATACCAGACGCTGGATAAGGATTCGGTTGTTCTGTCGGCGCGCACGGTATTAAACATCCCTTCGATTGCCTTGTACAATCATACGGAAAGGAATTTCGATTCATATCCTTCCTACAGCCTGTATGATAACGCCAACCGGCGGGTTTTCGGGTATATCCCGGAAAGCACCGGCCTGTACAAATGGGATATTACGCCGGTAAACGAACGGAAATTTGAGTGGAAGTTTGACTCCGGCATCGAATTTACGCTCGTACAGGAAACCGGCTCGGCCAAAGGCAGTTCGCGCGCACTCAAAATCGTGTTTGCCGCCGGTGATGCCAATATGGATAATTCGGTAAACATTTTAGATGTGCAGCATACCCTTAACTACATTTTCAGGGAACATGTTTCCGCTTTTAATTTTGCCGCTGCCGATACCTATAAGGACAATGCAATTACCATACAGGATTTGGTAAAAACCATCCAGCTTGCCTTAAATGATGATGGCGAACCTTCACTCAGGTCGGGCATCGAAACAAACAATACGCTTTTCATAGAAAACGGGCAGTTGGTATTGTTTACGGAAGAGGCGGTTGCCGCAGTCGATATTCGTTTTGAAGGAGTTAAGGAAAAAGATTTTTCTTCTTTGCTGGACGATAAGAAATTTCAGTTCGTTTTCAACGATTCGGAGACAGGTACCCGTCTCATCCTTATTTCTTTCTCGCGCGATGTTATCCTTCCGGGACGAACCGTAATCGCCGCTATAAATTCGGGAAATGCGGAACTGGCCGGAGCTACGGCTTCCGATATTGATGCCAGACCTGTTTCCATACGGATCTCTTCTATCAGCACAGGAATCGTTCACCCGGAATCGGGCGACTTCCGCGTATTTACGGAGAATGACCTGATTTATTGCGAATTGCCCCAAAAGGCGGATCAGCTGATAGCGACCTTATATAACCTGCAGGGTATGGTGGCAGGTAAAATACAATTAACAAATGTCGCGGCAGGTAAACAGCCTTTAATCTTTAATGTTGGCAATTATCCCAACAGCTATATTTTGAACCTTGTCATAGAATCGGAGGGACAAAGTATTTCTAAAAACAGCAAACTGTTACTAAAAAAATAACAAGTCAATGAAAACAAAAGCAGTTATATTTTCTATGTTGGGATTATTGCTTTGCGGACTCGGAGCTTTTTCCCAATCGGTAAATCAATTATCCATTCCGTTGACAGACGGAAGATTGGGACAGGAAGTTCTTGTCCCCGTTTATATGACCAACGAAGCTGAAATTACCGGCATACAGGTAAACATCCATTTTCCCGAAGGTGCACAGGTAAATACGCAGGGCGCGGCATTGACCGGCCGCAGCGACAGTCATACGATAGTCGTGCACTCGGAAGGAAACAATAATTTCCTGTTTATTATCTTTTCCGCAAGCAATAAATTAATCAAGGGGAATTCGGGGATATTGTTTAATATCCCTGTGACGCTTCCTCTCAGCTGGCGCGAAGATGCGAGCTATCCGTTCACATTCAATCAGGTTATTCTTAGCACGGTAAACGGGGATAACCTGGCAACCGCGTCCGATCCGGGAGCCATCAAGGTAGTAGTTGAACCGCGTCCCGATTTTACGGTCAACAGTATTACCGTCAGTACAGGCAGTGTTGCCCCGGGTGGAAAATTCATTGCCTCGTGGACGGTGAAAAATACCGGCGAAGCGGCTACCGCCTCCGGATGGAACGAACGGATCGTACTGGAAGATGAGAATGGCAGGCAGACCTTTCTCGGAACACTCTATCAGGAGGGAATCATCGACGCCGGCGGCTCTGTGAACAGGCAGGCGGAATTTTCCATTTCACAGCTTCCCGGCATCGAAGGAAATGTGAAGCTCTCGGTACAGATTATTCCGGATGCAGGTTCCGGCGAACTGCCCGGTGCGCAGGGAAACAATACGGCAAAAAGCGAGCTGTTCTTTACCATTACAAAAAAATTGCTGCTTGAAGCGCCGGCTTACGCACTTCCCGAAAAAAGTTCAACCCTTGTGCAGTGCAAGCTGTCGAGGAGCGGAAACTGGTCGCAGCAGCAAGTCTTTGCACTGAGTACGGGCGACTCGCTGAGGCTTTCCGTTCCGGCATCCGTCACTATTCCGGCAAATCAGTCAGGCGCTTATTTCTACATCAAAGTCATCGACAATCTGATCTTGGATGAAGATTCGCTGGTTGTCATTCGCGCTGAAGGAAGCGGATATGACAGGGTAACCAAACAGATTGTTATTGAAGACGCTAATCTACCTTCCCTGTCGCTTGCCGTTTCAAAAACGGAAATTACGCAGGGCGAAACATTTACGTTAACCATCGAACGGGAGCGTGTGGCTTCATCCGATTTGCCGGTCAGTTTGACCTGCAACCTGTCAAAGCGTTTTGATTTTCCATCACCGGTAACTATTCCCGCCGGTCAAAAAAGCATTACGGTAGATGTTATTGCCATCGACGATAAGCTTCCTGATATTACCCGGAGTGCAGAATTTACGGCAAGCGCTGCAAAGCATATTGCATCAAAAGCATCCGTGACATTATACAACAATAATCTTCCTGAAATCGAGCTGGCCCTGTCTCCCGGAACAGTAGGTAAATCGGACGGACTGCTGGCAATCAAAGCCGTATTGCGCAGGCTTACGTATAAAAACGATCAGATTACAGTCGAATTGTCGGATAATTCCGGCGGCAGACTGTATTACGCCAATAAGCGCATCACCTTGCAGCCGGGCGTGGAAGAAGTACAATTCACGATTGGGGTTATCGACAATGACCTGGTGGACGGAGACCGCACAGTGGATGTAACTGCCGCCGTATATGTCTCTTCCTGCGGCTGTGCCGTAGCGGGTACCGGCGCCGGTATTGTGGAGGCTTCCATAACCATTCTGGACACCAACTCGCCGGCGTTGAAAGTCTCCTCTTCGCAACCTGTGTTGCCTGAAGGTAAAACAGATGCGGCGATTCTGACCATTACGCAAAACACGCCTCCGACAGAAGATATAGAGGTAACCCTTTCGAGCGATCACGATAGCGAACTGGATTATGAAAAAACCGTAACCATTCCCGCAGGAAGCCTCTCTGTTCAGGTTCCCGTTTCGGCTCTTCCGAACACTACCGGAGTTTCCAAGGGCGACCGGACAGTTGTGTTTACTGTGATTGCCGACGGATATAAAAAGGGAACCTGCTGGGCGATGATTTCGGATCAAACCCTGCCTGATGCGGTTATTTCGGAAATTGCGCTGATTGACGCAGAGCCGGAAGCTGAAGGAAAAACGGATATTCGACTTGTTATAAGCAATACGGGAGCAGCGTCGCTTCCGGCGGATCTGCCTGTAAATATCTATTTGAGTAATTCTACCAATGCACTAAAATCTTTTTATACAACCAAGGTGTTAGGTATCGGTGAAAGTGAAACAATTGTTCAAACGGTCGATTTCCCAAATGCAACCGGTTCTTACACGCTTCATGCGGTAGTAAATGAAAATCAATCGGCGAAGGAGTTACTGTATTTGAATAATACATCCGAAAAAATACCTGTCACGTTATTGCCGAAATTCTCGGCGGAAACGACTACCGACAAAAAGATTTACAGGCAAGGCGAAGCGGTGGTTATTTCCGGACAGCTTACCGGTAATGAAATAGCCAACGCTGCTGTAGAAGTGTATTTGATTTGTTCGGAAGTTCGTCAGACATTGGATGCCGTGACAGATGCTTCGGGACGTTTTCAAATTACCTATCAGCCTTCCGTTTTCCAATCCGGTCATTTCATTATAGGCGCTTGTTATCCGAAGGAGGGATTAACGGTAGAACAGGCTTCTTTCGATATTTACGGCATCAAGCGCGAAGGTTCGGGATATATTACCCATGATCTGCTTATAAGCGAACCTTATCAGGGGACAATTAAACTGACCAATACGGGCACACTGGCATTGACCAACGTCAGGACGGAAATTGTTTCGTCCGTTGATAATGCTACCGTTGTTTTCGATACAGTAAGCAGTATTGCAGGAAATGCAACCGCTGTAATAAACTACACGCTGACAGGAACTACACCGAGTGAAGGCGATGACTGGCAGCCAATCAGAATCCGGGTTTTAAGTAATGAAAGCGATTTGCTGGATTTGACTCTTTACGCTTATTTTCGTACGCCGAAAGGGAAGCTGCAAACCGATATTTCTTCCATCCGGACAACAATGACCAAAGGGACATCGCGTGATTATCCGTTTACCATTACCAATACGGGAAAGGGAGAAAGCGGTAAAATCAGCCTGAGTTTACCTGCCAACGGCCGGTGGTTAAGTATGGCAACCCCGCAGGAAATGGCATCTTTGGAATACAATGAATCGGCGACGGTTATTTTGCGCTTTACTCCAACCGATGATCTCCCGCTGAATGTACCGGTTACCGGTACTATTGGCGTTAATTGTGAAAACGGTTCGGGATTCTCGCTGCCGTTTACTGTAGAGCCTGTTTCCGAGTCGACCGGTACGCTGGTGGTCGATGTTTGCGATGAGTTTACCTATTACACGGCGGAAGCTCCGCATTTAGCGGGGGCGAAAGTGTCGCTGAAGCATCCGGTAACAAACGCGCTTATTGCGGAGGGCTTAACCGATTCGGAAGGTTTGTTTACGGTAGAAAATTTACCGGAAGGATATTACGCGCTCGAAGTTTCGGCAGATAAGCATGATAAGTATAGGAACAATATCTTGGTCGATCCGGGAAAAGAAACAAGGAAAGTAATAAACCTGAGTTTCCAGGCGATAACCTATTCATGGGAAGTCGAAGAAACAGGGGTGGAAGACAAGTATGAAATAATTACTACGGTAAAATATGAAACAAATGTTCCGGTACCGGTAGTAGAAGTAGTTTTCCCTGAGTTTTTAGAATTTAAAGATCAAATATTTCCTATTTATGCGACCAATAAGGGATTAATATCAGCTCAGAATGTTACTGTCAATTTACCTGAATTAGATGAAATTACTTTTGAACTTCTCTCACAGAATTCTTTACCTTCATTAGCTCCGCAACAAAGTATAGTTTTTTATGTCAAAATGACAATCAAAGAACAGCCACAACTACGGATGGCAGGACCACATCATATTATAGGTTGTATAGCCGGAGCTATAGGACTTTATTATACGTGGTATTGCGGACTTGAGGATAAATTAGGATCTGCAATGGCGAACTATACATGGGGCGAATGTTCATCTATAGTCCCTTGGTTTTCAGGCGGTGGCGGCGGATGTAGTGGATGCGGAAGTGGACCTGGTAAACCTGGTAAACCTGGTCATCCAAATGACGGTGATTATGTACCAACATTAAATAACGATTATCCGACAATAGTTCGGAATTGTGATGATTGTGCAAATGAATTTGCACTTAAATTTGCAGATTGCGGATTTGCATTATTGGGTTGTGTCGGAGGAGTTCCGGGATATGCAATTGCTTGTGCTTGGGGAGTTGGCAGATGTTCTCACGGTGCGATTTCTGGAAATAATACTATGAGACAAAATATCTGGTGTGGGATAACTTCTATTGGAGGATGTATCCCGGGACCTATCGGTTGTGGAATTTCAATAGGTTCATGTTTGGTTGGGTTGCTGGATCCTTGTGGTAATATGTTACGGTCAAGTGGACTGGCAGGTGGAGGGATAGCCAGTTATCCGCCTTATATTCTTTCTTTCCAAGAAAAGATGAGATTTGCGTATGATCAGTATATAGAAATCGAAAAAATGTCTAAAGAATTTTTTGGAGATGAAATTTGGTTTGAAAGTGATGAAAATGAATTAAATCTATTTTATTCTCGCTTCTTAGAATTAAATCCTTTGGAAAAATCCTTTGCCAGTGATGATTTATTGCCATACAAACCATCCAATATTTCAGATGAAATATTGGATAAATTTGTTGAATACTGGAACAATACTCGACTTATTATTAATGGAGAAAATGTAGATGGAGAATACCTTGATATAGATAAAATTGAGAAATTAATGATTTCCATTGAATCTTATGAGAAAAAAGCCATTGAATATGGTTATGAATCGATGTCGGAATTGGTACAGAAAGAGATGGAAGCTATGTCCAAAAAGTTACAGGAACCCTCTTCCTCTGTCTGTTCCTCCATCACCCTCCAATTCTCGCAAACCATGACCATGACCCGTCAGGCGTTCCGCGGAACACTGACGGTATTCAACGGTCACGAAAGCATCCCAATGGAAGATGTCAAACTGAATTTGGTGGTAAAAGACGAATTTGGCAATGTAGCTACTTCCCACGAATTCCAGATCAACAACGAAAGCCTGAAGGATTTCGGCGGCGAATTGAACGGTTACTGGTCGCTCGATGCACAACAGACGGGCGTTGCAACCATTGTATTTATTCCAACCAAATATGCTGCGCCAGTCGAACCGGTTGATTATTCGTTCGGCGGTACGCTGTCATACCTCGACCCGTTCACAGGCTTGACGGTGACGCGCGATCTATTCCCGGCAACGATGACCGTGAAGCCTTCTCCTAATTTGGATTTAACCTATTTTATGCAGCGCGATGTGCTGGGCGATGATCCGCTGACGCCGGAAGTGGAATCGATCATACCTGCCGAATTCTCGCTGTTGATTCGAAACGTGGGAGAGGGAGAAGCGACCGATGTCCGTATGGTTACTCAACAACCGAAAATTGTGGATAATCAGAAAGGATTGCTGATTGATTTCGAATTGCTGAATTCCCAGTTGAAGGGTGGCGATTATACGCTGGCTTTGGGAAGCAACGTGGCTACCGGCTTCGGTAATATTCCAGCCGGAAAAACGACCTATGCCCAATGGTGGTTTACAGGTTCGCTGCTGGGACATTTTACCGGATACGATGTACAGGCAACGCATATGACCAGTTACGGAAATCCCGACTTGACCCTGTTGAATGAAGTAACGATTCATGAATTGATCCGCAGTATCCGCACGCCCGACGGACAAGGATCATTTCTGACAGGATTTGTTGTAAACGACATTGCTGATGCCGAAGATCTTCCGGATATGATTTATCTGACCGACGGGGCAATCGAACCGGTAGCCGTAACAACGGATATTCAGTGTGCTCCGGCAGGAAGTAATCAGTATCAGTTAACCGTTACACCCGCAGAGGCGGGATGGAATTACGGCAAGATCAATGATCCTACCGCTGGTAATCAGGAGCTGCTTGAAATAAAACGGTTCAGTGATAACACAATTATTGATTTACGCAATTTCTGGCAAACAGACCGTACCTTGCACGACGGGAAAGATCCATTGTATGAAAATAAACTTCACCTGGTGGATAAGTTAGGTACGGAAACAGAGCAATACCTGCTTACATTCTCGCCCCGTCCCGACATATTCCTTGCTGTAGAGGCATTCGAAGGAACGCCTGATACGCTTGTCAAAGCACAGGTGATGGAAATTACCGTCCGTTTCAATAAAGATATTATCCCATCCACTTTCACTTCCGATGCCATTCGTTTGAACTGTCAGGGAGTAGGTGTTGACGCCAGTTTGATAAATATTACTCAGGTGAACGGACGAACATTCAAGTTGGATTTATCGGCTGTTACCGAGGCTGACGGTTATTATGTATTAACCGTTCAAACGGCTGCTGTTACGGACTACGAAGGCTATCAGGGAAAAACCGGGAAGACGGCGGATTGGAATCAATATATGGGCGGACAGGTACAGTTCAACCTCATGATTGAACCTGAAAACGGAGGCGCGGTTACGCCGCTTCCGGGTAAATACGATTATGCTGAAGTATTGAATCTGCAGGCTACGCCTGACAAAGGCTATGAATTTGAAAAATGGAGCTTAAACGGCGAAACGCTTTCAACGGAACCTTCCTACAATTTCACGCTGATTTCAAGTAAAGCAATAACAGCCTCTTTCAAACTGAAATTGTATGATGTTGCCGTCAACTACGATAGCAAGTGCGGAACTGTAACCGGTGGAGGAACCGGAAAATACTCGCATGGCAGTAAGCTGGTTTTACGGGCTGAGCCGTTAGCCGGATATGTTTTCACCGGTTGGAAAATTGACGGGGTATTTAATACCGACTTCCATTTGCTGGATATTCAGGCGGAGGCGCACGTGACTATCGAAGCGCTTTTCTCAGCGATTAATACATGTACTTCAATAAATACGCCGATTGACGCACGCATTTGTGCAGGAGAAACGTATGAATTTTCCGGCAAGTCATTAACCGCTTCCGGCATTTATTATGATACGTTGACAACCGTCCAGGGTTGCGACAGCATTGTCGAATTGTCGCT
>JAISVA010000020.1 GCA_031271815.1 Prevotellaceae bacterium | reverse complement strand
TGGAAGCTGGGACGGTACATACCTGGGAAAACAAATGCCTTCAACTGACTACTGGTACGAAATCTCTGTCCAGGAAATTGAGAAAACTTATGTCGGACATTTTACCCTGCTTAGAAAATGATAATAAATGATGGAGTGATAAAGTGATGGGTGATAAATTGCTCACCTTCACGTATCTCTTCATCATTTAATCACTATTTCCTTCTTATTTTTTCACATTACTAATTAATTTTGTACTTTTGCAGCATAAAATTTAAAGAGTTCTGATGAAACATTTAGTTGCACTATCCTTATTAGCTGCGGACTTTTCCAACCTACGCGCCGACATTGAAATGATAAATAACAGTGATGCCGACTGGTTTCATCTGGATATTATGGATGGTGTTTTCGTGCCGAATATTTCATTCGGCGTTCCGGTGGTTGAATGTGTAAACAAATACACCCGGAAGCCGCTCGATGTTCACCTGATGCTGGCAGAGCCTGATAAATTTATTGATACGTTTCATCAGTTGAACGCATCGGTTTTGAATGTTCATTATGAGGCCTGTACGCATCTTCATCGCACAATTCAGAGAATCAAATCGCTGGGAATGAAAGCGGGCGTAACGCTTAATCCGCATACGCCGGTTTGCCTGCTGGAAGAGATTATCGGCGATTTGGACTTAGTAATGCTGATGTCGGTAAATCCGGGCTTTGGCGGGCAAAAATTCATCGAAAATACAATAGGCAAAGTGAGCCGGCTGAAAGAGCTGATTCTGAGAAAAAACGCCCAAACACTCATCGAAGTTGACGGCGGCGTAAATCTCGAAACGGGGAGAAGGCTGCTTGACGTCGGCGTGGACGTGCTGGTTGCCGGTAATTTTGTTTTTAAATCGGAAAATCCGGTTGAAACGATAAAAAAATTGAAAATGTTATAAGTTGCACTTGTAGGAGCCGTCCCAAAAGAACGCGAACGACGCGGATGATACGGATCTTCACAGATAACAAACGAATAGGAATTTTATATATAACTAATTATCAATGATATAAAAATCTGTGTCATCTGCGTTCAAAAAGACTTTTGAGACAGCCTCTACAAAAAACGCAAAAAATCTACTTATGAATTTCTCTCATATCTTACAAAAAGTCCCTTTTGTCCGTTTCCTGATTCCGTTAACTGCAGGAATTATACTGAATGTCTTCGGATTGGATTTTGAATCCTGTCTGCTTTTTTTTACACTTGCCGCTTTACTCATAGCATTCAGTTTTTTGACAGGAAAACAGTGCCTTGCGTTTCGTTTTCGTTGGACATTCGGATTGGGCATTACGTTTTTTTTCGTTGCGCTGGGAATGTTTCTTTCTTCAAATAAGCAAAATTCACTGAAAATCCCGTTTGCCGGCGACAATCAAGAGCGGCTGTTTCTGGCTGAAATAATCGAAAACCCGCAGCAACGATCCAACTCAATACAATGCCTGGTAACGCTTTCACCATTAAACGAGAATAAAACGGAAATAAAAGACGATCCCAATCCGGTTAAAGCCATTCTCTACATTCGCAAAGACAGCGCGAGCACAAAGCTTCAATACGGAAACACGTTGCTAATTTCGCACAATTTCGGTTTTCGGACAAAAACGCTCAATCCCGAAGAGTTTGATTACGAGGAATATCTCCATAAAAAAGGGATTTCTACTTCCATCTATATCCCATCCGGGAAATGGCAGCTGCTTTTCTCACAGAAGAAATTTTCCCTGTTCAACAAAGCCCGGCAGGTACAACTAAAACTGATGTCCGTATATCAGGATTTTGGCATTTCGGGCGAAGAATTTGCCGTCTTGTCGGCGCTGACGTTGGGAAATAAAGAGTATATTGACAGGGATTTGCAAAGTTCGTACTCCGCAACGGGCGCAGCTCATATCCTGGCAGTGAGCGGAATGCACGTCGGCGTAGTTTGCGTTGTTTTCAAATTTCTATTGGGATTTTTCTTCAAAGGAAACCGTTTTTTATTCCTTGAAATAATCATTCTTATTTCAGCACTTTGGAGTTATGCGTTTATTACAGGGCTTTCACCGTCGGTCGTTCGGGCTACCGTTATGTTTTCGTTTGTGGGCGTTGGGATGTTGCTTCAACGTAAATCGCTAATTTACAATACGATTTCCGCTTCGGCTTTTTGGATGCTTTTGTATAATCCGTTTTATCTTTTTGATGTCAGCTTTCAGTTGAGCTATGTTGCCGTGCTTTTCATTGTTTTCTTCCAGCCATACATTTACCGGTTACTTCATTTCAAAAATTGGCTGCCGGACAGAACGTGGAATCTTTTTGCGGTTTCCGTAGCGGCGCAACTGGGGACGTTTCCCTTTGCGGTTTACTATTTTCATCAGTTTCCCAACTATTTTTGGCTGTCGGGATTTGTGGTTATTCCCGCGGCGGCGATTATTATTTATTTGTCAATATCGTTGTTTGCACTGTCGTGGTTTCCCTTTCCTGGAAAGATGCTTGCTTTTTTGTTGAATTGGGTGCTGAAAATTATGAATTTTTCCATTCGCTTTATCGAAGAGTTGCCTTTTGCACAGTTTCGCGAAATTTGCTTTGAGCCTTACGATCTGTTTTTTATTTACGCGAGCTTATTACTGCTTGCATTTTATCTCGCTTTCAGGCGCTATCGTTATGCAACGCTTTTCATTAGCTGCCTGCTGGTTTATTTTTCTGTGGATACGATAAATTACCATTTGAAAACCAATCAAGAAATATTCGTCGTTTACAATATTCCCAACGTTTCGGCTGTAAATAAAATTGAAAACGGAAAAAATCAGTTGTATTATCAAGGTGATTTTCAAGAAATCCAAAAAAGAGCAGGCAACTTCTGGATTAAAAACCGGGTGCCGAAACCCGAACAACTAACCGGTTCTTATTTCACAATCGGCAATAAAAAAGCATTTGTATTAACTGATGATTTTTATAAAAAACATCAAACAAATTCACCATTATCAGTTGATTTTTTAGTATTGAGCAACAATGCTTCCTATACCATTTCCGAGTTGTGCGGTCTTTTCCGTTTTGAAACATTAATTGTGGATTCTTCCAATTCATATTATCAAGCGGAAAAATGGAAAGAGCAATGCAGGGAAATGAATATTGCCTGTTATGTGGTGAGGGAAAAGGGAGCCTATTTATTCAACGCCTTTTTCTGACGTAATATATTTATTTAAGTCAGGTACTAACAATCTTTCAATTTAATTTCCTTTAAAAATACAATGAAAAATGTGGATTCACGGCTTTATTATCAAGGAGTTTTACACAAGAAAAGGAGTGAAACGGCACTGGAATATTTAGACCGCTTGGGATTGAAAAACCGTTGGAAATACTTGCCAGATGAGTTTTCGGTCAGACAAAAACAGAGAGTGTCCATCGCGCGTGTATTGATAAGCCAGCCGCAAATATTCTGGTATTCTAAAAACGGAATAAAAAATTAGGAAACAGCGCTTTTGACCCTGCTTTTCTTTTTTTTCATCGCCATAATATATATTGAATAAATTGAAATACAAAAACTTAACACAAACCAGCCATCGCTTATAGGAACAACTTCTCCTATGGCATATCCATTGTCCCAGTCGTTTGTTTCATTGAAACTGCTCCGAAGCTGAGGAAAACCAAGCGGATCATCCATTCCTTCAAATTCAAAAATGAGATTTTCGTCGCCAGCATTATTAATATCATTAAAAATAGCGTGAAGATGAAAAGGTAATTGAATCCGGTTATCTAATTCTTCAAGTCCAAAAGTCACATTTTCATTGTCAACATTGTTAAATTCATAAAAAGTAGAGACCGAATTGTTCCGGAATTGAACAGGGGAACTACTTGGAACGTTCAATGTTTTTCCGTGTACAGGTGTAAAATTTTCATTAGCCGCATTGTTGATCTCATTCGAGTAGCTTGTCCAACGATAATTATCAATGACATTGTAATTCTCATTTGAGTAGGTTGCAGAACAACAGGCTCCCGATAACAGGATGACTATACAAATATGCATTATTTTTTTCATATAAAAGTGTTTTTAACATTAAGGATGTATAAACTCCGAAGGAATCACGAATACCTTTTTTATATGGGTAAACCGGCAGTCAGTATGTTATTCGTACGTTCCAGTTAATAAATGATAATTTTCTTCGTGATGCTGACTTGTGATGTTTTAATATTTACCAGATAAACTCCTCTTTCCGTTATATGATTAAATTCATATGCAGTAACGGAAAGGTTTTTTCGGGACGAAATCAACTGTCCCTGAGCATTGTATATCTCTACCGATTGAATCGGATCGGCAGACGATGAACTTGCTTTGATGGTTCTGCTGCCGGCAAGATGAACGCGGATATTCTTATCCTCCGGTTGAACCGTACCGGTTAATTCTCCATAAGAGAAAAGCAGAGAGAATCTGTCTTCCTGGTCGCCTTCGGCATTCAGAAACTTAAATTCGTTGTCGGTTGCCGTCAAAGGTTGTGTGATGCCGGTTTTTGCGTCAAAAATGAACACATCCGGAGAAAACCTTGCCAATCCGAGGAACGAAAGTGTGAGCGTGTCTCCGGTCACTTGTGTTTTTAATCCCAAAGGAACGGACTGCGTATTCGCGTTGATTTCGATGATTTCTTTTTTGTAATCCTGTTGCAGCAGGTAGATTTCCGGAATGTTTCCGCTCGGAGAAAACAATTTAGGAACGCCAGCGCCCAATTCGGCATCTTCGGATCTGTTGATAATAACTGCCGTTGCCGAATAGCGCGAATTGGCGGCAATGACTTTCAATATTTCCCTGTCATTAGTTGTATTGGAACTTCTTAATGCAATGCTTTTGTGCGACCTGGTTACAGACATGCTTCCGATGTTGAATGTGATCGCATCGGCTGCAGGAGCGCTGAGAACCGGTACAAAAAACGATTGCATCGGCGCAATAAGCATGTCGTTTCCAACCGAGTCGCCGGATACAACAGGAATGGTCGAAGCCGTTTGATTTCCGCTTGCATCTACGGCTACCGAATAATATTGAGCGGTTCCGGTCCAAATGCGGTAGTATTGACCGATGCTGGTATTATTCTGCAAATAAAATTGTTTAAAATCCAAATGCGACATAAACGGGTTTCCGACGAGTATTTCATTTCCGCTCTTTGATGCAATGGAAACGGCAGGATAATTTGCCGGAATAGTATTTGTGGCGTCTTCAGCGATAAACCGGTTAGCCAGCGGAACGGAGGTGGTTGTTTCGCCGTTGGTTACGGATACGGTTTGACGTGTAACCGCGTCAGTCTGCCCTGTTACATTATCCGGCATCCCTTCCGGGTAATAGATAAAGGTGCTGGTTCCGAGTCCGGTAGAAGCATCTCCGGCAAATGTATGGTGGGGATTTAAACCTGCCAGATAGCTGCTGTTGGTGAAGTAAGGAAACCGTACAAGTCCGGAAATGGAATTCAGGTTTTTCTGGTTGTTTTTGTATGGCCAGTTCTCCGACAAATCGCCTGAAAATACTTCATAGCCAAATCCCATACCTGCTGAAAGAGGGATATTATAGTTAGAAATAGAATTCGACCATTTTTGAATCATGTAGGCATTCGAGGCTTTTTCAAGTACAATCGGATCGGCATATTTAATGTAAACATTGGGCTTTCCGCCGAATGCCAGGTCGCCTGCATACATATCTTTCAATGGAGCACTCATGGAATAGTACCGGTTGCGTTCAAGGAAATACGGATAATAGCCTGTTTTTCCATCCGTATTTATCCGGTCGGCATTGTTGGTAAAACTTTTGGCAGCATCATAAGTTCCGAAATTCAATTCTACGAAAGCGCGCGTGTATTGAAGGTATTGAAGCTGGGCTATCTCGCCTCCGAACTGGAATATAAGGCTGTCGCATACGGGTTGCGCGGTAAACCCGTCATCACCCGGAATTTCGGTTGACGCATAGCTTGCTTTCAATACCGGATAATTCCTGGCATCTCCCGGGATAACGACTTTAGTAAATGACATCGGGATGCCTGCTTCGGCGTACCTGTTGCCCAGGTTATCAATAATATACCAGTTGGCATCATTGTTCCAGCCGGTACTATCCGCCGGCGTAGCGGGATTCAATTCGGGCGCCCACACTGCCTTATCCGAGATGAAACGGATTTGAAACCGCTGTACGCTTCCGCAGCCGTTGTCGTCCGTCAATGCTACTCCGCATGTGATAGTATGCAGTCCTTCCCTGAAATTAGCCAGGCTTGGTTTTATCAGGTCAAGACTAAAGCTAACTAAAGCAGTTCCGTTAGGAGCAGGTATCATTCCGACAGCCAGAATTTCTCCGCCTACAATGCCTTCCGGCAACACCTTATAGCCGATATTCCCGGTTCCGGTTCCGTAGTTTATTGGAATTTGAATAGTTGCCACATTATACCCGATGCGATATACGTAATCATTTGTTTTGATGTTCGGACTTTTTCCGAATGTGACTTCTGTTCCCGGACGGGTAGTAACATCACACGTCAGAACGTTGCTGGTACATCCCATATATTGAACGGCATACTCTGTCGTTACAAGAGGATTTACGATGATACTTGGTCCGGTAGCCTGATCTCCTTTCGAATTAAGTAATGGTGTCAGTGTAGTATCATTGTTGGCTATTACCGCCGTGAACCATATTAAATTATTCGCATCAGGCACGTTCATCAGGTTAGAGCTTACGGTAAGCCTTACCGGATCTCCCGGACAAATGGGTCCGGTAGGATCAGCGCTGATAGTCGGCACCTGTGTAGAAAGCAGGTAATATGAATAGGTTGCACACGTATTATTTAAGCCATCCGGAGTAGCAGCTATGGTTAACTTGTAAATGCCGTTTTGATTTCCGGGAACAATGATCGAAGCCCCTCCCGTTCCGGGATATGGAGCCTGCCCCGATGCCGAAGAGCCTTGCGAAGTTAACGGATCGGAGCCGGTTCCCGAATTAGCAGCAACAGTGAAGTCTGTAATGCCGGGATAAATTTTCCACTGATAATAGAAGGAAGCAGGAAGGGGTTTAGAATAAATCCGGTTTATTGCCGACGTATCCCAAGCCGCAGTTATCTGGTACGGGTCGGTGGTGCTCAAGCAAGGTTTATAATTGAAAACCGAGAACTCGAACGCCCCGTTTGAACGTTGTATTTGAATGTCGTCTATGATAAAGTCATTGCCGGTACCTCCGTTCGATACGTTCGTGTAGAATACGGTAATCTGAGAAGCGGTAGCCGGGACTTTAAAAATGGGCGTATAATATTGTTCCCAAATTCCGGTCATCGGTATTTCACCTACATAAAAATCAAGCAGCGGAGTTCCCGCCGGAGAGGTAAGTTTCCCGAATAGATTTGTATGCGTACATTTGGCTTGATTCGGTATTGAGGGTATGGATTCTGGTATAGGCGGTTTCCATCGCTCATATCCATCAGCCATAAGGAAAATTGCAGGTTCATATTCGGACATACGGCAAATGAATTGCGGTAAAAAGTCCCGGGAGATGCAGTAGCATTTACAAGATACATATAACCGGTTCCATTACCATAAGTGTGGTCATATTTTTTTGCCGGAGGATCGGTTCCTGCAGCTCCCGTCCAATAGGCAGGAAATAGATACCAGTCAGGTGGCCGGGGATAGCTTGCTCCGCTAAATCTGCCTGCAATGTCTTGTGCTATCGAATATTGTCCGTCTTGAGGCAGAGCGTTTCCGGCATAGGTATAGGTTGTCTGACTTGCATCTAATTGCGGTCCCCACTGAGTTCCGGCTGGTGCAGCACCATAATCCTGCTTGGCGATAGTAATCGGGTAAGGTATGAGATGTGAAGCGGTTGCCGGTTGTATTCTTACTATAACTTTCCGGGCATTAGCCTTGAATGTCGCAGTATCTACATATTGTGTTGAGGTTATGCCGCCCACCACTGATTGTGTTCCCGTAGGAATAAGGGAAGACTGGATCATATAGTAAGTAAGCGTATAGCATGAAACGCCAGCCTTGTTTGTTGACATGTAAGCAGGATTACTGAAATCAATATGTGAAGAATTAATCCATGGCTTAATTCCGCTCTGGTACAGGTTGTTAAGCCAGTTGTACTGGCTGTTAACCGCATGCGCATGAGGATTAGCCCCGTATGGGTCGTCAAAATACCAGCTGTATGTCGTTGTGGTTGCCGGTGCAGGCAGGTTGTAAGCTTGTCCGTTTGACAGAGTTACTCCGTTAACGAGCATCTGTTCCAGGTTTACGGTAACGGGATCATACTGATTTAATTCAATGATAACGTCTGGTTGAGTGGTTGCCGGTTGCTTAAGCATCAAAAGACGCTTGAATCCGGCGATTGAGACCGTATTTGCAACAACCCGGGCTACATTCGCGCCATTACTTGAGTCTGCCGCATAAATATTGAATCCGGTATAAATTATAGTTCCGTCTTTCATTCCGGTCCATCCGGTTCCGGAGTTCATGAGCGTAGGATAGTTCCCGGCATTGATAGTTAATTTATACCTGTCGATTGTAGTGCTCGTATAAGTATTATCTAATACAAATCTCAGTGACTGCGGGGTCGTTACATTCGGTAAAGCATTACTTCCGCCATTGGTTGCTCCGGTACCGGTATTCTGGTCCTGCATAAACAGATATATTACTC
This sequence comes from Prevotellaceae bacterium, assembly GCA_031271815.1. Lineage (GTDB taxonomy): Bacteria > Bacteroidota > Bacteroidia > Bacteroidales > Paludibacteraceae > RGIG9379. The sequence goes on along the minus strand of JAISVA010000020.1, from coordinate 5,050 downwards.
TGGTAGAAGGGATGGAACCTTTTGCCACATCCACATAAATATTAAAAGCAGCTCCGAAATCCAGTGTGGACGGAACGCTAAAATAGTTATTCTTACCGATGTTTGTATTAGTTGGCGGTACGACTGTTACTAAGTTTCCAAATTGCTGCTGGGTAATAAACAGGTAAGGTACGGCAGGTGTTGTTTGTGCTGCAATCTTACCTAAACCCAAAATGCACAATAACAGGATTAACGTTTTTATTTTCATTTTTTATATACATATAGTTTACACAATAATCAAACAAGCAATAATTAAAATTGTTTGTACATTTTATTAAAATACAATAACATGATTAAATTTATTAAAAAGAAGCTTAAAGAGTGAAAAAGCAGAAATATAGAAGTATATATCTACGGAATTATCAACAAATTGGAATAACAAATTAATCTTGTAATACGAAATATTAGAAAGAAAGATTGAGATTTAGGAAAATATGCAAACAATTTATAATGAATCAGGTTCGCTGATAAAGTTAGTAAAAATCAGGTTTTTTCAGCAGGCAAAAAGATGCTCTGAAATTATTGTTGAGTAAAATTTAAACAGTACTAAGAAACTGCTCAAACTGAAATTATCTCAAAATCGAAGATAGTTAAAAGTAAAAAAATATGCATGAGGTTGCCTAAAATGTCTTCCAGTATCAGTTACAGGTTGCGAATTACAACTTTCCCTCAGTAACTTGAAATAATCTTTGCATTTTGGCGCCGTCGTGTCCTTTACGTTAAAATATAATTGAGTGCTTACGCTTTTTCTATCGAACGCAAAGAACATGAAGGCGCAAAGATTTCACCCGTTATGCTGTCACCGCCACACACTCAATCTCTATCAACGCGCCCATCGGCAATCCCTTTACCGCTACACAAGAACGCGCCGGAGCATTTTCTTTGGTAAAATAACCTTTATACACCTCATTAAACTCGGAAAAGAGGCTCATATCGGCGATAAAAACAGTCGTTTTCACGATGTCCGACAAATTCAGTCCGGCTACCTTCAAAATGTTTTCTATGTTTTGAAATACCTGCCTGGTTTGAAGTGCAATGTCGGATTCACACAATTTTCCGGTTTTCGGATCAATCGGGATTTGACCGGAAGTGTATAACATGCCGTTTGCCAATATTGCCTGACTGTATGCTCCGATCGCAGCAGGAGCCTCTGTGGTTGAAATTAGTTGCTTCATCTTGTAACAGGTTGAAAAATTGAAATATTTAACTTGTCAAAAGTAATAATTCTTTACCATTTGCTGCTTGTTGTTATAAATAAAATCCATTTTCATCGTTATTTTTTCAGATTTTGTTAACTTTGTAGCATTGTGATTTTAAATTAAGAGCAATGAAATCCGCATACACGCAAATAAAATCCTTGCAGGTTTCATACAACCTTAATTTAAAAAATAAATGTTTTGTATGAATAAGATAGTTAGTAAAGAGAATCTCTCTGAAAATGTAGTTAAGCTGGAGATCGAAGCTCCTCTAATTGCAAAAGCTCGCAAAGCCGGACATTTTGTAATTGTCAAGATCGGGCAAAAAGGCGAGCGCATCCCCCTTACCATTGCGGCTGCCGATACGGAAAAAGGTACCATCACGCTGGTCGTACAAAAAGTAGGCGTCTCCTCAACCAGGTTATGCAACCTGAATGTCGGTGATGAAATAACCGACCTCGTTGGTCCGCTCGGAAAAGCTACCCACATCGAAAACGTCGGAACCGTAGTATGCGCCGGCGGCGGAGTCGGAGTTGCTCCGTTGCTTCCGATCGTAGAGGCGTTCAAGAAAGCAGGTAACCGGGTGATAACTGTTTTGGCGGCACGCACTAAGGAACTGGTTATTCTGGAAGAACAAATGCGTCAATACTCGGATGAAGTAATCGTAATGACCGACGACGGTTCATACGGCAAAAAAGGCCTGGTGACCGAAGGCATCGAAGAGGTGATAAAAAGAGAAAAAGTCAATCTCTGCGTTTCCATCGGGCCTGCGGTAATGATGAAGTTTGTTTCATTACTGACTAAAAAATACGGCATTCCGACCATCGTTTCGCTCAATACAATTATGGTGGACGGTACCGGTATGTGCGGAGCCTGCCGCATTTCGGTAGGAGGAAAAACCAAGTTTGTCTGTGTAGATGGTCCCGAATTTGACGCTCATCAAGTTGATTTTGATGAAATGCTCCTGCGCCTTAGTGCATACAAAGAAGAGGAAAAAGCGGATCATTATAAAATCCAACAGTAAATTTAGACATTCAAAATGATACAGGAAAATAGAAATCAGGCATGGCGCGAAGAGTTGCGCAAGTCGATGAAAACGAAAGAGCGGACAGACATTCCCCGCGTACACATGAACGAATTAGATCCTCATTACAGAGCCGGGAATCAGGAAGAAGTAAACCGGGGACTTACAGCCGAACAAGCCGTGGGCGAGTCCCGCCGTTGCCTGGACTGTCCGAATCCTGCCTGTATGGAAGGCTGTCCCGTAAATATCAATATTCCGGGTTTTGTCAAAAACATTGAGCGTGGCGAATTTTTAGAGGCTGCCAGAATACTGAAAGCAACAAGCGCATTGCCGGCGGTTTGCGGACGTGTTTGTCCGCAAGAAAAACAGTGTGAATTGCATTGCATCTATACGCAAAAATTAAAAAAAGAGCCGGTCGCTATCGGTTATTTGGAACGATTCGCGGCTGATTACGAGCAAAAAAGCGGACAAATATCCATTCCTGAGATTCCTCATAAAAACGGAATAAAAGTTGCAGCCGTAGGTTCCGGTCCTGCCGGATTGTCCTTTGCAGGCGATATGGCAAAACTGGGCTATTCGGTTACAGTATTCGAAGCGCTGCACGAGATTGGCGGCGTACTGAAATACGGAATTCCCGAATTCCGCTTGCCAAACAGCGTAGTGGATGTCGAGATTGAGAGCTTGAAAAAAATGGGTGTCCACTTTATAAAAAATTGCATTGTCGGTAAAACCATTTCCATACAAGCATTGGAAGAGGACGGATTTAAAGGCATTTTTGTCGGAAGCGGAGCAGGACTGCCGCGTTTTATGAATATCCCCGGCGAAAACCTGATCGGTGTAATGTCGTCCAACGAATACCTGACTCGTGTTAATCTAATGGACGCAGCCAATCCCGAAAGCGACACACCTGTTGCAAAAGGAAAAACCGTAGCCGTGATCGGCGGTGGAAATACGGCAATGGACTCCGTACGTACAGCCTTACGTTTGGGCGCCGAAAGGGCAATCATCGTTTACCGCCGTTCGGAAGAAGAAATGCCGGCGCGTATCGAAGAGGTAAAACATGCCAAAGAAGAGGGCGTGGAATTTATGACATTGCATAACCCGATTGCCTATTTCGGTGACGAAAAGGGTCGTGTAAAAACAATGCGGTTACAAAAAATGGAACTTGGCGAACCGGATGCTTCGGGCAGAAGAAGTCCGGTCGAAATACCCGGCGCTACGGAAGATATAACGGTCGATGTAGTTATCGTCAGCGTGGGAGTTTCGCCCAATCCGTTAGTGCCGCAATCGGTCGAAGGCTTGAAAGTAAGCAAATGGGGAACCATTGAAGTGAACGAAAATATGCAATCTTCCATCCCGATGATTTTCGCCGGAGGCGATATTGTGCGCGGCGGAGCCACTGTGATTCTCGCTATGGGCGACGGTCGCAAAGCAGCAGCGGCAATGGATGAATATTTGAAATAGCGCGAAAGTGCGAAGGAGTTGAAAATCGTTCATCCTTCGCGCTTTCGTGCTTTTCGTGTCTTCGCGCTATTATTCGCTCCACATTTTCTTCATCTTCATCGGAATCTCAATATTCTCCTGAATGCCTGTGAATTTTTCCGCACCGGGACCATAAGCGTAAACAGGAACCATAAGTCCGGTATGGTCGGTTTTATTAAATTTCAACTCAACATCTCTTTTCTTTAAATCGCCATTCATAATTGTCAAACCGCCGGTTTCGTGGTCGGCAGTGATTACAACCAACGTGTTTCCATCATTTTTTGCAAAGTCAAGAACGGCTCCGATGGTTGCATCAAAATCCAGCGTTTCGGATATTGTGCGCGATTCGCTGTTGTCGTGTCCCGCCCAATCTATCTGCGAACCTTCAATCATCAGGAAAAAACCGTTTTTATTCTGGTTCAGCAAGTTAATCGCAGTCAACGAAGCTTCTTTCAGCATATTTCCCCGCTCCAGGGCTGTTTCCGGATGTTCATATGCAAGCAAACCGGCAAGTTTTCCCGATTCAGCCTTTTTTACCTCTTCCATATTCAATGCCACGAGATAACCCTTCTTTTTCAGTTCTTTAGTCAGATCGCACTTGTCCGACCGGTCTTGAAAAAATTTCAATCCGCCGCCGATAAACACATCTATCGGCGATTTCAGAAAATCCGATGCTATAGCCTCATCCTTGTTTCGATTATCCTGGTGCGCCACAAAAGAAGCCGGCGTAGCGTGCGTAACCGAACAAACAGCTACCACACCGGTCGATTTCTTCTTTTCTGCCGCAAATACCACGAGGGAAGGCACTGCCACTGTGTCGGGCGACATTCCTATCATGCCGTTTTTCGTTTTTACTCCGCAAGCCAAAGCTGTTCCACCTGCTGCCGAATCGGTGATGTAGTGGTTTGCCGAGTAGGTCTTGGAAAAACCGGTGTATGTACATTGCTCGATGTTTAACTGTCCGCCGTTTGCCGTCATTGCAGCATATAATTGCGCAAGTCCCATTCCATCGCCAATCATAAAAATAATGTTTTTGGGTGTTTGCGCGCTCACGGTTAAAACAGACGCACAAAAGATGAACATAACGGTTAATTTTTTCCAGTAATTGTAAAACATACCTTTTTGCTTGTTTAAATTTTTATTCGGAATTATGTGGTAAAGACAAAAAGTCACATAAAATACAAGAGGCTGTCACAAAAGATATTTATCCACGAATTACACAAATCAGCACGAAATTAATATTTTGAATATCTGCAATTTGCGATTTTGCAAGTTAAATAATTTGTGTAATTCGCCGACTTTTTAGATC
>JAISVA010000016.1 GCA_031271815.1 Prevotellaceae bacterium | reverse complement strand
AATAAAAGGATCATGATGAGCGTTTTTTGTTATAGTCTTGATACGGCATTTTTACAGGATGCAATGGATTATCAGGATTTTTGCTTTCTGTGATTTACATCATGGCAATCTTCATCTTGAAAAATCATGGTTCGAGACAAATACAAAATCATTTCAATATAACATACCATTTTTATTTTAATGATCGTTTCGTAAATTTACACAGTAATTACTTCAGATCAGTTACGTTTTACGTTCGTTATGTAACAGAATAGATATCTGACTATTTTATTCATTTACTTGTTCAAATATTCGATTATTTGGGCATGCAAAAACAGGATTATTTCCAAACGTGCTGATATATTATTTATAAATAAGCGTTTAGAATTAAAAACCAAGTTGTAGTTTATCAATTTTTTTTAAATTAATCTCCTAAAAATTTGGAGTTTACAAACTATATTTTGTTACTTTGCAGCCATTTTGGTAATTACGATATGTAAAAACAATATTTATGCAGAAAAATTTAGTTATAGTAGAGTCTCCCGCGAAAGCGAAAACGATTGAGAAATTTTTGGGAAAAGATTACACCGTACTTTCGAGTTTCGGACATATCCGGGATTTGAAAAAGAAAGATTGCGGCATAGATATTGAAAATAATTTTACACCGGATTACGAAATTCCGGCAGATAAGGTAAAAACCGTCAGTGAATTAAAAAAAGAGGCTAAGAAATCGGAAACGGTTTGGCTGGCATCCGATGGTGACCGTGAGGGAGAGGCAATTGCATGGCACTTGTCCGAAGTGTTAGGACTTAATAAGGAAAATACCCGTCGCATTGTTTTTCACGAAATTACCAAAGACGCTATTCTGAATGCGATCGAAAATCCGAGGAAGATAGATATTGACCTCGTGAATGCCCAACAGGCACGACGCATCTTAGACCGTATCGTAGGCTTTGAACTTTCGCCTATCCTGTGGAAAAAAGTAAAACCATCGCTTTCTGCCGGACGTGTACAGTCGGTAGCTGTCCGACTGATTGTGGACAGAGAGCGAGAAATCCAAAAATTCGCACCGGAAGCAGCCTACCGTGTGATTGCCGTTTTTACCGTAGAGGATAAAGACGGAAAGAAAGTAGAACTAAACGCCGAATTGCAAAGCCGCCTCAAAACCAAAGCAGAGGCAGAAGCATTTTTGCAAAGATGTAAAAATGCAACATTCACGGTGGAGAACGTAGTGACAAAACCGTTTAAAAAATCGCCGGCAGCCCCGTTTACTACCTCCACGTTGCAACAGGAGGCATCGCGAAAATTGGGATATTCGGTTTCGCAAACGATGATGATTGCTCAAAAATTGTACGAATCGGGAAAGATTACCTATATGCGTACCGACTCGGTCAACCTGTCGGAACTCGCACTCGATACCGCACGTCAGGAAATCCTGAATACGGCTGGCGAACGTTATTTGCAAACACGTCATTACCATACTAAATCGAAAGGGGCGCAAGAGGCGCATGAAGCCATTCGTCCGACATATATGAATAACCACAAGGTTGAAGGTACATCGCAGGAAAGTCGCCTTTATGAGTTGATCTGGAAGCGCACTATCGCCTCGCAAATGGCTGATGCCGAACTTGAACGTACTACCATTACGATTAATATTTCCGATGAGAAGCTGAAATTCATTGCCGAAGGTGAAATTCTTAAATTCGATGGTTTCCTCAAAGTATATTTAGAATCGACCGATGATGAGGGCGAACAGGAAAACGCCTCTCTGTTACCGCCGTTGAAAGTGAATGATAGGTTGGAAAGCCCTGAAAGCATCACAGCAACCGAACGTTTTACTCAACGTCCGCCGCGTTATGCAGAGGCAAGTCTTGTACGCAAGTTGGAAGAGCTGGGCATTGGTCGCCCTTCTACTTACGCGCCGACTATTTCTACCATTCAAAATCGCGGGTACGTCGAAAAAGGCGATCGCGAGGGAGTAAGCCGTTCATACAATGTTTTAAAACTCGAAAACGGTAATTTTACCGATGAAATCAAGACGGAGATCACCGGAACGGAAAAAGCAAAACTTTTCCCTACCGACATAGGAATGGTTGTAAACGACTTTTTAATCCTGCATTTCCCGAATATTTTGGATTACAATTTTACTGCGGATGTTGAGAAAGAGTTTGACGAAATTGCCGAAGGAAAAGTAAAATGGACGGATACGCTTGATACTTTTTATACTGAATTTCATCCGCAGGTAGAAGATACGCTGCAACATTCGGAACGCAAAGTGGGTGAACGGCAAGTGGGTGTTGACCCGGAAAGCGGTAAACCGGTATTTGTAAAAATCGGTCGTTTCGGACCGGTGGCGCAAATCGGTACGGCTGAAGACGAGGAAAAGCCGCGTTTCGCCTCTCTGCATAAAGATCAGAGCATCGAAACCATCACGTTCGACGAAGTAATGGATTTATTTAAATTACCGCGTGAAATCGGCGAATATGAGGGTAAAAAGTTAGTCGTTGGTATTGGTCGTTTCGGCGCATACATTCGTCATGACAGCCAATTCGTCTCCTTGAAAAAAGAGGACGATCCAATGACCGTTACTGAATCGCGCGCTATCGAATTAATCGAGGAAAAACGGCTGAAAGAAAAGAACCGGATCATCAAAACCTTTACAGAAGAGCCTGAATTAGAGATTTCGAACGGGCGATATGGTCCGTATATTGCATACAAAGGCTCCAACTATAAAATTCCGAAGGACAAAGATCCGAAAGCTCTGACACTCGAAGATACAATGACGCTCATCCGGTCTCAGGAAGGAAAGCCTGCAAAAAAGAAAGCAGCAGCGAAGACGGCGGAGGCAAAAAAAGAGAAAACAAAAAAGACGGCAGTGAAAAAATAAAGAGATTGTCTCAAAAGAATGCAAATGACACAAAATATGCGAATAAAAATGTCAATGGGAGTTTTAATATATTGATTTTTAATCAAATAAAATTTGTACTGATTTGCGTCCTAAAAAACTTTTTTTAGGTAACTTCTGTATAATGTCATCCCTGCGGGATTTATGAGTCCCGACCAAACGAGATTGTATGGGGCGTCACAAAAGATATTTATCCACGAATTACACAAATCAGCACGAAATTAATATTTTGAATATCTGCAATTTGCGATTTTGCAAGTTAAATAATTTGTGTAATTCGCCGACTTTTTAGATC